>JAZRSX010000016.1:0-228709 GCA_045651725.1 Christensenellaceae bacterium
ATATTGCTAACGCAGTTAAATTTGCCTAACGGCAAGTTATAGATTTATTTAATATAACTTGCAAACACAGTTTGCAAATATAACGCAAAACTCGTTTTGCATATAACTTTTAGCCACAAGGCTAAAAATATAACTCATAAAGGCAAGGTGGGGTAGTGTAAAAGTTGCCACCTAGACCATTAGCGTAGCGCAACAATATAAAAGCCGTTCCTTTTACTAAAGGAACGGTGTATTATTTTATCGTATTATTTTATATTTTTCAGTTATTACACAAATCTAGTGCCTTTAAAAAGGCAAGTTCTCTTTCAGCGTTTATAACTTTTGGCGAAGTTTCTTTGGTTATTCCAACGTTGTGAATACAAGTGTCGGATACGGGCCAGTAAATTTGTGCCGTAGTAAGTTTAACGGCGCTACCATCTAAATTCATATACGTAGTTTGCATTATGCCTTTACCGTAAGTTTTATAAACCTTTTCAAGTCCGCTATACGACGAAGAAACCACAACGCTAACTATATTATCGTTGTCGTAGTCTAGCATAGCGCCTATTAACGCTTCGGACGCAGATGCGGTGTTTTCGTCACACATAACGACTATTTTTTCAAAGCCGTAGTCATAATAGCAAGTTTTACTTGACGTAAAGGTTTGAACGTAGTCGTTTTTATCAATAGCGTAAGAAACCGCCACCCTTGCGCCGTTTTCAACGCCTATAAAATTGCTGGCAACGTCGCACAAAATGTCCATATATCCGCCACCGTTTGAACGCAAGTCTAAAATGAGTTTAGTTCTATTTCTCTCTTTAAAAATTCGTAAAACTTCCCTTATTTGACCGGCAGAGCCTTCTAGACCAGCGTTAGTGCCGTTGAACGCGTCGTACTTTATATATGCCGTTTTATCGCCAACAACAGTTGCGATTTTGTCTTTTTCGGTTGCTTTCATTTCGCCGTCACTATCGCTAAAACCGTAACAAATTTCGCTGTCAACGTATGTGACGTAAGACGTTATGAACTTTTGCCTTTTTACCGTATAAGTTTTTACGCCCGCTAAATCGTAATCAACTTTAAAAGTAATTTCGCCGTTTACGGGTACGGCGTCAATTTCGCTAGCAAATTCATCAAAATTATTGATTGCAATTTCCGTTTCGCCCTTTACCACCGCAACGATGTTGCCACCCGCTTTAACGCCTGCTTTTTCGCAAGGTGAATTGCCGATGATACCGCTAATACGCGTTGTTCCTACCGTAACTTGAACGCCTATGCCGACCATTTCGCCCTTTGCTTGTTGCTTCATTGCCTCATACTCTTGTTTCGTGTAGAATTGAGAGTATTTATCAAGCAAGGCGTTTTCTATATCGGTAACGATATCGCCGTCGTCGTAATAATAATATTTTTTATATTTTTCTAATAGATAATAGGCGCTTTTTAATTCGTCGTCGACAAAAATAAATCTTGACGCATAGCCACTTATAAACGCAACCACAAGCCCAACTATTACGGCGCAGATTGCTATAACCCTTTTTGCTGTTTTAGTCATATAATTAGTATTATCCTTTTATTTTAATTTTACAAGCACAGAAATAATTTTGAAAGCAAGCGCGTCGTTAAACTTTCTTATATCCATTCCCGTCAATTTTTTGATTTTATCTATTCTATATATAAGCGTGTTTCTATGAAGATATAACGCCCTTGCCGTTTCGGACACGTTAAGGTCGTTGTTTAAAAAGGCTTCGGCAGTAGTCATAATTTCTTCGTCGTTCAAAATTTCTTCGCCTGCGCTATCAAGTAGCATTGACAAAAACTCTTGAACTTTATTTGACGGCAAGTCTTCCGCCATTTTTAAAAGTAAGAAATATTTGTATGCAAAAACGCCCTTTAAACAGCCGAATAAATTAGCCATTTTAATAGTTTCTTGCGCTTGCTTGTATGAAACGGCTACGTCGCAAAAACTAGAAACGGTGCTACCTATATACACGGAAACTTGTAAACCTAACTCTTCAAAAATAGACCTTACCGTGTATTCGGCATACTCTATGGGCGAATCGTAAACGCCGTCCGTTAAAGAGTCGCAAAATCTTATTAAGGCGCAAGACGTTTCGTCAATTTTAACAACGCTGTCGTCGTTTAAAGCGTAATCGTTTAAAAAGTTTTTGATATCGTCGGCATTATTTTTTTGACTTTTAAACAACATACAATAGCAATTTTTTTTAGGCACGCTATACTTTTCTTGAAATTGCAAAGTTTTGCTTTTGGTGGTGTCGCCTAAAACTATTGAAAGGTATTGCTCGTCAAAACTAGCGTCTACCGTCTTTAATTGATTGTTTTCTATAAAAGACGTTATTAAAACGGCATAGTTTTTTTCCGTTTGACTAACGCCGTCAATACCGCCATAAAAATTGACGTTGTTAAAAGTAAACCCAAAAAACGTTTTTTTCAAATTTTCGTCAACTTGTGGTTGTTGAGTAATTTTAGAAAACTCTAAAACGGGAAATTCAACGTATTTGCCGTAAGTATTTGCTTCAATAATGCCGTTTTCGGAAACTACGGCAATATCTATGCCCGTTTTTCCTTTTATTGCTTGTAAAATACCAAAAAGTTCTTTTTCCATAATATACCTTTGTGCAATTTGTATAAATATTTGCTTTTAGTATAGCATTTGCACCCTTTTTGTGTCAACAGTATACAAATATTATTTAGGCAATTTGCACAAAACTTTCACAAAAAAAGATGGATAAGTCAATTTGCCCGCCTAATATATTACGTTTTAGCAATGCTTTACCTTTTATATTTTCTTTCTTGCTTGCCTTTGCTTATATTTTTTCTTGCTTCCCCTTGAAGTGCAAGGGGAAGTGGTGCGTTTAAGCACCGATAGGGAGTAGTTGCTTATGCAACCACATAGATTTCTTGCTTCCCCTTGATGTGCAAGGGGAAGTGGTGCGTTTAAGCACCGATAGGGATTAGTTGCTTATGCTAACTGTTACTCAAACACCTACCCCAATCCCTTCCGTCAACTAACGCCAGCCACCTTCCCTTTCGGCTAAAGGGACGGCAAGAGTAAAGTACAAAGCCTTGCTACGATAAAAGTACGGCAAGTGTAAAGTTTAAAACCTTGCCATTTTTTTAATTATACGCTTATATACAAAAAAACCGCTTTTATAAGCGGTTTTTTTATTATTTTATTGTTTGTGTTTTTTCTTTTGGAATAACGTCGTGCGCGCCACCTTCTACGATACTTGTTGCAGAAACAAGCGTAAGTTTTGCTTTTTGTTGAAGTTCTTTAATAGTAAGTGCGCCACAGTTACACATTGTTGACTTAACTTTGCTTAACGAAAGTGCAACGTTATCTTTAAGTTTGCCTGCGTAAGGAACGTAACTGTCTACGCCTTCTTCAAATGACAACTTTTTGTCGCCACCCATATCGTATCTTTGCCAGTTTCTTGCTCTTGCCGAACCTTCGCCCCAATATTCTTTATAATAGTTTCCACCGATTATAACTTTATTCGTTGGGCTTTCGTCAAAGCGGGCAAAATATCTGCCAAGCATAACGAAGTCTGCACCCATAGCAAGCGCTAACGTTATGTGATGGTCGTATACGATACCGCCGTCCGAACAAACGGGAACGTAAATGCCCGTTTCTTCAAAGTATTTATCTCTTTCTTTGCAAACTTCAATAAGCGCAGTTGCTTGACCCCTACCTATACCCTTTGTTTCTCTTGTGATACAAATAGAACCGCCACCGATACCAACTTTAATAAAGTCCGCACCGCAATCGGCTAAAAATCTAAAACCTTCGGCGTCAACAACGTTACCAGCGCCGACTTTTACGCTGTCGCCATACTGACTTCTAATCCAATCAATAGTGAGTTTTTGCCATTCAGAAAAGCCTTCGCTACTGTCAATACAAAGAACGTCTGCCCCTGCGTTTACAAGCGCTGGCACTCTTTCCTTATAGTCTCTTGTGTTGATACCCGCGCCAACGACGTAACGTTTTTCGCTATCTAAAAGTTCGTTTGGATTTTGCTTGTGGCTGTCGTAGTCTTTACGGAATACGAAATAGCAAAGTTTTTGTTCTTCGTTAATAATAGGCAACGAATTTAACTTGTTATCCCAAATAATATCGTTTGCCTCTTTTAAAGTCGTGCCTTCTTTTGCCGTTATAAGTTTTTCAAAAGGCGTCATAAAGTTTTTAACTTTTTCATCAGGACTCATTCTACTTACGCGATAATCTCTGCTAGTAACTATACCAACGAGTTTACCATCGCTTGTACCGTCTTCCGTAACGGCAACGGTTGAGTGCCCCGTTCTTTCTTTTAATTCAATAACGTCTTTCAAAGTGCTTTCTGGCGAAAGGTTAGAATCGCTTGTTACAAAACCAGCCTTGTGGTTTTTAGCGCGTGCAACCATTGCGGCTTCGTCTTCTATTGATTGAGAGCCGTAAATAAACGACGTTCCGCCTTCCATAGCAAGCGCAATAGCAAGTTTATCGCCCGAAACCGATTGCATTATTGCCGAAACCATAGGTATATTCATAGAAATTTTTGGTTCTTCGCCTTTTTTAAACCTTACAAGCGGTGTTTTTAAAGAAACGTTTGATGGTATTGCTTGGCTTGAAGAATAACCGGGTATCAATAGATATTCGTTAAACGTGTGTGATGGTTCGTTAATGTATATTGCCATAAATTTCTCCTTTATTATTAAAATAATCCTGAAACAACGCCGTTTTCGTCAACGTCTATATTTTCTGCCGATGGAATTTTTGGCAAACCTGGCATTGTCATAATATCGCCTGTTAATACTACTATAAAGCCTGCGCCTGCCGAAATTTTTACGTTTTTAACTGTAATTTCAAAATCGGTTGGAGCGCCCAACTTCTTGGCATCGTCTGAAAAACTGTATTGAGTTTTAGCCATACATACAGGCAAAGAACTATAACCAAGTTCGTTTAACTTTTGAATTTGAGTTTTTGCGGACGGCGTTATAATCGCGCCTTTACCACGGTAAATTTTTGTTACGATAGCGTTAATTTTTTGCTCTATCGTTTCGTCATCGCCGTATGCAAAGGTAAAATCGTTTGGCTGTTCGCAAAGCCTTACTACTTCGCTAGCAAGTTCCTTACCGCCTTCGCCACCTTTTGCCCAAACGTCCGAAAGAACTACGTTTACACCTAATTCTTTGCAAGCGTTTATAATAGTTTCAACTTCTAAATCGGTATCAGTTGGGAATTTGTTAACCGCAACGACCGATGGAAGTTTGTATACGTCTTTTATATTTGAAACGTGCCTTAAAAGGTTTGGTAAACCCTTTTTAATAGCGTCTACGTTTTCTTTTGCTAAATCGGTTTTTAACACACCGCCGTGCATTTTAATTGCCCTTACAGTTGCAACGATAACTACTGCCGATGGTCTTAACCCCGTTTTTCTACACTTAATATCAAAAAACTTTTCTGCACCTAAATCTCCGCCAAAGCCCGCTTCGGTAACTGCGTAATCGCCAGTTCTTAACGCCATTTTAGTTGCTAAATAAGAGTTACAGCCGTGTGCAATATTTGCAAATGGTCCGCCGTGAATAAATGCAGGCGTGCCTTCTAACGTTTGAACTAAAT
Organism: Christensenellaceae bacterium; assembly: GCA_045651725.1. Classification (GTDB taxonomy): domain Bacteria; phylum Bacillota; class Clostridia; order Christensenellales; family Borkfalkiaceae; genus HGM11412. Next base: position 5,597 of record JAZRSX010000016.1, read on the forward strand.
TAGGCTTTAACGCGTCTTTTAAAAGTGCCGTCATAGCGCCTTGCGCCTTTAAGTCGCCACAAGTAACGGGTTCGTTTTGATAATTATATGCTACGATTATTTTTGAAAGGTTTTCTTTAAGGTTGCTAATTGAAGTTGATAAGCACAATACCGCCATAATTTCGCTTGCAACGGTAATATCAAAGCCGTCTTCTCTTGGAACGCCGTTTGCTTTACCGCCAAGACCGTTTACGATTTGACGAAGTTGCCTATCGTTCATATCAACGCAACGCTTGAAAGTTATTTTTCTTACGTCAATGCCAAGTGCGTTGCCTTGATGGATATGATTGTCTATCATAGCGCAAAGCAAGTTATTTGCGCTCGTTATTGCGTGGAAATCGCCCGTAAAGTGTAAGTTAATGTCTTCCATAGGAACAACTTGCGCGTATCCACCACCCGTTGCGCCACCTTTAACGCCAAACACGGGTCCAAGTGATGGCTCTCTTAAAGCAACGGCAACGCTTTTGCCTATCTTTTTTAAACCGTCCGCTAAACCGATAGTAGTAGTCGTTTTACCTTCGCCCGCTGGGGTTGGCGTAATAGCCGTAACTAAAATCAACTTGCCTTCTTTATTAGAAGACTTCAAATAATCTAAACTAACTTTTGCTTTATTTTTGCCATAAGACTCTAAAAACTCGTCGTTAATGCCTGCATTTTTTGCAATTGCGCTTATAGGTTCAACCTTTACGCTTTGCGCAATTTCTATATCGGTCAAATAAGCCATAACTTACCTCTTTTGAAAAATTTGCGTTCTTTTTAATTAAAATTCTTACGCTTTTATATTTTTATAATTGTAACAAATAGTTAACTAAATGTCAATTTGTTTAGTTATAATTTACAAAAATTCTAATACAACAAGTTAAAAACTTACGCAACGCTTTATCTAAACGTCTATTACGAAGTTTTTAAGTTCTTATATTAGTAAAAGTCCGATGCATAAAGCATCGGACAATTATTAACGTTTAGATTATTTAATAATCTTTGAAACTATACCAGAACCAACAGTCTTACCACCTTCACGGATAGCGAAACGGAGACCTTCTTCCATAGCAACTGGTGTAATAAGCGCAACGTCGATAGTTACGTGGTCACCAGGCATTACCATTTCAACGCCTGCAGGAAGTTTAATAGTTCCTGTAACGTCAGTAGTTCTGAAATAGAATTGTGGACGGTAGTTATTAAAGAAAGGAGTATGTCTACCACCTTCTTCTTTCGTAAGAACGTAAACTTCACCGCTGAATTCAGTGTGAGGTTGAACAGTACCTGGTTTAACAACTACTTGACCTCTTTCAATATCAGTTCTGTCAACACCTCTTAAAAGTGCGCCTACGTTGTCGCCAGCGTATGCTTCGTCAAGAGATTTTCTGAACATTTCAAGACCAGTGATAACCGAAGTCTTCTTTTCAGGACGGATACCAACGATATCAACAGGGTCGCCAACTTTTGCAACACCTCTTTCAACTCTACCAGTAGCAACCGTACCACGACCAGAAATTGTGAATACGTCTTCTACAGGAAGTAAGAAAGGTTTATCAGATTCACGTTCTGGAGTTGGAATGTAACTGTCAACAGCAGCCATAAGTTCAAAAATACATTTGCAAGCTTCAGAAGAAGCAACGGCAGCGCCATCGTTTTCAGAAGCGAATAATAATGCGTCACGAGCAGAACCTTTAACGATAGGAATATCGTCGCCAGGGAATTCGTATTTGTTAAGAACGTCTCTAACTTCCATTTCTACGAGTTCAAGTAATTCAGGATCGTCAACTTCGTCGCACTTGTTAAGGAATACGATGATGTATGGAACGCCAACTTGTCTAGCAAGAAGGATGTGTTCTTTAGTTTGAGCCATAGGGCCGTCTGTAGCAGCAACTACTAAGATTGCGCCGTCCATTTGAGCAGCACCAGTTATCATGTTCTTAACGTAGTCTGCGTGGCCTGGACAGTCAACGTGTGCATAGTGACGGTTTTGAGTTTGGTATTCAACGTGAGAAGTGTTAATCGTGATACCTCTTGCCTTTTCTTCTGGTGCCTTATCGATTTGGTCATATCTCATCTTTTCAGCAGAGCCTTGAGATGCAAGAACCATAGTGATTGCCGCAGTTAAAGTAGTTTTACCGTGGTCAACGTGACCGATAGTACCAATGTTTACGTGTGGTTTAGTTCTATCAAATTTTGCCTTAGCCATAGTTTTTTGTTTCCTCCAAAAATTATGTTTGTTTTTTATTTTTATTTTTTATTTTAATTGATTTAAGTATATAATATTGTTCTTATAATGTCAAGTAATGCGCGAAAATTAAGATAATTTACTTAAAATTAGTCGTTTTTAACGGCTCTTTCGCCTATAATCTTCTCTGCTACTGACTTTGGAACTTCTGCATAGTGGTCAAATTGCATTGTATATTGACCACGACCTTGCGTGCGTGAACGCAAGTCTGTTGCGTAACCGAACATATCCGAAAGCGGAATTTGCGCGTCGATAACCTTTGAACCGTTTCTATCTTCCGTGCCTTGGATAGTACCACGACGTGAAGATACGTTGCCCATAAGGTCGCCGAAGTAATCTTCTGGCGTAACGATTTCAACTTTCATAATAGGTTCTAATATTACAGGGTTTGCAGTTTTCATTGCTTCTTTAAATGCAAGAGAACCAGCAATCTTGAACGCCATTTCCGAAGAGTCTACTTCGTGGTAAGAACCGTCGTATACAGTTGCTTTAAAGTCAACGACTTCGTAGCCTGCAAGCGTACCGTTCTTTGACGCTTCTTCAATACCCTTTCTAACAGGTTCGATATATTCCTTTGGAATAGAACCGCCGACAGTTTCGTCTTCAAATACAAAGCCTGTACCTGGTTCAAGTGGTGTAAACGTAACGCGACAGTCACCGTATTGACCCTTACCACCAGATTGTCTCTTGTAGAAACCTTGTGCTTGAACTTCTTTGCGGAAAGTTTCTCTGTATGCAACTTGTGGTTTACCAACAGTTGCTTCAACTTTGAATTCTCTTAAAAGTCTGTCAACGATAATTTCAAGGTGAAGTTCACCCATACCAGCGATAATGGTTTGCCCCGTTTCTTTGTCCGTATAGAACTTGAACGTTGGGTCTTCTTCGGCAAGTTTTAAAAGCGCCATAGTCATTTTATCTTGACCAGCCTTCGTTTTAGGCTCGATAGCAACTTTAATAACTGGCTCTGGGAATTCCATTTGCTCTAATATTATTGGGTGAGCATCGTCACATAAAGTATCGCCCGTTGTAGTTTCTTTTAGACCTACGATTGCGCAAATATCACCAGAATAAATTTCTTCAATTTCTTCTCTGTGGTTTGCGTGCATAAGCATAAGTCTACCAACTCTTTCTTTCTTGCCTTTCGTAGTGTTGTATACGTAAGAACCCGATTGTAAAGTTCCCGAATAAACCCTAAAGAAAGCAAGTTTACCAACGAATGGGTCGGCAACGATTTTGAAAGCAAGACCAGCAAATGGTTCGCTATCGTCTGTTCTTCTTTCTTCTTGAGCGCCCGTTTGTGGGTTCGTGCCTAAAACGTGGTCAACGTCAAGTGGGCTAGGAAGATAAGCGATAATAGCGTCAATAAGGTGTTGTACACCCCTGTTTTTATATGAAGAACCACATAAAACAGGCGTCATTTGCATTGAAATTGTTGCTTTTCTTATAGCGCGTTGCATTTCTTCAACTGAAAGTTCGCCCGTTTCGAAGTATTTTTCCATAAGTTCGTCTTCTTGTTCGGCACAACTTTCCATAAGTTGATTTCTATACTTTGATGCAATTTCAACCATATCTGCTGGGATAGGGCCTTGCTCAAAGTCTTTACCTAAATCGTCTTTATAAATGATAGCGTCGTTAGTTACAAGGTCGATGATACCTTTGAAAGTATCTTCTTTACCGATAGGTAAACAAATAGGAACAGCGTTAGTATGAAGTCTTTCCTTCATCATATCAATAGCGTTAAAGAAGTTAGCGCCGTTGATATCCATTTTGTTTACGTAAGCAATTCTTGGAACTTTATACTTATCCGCTTGACGCCAAACGGTTTCTGATTGAGGTTCAACACCGCCCTTTGCGCAGAACGTTGCAACAGCGCCGTCTAATACTCTTAATGAACGTTCTACTTCAACGGTAAAGTCTACGTGGCCAGGCGTGTCGATAATGTTAATTCTATTACCTTTCCAGAAGCAAGTCGTAGCGGCAGAACAAATTGTTATACCACGTTCTTGTTCTTGAACCATAAAGTCCATCGTTGCTTCGCCGTCGTGAGTCTCACCAAGTTTGTGAGTCTTACCCGTATAGAAAAGTATACGTTCGGTTGTTGTTGTTTTACCGGCATCGATGTGAGCCATAATACCGATATTTCTTGTGTGTAAAAGGTCGTATTGTCTAGGCATAACGATTTACTCCTACCAACGATAATGTGCAAATGCTTTGTTAGCTTCTGCCATCCTATGCGTGTCTTCTTTCTTTTTAACCGAACCACCCGTGTTGTTCATTGCATCAAGTAATTCGTTAGCAAGTTTATCACTCATTTCTCTTTCACTTCTCTTTCTTGCGTTAAGAACAATCCAGCGAATTGCAAGAGTTTGTCTTCTTTCTGGTCTAATCTCAATGGGAACTTGATAGTTAGAACCGCCTACCCTTCTTGCTTTAACTTCAAGAACGGGCATAACGTTAGCCATTGCTTGATTAAACACTTCCATCGCTTGTTGACCAGTTTTTGCTTGCATTTTTTCAAAAGCGTCGTACACAATGCTTTGTGCAATACCCTTTTTACCGTCAAGCATAATTTGGTTTACAAGTTTTGTAACCACTTTACTACCGTAAATTGGATCTGGTAAAACGTCCCTTTTAGGTACGTTGCCTCTTCTTGGCATAATAAATTCCTCCTTTAAAATTTTAAGGGTGTTACCCTTGTACAGCTATCACACGCTTACGCGGTGAACCTTCTGTCGCTTCTACTAGCGACATACTGCCTACAAAATCGGGTGCTAATAATACTTTCCGACAAGTAGGTTTTGTTTCGTTCGCTATTATTTAGGCTTTTTAGCGCCGTATTTACTTCTTGCTTGCTTACGTTTTGCAACGCCTGCAGTATCAAGAGTGCCACGGATTATATGATAACGAACACCGGGAAGGTCTCTAACCCTTCCGCCACGAATAAGAACTGAACTGTGTTCTTGAAGGTTGTGACCTTCGCCTGGAATATATACAGTTCCTTCTTGCTTATTTGTCAAACGAACTCTTGCAATTTTACGAAGAGCAGAGTTAGGTTTCTTTGGCGAAGTGGTTGTTACCGAAAGGCACACGCCTCTTCTTTGTGGGCAAGATGCAAGTATTGGTGACTTGCTTTTTTCCGCACCTACCGTTCTACCATGTTTGATAAGCTGGTTGATTGTTGGCATACTTTTACCTCCTTGTTTTTTTCGGAAAATATCAATAAGCAGTTACCCCGCTTAAAGAAAGCATTGTAATTAACAGCACAAAACACGCTTTCTCGGTAAATTTTTACCGAAAATGCGCATTTTTGCTTATTTACTATGGTATTTTACCATTTTTTATTTTTTATGTCAAACGTTTTGTACGGTTGAATTAGTTTGTGGCATCAAATTTTTATATTCTTTTGCGCCCGTTCCTGCAGGTATGAGTTTACCTATAATAATGTTCTCTTTTAAGCCTACAAGGTGGTCAATCTTATTCTTGATTGCAGCGTCGGTAAGTACCCTTGTCGTTTCTTGGAAAGATGCGGCAGATAAGAAACTTTCCGTTGCTAACGACGCTTTCGTTATACCTAAAAGAACTCTTTCGCTCATTGCTGGTCTTCCACCGTTTTCAATTACGCGTTTGTTCTCTTCGCGAACTACGAATTCGTCAACGTATTCGCCTGGTAAGTACGAAGTATCGCCACTTGCTTGGATAAGAACTTTACGAAGCATTTGCCTTACGATAATCTCTACGTGCTTGTCGTTAATATCAACGCCTTGTGAACGGTAAACGCGTTGAACTTCTTTCAATATATAATCTTCTACGCCTTTAACGCCCTTTGTAGTTAAGATTTCTTGTGGGTAAACCGAACCGCTTGTTAAGATATCGCCTGGTTCAACCACGTCGCCTTCTTTAACCTTAATTTCAGCGCTAAATGGAATTTGATAGTCTTTTTGCGACTTGTCGTTTTTAACAACGACGTGTCTTAAACCGTCTTTAACAACGATAGAAACCGTACCGCTTACGTCACAAAGAACGGCTTGACCGTTAGGCTTTCTTGCTTCAAAAAGTTCTTCAATTCTTGGAAGACCTTGCGTGATGTCGCCCGTTGATGCAATACCACCCGTGTGGAACGTTCTCATCGTAAGTTGCGTACCTGGTTCACCGATAGATTGCGCGGCAATCGTACCAACTGCTTCGCCTATTTGAACAGGTGAAAGATTACTCATGTTTTTACCGTAACATTTAGCGCAAACGCCAATTTTTGAACGGCAAGAGAACACGCTTCTAATTAAAACTTTTTCAATGCCCGCTTTAACTATTTCTTTAGCCTTTTCTTCGCTAATCATAGTATCGCCCGCAACGATAACTTCGCCCGTTGCAGGGTTAATTACGTCGTTAATCGTGTATCTGCCCGAAAGTCTATCTTCAAGTGTTTCGATAGGCTTATCTTCGCCTTCAACTTTGATTGCGGTTACTTCAATGCCCTTTGGCGACTCGCCAAGAGTTGCGAAACAGTCTTCTTCTTTAACGATTACTGAATGAGAAACGTCAACAAGACGTCTTGTCAAGTAACCAGAGTCCGCCGTCTTTAACGCCGTATCCGTAAGACCTTTTCTACCACCGTGTGAAGACGTGAAGTATTCTAATACCGTTAAGCCTTCACGGAAGCACGATTTAACCGGAATTTCAATAACTCTACCACTTGGGTCGGTCATAAGACCACGCATACCCGAAAGTTGCTTGATTTGGTCGATAGAACCACGCGCGCCAGAGTGAGCCATCATCCATATAGGATTGAATTTATCAAGTGTTTTTTGAAGTTGGTTAGTAACGTCACCCGTTGCCTTCGTCCAAACGTCAACGACTGCTTTGTATCTTTCTTCGTCCGTATAAAAACCACGATTGAATTTGTTTTCAATCTTTAATACTTTATCAGACGCTTCTTTTAATATTTTACCCTTTGCTTCTGGAACGTGCATATCGAAGATAGACGTCGTGATAGCGCCAACGGTAGAATATTTATAACCAAGCGACTTGATGTAGTCTAAAGTTTCAGCGGCGCATTTTGCCGATTTTATCTTGAAACAAGCGTCTACAATCTTTTTAAGGTCGCCCTTTGCAACTAATTTGTCTATCTCATATTTGAGATAGTCTTCGTCTTTTTCTCTTGCGGTAAAGCCGATATCTTGTGGAATTTGTTCGTTAAAGATAATTCTTCCGCAAGTAGTTTTTACCTTGCCCGTAATCTTTTCGCCGTTAGGAAGCGTAACCGTTCTTCTAACGTAAATTTCATCTTGCAAAGTAAGTTGTTTTGTTTGATAAGCCATTATGGCTTCGTCTTCGGAAATATATGCAGGCGCTCTATATCTAGTTACGTTTTCGTAAACTTTGCCGTTTACAAGGCTTGTTAAAGTACAACTTTCAACAGAACCGTCTTCATTGTAAACTGCGTTAGAAACTGCAAATTCTTCCATATCATCGGCATCTTTTACGATATAGAACTTTCCGTCGATTTCGGTAAATTCAATATACGCGTTTTCGCCGTAGAATTTGTTTTCCGCCCTACGAACAATCGTCAAATAATAGCAACCTAAAACCATGTCTTGCGTTGGCGACATAACAGGCTTGCCGTCCGAAAGTTTTAAGATGTTATTTGAAGAAAGCATTAAGAACCTTGCTTCCGCTTGCGCTTCAATAGAAAGTGGAACGTGAACGGCCATTTGGTCGCCGTCGAAGTCCGCGTTGAACGCACCGCAAACAAGTGGGTGAAGTTTAATTGCCCTACCTTCTATCAATACGGGTTCAAACGCTTGAATAGAAAGTCTGTGAAGTGTTGGAGCACGGTTTAAAAGAACGGGGTGGTCTTTGATAATTTCTTCCAAAATATCCCAAACGCAAGGTTTCATTCTTTCAACGGTACGGTTTGCACTCTTAATGTTATGGCAAGTGCCGTTTTCAACAAGTTCTTTCATAACGAAAGGCTTGAAAAGTTCAATTGCCATTTCTTTAGGAAGACCACATTGATAAATTTTAAGTTCAGGACCTACTACGATAACCGAACGGCCAGAATAGTCAACACGCTTACCTAAAAGGTTCATACGGAAACGACCTTGTTTACCGCGTAAAAATGCCGAAAGTGATTTGAGTTCTCTACCACCAGCACCCGTAACGGCTTTACCCCTTTTGCCGTTGTCAATAAGCGCGTCAACGGCTTCTTGAAGCATACGTTTTTCGTTTCTTATAATAATATCGGGCGCGCCTAAATCCATAAGTTTACGCAATCTGTTATTTCTATTGATTACGCGCCTATATAAGTCGTTTAAGTCGGACGTTGCAAATCTACCGCCGTCAAGTTGAACCATAGGACGTAAATCAGGTGGAATTACAGGCACAACGTCAAGAATCATCCATTCAGGTCTAGTGCCACCCTTTTTAAACGCTTCAACGATTTCAAGGCGCTTAATTGCCTTTACTTTCTTTTGATTTGATTGATTTTCATCAATAATTTTTTTGAGTTCCAAAGATTCTTTTTCAAGGTCAACAGCCATTAAAAGTTCTTTGATTGCTTCCGCGCCCATGCCTACTTTGAAGGCGTCAGCGCCGTATTTTTCAACGTATTCAAAATACGTTTTGTCGCTAATAACTTGCTTGTACGCTAAATCAGTCGTACCTGGGTCTAAAACGACGAAACTTACGAAGTAAATTACTTGTTCAAGTGGCTTTGGACTCATATCAAGAATAAGGCCGATTTTAGAAGGCACGCCCCTAAAATACCAAATGTGTGAAACTGGTGCGGCAAGTTCGATATGCCCCATTCTTTCACGCCTTACTTTTGATTTAGTAACTTCAACGCCACACTTATCACAAATAATGCCCGCGTATCTAATTCTTTTATATTTACCACAATGGCACTCATAGTCCTTTGCAGGTCCAAAAATCCTTTCGCAATATAAACCGTCTTTTTCTGGTTTTTGAGTTCTGTAATTTATTGTTTCAGGTTTTGTAACTTCGCCATAAGACCATTGTCTTACTTTTTCCGGTGATGCAACACCTATTTGAATAGAGTCAAAATTGTTAAGTTCAAACATTTATTTACCTCACTCACATATTATCGTCGTCAAAATCTTCAAGACTGTCAAGGTCTTCAAATTCATCAAACAATTCTTTTGAATTAAATTCGTATTTAGAGTCGCTGTCAAATTCGTCAAGGTCATCGCCAAATATGCTAGCGCCATCGAATTTTTCTTCTTCGCCGTCGTCATCGCCAAAGTCGAGTTCAACTTCTTCGTGGATATCTTTGTTATCCCTTTCAATGCCGACTTCTTCGGTTTCTTCCGTAAGTTCTTTAAGTGAAATTTCTTCGTTGTTTTCCGTAAGAACTTTCATATCAAGCGCGCACGCTTGTAACTCTTTTAACAATACTTTAAACGATTCTGGTATACCAGGTTCGCTAATATCTTCGCCGTTTACGATAGAATCGTAAGTTTTTAATCTTCCAACGACGTCGTCCGACTTAACTGTAAGCATTTCTTGAAGAATATGCGCAGCGCCGTACGCTTCTAACGCCCAAACTTCCATTTCACCAAATCTTTGACCACCGAATTGCGCTTTACCGCCAAGTGGTTGTTGAGTAACGAGTGAGTATGGACCCGTTGAACGCGCGTGGATTTTATCGTCAACAAGGTGGTGAAGTTTAATCATATACATACAACCAACTGTTACCCTGTTTTCAAACGGTTCGCCCGTACGTCCATCGTAAAGTTGAATTTTGCCGTCAACTTCACCGTATGGGTTAACGATGTTATTTTCTTGTAATAACTCTCTAATATCTTTTTCTCTTGCGCCGTCGAATACAGGCGTAACGACCTTCCAACCAAGTTGTTTACATACAAGACCTAAATGCACTTCAAGAACTTGACCGATGTTCATACGAGATGGAACGCCAAGTGGGTTAAGAACGATTTGAAGTGGCGTGCCGTCTGCCAAGAAAGGCATATCGCATTCTGGTAAAATTCTAGAAATAACGCCCTTGTTACCGTATCTACCCGCCATCTTATCGCCCACGGAAATCTTCCTTTTTTGAGCAATGTATACCCTTACGAGTTTGCTAACGCCTGGTTCAAGTTCGTCTTTATTTTCGCGAGTAAAGATTTTAACGTCAACTACGATACCGCCTTCGCCATGTGGAACTTTTAAAGACGTGTCTTTAACTTCTCTTGCCTTTTCGCCGAAGATTGCCCTTAAAAGTCTTTCTTCCGGCGTAAGTTCAACTTCGCCCTTTGGCGATACTTTACCAACTAATATGTCGCCACTCGTAACTTCCGCACCTATTCTAATAATACCGTCTTCGTCAAGGTCTTTTAACACTTCTTCACTTAAATTAGGAATATCACGCGTAATTTCTTCTTGACCAAGTTTAGTATCACGGGCTTCAGTTTCGTGTTTTTCAATGTGGATTGACGTAAACACGTCGTTTTGTATCAATTTTTCGCTTAATAAGATAGCGTCTTCGTAGTTATAACCTTCCCAAGTCATATAACCGATTAAGATATTTCTACCAAGCGCAAGTTCGCCGTTTGCAGTTGCAGGACCGTCAGCAAGCGTTTGACCTTTAACGACCTTTTCGCCCGTTGAAACGATTGGGTGTTGGTTAAGACAAGTGCTTTGGTTAGAGCGTTCAAACTTTTTAAGCGTGTAAACTCTTTCCGTTCCGTCAACTTCTTCAACGATAATTTCCCTACCCGAAACGGCTTTAACTACGCCGTCGTTTTTAGCAATAATCATAACGCCGGAGTCTTCGGCAATTTTTGCTTCAACACCCGTTGCTACTATTGCGTTTTCAGGCTTAATGAGTGGAACTGCTTGACGTTGCATGTTAGAACCCATAAGCGCACGGTTCGTATCGCTGTTTTCAAGGAAAGGAATAAGCGCCGTAGCAACCGAAACTAATTGCTTTGGAGAAACGTCCATATAATCAACTTCTTCTCTTGGAAGTTCGGCTGTTTCGTCTTTTCTTCTACAAGATACGCGTTCGTTTACGAAGCAACCGTTTTCGTCAAGTGGTTCGTTTGCTTGCGCAACGATGTATTTATCTTCTTCGTCCGCAGTAAGATAGTCTACTTGTTCAGTAACTACGCCCGTCTTTTTGTCAACTTTTCTATAAGCCGATTCAATAAAGCCGAATTCGTTTACTTTTGCGTAACTTGAAAGCGACGTAATAAGACCGATGTTTTGACCTTCAGGCGTTTCGATAGGACACATACGACCATAGTGAGTATAGTGAATGTCTCTAACTTCAAACGTTGCCCTTTCTCTATTAAGACCGCCTGGACCTAACGCAGAGAGTTTCCTTTTGTGCGTAAGTTCAGCAATAGGATTTGTTTGGTCCATAAATTGCGAAAGTTGTGAAGAGCCGAAGAACTCTTTAATAGCCGAACTAACAGGACGAACGTTGATAAGACTTTTTGGGTCGATTTCCTTCGCGTCTTGCGTAGACATACGTTCTTTAATAACTCTTTCAAGCCTTGCAATACCTATGCGGAATTGATTTTGTAAAAGTTCACCGACAGAGCGAACCCTACGATTACCAAGGTGGTCGATATTGTCAATAGTGCCGATATTATAGTTAAGGTCGTCGTTTAAAGAAATAGACGCAATAATATCGTCAACCGTTATGTGCTTGTGGTTAAGTTTTTCAATTAAAGGCTTAATAGTCTTCTTTTGCTCTGCGGAAAGTTTAGATGGAATTTCGCTAGATTCTAAAATCGTATAGAATTCCTTACAAGCTTCAACGAATTTTCTACGAAGTTCTTTTCTTGCTTCTTCGTTTTTCTTGTCTTCTGGTTTTTCTTCCGCAAGTCTTTCAGCAGAAATGTCTTCAACGTAATAAAGGTCGTTGATTTTCGTGCGCATAGATTCGGCAACGTCTTCAACCGCCATAGTTTTAGTCATTTCGTAAATTTCTTTAGAGAATTTAAGGTTTGGATAGTAAACCGTTTCTAAAAGACCGAAAGATTTTGCACGCGCACCCGTAACTGCGTTAAAGTTTACGGTGTTGTTTGCAATAATTTTATGCGTAGAGCCGTCTTCAACCTTAATGGCAACAACGTTAATACCGCTGTTTTGGATATTAAACGCTTGTTCGCTAGTTATAACTTCGCCAGCAACTGCTAAAACTTCGCCGTCTTCATTGATTACGTCTTCTGCGCAAGTCGTACCTTCTATACGGTTTGCAAGGCACAACCTTTTGTTAAATTTATATCTGCCAACTTTTGCAACGTCGTATCTTCTTGGGTCAAAGAAAAGATTTTTAAGGTGTTGCTTAACAGCGTCTTCCGTTGGAAGTTCGCCTGGCCTTAACCTTCTATAAAGTTCAAATAAACCTTCGCTTTCCGAATTAGTGCTATCTTTTTCCAAAGTTGCACTTATCATAGCGCTGTTTCCAAAAAGGTCTTTAAACGTTTCGTCACTACCAAAGCCAAGAGCCCTTAAAAGCGTCGTAGCGGCAATCTTACGCGTTCTGTCAACGTGCACCCATAAAACGCCTTGCGAATCTTGTTCGAATTCAAGCCAAGCACCACGATTAGGCATAACCGTAGTTTCGTATAGTTTTTTACCCGACTTGTCCTGCTTATAAGTGTTATAAACACCTGGCGAACGAACGAGTTGTGAAACTACTACACGTTCCGCACCGTTGATTATAAAAGAACCACTGTCAGTCATTTTAGGTAAATCGCCCATAAATACGTTTTTGTCGATAATTTCGCCCGTAATCTTGTTAACTAACCTTACTTTAACTTCAAGTGGAATTGCATAGGTAGCATCTCTATCTCTGCATTCTTTTTCAGTATACTTTGGTTTACCGTCTAGGTTATGGTCTAAAAAATAGAGTTCGTAGTGGTCGCCAAAGTCGGTAATGGGTGAAAAGTCTTCTAAAACTTCGTCAATACCCTCTTCAATAAAAGCATCGTAAGAGTCTTTTTGAACTTCAACAAGATAAGGGATAGGTTGAATCTCTTTGATTTGTGCAAAGGACTTTCTTTCCACGTTACCGCATTTTACTGTTTGTAAATTACGCATTATTTACACTCCTTTAAAAAAATTGAAAAACACCTTGATTATTTTTGCAGGTTGCGGTATAATAGACCGCGTAAAGCAATAAATTTTTGATTTTTTGCTTATAAATGTAATTTATAACCTGCATTTTTTCGCACTTTTTTGTCGTTTTTTTTGGCAAATTTCGGCAAAAAGGCGATAATATTACATTTTAACATTTTACAATTATAAAAGATATTTGAAAATAAGTCAACTGTTTGCAGCAAAATATTGATAAATTTTATAATTTATTATATAATACAAGGGGTGGTTTTTTGAGAATCGACAAATTTTTAAAAATTTCGCGCATTTTAAAGCGCAGAAGTTTAGGCAAAGAAGCCTGCGATGGCAATAGAGTTTCGGTAAACGGCAAAGAAGTAAAGCCGTCTTATTCTTTAAAGGTCGGCGATATCGTAACCGTAAAATTTGGTAGCGGAACTTTAAAGTTTAGAGTAGAACTTTTAAAAGAAACCATTAAAAAAGACGAAGCGCAAACGCTTTATTCTATCATAGAGGACTAATTATGAAACACACCACTGTAACCGCAATTCTTGCGTGTGCGGGAAGCGGAAAAAGAACGGGTTTTAGCCAAAATAAATTGTTTCAAACTATCGGCAACACGCCCGTCGTTTTAAAGACGGCGCTTGCCTTTGAGAGCGTAAAACGCATTGACAAAATTGTGATAGTTTACAAAAAAGGCGAACTAGAAACCATTAAAAAAATATTGTCGCCATTAACTAAACCCGTAGAGTTTGTTGAAGGCGGAAAAACGCGTTTTGAATCGGTAAAAAACGCGCTTAAAAAATGTCAGGACGGCGTAGTCGTAGTGCACGACGGGGCGCGCCCTTTCGTTAGTCAAAAGACTATTAACGCTTGCGTAAAAAGTGCCGTTTTATACGGTAGTGGCGTTGCAGGCGCACCTTGCGTAAATACGATTTTAGAAACGGACGGCAAAGGCAACATAATATCTTCTTCACGCAAAAATAAAATGATGGCTCAAACACCACAAGCATTTGATTTAGAAAAATTAAAACTAGCCTACTCTTTCGTTCAAGACGATTCGTTATATACGGATGACGCGGGCGTGTATTGTGCGCACATAGGCAAGTGCAAGTTGATTGAAGACGATAGCGAAAACGTAAAACTAACCTATAAAGAAGATTTTAACTCTAATTGTGAAATGCTTGTTGGCACGGGTTACGATTTACACAAACTTGTTAAAGACCGCAAGTTGATTTTGGGCGGTGTTGAAATACCTAACGACAAAGGGTTACTTGGTCATAGCGACGCCGACGTTTTAACCCACGCTATAATGGACGCAATTTTATCTTCGCTTTCACTTGGCGATATAGGGTATCATTTTAGCGATAAAGACCCTAAATACAAAGATATTTGCAGTATGGAATTGTTAAAGCAAGTGCTTGCTATGGCTAACGAAAAAGGCTATAAAGTAAACAACGTTTCTGCTGTAATTATGGCGGAAAAACCTAAACTTTTAACACATATTTTAGCAATAAAAAACAGCCTTGCTAACGCGCTTGATTTACCGATAGAAAAAGTCGGTATTTCGGCAACTACTTTAGAAGGCGTTGGGCTTGTTGGAAACGAAGAAGCAATCGCGTCAAGCGCGTACGTGTCCGTTATAAAAAGGTGATTTATGAAAAAACAAAACAGCAAATACGTTTGTTCCGAATGCGGTGTAGTAAGCCCCGTTTGGCTTGGAAAATGCCCTCAATGCGGTAAGTTTGGAACACTTGTTGAAGAAATTATTGAAGACACGAAATCGTCAAAAACTTCGCCTTTAACGATAACTAACCCTAAAAAATTAAGTGAAATTGAAAGTCAAAAGTACGTTAGAATTTCTTCGGGCATCAAAGAGTTTGACGGTGTTTTGGGTGGCGGTATAGTGCCCTACTCTATAATTTTAGTGGGCGGTGACCCAGGCGTTGGCAAATCGACTATTTTAACGCAAGTTGCGGGCAATATTGCAAAAACTCAAAAGGTTTTATACGTTTCGGCAGAAGAGAGTTTATCGCAAGTAAAAATGCGTGCAACAAGGCTTAATATCGATAGCGAAAACTTATACGTTTTAAACGAAAGTAAAATTGAAAATATCGAAGTCGTTGCAAAAGATTACGACTTTATAATTATAGACTCTATCCAAACCGTTTACCTTGAAGAACTTTCAGGTTCGGCAGGTTCGGTTGGGCAAGTTAAAGAGAGTGCGTCAAGGCTTATGCGCCTTGCAAAAACGGGGCGAAAAACGGTGTTTATTATAGGGCACGTTACAAAAGACGGCGCTATTGCAGGCCCGAAAGTTTTAGAACATATTATGGACGCGGTGCTATATTTTGAAGGCGAACCTACGGACAGCACGAAGATTTTACGCGCCGTAAAAAACCGCTTTGGTTCGGCGCAAGAAGTAGGCGTTTTTGAAATGACGGAAAAGGGAATTTTTGGCGTAACCGACTATAACGGTATTTTTATGAGTGACAATAGAGGCAATTCGTCCGGTAGCATAGTAACGCCGTCTATAAGTGGCAATAGGTGTGTGCCCGTTGAAATTCAAAGTTTAATATCCAAAACAGTTTTTGGACTACCACGCCGTATGCCACTTGGCATTGACTATAACAAAATGATTTTGATTATAGCCGTTTTAGAAAGAAAGTGTTTTATCCCCTTTTATAATCAAGACGTGTACGTAAACGCAATGGGCGGTATAAAACTTAACGAGCCTGCCGTTGACCTTGCAATTTCACTTTCGCTAGTTAGCGCAAACAAAAACTTGCCGATAGACAAAGGCGTTACGGCTTTTGGCGAAGTTGGGCTTACAGGCGAAGTAAGGGCTGTTACAAATGCCGAAAAACGCGTTGCAGACTCTATAAAATTTGGATTTAAAAAGATTATCGTGCCTAAACGCAATTACGAAACGCTTAAAAAATATCAAAACAAAATTGAAATAATCCCCGTTTCTTACGTTTTTCAAGCAATAAAACACCTTTTTGACGGCAAGGCTGATGAAGAACAATAATTTAAGCTAAATTATTGCAACGCAATAAATTTTAATATAACGGTGGAAATAAACGATAAAAATTATAAAAAAAGTTGATGAATTATTCTTCATCAACTTTTTGCTTTTTTGTAGATTCTTTTTTTAACACATCGTATTTAACTATGGCTATTATAACTGAAATCATAGTTACCGTACTTCCAACAGAAGAAACGTACGCCCCTACCATAAAGTTATAAACTATCCACATTGGGCAAGTAATAAGGGTTAATAATCTCATAGACTTTTCATCTTTTAAAAAGAAAGCCGTAGTTTGCATTGTGTTTGCAAGTATTGGAAGCAAACCTAAAAACTCTCCCGTTTTTAATTCGCCAAAAATAATAGCCAAGCCCACCGAAACCGATATCGCTTCTAATATGCAAACGAATAGCACTTTGTTCTTTTTAAAAAACGGCAATTCTTGTTTTGTTGCTATTAAAGTTATTACAACGGCAACAATTTCCGTAAAAACACCCGCGTTTGCACCTAATAAAAAATATTGTAAAATATAAAGCAACGTGGAAAGTGCGTAACTTAAAATAGTGTACACGCGCTTTTTAAATTGATAGCCAAGTGCAAGCACAAGTATTGCAAGTAAGCCAACGCCGTTTGCTATATAATCAATTAAAGTCATGTTGGCAAAATCTATCATACCCATACCCCTTTAACCAATAAAATTTTAGTAAAAACGCCTTAAAAATTGTTTTTTATTTGCCGTTTTTAGTAAAAGCACATATATTTCTTATTATATTATAGTTGTTTCATAAAGTAAAGTCAAATAAAAGCAAGATTAAAATTACATTACCCCTTTTTTACTTTTTTAAAGAGTTGGTTTACAAAAAGCATATACTTAATCGTTGAATTTAACGGGGCATAAACCGTATTTCTTTTTAAACGCTTTGCCAAAATACATAGGGTCGTCGTAACCGACTAATTCCGCAACTTCTTTAACCGACTCAAAGTCGCCACTTTCAAAGATTGATTTTGCGTATTCTAGCCTTGAACTAATTATATAATCTTGTGGCGTAACGTTAAACCTTTTTTTAAAAATTCTTCTAAAATAAGTGTCCGAAACGCCACAAACTTTGTGTAGGTCTTCAATTTTTAAAGAACTGTCGTATATGTGCGTTTTTAAGTATTTTATGGCGGGCTCTATAACGTCATAGTTCTTTTTTTTAGCAATATCTAGCCTTTCCATTCTTGAAATATATGAAATTACGTCTAAAAATATAGAGTCGCATTTATATCTGTCGGCAACGCTACCAAATTGCCACAGTTCCGAAAAACTATGTGTTAAATATTCCTTTTCGTAAAAATCGTTTAGCGAATAAACCTTTACTTCGGGGTTTATTAAATCGCCTTTAAAATTCAAAGAAACGTTTATAGATTTTTCAGTCGTGTAGCATTCGTAAGTTGAGCCTTTTGGCAATAATATCATCTCACCCGCGCTTAACTTAACGTTTTTGCCGTCAACAATATAGTTGGAACTACCCGTCGCTTTTATAATAAAACCATGGCGCGACCTGTTCTCTATTTTCCTATACGGCTTTGCTTGAGTGCGATATGAAGAAATGAGTTTTAAATTTTCAACGTAGTCAAACATATATTTTTTATATCCTTTCTTTTATTTTATATTCACTTTGATTTATTGTAACATTTTATTTACGTAATTACAAGCAATTTTGTTCGGAATTTTCCATATAGTTACGAATATTCCATTTACTTTTTTAACGTATAGTAATATAATAGTAAAAAATTTAGAGGTGCATTATGCAAGAAGAATTACAGCAAGAAGTTAAAGAAGAAATTAAAGAAGAAAAACCAAAAAGAAAAAGGTTTGATTATTTATGGATAATGATACCGCTTTGCTACATAACTTACGGCATATGCTTTGGCTTTTGCTCGAGCGGTAGGTCTCTGTATCTTACGGCAATAACCGAAGCGCTTGGATTTAAGCGTGGCGACTTTGCGCTTAACGATACGTTCAGGTACGTTACGTCTATCGTAGTAAACTTGTTTTTCGGCTATCTTATAAATAAATTTGGCGCTAAAAAGTTGCTTATTTCGGGCATATTCTTTATGATAGCGTTTACAATTATAAACTCTGTTGCCGAAGATTTGTGGCTATTTTACGTGGGCGGATTTTTCTTGGGGCTTGCCGTTCCCCTAACGGGCACAACTATGATGAGCGTAGTTTTAAACCGTTGGGTAACAAAGAACAAAGGTGTCGTTATAGGTCTTGTTTTATCGGCTAACGCATTAGGCTCTGCGATTGCGGTACAAATTATTACGCCTATACTATTTAATGCGGCAAACCCATTTGGTTACCGCACTTCGTATAGATTAGTTACTTATTTATTAGTTATAATCGTAGTTTTAGTTGCAATATTTTTTAGGTCGTATCCAAAGGGCGCGGTAAAAACCGCCGAACCAACCAAAAGAAAAAGAAAGCAAAAAGGCGAAAGTTGGGTTGGTATTGACTATAACGAAGTAGTTAAAAAACCTTACTTTTATATGGTTGCAACGTGTATGGCGTTTACGGGCTTTTCCTTGGTGGGCATAGCTGCAATAGGCGTTCCATATATGTACGATTTAGGTATGCCGGAATCTGTAATTGCAAACGCTTCAACGATAGGCAGTTTAATGCTGATGGCAACAAAAGCAATGACGGGCTTTGTCAACGATAAGTTTGGTTTAAAAGCAAGTATGAATATTTGTTTCATAAGCGGTTTAATTTCTATTTGTGGTCTTCCCTTATTAAGCAATACGCCTTTAGGCATAGCCGTTGCATATATAAGACCCTTCTTTAGCCAAATCGCAACACCACTAGAAACTATTATGATTCCATTTTTTGTGACGGAACTTTTTGGCAATAAGTCGTTTGATAAAGTAATAGGCATATATCTTGGCGCAAGTAGTTTGGGTATGGCAATAGGCTCGCCCGTAACTAACTATTGCTACGATATTTTTGGCAGTTACTCTGTTATAATTATCGCTTACACGACGCTTTTAGTTGCAGTATTAATAATAATGAACGTGGTATTAAAATACGCTAATCGCGACAAACAAAAAATTCTTCAATCCCTTATGCCATTAGAATAATATTAAATAAACGTTAAAAATAGTCGACGATTGTCGGCTGTTTTTTTATGTAAAGAATATATAGTTACCCCTAGTAATACAAAAATTTTGATATTTAACGTTACGGAAGCGGTGGGATACAGCCATACCCTACTTGCGTAGGGCACCCTGGCTGACCTTTGCCCGTCACAGCAAGCCCGTCGTATGTCGGCCGAACCTATGGGTTCTCACCCCACCGCAAAGCAAAACAAAAAAACCACCGCATAAGCGCTCTTCCCGTAGGGATTTTTTTTGGGACTATAAAAGGATAGCAAAAAAATTTAGCTATCCTTTTCTTTTTGCTTTGCAAAACACACGACTTTCATTTGAAAGTATAGTGTGCTACACTTTTAAAAGTTTTGTCACAAAGGCAACTACTCTATACATTGGAATTTGACGATTACTTCTTTTGATATTCATACAAACGATACAGCTTTTTTGAGAATCCACCCGCATAGAGTTTCGCAAAAATAAACCTTTCAAAGCCTTTTAATTCGTCTATGTATTTTTGAGGTATCATCGTGTACTCTTTTATAAAAGTAAGATTTTCGGTTTGATAAGCTTGTGGGTTATCTATACCATAAACCTCGGTTACACCTACATCATTTATAGGGTTTCTTCTCTTTGACATTTTAGCAGCAAAAGAAGTATAAGCGTCCACCAAAAGCAGAATGCTTTCAAAATGAGAGCAAAGACTATCTGCTAAATTTTGCATTTCATCTACAGTCAAGTACATACTCACGCCTTCCATAACGACGATGGCAGATTTGTTTTCCTCAATAGCTGTCAGCCACCCGCAAGTTCTTGCATCGCCTGCAATCATTTGGTAATCATCTGTTTCGGCATAGTAGCGTTTTCTTTCTTCAATAACTTCCGAAAAATCCACGTCGTACCATTTATGATTTTCAGTTCCGACTCTTATGACGCGGCTATCCATTCCGCAACCGATATGAATAACCACGGCATCCGACGCAGCTATCATTTGTTTCTTTACCCATTCGTCAAACACGGCAGAGCGAACACCCATATAATAGGCAAGCCATTTGGATTTTGACTTTTCCTTGAGCGAAAATCCTTCTTTCTCCCAAATTTCTTCGGCTTTTTTATCATCAAGGAACAAACCTTTCTTGCTTACGTAAGACTTGCCATATAAGGGAATGTATAATGTTTTGTTTATGCTATTCATATATGCCCCTACAAATTCTTATTTATTTGTGAGTTTATTATATAATAAAATTAAATTTAAATCAATCTCATTTGCGTGGTCAAAAGAAAACTACTAGACAAAAATTTTAATATGTGTTATATTAATTATGCCAAACCAACTGAATAAATTAGGCAAGGACTATTTTTATCTTTTGAGATAATAATATTCTTTTTGCGTTATGTCCATAATGAATTTGATAAAAATGCAAATTCCTACTGGATATAGCGTAGATTTGTTCTTGCTTTTCAGTTGGTTTGGCGACTATCGGAGTTTGCGTTTTATGTGCGTTTACTTCGGTAGGCGCACTTTTTTATTTTAAGGAGGTTTTTATGAAGCGTAATTTATTTTTTGTTTGCTTTATTTGTTTTTTATGCTCTTTGTGTTTTGTTGGTTGTAATGGGCAACAGCTTTCTGATGAGATAAAAACGATAATGAGTGAAGCTCAAGTTGAACAAGAGCAGGCAGAGTTGATTTTTGAAGAATTAAAAAATATTGGTGTTGATAAATTTGACGAATTTAAGCACGATTCAATGCTTGATTCGTGGGATTACGATACTCAAACAGGTTATCGTATAAAAGGCGATGGTTTTTCTAATTTAATTTTGTATTTAAACGAAAACAAGCAAATTGACGTGGTTAGATATGCTGGTATCGAAATTTACAAGGAAAATCAAATAATCGTTGATTTTGATAATCTGATATTGGATAGCGAAGAAAAAACTTTTTTGAAAACGCAAACTGAATTGGAAATTAAAAATTATTTGACCGCACCAAATAGTGCTGACTTCCCTTGGTATGATTGGGAGTATAAATATTCTTCTTGTTTAGTAGAAGGTAGTAGTCTTGACAATGTAAATATGGCAGAAATAAGTAGTTATGTTGATGCGAAAAATTCTTTTGGTGTAAAAGTGCGACATAATTTTACTATGATATATTGTAATTCAATAAACACAAATACTTGGACTAAAATTTATTTGTCAATAGACAATCAAGTGTTATACAATTTCGTAGATAATTACTTAAAAGATAATACCGAATCTTCTACGCCACCGTCGGATAGTGAAAATCAAACTACCCAAATTGAAACAAATTATCCAAATTTTAAGGTCTGGGTTAATAGTACAGGGGATAAATTTCATTTTGACCAAAGCTGTGCTAGTAGTACAGCAACGATTACCACATATGCTTTGGCATTAAATATGAGAAAAGAGCCTTGTAGTAAATGTGCAATATACCTTGATGAAGAAATAGTTTACATAAAAGATGTTGCATTAGAAAATATAGTAAATAATTTAGCGTTATCACATAACGAAAATTGGGCAAACCAAACACTACCAGAGTTTGAAAATATAGTTGAATGTGAAATTGACCACCTAAATAAAATAGTGACAGTAAACTATAAAATAACTATTACTGCAGATAAGAAAAATGATTTTGAGAGTGGTTTTTATGATGATATAATAGATAGTGCTATTATAAGTGTAGACTCTTTCTTTGAAATTAATATTGTTGATATGTATGGTGATGGCGTATTAGTTAGTATAGTCGTTAATTATATATATGAATAAATGCCAACGAGAAGATAAATCTTTAATAATCAAAAGTGTAGCACACTATACTTTGCAAGCAAAGTCGTGTGTTTTGCAAAGCAAAAAGAAAAAGGATAGCAAAAATTTTGCTATCCTTTTATAGTTTCTAAAAAACCCCTAAGAGCAACGCCACTAGGTGGTTTTTTGTTTTGGCGGAAGCGGTGGGATTCGAACCCACGATACATTGCTGTATACCTGATTTCGAGTCAGGGCCGTTATGACCACTTCGATACACTTCCATATAGGCAAAATTATTTTAGCACAAAATTTTAAATTTGTATATTGTTTTGCACGATAATTTAGCCATATATTATATTTTTTTATTCTTCGGTTGAGTTTTCGTCGTCGTCAACCAAATCTTCTTCGGCGCTATTAAAAAATTCGTCGTTATACACAGATATAACGTCTTCTAATTTTTGTAGCAACCTATCTTTTCCATAGCCCGTTTCTGACGATACGGGGTAGACTAAATTTTCGCCAACGGATAGATAATTGCCTATCTCTTTAAGCCTTTCTTTAATTCGCGTTTTGCCTATTTTATCGCTTTTTGTTGCAACTATTGTAAACGGCAAAGCGTAGTGGTGAAGATAGTTTATCATTTGTTCGTCGTCACTTGTAGGCTTATGGCGAATATCTACAAGCGAAAGAACGTGGGCTATGTGTTGCTTATACGAAAAAAAGTCTTCAAGTAGGCTTGCCCATTTTTCTTTTTCTTGTTGAGAAACTTTTGCAAAGCCGTATCCCGGCAAGTCCGCCAAAATAAATTCGCCAAAATCAAAGTAGTTTACAAGCCTCGTCCTACCCGGAGTAACCGAAGTTTTGGCTAATTTTTTGCGATTTGCAAGCATATTTATAAGCGAACTTTTGCCAACGTTAGACTTACCGCATATTGCTATAAGCGGTTTGTCCGGCACGATAAATTGCTTTTTGTTTGCAACCGAAGTTATAAATTCGGCGTTTTTTATAATCATAACCCCTCAATAACCCTTTCAAACACTTCTTTTACGTTTGAAACGGGAATAAATTTAATTTGCTCTTTAACTTCGCTTGGCACTTCTTCTAAATCTTTTACGTTTTGACTTGGAATAATAATTTCTTTAATGCCAAGCCTATAACCTGCAAGCGATTTTTCTTTAAGACCGCCTATTGCTAAAACGTTGCCCCTTAAAGTAACTTCGCCAGTCATTGCTATACTACGCTTAACTTTTTTTGAAGTAAACGCCGAAAGCAACGCCGTTGCAATCGTTATGCCCGCGCTTGGTCCGTCCTTTGGTGTAGCGCCTTCGGGAACGTGAACGTGAACGTCCGTAGTTTCAAATACGGCGCTATCAATACCGTATTCGCTTGCGTGTGACCTAATATAACTAATAGCCGTTTTTGCGCTTTCTTGCATAACTTCGCCAAGTTTACCCGTCAAACTCAAATTGCCCTTGCCTTTCATTAAGGCAACTTCTATCGTAATAGTCGTTCCGCCTATCGCCGTCCAAGCAAGCCCCGTTGCTGAACCGATATCGTCTTTTTCTAACTGTTCGCCTTCGCCAAAACGCCTTACGCCAAGGTATTTTGATACGCTTTTTTTAGTAATTTTTACCTTCCTTGCCCTTTCGCTATCGGCGTTTTTCATAGCAACTTTTCTACAAACCGCACTGATTAGTTGTTCAAGTTTTCTAACACCCGCTTCGCCCGTGTAACCCCTAATTATCTCTTTAATAGCGTCTTCTTCAAAGAAAATATCCTTTTCTTTAATGCCGTTGATTACGGCGGTTTTAGGAATTAAGTATTGCTTTGCAATTTCAACCTTTTCTTCTTCGGTATAGCCTGCAATATCTATAACTTCCATACGGTCTAAAAGCGGTGCGGGAATAGTGTCTAAACTGTTTGCCGTAGTAATAAACATAACTTTTGACAAGTCGTATGGAATTTCTAAATATCTATCTCTAAACGACGCGTTTTGTTCGGGGTCTAAAACTTCAAGTAGCGCGCTTGCAGGGTCTCCACGCATATCGCTTGAAAGTTTGTCAATCTCGTCAAGCAAGAATACGGGGTTAATAGTGCCCGCTTCTTTCATACCGTAAATAATACGGCCTGGCATAGCGCCGATATAAGTTTTTCTATGACCGCGAATTTCGGCCTCGTCTTTAACGCCACCCAAACTCATTCTAACAAGTTTTCTATTTAATGCGCGCGCAACTGATTTTGCAACCGAAGTTTTGCCAACACCCGGTGGCCCAACTAAACACAAAATAGGCCCTTTTAAAGACTTCGTAAGTTTTAACACCGCCAAATACTCTAAAATTCTTTCTTTAACTTTTTGCAAGCCAAAGTGGTCGTTTTCAAGCATTTCTTTGCAGTCGGACAACTTTTCCGTATCAACGCTTTCTTCGTTAAACGGAAGGTCTAAAACCCAATCTAAATAAGAGCGCAAAACGGTATAATCGGGTGAAGACGGCGACATTTTAGACATTTTTTTCAATTCGTCAAGCACCTTTTCTTCAACTTCTTTTTTAAGACCTTTGTTTTTAATGGCTTCTTTTAAAGTGTCAATTTCGTTAACGTCGTCGCCAAGTTCTTCGTGAATAGCCTTAATTTGTTCGCGCAAATAGAACTCTTTTTGGTTTTTATCTATATTCTTTTTTACCCTTTCGGCAATAGTTTTTTCTACCTTTATAATTTCCAGTTCTTTTGCTATCGCTTGATTAAAAAACGCAAGCCTGTTGTTTACGCCGATTGTTTCAAGTAAAACTTGCTTATCATTTTCTTTAATGGGTGAGTTAAAAGATGCCGCATTAACAAAAGAATCTGCATTTTCGATAGACAAAATGGTAGAAATAGTATCCCTATTTACCTTTACAAGCCCGTCCGTAATCGACTTATACAAATCTTTTGCAAGGCGCAATAACGCTTCTTGTTCAATTTCGTCGCTTTCGCCATCGTCAACTTTTTTAACGTTGGCTACAAAGTGATTGTCTAACGTCGTAGCGCTAACAAGTTCGGCGCGATAAAGACCTTCTATCGTAAGTTTAAAATTATCGTGCCCCATTTTGTTTAAAGTGCCTATTTTACAAACCGTTCCTATTGAAAAAAGGTCGTTTTCCGTAGGCTCGTCATCCCTAACGTCTTTTTGACAAACGGCAAAAATCTTTTTATCGCCTTTAAGCGCCTTTTGTATTGCGTTTAGAGTTTTAATGCGACCAACGTCTATCGTAGTAAATACGTTTGGAAATATAACCTTTCCCCTAACGGCTATCGTAGGTATTCCGTAAACTATTTCATCGCAAACCTCAACTTGCGTTTGCGCTTCGTTTAAATTTTCGTTTTCTAAATTGATTTGTTCGTTGTTTTTTTGCATAATATTTACCATTATTCTTTAAGTATAACGAATTATATAATATTTTAAATAAATAATCAAGCGTTTTTTTTGATATCTAATTGCATTTTTTATCTTTTATGATATAATTTTTGTATGAAACATTTTGATTTTTACAACAAGACGGCAATAATCACGGGCGCGTCTTCTGGCATAGGCAAATGCCTTTCAGAAATTTTAAACGAAAAATATAACGTTAAAATTATAGGCGTTTCTAGAAGTTTAGACAAACTAATAAGCGTAAAAAACCAACTAAAATCGCCCGAAATTTTTACGCCTTTTAACTTTGACGTTGGAAGCCTTGACGATTGGGTAAAACTAAAAAATTACCTTATAACCGAAAATATTAAACCCGATATTTTAATAAATTGCGCGGGGGTTTTGCCCAAATTTTCGTCGTTTAAAAGTAGCGAAACTAACGCTTTAAGCGTTGTTGACACCAACTTTTTATCTATCGTTTATAGCGCGCAAGAAGTATTGCCTTTAATTTCAAAAGGCGGTGTTATGATTAACGTTTCAAGTTCCGCAGCGCTTTGCCCTTTCGGTGGAATTGCGATATATTCGGCAACCAAAAGCGCAACCAAAAGTTTTTGCGAATCTTTGCGACAAGAAGTTAGTGGCGTTTCAGTTTCTATCGTTATGCCCGGCTTTACAAAAACAGATATTTTAAAAGAGCAAAATATCGTTAAAAAAGAGCAAAAATACATAAATTTTATATCTTCTTGCCCATACAAAGTGGCAAATAAAATAATAAAAAAGTCGGCTAAAAGAAAGGGGCGCATAGTTATAGGTAAGGACGCGCACTTTATGAGTTTTTTATATAGGTGTTTTCCAAGTTTAGCCCCAAAAATATTAACTAAATTTATTAAAAAAACAAAGTTTAAAATTTTTGAAAACGTATAGTTTGCTGTTGCAAATATGCTAAAACTATGCTAAAATATACTTGATAAAAGGAGTGTATATGTCAAATAATTTAATTGATAGTAAGGCAACGCATAAATTTTCTTACGGTTTATTCGTTCTTACGGCAAATTATAAAAAGCAAAGCGGTTGCATAATAAACACGGCAATTCAATTGACAAGCGACCCACTTAAAATATCTATTGCCGTAAATAAAAACAACTATACGCTTGAAATGATTAAACAAACCAAAGAGTTTAACGTTTCCGTAATTAGCGAAAACGCAAGTTTTGACCTTTTTAAGCGCTTTGGTTTTCAAAGTGGTAAAGACGTTGACAAGTTTAAAGACTTTGCTTGCAACAAGTCGTCAAACGGCATAAACTTTATAGAGCAAGGCACTAACGCGTATTTTTCGGCGCAAGTTGAAAGTATGCTTGACGTTGGCACTCACACGCTAATAGTTGCAAAAGTAACCGAAAGCAAAGTTTTAAACGATACTCCGTCCGCAACTTACGCGTATTATCTAAACAACGTAAAACCAAAGCCACAAACAACGGCAAGCGGTGATATTTACTATTGCCCCCTTTGTGGTTACGAATACGACGAAAGCAAAGAAAAAGTCCCCTTTAAAGACTTGCCTAGCGACTGGACTTGTCCGCTTTGCGGTTCGCCAAAGTCAGTATTTGTAAAAAAAGAAAAACCAAAAATTTACGTTTGTTCTATTTGCGGTTACGAATACGACGAAAGCAAAGAAAAAGTCCCCTTTAAAGACTTGCCTAGCGACTGGACTTGTCCGCTTTGCAAACACCCAAAATCAGATTTTGAATTAAAAAAATAAGGAATTTATTATGGAATTATATATTTGTAAACATTGTGGTAACATTATAACTAAACTTGAAGACGCGGGCGTACCCCTTACGTGCTGTGGCTCTAAAATGCAAATAATTGAACCTAACACTACTGACGCGGCGCAAGAAAAACACGTTCCCGTTATAAAAGTAGAAGATTTACTCGTAACGGTAACG
The DNA here is from genome assembly GCA_045651725.1 of Christensenellaceae bacterium. Taxonomy (GTDB): domain Bacteria; phylum Bacillota; class Clostridia; order Christensenellales; family Borkfalkiaceae; genus HGM11412. Next base: position 33,199 of record JAZRSX010000016.1, read on the forward strand.
GTAGGCTCTACTATTCACCCTATGCAAGAAGACCATTACATAAAATTTATAATTTTAGAAACTACGGAAGGGGTTAAAATTAAACGTTTAAATTATCAAGACGAACCCGTTGCTATATTTAGTTTGCTAGACGGTGAAGAAGTTATTACCTCGTACGAATTCTGCAACAAACACGGCGTTTGGAAAGCGTAAAACTAAAATTTAAGGCGTATCCGCTTATATTTTGGATACGCCCTTCGTTTACTTTTTATTTAATAAATTAAGCGGTAGAAGTTCTACCGCTTTTTTTACGCTATTTGCTTATAAATTATTTGTGGTTTTTTGTTGCCTTTAACAACTTCGCCGTCAATTACGACTTTTTCAACGTTTTCTACGCTTGGTATGTCGTACATACTATCTAGCATTAAGTTTTCAAAAATCGTTCTTAATCCCCTTGCACCCGTCTTTAACGATATCGCTTTTCTTGCAATTTCTAAAACGGCGTCGTCGGTAACTTCTAAATCGCAGTTATCCATTAAAATTAACTTTTTATACTGTTTAACAAGCGCGTTTTTAGGTTCAGTCATAATTTTTACAAGCGCAGTTTCGTCAAGCGCTTCTAAACAAACCGTAATAGGCACTCTACCAACGAATTCCGGAATTAAGCCGTATTTTGTTAAGTCTTGTGGCTGAACTTCCGATAAAACGACTTTTTCAACGTTGGCTTTACCCGAAACGCTACCGCCAAAACCTAAACTTGAACTATCTTTACGCTTTTCTATAATCTTGTCAAGCCCAACGAAAGCGCCACCGCAAATAAATAGAATATTAGTAGTGTCTATGTGCAAAAGTTCTTGTTGTGGGTGTTTTCTTCCGCCTTGTGGGGGCACGGACGCAACTGTTGACTCTATAATTTTTAAAAGTGCTTGTTGCACGCCTTCACCCGAAACGTCCCTTGTAATTGATACGTTTTCAGACTTTCTTGCAATCTTATCAATTTCGTCAATATAAACGATACCACGTTCAGCGCGTTCAATGTCGTAATCGGCATTTTGAATAAGTTTTAAAAGTATATTTTCAACGTCTTCACCAACGTAACCCGCTTCGGTTAAAGTGGTTGCGTCCGCAACGGCAAAGGGAACGTTTAAAATTTTTGCAAGCGTTCTTGCTAGTAAAGTTTTACCCGAACCCGTAGGTCCTAAAAGTAAAATGTTGCTTTTCTCTATTTCGGTATCGTCTAAACTTTTATTAGTTATCGTAGAATTAATTCTTTTATAATGGTTATATACGGCAACGGATAACACTTTTTTTGCGGAATCTTGCCCTACGATATACTTATCAAGTTCGGCTTTAATTTCCTGTGGCTTTTTAAGGTCAACTAAACTGCTTTTTGTTTCAACTTCGTCTTCTTCAATAATCATATTGCAAATTTCAAGACACTCGTCGCAAATATACAAGCCGTTTGGCCCTGCAACTAGTTTTTTAGCAAGTTCTTTTGGCTTACCGCAAAATGCACAGTATAGTCCGTTGTTTTTATTTTCGCTATTGTTAGCCATTAATTCTCCTTTAAATTATCTACTTTTATAAATTTTGTCAATTATACCGTATTCAAGCGCTTCTTCGGCAGAAAGGTAGTTATCTCTATCCGTATCTTTTTCAATTTGCTCAACCGATTTGCCCGTATTTAAAGACAAAATTTTGTTGAGTTTTTGCTTTGTTTTAAGTATTTGTTCGGCTTGTATTTTAATGTCACTTGCTTGACCACGCGCACCGCCAAGTGGTTGATGTATCATAATTTCGCTGTTTGGAAGCGAAAATCTTTTACCCTTTGCGCCACTTGAAAGTAAAAACGCGCCCATAGAAGCGGCAAGACCTATGCAAATTGTAGAAACGTCACACTTAATATAGTTCATAGTGTCGTAAATAGCAAGCCCTGCCGAAACAGAACCGCCTGGGCTGTTTATATATAAGCATATGTCTTTATCAGGGTCTTTGCCTTCTAAATATATAAGTTCGGCTACGACGGTATTTGCCAAAGCATCGTCAATTTCGCCCGAAAGCATTATAATTCTATCTTCTAAAAGACGCGAATATATATCGTAAGAACGTTCGCCTTTGTTGGTTTGTTCTACAACCATAGGTATTAAAGCCATAGTATACTCCTTTAACTATTAGTCAATTTTGTTGTTTGCCATTAAGAAAGCAAAGAGTTTGTCAATTTGAACGTTGTTTTCAAAGTATGAAATTTGACGTTCGTTAAGACCTTTCTTATATTCTTCCGCATCTTTGTTCATAGCGATTGCTTGTTCAGCAATTTTAGCGTCGATTTCTTCTTCGCTTGCCTTGATGTTTTCAACGGTTAAGATTTTGTCTATAACAAGTTGAACTTTAACTTGTTCTTGCGCTTGTTTTTCAAAACCCTTTCTATATTCTTCCATCGTTTGACCCGTGTACTTTAAGTAGTCGGCAAGTTTTAAACCTTGATACATCATTCTGTATTCCATATCTTGTACAAATGCGTCAAGTTGCCTTTCAATTAAAGCGTCAGGAATTTCAACTTCGGATTTTTCGGCAATAGTCTTAATAATTTTATCTTCAAGTTCGGCTTTTGCCTTTTTGTCGTTCGCTTCTTGTAATTTAAGTTTAGTAGCGTTCTTGTATGCTTCAACGCTTTCTTCACCCGTTGCATCTTTAATGAAATCGTCGTTAACTTCTGGATATTCTTTTTCTTTAATTTCGTGAAGTTTAACCGTAAATACAACGTCTTTACCTTTAAGGTCTTCTGCGTGGTAATCGTCTGGAAATTTAACGTTAACGTCTTTTTCTTCGCCGATATTCATACCAACAACGCCGTCTTCAAAACCAGGGATAAACGAACCCGAACCAAGTTCAAGCGGTTGTTTTTCTGCCGTGCCACCGTTAAACGCTACGCCGTCAAGTTTACCGCAGTAGTCGATAGTCGTAATATCGCCAAGTTTAGCAGGTCTATTTTCAACGTTTACTTCTCTTGAATTTCTTTTTACAAGTCTATCAAGTTCGTCTTCAACGTCTTTATCAGTAACATTATACTCAACCTTATCAAACTTTATACCCTTGTATTCAGCAAGTTTAACTTCTGGCTTTACAGGTACGATTGCAACTAACGTTATAGACTTATCGTCGATTTTATCGATTTCAAGTTCTGGTCTATCAATTGCTTCGATTGTAGGTTCTTTATCTAAAATTTGGTAGTAGTATTTTGGGAAAGCAACGTTGATTGCTTCTTCAAAAAATACGCCCGCACCATATTGTTGTTCGATAATGTGTTTTGGAACGTGACCTTTTCTAAAACCGGGAACGTTGAATTTGCCCTTCATTTTTGTGTATGCGTTAAGTTGTGCTTCCGCCCATTCTTGCGCATTGAGTGTAATTTTGATTTTTACTGTGCTTTTTTCAGCAGTTTCAACCGTATATTTCATAAAAACTCTCCTAAAATGTTTTATTTCTTTAATTTGTCTATATATTTTAACAAAAATAAACTGCAATGTAAAGTTTTTTAATATATATTTTATTATATTTATTACAAATATTAACTAGGCAAATTAAAATGGCGTTGGTTTTACAATAAAAGAGTAGTTGCTAAAATTTAGTAAAAAAAACAATTTACAAAACGCGCAAAAACGGATATAATTTACTTGAAAAATAAAAAAAGGGTTAAAAAAGTTTATGCCACAAGATTTGTTTACGATTAACGGCTACGTTAAAAGTTTAAACGACCTATTAAAAGGCGCAAAAGTAAATAAAATCGTTCAGCCACTTTTAGACGAAGTCGTATTTACGCTATATAACGGCAAGGTGTTTAACTTGTCGCTATCGGCTAATGCCGTAAATTGTAGAGTTTCGCTAACTTCAACTTTAAAAGAAAACCCTGCTAACGCACCTAATTTTTGTATGCTTTTAAGAAAGTATTTGCTAGGCGCTAATATAGTTTCTATAACGACGGCAAACGAAGATAGGATAGTTTCAATTGCCTTTGAAAATTTAAACGAATTTAAAGACCAAAAAAATTACTATTTAAACGCCGAAATTATGGGCAAGTATTCTAACGTGTTTTTAATTAGCGAAGATAAGATTTTAGGCGCGCTAAAATTAACACCGCAACAACTTGACTCTAAAAGGCTTTGTATGATAGGCGCAAAATACGTTTATCCTACTAAAAAAGCGGGCTATAACCCGTTTTTGATTGAAGATATTAAGAGTTGCTACGCTAACTATAAGGGCGAAAATTTAGAGAAATTTTTGCTTAATAACTTTACGGGATTTTCAAGAGTTACGGCTACTGAATTAAGCCATTTAATACTTAAAAATAACCAGAAATTTAGCGTTGAAAGTGCCGTAAAAGAAACGTATAACTTCGTAAACAAACAGCACGAGCCCGTTATAATTTTCGATGGTTTATACAAAGATTTTTTCTTGTTTAACTACGAGCATTTGCAAGGCGAAAGGCAATATTTTAGCGACGTTTTAGACGCTATGCGCGAATACTATAAAGACCAAGAAATTAAACAGTTTAAAACGGTAAAATCTAACGCTTTGCTACAAAAAATTGCAAGCGAAGAAAAGAAGTTAAACAAGAAATTAGACGCTTTAAACGAAAAGTTAGAGTGCGCTAATAACTATGAAATTTTTAAAGTTTACGGCGAACTTTTAACGGCTAATTTATACGCAGTTAAAAAGGGGCAAAAAAGCGTTGAAGTTATAAACTACTATTCACCTAATTGCGAAACTATCTTAATTGCGTTAGACGAAACTTTAACACCTAACCAAAACGCGCAAAAATACTTTAAAAAGTACGCAAAATTAAAAAGCACGATACAAAACGTAACGCCACAAATTGACGAAGTTTTAGATAGATTAAACTATTTAGAAACTATAAAATTTTCTATATCTATTGCCGAAACGAATAAGGATTTTTTAGATATAGAAACCGAACTTTACGGCGACGAAACAACCGCAAAAAACGGCGTAAAATTAAAAAAAATAAAGTTGCCACAATCTAATTATATAGAGTATAAAGTTGGCGAATTCGAAGTGCTTGTAGGCAAAAACAACGTGCAAAACGACAGGCTTTATAGCGAGACGAAACAAGGCGATATTTGGCTACACGTTAAGAATATTCCGTCGTCACACGTCTATATAAAAACTTTAAACAAAGAAGTTCCCGTTTGGGTTTTATTGACGGCTTGCGAAATTTGTGCGTTTCACTCTAAATGCGATAAAAACAGCAAAGTTGAAGTTGATTACACGCTAAAAAAATACGTTAAAAAACAGCATAACAACAGGCTTGGTAGCGTTACTTATACAAACCAAAAAACGCTTGTAGTAACGCCTAATAAACACGAAAATTTAATAGAAAAAACGGTGCAAAACTAACGTTTTGCACCGTTTTAAAAATACTCTCTTTTAAGTTCAATCTTCCTTTCGTTCAAACTGTATAAAGGGCTATCTTTATCAAAATTAAAGGTCAATTTATATGCCGTTAACCTTTGCGTTTTTGCGCCGAATTTTTCGTTTACGGCGTTTATTCCGTACTTGCCGTCCCCTATAATAAAATTGCCGTTATGCGCTAAATGCGCCCTTATTTGATGCGTTTTGCCCGTAATCAATTTAACGGTTAAAAGCGACGAATTTATCCCTTCTTTAATTACCGCATATTCCGTTACTATCTTTTGACTTCCGTCAACTTTTTTATCGTAGATATAGACTTTTGAATTTTCCGCGTCCTTTTTTAAATATGCCGTAAGCGTCTTGCTTTTAGCGTCCATTTTGCCGTAAACTTCGCAAACGTATTCTTTGTTAATCGTGCGCGTTTTAAAAGCCTTTAAAAGTTCGTTATAAGCCGTATCGTCAGTTGCAAAAACGATTAAGCCCGAAGTGTTCCTATCAAGCCTATGGCACAGTTTTGCCCCGCTATAAACGGCGTTTACTTGCGCTTCAAAATCTTCCGAAGTTATGCCCGACTTTTTGTCTAAAACAAGCACTCCGCTTTCGTTTAGGTACACGCTTAATTCGTTAGGCTTACTATCGTAATACACCACGACTTCGTCTTGCGGTAAAAGTTTTACGTCTTTATTAACGCGTTTGCCGTTTATTTTTACGTCTTTTTGACGAAGTAGTTTTTGAAAAACTGAATACGAAAGTTCCCCCTTGTAATTATCAAGTAGGAATTTTGACAGTTTTATTTCTTTTTCTACACGAAAACTTTTCATAAGCAATAAACAAGGCAATAAAAATTAGCAAAATTATTGCCAAAAAACTAAATTTTAATAAAGCGTAAACGGTATAACTTAAAAGTAAACTTTCAAGCGTTGTAACAATAAAAACTATAAATGCAAACTTTAAACCAACTTCTTTAACGCACGCGCCTAGCGCCGTTATGCAAGGCGAATAGGTATAAATAAACACCGCTAGCGAAATAAGGCTAAAAGGGTGCAAATTAAGCCCGTTTGGCATTAGGCTAAGTAGCACGCTTGCTATCCCTTCTTTAGCAAAAATTCCCGCAAGTAAGGCAGTTGAAATTTTGCCGTTTTTTATGCCTATGGGATACAACAAAAAACAAAGTGCGTTTCCTATATAATAAAGCAAACTGCTTTGATAATTGCCGTTTGTAAACTTAAAATCGACGCTTACCGAATTAAGTAGTTGAACGGTTATTGAAATTAAAAACACAATCGTGCTTATTTTTATTATAAACTGTTTTGCCGATTTAATCAAGGATTTTATCGTTACTTTTAACGGCGGTAGTCTATACGGCGGAACTTCTATAACAAGTGGAACTCTTTTGCCCTTTACTATAAATTTATCTGCCAAAACTAATTGCAAAAGCGTAAAAACAACGCCAAAACAATAGATTATAAGCATAAAAGTTAAAGGGCTTATTATATCAATACTTTTAGATATGAGCATTAGTACAGGTATTTTTGCGCTACACGAAATTCCACTCATTGTAAAAACGGCTTTTTTCTTTACGATTTTATTTTCTAAACCACTTGTAGAAAATATGCCTATCGCCGTACAACCAAACCCCGAAAGTATAGAAAAAACCGCCCGTCCGTTAAGACCCGTATTTTTTAACAGTCCGTCAAATAAAAAGGCAACGCGCGCCATATACCCCGAAAGTTCAAGTAGTAAAAGCGCAAAAGTAAATATTAGCGTTTGCGGTAAAAACGACGCAACTTGCAAAACACCGCTAAACACACCGTTTATAATTATGCCTTGCAAAAATAAATTTACGCCCTTTTTTACTAAAAAATTTTTGACTAAAACGCTAAAACTTTCAAAAATTTTAGTTAGAAAATCGCTTAAAATTACGCCTATTCCGTATTTGCTAAACGAAAGAAAAAACACGCACAACATAATTATAATTAAAGACGGAAAGGCTAGATATTTGTTTAATAAAACTTTGTCTATTTTGCTTTCTTGCACCTTCGTTGGCTTAAAAAAATCGTTTAGGTTATAAACAATTTTGCTTGCGGTGTTTTCTGTAAAGTTAACAAGTTTTTCTTTTAGTTGTTCTATCCCCCTTTTTTCGTTCATTTCGGCAACCAAAACTTCTATTTGCAACTGTTTTTTTAGTTCGGCTTGGTTTAAAAATCCGCCGTTTTTTACAAATTCTTTATACATATTTACAACTAAAATGACGTTTTTGTTTACCTCATACACTTCTTTTAGCAAGTTTAGTGACGACGAAAGCGAACTGCACTCTGCAATTATAACTATAATATCGGTGCTGTTTTTTACGTAATTTGACGATAACTTTTCTTCAAGTGACGTTGCGTTAAGAGAATAAAGCCCTGGCAAATCTACGATTTCTAACTCTTTATTTTTATATTTTAAAATGCCAACGCTTATATCAACCGTAACGCCGTGCCAGTTACCAACGTGTTCGTTTTTGCCCGTTAAGTTGTTAAAAGTAGTGGTTTTTCCGCTGTTTGGTTGACCGACTAATATTGCCTTTTTATATTGCATTTACTTGTATCCCCTTTGATATTTCTTTTGCAATAACAACCCTTTTTCCGTCAATTACAACCATTTGGCAACTATTAAAAACGCCGTTTCTTTCTTTGTAAATTTTTTTGCCGACCATAAAGCCCAAATACTCTATTTTTTGCCTTGCGCTTGTTTCTTTAACGTCTATCTTTTCTATAATATAAAAAGCCCTGTTTTTTGCATTAAAAATATTCATACAATATTGTATGAATACAGTTTAATATAAAGACGAAAAATAAAAAAATGCCGTTTAGGTAAACCCTAAACGGCAAATATTTAATTATCTATCAATTTCATCTTTTTTTTCTTTTTTAGCGTTTTTACCTTCACCGCTAGTTGCAGGCGCTTTAGTAGGTATAAACAATAAGCAAAGAATTGCAATTAAACATACGGCAGAAACGCACAATAATACGAAAGGTAAAGTGTTCATTTCAAGCCATTCGGAAAATCCCGTTTTATACTTAACGCTAACGTATTTAGAAGTAACTTCAATGTCGGCAGTAGTGTCGGTATCATTTGCGCCGATACTATCTTGAGCATAAACCTTAACGGCATAGAAACCTTTTTTAGTAGGAGTAAAACTCATATTAGAAGAATCAAAAGTTTCAGTTGCAGTTTCAAAATCGTCGTCTGCGTTTTCTTTATATAATAAAGTGTAAGTAGTAGTGTCGCTACCGCTAACCGTTATTGAAGAAACCTTATAAGTAAGACCGATATAACCGTTTTCTTGATAAGAAGAAGTTATTTTAACGATAGGACCGCTATTTTTAAGTTCAAAAGTAAATATAGGAATTACGCAAGTTTTGTTTCTTTTAACCTTTTCGTTGTCGATTTCGTAAGTGTCGCCCGTTTTGTTTTTAGCGTTTTCTTCCGAAGTATAGAACAAGCCTTCATCTTTTACGTAGTAAAGACGCGTTCCTTCGTCTAAATCGTTTTCTTTATAGTAATAAGCGTAAAACCCGTCCATTTCTTCGTAAAGATAGTCGGCTTTAAGCTCTAACGAATCTGTTTTATTGTTGGATAAACTATCAGTTGTAAATTCAACGTAGAAACGGTATTTGCCGTATTTTTCCATATTGAATTTAAGTGAAGAGTTAAGCGAACTTTGTTTTGCGTAATTTGCCGAACCCGGCGCGCTATAATAAACGTATTTGTTTAATTGTGAGTAAGCTATTTGAGTATCAATTAAAGAATATTTAATTTTAGTGTCGTTTTTATCGCTAATATCGACAAGTGAAGGAACGACGAAGTTATCGCCTATTTTTAATTCAGAACCTTCTTTATTAAGGGTTTCGTCTATCTTTGACTCGTAAAGTTCAAACGCCGAATTGTTTGCCGAAAGCCCCCTATCAATATAACTTAACCTAATTTTATCAATGCTATCAACAACGGTAAGTTTAACAAGGTGTTCGTTTGCGCCGTCTGCAACTGCTTTAATTTCAACGTTGCCAACCTTTCTTACCGTGATTGAAACGCGCGCATATTCGTCAACCGTTGCCCTTGTGAAAGTGATTTCGTAATTATCGGCACTGTTGCAATCGTTTCCGTTTTCGTAAATAGCAACGAAGTCGCTATCGAAATTCGATTTTGCACTTATCTTGATTTTGTTTAATTCGGCATCGTAACCTGGTTTTTCAATATCGTAACCATAACCAACGCCGACGTAAACGTATTCTTCAAGCGCATAAGCAGAGTCCGCCTTTGCAACACCTAAATTTAAGTTAAATATAGGAAGTGCAACTGCGAAACACAAAGCAATTAACGCTAATTTTTTTACAAACTTTTTAAGCATATTTTAACTCCTACTAGAAAGCAATTTGCCTTTTATTACAATGGATATACTGCTACACTATAATAATACTAATATATTTTACTATTTATAAAGGGTTTTGTCAATATTTATTTGGCAAATTTTGTCTTCAATATTCAAAAATTTACGCACACAACGTAAAATTACGTAATATTATATTTTAGGGGATAGAAATAATGGACTTTTTATTCGTGCTGTCCGCCTCGCTATCGGTTTCGTTAGATTCATTTTTTTGCGGGCTATCTCTTATAGTTACTAAAAAAGAAAAAATTAAAGCGACTTTAACTATTGCTTTAACAGTAGGTTTAATGTGCGTTTTGGGTGCATTTTTAGGACACAACGCAAAGAATTTTTTAACAAAATACGCCCCACTTTTAGCAGGCGCTACACTAACTTTAATTTCAATTTTTAAACTTATAAACAACAAGCAAAAAAGCGTAGAAAAAAAGCCTGACAAAACTTCTTTTTTTAGTTATATTCCGCTAGCAATAGCCGTTGGTATTGACGGGCTAATAGGTAGTTTTAGCCTTGCGCTAATCGGGTATAACTTGTTTTTGGTTTCGGCAATTATAACGCTACTTCACGCAATGCTTTTATACGCGTCTATTAGCGTTTCGTTAAAAATTGTAAAATATAAATTTTTATATTGGTTGCCACCTATAATTTTACTAGTTTTGGGATTATATAAGATTATTTGCTTTTTTGTATAAAATTAAAACGGCGGGTTACCGCCGTTTTTTAATTATTTTTAAGATATTGCTTTATATCCGCAATTTGCTTTTCTACCGACTTAACACCCGTTCCGCCTTCGCTAATTCGCTTTTCTATGCAAGTTTGTAGCGATATTTCGTTGTATAAGCCTTCGTCAAAAAATTCGCTATACTTTTTATATTCTTCAAGAGTTATATCTTCAAGCGTTTTATCGTTTGCAATAGCGTCGCCAACGATTTTGCCCGTTATTTTATACGCCTCTCTAAAAGGCACGCCTTTTTTGGTTATATAGTCCGCTAGGTCCGTTGCGTTTATAAATCCCTTTTGAGATGCTAAAAGCATATTTTCTTTTAAAACGGACATCGTGTCTAACATAGGCGTAAATACCGTTAAGCACTTTTGCACGGTTTCAAGCGCGTCAAACACGCTTTCTTTGTCTTCTTGCATATCTTTGTTATACGCAAGTGGCAAGCCTTTCATAACCGTTAAAAGAGCGAATAAGTCGCCGTAAACCCTACCCGTTTTACCGCGTACAAGTTCCGCCATATCGCTATTTTTCTTTTGTGGCATTATGCTTGAACCCGTTGTGAACGCGTCGCTTAACTTAACGAACCTAAATTCCCAACTAGACCAAAGTATAATTTCTTCCGAAAAACGCGATAAGTGCATCATTATTAAAGATAGCGCCGAAAGAATTTCTATACAAAAATCTCTATCCGAAACGCCGTCCATACTGTTAGCCGTAACACCTAAAAAGTTTAGTTTTTTTGCTACGAATTGCCTATCCGTATTATAAGTAGTTCCTGAAAGAGCGCAAGAGCCAAGTGGCGAATAATTAAGCCTTTTTAAAGCGTCTTTTAACCTATCGTTATCCCTTATAAACATTTGAGCATAGCAAAGCAAGTGCTCGCCAAAAGTTATAGGTTGCGCCCTTTGAAGATGAGTGTACCCCGGCATAACCGTAGTTTTGTTTTCTTCGGCTTTTTTTGATAATACTTTGATAAGTTCAAGTAATTGCGAAGAAATTTTTTCAACTTCGTCTCGCATATAAAGTCTTAAATCAAGCGCAACTTGGTCGTTCCTACTTCTTGCGGTGTGAAGTTTTTTACCAACTTCGCCAACCCTTGAAATAAGTTCGGTTTCGACGAAAGAGTGTATGTCTTCAAATTCGTTAGAAATTTGTAAAGTTCCACTTTGCAAGTCTTCTAAAATGGCTATTAAGGTGCTTGAAATTTTAAAATAATCTTCTTTTTCTATAATGCCTTGTTTTTGTAGCATTTCAACGTGCGCAAGCGAACCTATTATATCTTGCTTATACATCTTTTTGTCAAAGGTTATAGATGAATTGAAATCGTCGGCATTTTTGTCAATAGCGCCGTTAAAGCGCCCACTCCATAATTTACTCATAATACTCTCTTTTACGTTTATTTATAAGACTTTTGATAAAAATTCTTTTAATCTTGGGTTTTGTGGGTTGTTAAAGAATTCGTTTGGCACGTTTTCTTCGGCAATTACGCCGTCATACATAAACACAACTTTGTTCGCAACTTCTTTTGCAAAGCCCATTTCGTGAGTTACTATGCACATCGTCATACCTTCTTTAGCAAGGTTAGTCATAACGTTTAAAACTTCGCCAACCATTTCGGGGTCAAGCGCCGACGTAGGCTCGTCAAAAAGCATAACGTCGGGTTCCATAGCAAGCGCCCTTACGATAGCAACACGTTGTTTCATACCACCCGAAAGTGACGATGGATACATATCCGCCTTGTCTTTTAAACCAACTTTATCTAAAAGTTCAAGCGCTTTTTCTTCGGCTTGTTGTTGCGTCATTTTTTTAAGTTTAATAGGCGCAAGCGTTACGTTTTTTAACACCGTCATATGTGGAAAAAGGTTGAATTGTTGAAAAACCATACCTATTTTTTGGCGGTGCTTTTCTAAACTTTTATTTACTTGCTTTTTAATGCGCTTTTCTTCTTCTTTTTGTTTCTTTAAAAAGTCTTCTAATTTATATATTTTTTGATACGCCTTTAATTCTTCAACGCCCGAAAGAGTTTTTGCCTCTTTTTTTAAAGCAATTATTTCTTCTTTCGTGTATAAACTTAAAAGTTTAAAAACGTATTCGTCTTCAAATATAATTTCGCCTGCGGTTGGCGTTTCTAAAAGGTTTAAGCACCTTAAAAACGTTGACTTTCCACAACCAGACGGACCTATAATGGCAACCACGTCCCCTTTATTTATATCAAGGTTTATTCCCTTTAAAACTTGGTTACTTCCAAAGTTTTTGCATAGGTTTTTTACTTTAATAATCGTATTATCCACGTCTATCACTCCTTGCAAGTTTCTTTTCTAAAAGTTTTAACAAATAAGTTAATATAAGCACTATCGCAAGATACATTATAGCAGTAGTAAGATATGGAATAAACGGCTCGTAAGTTCTTGCAACTATTTGCGCGGCAACCTTGGTCATATCGATAACGCCAACCGTTCCAACGATTGCGGTTTCTTTAATAAGCGCTATAAATTCGTTGCAAAGCGGTGGCAACGCCCTTCTTACCGCTTGTGGTAAGATTATACTTGTCATAACTTGAATTTTGCTTAAACCAAGCGAACAGCCCGCTTCAACTTGCCCGTCGTCTACACCTTCAAGCCCTGCGCGGATTATTTCGGCAACGTATGCACCGCTGTTTATACCAAAGGTGATTATTGCAACCCACATAACTTCTATGTTTACAAGTACGATAAAGTACATAATTAACAATTGAACGTATACGGGCGTTCCCCTAAATATAGCAAGGTATCCGTCAAAGATTTTATTTAAAACCTTGAACGTGCCGAACTTTTTGTTATTGTATTTTACAAGCGCGATTACTATACCTATAACCACACCCACAAATATTGCGCCAAGAGAAATTATCAAGGTGTTTCCTAAACCGCTAAAATACCTTGTCCAACGGTCGCCTTTTATGAGCGCGTTATAAAAATTTTGTGTAAAATTATCAAACATAACTATCCTTATATATAAGCACAAAAGCAGGGCTTACGCTCTGCTTTGCTTTTTAGTTTTTTTGTTATTAGTCAATTACGAATTCGTATGGTTCAAAACCTGAACAAGTGTAAACTTCTAAAACGCCGTTTTTATTGTCGGAAAGATTAACTACTTCGATTTCAACGGTTGGTGTTTCTTCGTTAGAAATGCTTGTGAAGTAAGCAACGATAGTGCTTATATCCGCTTCGCTAATAACCTTGTTCATTGCCGAGATGATTTCGGCATTTTTAGTAGAAGTTTTAGAAACGCAGAAACCGTATTCTTCAACTTCTATGCCTTCTATTGCGTTTGCAACGTAATTAGTTTGGTTTAATACCAACTTTTTAGCAGGTAATTCGTCGATAACAACGTAGTCAACTTTGTTAGACTTTAATGCCGTAAATGCAACTGCGCCCGTTTCGTATTCGATACATTGTGCGCCCGTTCCTTCAATAACGCCCGTTACGTGTTGGTTGTTTTCGTCCGCACTGCCGTTAACCGCTTCGTCAATTAAAAGCGCGCCCGTCGTACCTTTTTGAACGCCGATTTTCTTGCCTGCAAGTTGTTCAACTGAAGTGAACGCTTCGCTTGACAAACTGATTATGTATTGAACTGAACTATAATATGCGTTAGAAAAGTCAACGCTTTCTTTACGTTCGTCGTTTATAGTAATACCGGCTGCGCCAACCGCATTGTCTTTAGTAGCAACTGCGCCAACGATACCGTCAAACTCAACGTCTTTAACTTCCATTTTCATGCCAAGTTCTTCGCAAACAAGCGCCATTAAGTACATATCTACGCCGGCAACGTTTCCGTCGTAACCTTTAATCATCGTATTTTTGTTTGTTCCGCATGCAGTAAAGCAAAACGTTGATACTACCGCAACTGCAAGTGCAAAAATTTTTGTGATAATCTTTTTCATAATAACTACCTCTTATTTAGATAAAAAAAATTTTTAGGGTTGTTGCCCTTTCGTTTATGACACTATATTACAACTTTATTTTTTAGTTGTCAAGCATTTTTGCATAATTATTTAAAAATTTTTTATATTTTTTTATTTTATTCATATATTTGCATATTTTTGTGAATATTACTGTATTTTTATTCATTTTTATGCAATATCGTGCAAATTATTCTTTAAACCCGCCTTTTATTTACAATTTTTACTACACGTTTTTTATTTTACGCCCGAATAATTTTTATCTATCGTAACGTTTGCGTCAAAAGTTGGGTAAACTTCTTTAACTTTATTGTCAAGGTTTTTTACAATTTCAACTTCGTCTAGTTTAATGCCAAATGGAATAACAAGGTCGAAAAGCACGATATTTCTATCTACTCCTCTAACTATTCTAACGTCGTGAATAGAAAGAGCGTCGTTTATATTATTTACGGCATTTGATATATACTCTTTTAATTCGGTTATAAGTTCGTCTCTTGTTGAAATTGGGTCGTAGTGAATAACTAGATGCAAGTTCATGTCGGTTACAAAGTCACGCTCTATGCCGTCAATTAGTTCGTGGCTTTTTAAAACGTCTTCTTCCGACGACATTTCAACGTGCACGCTTGCAAGTTTTCTTCCCGGACCGTAATCGTGAACTATTAAGTCGTGAACACCTAAAACGCCTTCGTAACTCATTATTTTTTCTTTAATCTCGTTTACGTATTCAACTTCGGGCGCTTGACCTAGCAGTGGGGTAATCATATCTTTTACTATTTTTATACCACTTATTAAAATAAATAGCGCAACCACAACGCCTACGTAACCGTCTAAAACGAAATTAGTGTAATGCGAAACTATAAGCGAAACTAAAACGGCGGACGTAGACAAAACGTCGTTTCTACTGTCGGCAGACGACGCTAAAAGCGCGTCTGAACTAATTTTTTTGCCCGCAACTTTATACATTGCGCACATAAAGAGTTTTATAAGTATAGAAACGGATAAAATAATAACCGAAATAAGCGTTAAGTTTACAACGGTTGGCGATATTATTTTTTCTATTCCGCTTTTTAATAGTTCTAAACCGATTGTGGCAATAATAAAGGCGATAGTTAAGCCCGTTATGTATTCATACCTGCCATGCCCGTAAGGGTGTTTTTCGTCGGCAGGGCGTTCGGATAGTTTAAAACCGATAAAACCTATTGCGTTAGAAGACGCGTCCGAAAGATTATTTACCGCATCCGCAATAACGGCAACCGAACCCGAAATTATACCGGCAACCGCCTTTAATATAAACAACAAAACGTTAAGTGCTATACCCGAAATATTTGCAAATTTTCCGTAAGCCGTTCTAACCTTTATATCGTTTACGTTCTTATAATCTTTTATAAATATATTAAATAATTTATCAAACATATTTTCTTATAATATTAAAATTTATCTTATTTATTATATAAAAAGCGACTAACCGTCGCCTTTTTTAAAGTTCTACGCTTGCGCTTGCGTTTAAGTCAAGCCCCGCAAAATTTCCTTTTAGATATTGCAAATACCCTTCCGCGCCTATCATTGCGGCGTTATCCGTACACAAAACTTTTGGGGGTAAAACTAATTCTACGCCTAACTTTTGGCACTCTTTTTGCAAAGCGTCTCTTAAAAATCCGTTTGCGCCAACGCCACCGCCAACGGTAAGAGTTTTATAGCCCGTTTCTTTAATTGCCTTTACCGCGCGCGAAACTATCATATCAACGGCGGTTGTTTGAAACGAACAAGCAACGTCGGCTTTACTTATTTGTTCGCCTTTCATTTCGGCGGTGTGTACGGTGTTTATTACAGCCGTTTTTAAACCGCTATACGAAAGGTTGTATCCAAATTTTGATATAGGCATTTTTGGTAAGACTACTACGTTTTTACCTTCTCTTGCAAGTTTTTCTACGTTAGGTCCGCCCGGGTAACTTAAACCTAAAACCCTTGCAACCTTGTCAAAGGCTTCGCCAACGGCATCGTCTAGCGTACTGCCTAAAACGTTATAAGTGTAATAATCTTTAACTTCTATAATCGCGGTGTGCCCACCACTTGCCAAAACGCTTATAAACGGTGGCTGTAAAGTTTCGCTACACAAATACGACGCCGACAAATGCCCCCTTATATGACTTACGGGTATAAGTGGCACGTTAAGTGAAAAGGCAAGCGCCTTTGCATACGAAACGCCAACTAGTAATGCGCCAAGTAGCCCTGCCCCGTAAGTTACGGCAACGGCATCTATATCTTTAAGCGTAACGTTTGCGTTTTTTATTGCATTTTGAACCGTTAAAGAGATTGCCGTAGTGTGCGCGCGCGACGCGATTTCGGGCACGACACCTCCAAACTTGACGTGTTCTGTTACCGAACTCATAATTTCGGACGACAAGATTTTTCTTCCGCCCTTTATTACGGCGCACGCCGTTTCATCGCAACTTGATTCAATAGCAAGTATTACGGCGTCTTCTTTTATTGCCGTTTTTTTTACGTTTTGTAAATAATCCATTATGATTTTTTAAGATAATCTATTATAAACGAGTCAATTTCCCCGTCCATTACCGCTTGAACGTTAGAGTTTTCTGAACCTGTCCTGTGGTCTTTAACCAAGGTGTATGGGCAAAATACGTATGAGCGAATTTGACTGCCCCACTCAATCTTTTTGATTTCGCCTTTAATTTCTTGCGCTTCGGCAAGTCTTTCCGCTTCGCGTTTTTCAATGAGTTTACTAATAAGCATACGCATTGCTTGTTCGCGGTTTTGAATTTGCGACCTTTCGTTTTGACAAGCAACGATAATACCCGTTGGCAAGTGCGTTATTCTTATTGCCGATTCCGTTTTATTAACGTGTTGACCGCCTGCGCCACTACTTCTATAAGTGTCGACCTTTAATTCGTCGGGACGGATTTCTATTTCGTTAGCGTCTTCAATTTCGGGCATAACTTCTACCGAAGAAAACGAAGTGTGCCTTCTTGCGTTAGAGTCAAACGGCGAAATTCTTACAAGCCTGTGAACGCCTTTTTCGGCTTTTAAATATCCGTATGCATTTATGCCTTCAACTTTAAACGAAACGCTTTTAATTCCTGCTTCATCACCCGAAAGCCTATCAAGTTCGGTTATTTTATAGCCGTGCTTTTCGGCATAGCAAATATACATTCTGTATAGCATTTCCGTCCAGTCGCACGCTTCCGTACCGCCTGCGCCTGCGTGTAAAGTCATTATTGCACAGTTAGAGTCGTATTTTCCGCGTAAAAGCGCTTGCAAACTCATTGTTTCGATATCTTCTTCGGCTTCTTTTAATTCGGCTTCAACTTCACTCATAAAAGAATCGTCGTCTTCTTCTTCGGCAAGAATAACTAATTCTTCGGCATCGGCAATTGCCTTTTCGGCTTTGCTAAACGCGTCGATTTTGTTCCTTAACGCTTGTGCCTTACGCGAAAATTCCGTTGACTTTTGCAAATTTGTGTAAACTTCTTCTTTTTCAAGTTCTTTTTCAATGACTTCTAAATCTGAACGCGCCGAAGAAATATCTAACGAATAGCCCGCTTCTTTTAAAGTCGTTTTTAAGTCGTTAATTTTTTGCCAGTATAAATCTGTTCTTACCATAAAATTCCTAATTGTTTAAACCGCAACAGTTTTTGTATTTTTTTCCGCTACCGCATGGGCAAGGGTCGTTTCTGCCTATTTTTTTGCCTTTTACTACCGTTGCGCTTTTCTTTTCTACTTCGCCACCGCCACCGCTTTCGGATAATTCGGTTGGCGCTTGTTGTTTTTGAATTGGATTTGTTTTAATTTCGGCTTTTAACAATAATGAAACTGTGTCAACTTGTATTCTTTCCGTCATATCGTTAAACATATCTAAGCCTTCGCGCTTGTATGCGTTAATTGGGTTTTCGTGCGCATAACCGCGAAGTGAAATACCGCGTTTTAAAGTGTCCATAGCGTCGATGTGGTCTATCCATTTAGAGTCTACGTTCTTTAATAAAACAAACCTTTCAACTTCGTCAAAATTTATGCCCATTTCGGCGTATTTTGCAATTTTTTCTTCATAGGTTTCTATAACTTTTTTAGTTACCCTATTTAAAATTTCGCCTAAATCCCACTTTTCAAGCCTACTTGACGTCAAATAGTTAGTGCCTTGTGGCAACACCTTGTCTTCAAGGGCTTTATTAAGTTTGTCTTTATCCCATTTTGATGGTTCAATGCTTGTGTTTACCGTTGAGTGAAGTATCATTGATACGATATCTGGAATTAAATTGAGTATTTTTTCGTGCGTGTTTTCGCCCTTTAATACTTGCATACGCTCTTCGTAAATAGTTTGGCGTTGAGTGTTCATAACGTCGTCGTATTCAATAATTTGACGCCTTATGCCAAAGTTTCTGCCTTCTATCATACGTTGCGCGTTTTCTATTTGCCTTGCTAGCATTTTTGCTTGCATAGGCGTATCTTCATCAACTTTAAAGGTGTTGTAAATCGACATAAGCCTTTCGCCACCGAAACGCTTTGCCAAATCGTCTTCCAAAGAAATATAGAAAAGCGTTGAACCGGGGTCGCCTTGACGACCTGCACGACCTCTTAACTGGTTATCTATACGGCGTGATTCGTGCCTTTCCGTACCTATAATTCTTAAACCGCCAAGAGCCATAACTTCTTGCTTTTCTTTTTCAGTTTGTTCCGAATACTCTTTTAAAAGTTCTCTGTATTCTTCCCTTACCTTTAAAACTTCGTCTTCCACGTTTTGAACGTAAGAAGTAGCGCTTTCTATCAATTTAGAGTCTACGCCCCTGTTTTTTAAGTCTTGCTTTGCTAAAAATTCAGGGTTACCGCCAAGCAAAATATCCGTACCACGACCTGCCATGTTAGTGGCGATGGTTACAGCGCCTTTTTTGCCCGCCTGCGCTATAATTTGCGCTTCTTTTAAGTGGTTTTTAGCGTTTAATATATTGTGTTTTACTTTGTTTTTGATTAAGTGCCTAGAAATTTCTTCCGATTTTTCTACCGTTACCGTACCAACTAAAACGGGCTGACCTTTTTCGTGAGTGTCAATAATATCTTTAATTATTGCACGCAATTTGCCCTTTTCGGTTGAGTAGATAACGTCGGGTTCGTCCTTTCTTTGAACGGGGCGATTTGTTGGAATTTCTAAAACGTCAAGCCCGTAAATAGTTCTAAACTCTTCTTCTTCCGTCTTTGCCGTACCCGTCATACCCGACAACTTGTTGTATAACCTAAAATAGTTTTGAAAGGTTATCGTTGCATGAGTTTTGTTTTCGTTTCTAATAGGCACGTTTTCTTTTGCTTCTATGGCTTGGTGTAAGCCGTCGGAGTAGCGCCTACCTATCATCAAACGGCCGGTAAATTCGTCAACTATTAAAATTTCACCGTCGTGAACGACGTAATCGTTATCGCGTTTAAAAATGTGATGCGCTTTTAACGCTTGTTGTATGTGGTGCGATAAATCGGCGTTTTCAATGTCGGCAAAGTTTGGTATGTTAAAGAATTTTTCCGCTTTTTCCGCACCCGATTCGGTAATTTGAACGCTTTTGTCTTTAATGTCAACGGTAAAGTCTTCGTCTTTTTTAAGCGTTTTTACAAACCTGTTTGCTTGAATATAAAGTTCAGACGACTTCATACCCCTACCCGAAATAATAAGTGGAGTACGCGCTTCGTCAATTAAAATAGAGTCGACTTCGTCGATAATAGCAAATTCAAGACCGCGTTGTACCATATCTTTTAAGTTGACTTTCAAATTATCACGCAAATAGTCGAAGCCAAATTCGTTGTTCGTGCCGTAAGTTATGTCGCAATTATAGGCTTCGCGCTTTTTATCGTCGGTCAAGTCGTGAACGTTTACGCCAACGGTTAAGCCTAAATACCTATAAACTTTGCCCATCCACTCTGCGTCACGCCCAGCAAGATAGTCGTTTACCGTTACGATATGAACACCTTTGCCCGTAAGCGCGTTAAGGTATGCGGGTAAAGTAGCCATAAGCGTTTTACCTTCGCCCGTTTTAAGTTCGGCAACACGACCTTCGTGAACGCACACGCCACCCATAATTTGCACTTTGTAGTGACGCATATTTAAAACCCTGTAACTTGCTTCTCTAACGGTTGCAAAGGCTTCGGGCAAAATTTTGTCTAAACTTTCGCCGTTTTTTAAACGACCTTTTAAAATTTCGGTTTGCCCCTTTAATTCTTCTTCACTCATTTTTTCGTAAATGGGTGAAAGTGCCATAACTTTATCCGCAATTTTGCCTATGTTTTTAAGCCCTACGCGCGTATCGTGATTTAAAATATATCTAATAAGTCCCATAATACTCTCCGTTTATTATTTATATCAACATTAGTTTATTATATTATTGTACAATATTTTTTCTTTCAAGTAAACAAATTTAACAATATTTTCATATAACCGCCCACAATATATTAAATTTTTGTGAGTTTTTTAACAATTTTTGTCGTTTAAATAAGTAACCGACGCAATCGTTAGCACGTAGACGGCTTGGGCACTAGCCTTTTTAAAGGCTTCGGCTAAAACGTCTGCCGTCGAGCCCGTTGTTAAAACGTCGTCAACAATTAAAACCCTTTTGTCTTTTACGACGCTTTTTGCAACTTTAAAAGAGTTTTTAAGATTATTTCTTCTATCCTTTGCCGATAAGTTTGCTTGCCTTTCGGTTTCGCTCTTTTTTATTACCGTTTCTATGCACTTTATACCCGTTAAAAGCGAAAGTTCTTGCGCTAATAGTTTAGATTGATTGTATCCCCTTAACTTTTCGCGCTTTTTACTCATAGGAACGAAAGTTATAAGGTCTACGTCACTAAAATTTAGCAAAAAGGCGCTAACCATTTTGTTTGCGAAAACTTCGGCTAAATACTTTTTGCCGTCATATTTAAAAGCCTTTATTAAAGCGCTTATAGGCTCGCAATATTCGTAAACGCTACGCGCCTTGTCAAATTGCAAATTTTTGCCCGAACAAGAATTGCAAAACAGCGAAACTTCGCTTGTTCTTCTTCCGCAATGATTACACTTGTCCGCCCTAATTTCTAAAAACGAATTTTTACAGTCGTCGCAAAAATAGTCGTTATTAAAAATCTCGCAATTACAGCAATTGCAAGTCCATTTTAGGTTGAATAAATTGTCTTTAAAAAACTTTTGCAACTTAATCGTTTTCATTTTTAAAAATTATTATTCTTGCGTATGGGTATATAAATTCTAGTCCGTTTTTTAATAAAATATCTTGGGCGCTAACGCCGTATTTTTTTGAAATATCTTCAAGCGTTTCATAAACTTTTACTTCGTGGATTATATCGTGCTTTTTTATAAACAAAAGTTGCCCTTCTTTTATGTCTTCGTCTAAAAAATTATCGCTTTTTATTGCGTTTTTTGTCGTGCTAAATTTTTTAGAAACGCTATCTAGCGTATCGCCCTTTATAGCGATATAACAACCACAATTTATAAGGTCAATAACAGAAATTAAAGAATTCATAATAAATTATATTTGTAAAACGGGCTTGTTATTCTATTTGAAAAAAAACTTTAATAAAATATACAAAAATACTTTTTATGGGGTGATATTATTAGACGACTTGTTAAAACTATGGCAACGGTAACTTCTTTTTCCGTTGTTGAAAGATTGCTTGGATTTATTTATAGAATTTTTCTATCTAGAACTTTGGGGTCAGAAGGCGTTGGCATATATCAAATTGTGCTTTCGGTTGTGGGGCTACTTATAACCTTAACGGCTTCGGGAATACCCATAACGGTTTCTAGAATAATGATAAAAAACAGTACGGAAAACGGCAAAAATACTAGTGGAAACACAGTGTTTTCGGGCATATTTTTAAGCCTTTGTATGTCGCTTCCGATAACCGTTTTAATGTATATTTTTGAAGAAAAATTTACCTTTATTTTTACGGATACAAGGTGTTATTCAATATTAAAAATATTACTTCCGGGGATTGTTATAACTTCAATTTATGCCGTTATTAGAGGGTATTTTTGGGGTAGAAAAAAGTTTTTGACTTATAGTTTAATTGAACTTTTAGAAGAAATCGTTATGCTTGTTTTTGGCATAATACTAATTAGCAATATGACTTCTATGATAGACGGCGTTTATCGCGCTTCTTACGCCGTTCTTATATCTTACGCGTTTTCTTTCGTTTTGGCTACGATTTTTTATTTCGTTCACGACGGTAAAACTGCAAATCCGTTTAAGCAACTTCGCCCGCTTGCGTCTTCGTCCGCACCCATAACGGCTATGAAAACGACGACTTCGCTTATAAACACCCTTATTGCAATAATACTTCCAGCGCGCCTAGTTTTAAGCGGTGTTAAAACAAGCGTTGCCCTTTCAAGTTTTGGCGAACTTTCGGGTATGAGCATACCTTTAATTTACATACCGTCTACGCTTATCGGCTCTATTGCCCTTGTTTTAGTGCCAGAACTATCCGAAAACTTTTATAGGCACAACAACCTAAATTTAAAAAACAACATTGAGCAAGCAATAAAGTGCTCTGTGTTTATATCGGCTTTAATCATACCGTCTTTTTTGAGTATGGGCGAAGATATAGGCGTTTTGCTTTACGATAATAAAAATGCAGGCACCTATATTGCAAGGGCTTGCATAATTATGTTTCCTATGAGTATTTGTATGATAACAACTAGCATTTTAAACAGCCTTAACCTAGAAAAAAGAACGCTAATTTTTTACCTTTGCGGTGCAAGTTTTTTAATGCTTTCAATCTACTTTTTACCACAGTTTATAGGCGTTTATTCGCTAGTTTTAGGGCTTTTATTAAGTTATACCGTAACCGCAATTTTAAACCTTATTTTAATATACAAGACTTGCAAAGTTAAGCCAAAATTCTTGCTGTTTATTATAGTTAGTTTTCTATTTATTTTTCCATCGGCATTGCTTGGTTATTTTTTTAACAACGTGCTATTAAACTTTATGCCAAACGGTTTTTCTATTTTAATAACGACTATCGTCGTAACGATATTTTGCTATTTGTTTTATAGAGTGTTTAACCTATTTGATATTAAGGTGTTTTTTAAAAACAACTAATCAAAAATTTTTAACGGCTTTAAAAACGGCATTACTATTACGAACAAAGCGTAGTTAAAGATGCTATTATAAATTTGACCTTTAAAAATAAGCCTATACGCTAGATATATTAAAAAACTAATATCTTTACCAAAAGTGTTTTGCGCGTATTCTATCGCCTTTGTTAAAGAACCTATATGAGAATTATAGATATAAAAACCCGTTGAATTTATTGCGACGGTGCATATTAAAAAAGTTAATAAGATTGACGCAATTATTCTTATTATAAAGTTTAATAAAGGCTTGTTTTTATTATATCCTATAAAAGCGCAAGCGCTAATAAATGCGGTAAGCGAAGTTGAAAGCCCTACCCAAAAAAAGTAAAACATACCGCCACTATTTATAAAATACCCTATTAAGTCGGCAACAAAGCAAGATAAAAACCCACAAGCAGGCCCTAAAACTACGCCTGCAATCATACTGCAAAGGATAGTTAACGAAAACTGCAAGTCAAATAAAGGGACAGATAAAAACGCGTTGCACACAAGCAAAAATGCCGTAAAAAGTCCTATATAAGCAACTTTTTTAGTACTACTTTTGCCTTGTAGAAATTTTGAAAAAATAAAATCTACACCTTTAATTTCGCCTAATTTAAACATAAAAAAACCTCCAAAGAGGTCCGTTAAAAAATGGTTTGCACCAAATAGCAACGGACGCGCCCTCAAACCGCAACGATAACCGTTTTCGTCATTGAACAACATCCCATTTCAATGCACTTAACGCTTTTGGGCTACTCTGCTAATAAATTTACTATATAATACCACGTTTTAACAATTTTTGCAAGTTTTATTACATATTTTTGCCATTTTAACAAACAATAGTTTTATGGCAATAATTTTTATAAGGTCGGCAATAATTTATCTAACTTTACTTGTAATTATGCGCTTTATGGGGAAAAGGCAAATAGGCGAAATGCAACCTTTTGAATTTATAGTTACACTTTTAATTTCGGAACTTGCGTGTATACCCATGTCGGATATATCCGTACCGCTTTTATACGGCATTTTGGCAATTTTAGCGGTTTTTATTTTGCATCAATTTATTGCTATTTTAGAGCAATCGGGCGCGTTTTTTAAACTTTTAATAAGCGGTAAGCCGTCGGTTGTTATTAACAAAAACGGCGTTGATTTTAAAGAGTTAAAAAAGAACAATTTAGACGTAAGCGACCTTATAGAGTCTATGCGTAATTTGGGCTATTTTTCGCTAGACGCCGTAGAGTATGCAATATACGAAGCAAACGGCACGCTTTCGGCAATAGAAAAACAGCAAAACACTCCCCCACCCGATTTACCTATTTTACTAATTAGTAACGGAAAAACTGTAAAAAAGAATATCGTTGCGGTTAGTTTAAGCGAAGACGAACTTAATAAACTTTGCCAACAAAACGGGGCAAAAGGCATTAAAGACGTTGGTGTTTTAACTATTGACGGCAAAGGGCGATATTATTTTCAACAGTTCAATAAAAAATATATTATAGGTAACTACAAATTAAAGGAAAACATAAAATGGTAAGGTCTTTTATATCGGCAGTAGTTGCTATTGCAATACTGCTTTCTATATCTTTTTACGAACAAACACTATTAAAAAACACTTTTGACGAACTAAAACAAACCGCCGTTATCGTTTATGATAAAATTGAAGTCGACGGTGCGGTTAAAGAAGACGTTTTGTCTTTACAAAAATTATGGATAGAAAAAAAGAAAAAACTGCACGTTTTTATACCGCATAACGATATTAAAGAAATGGACTTATGGATAGCCGAAGCGACAACGTTAGTTGAAAACGGCAAAAAAGAAGACGCTATTTCTAAAATAGACGTGGTTATTGAACTTTGCGAACAAATACCACAAATGTATAGTTTTATGGCGCAAAACGTCTTTTAAAAACAAAATTTTACACAAAAAAAGGATAGCACCTTAACGTGAACCCAAAAGTTTAGACAAACTTTTGAAACGCATTTCAGTCTTGCTATCCTTTTAATTTTAAGTTTTTTATTATAATTCTCTAATTACACCGTCGTAAATAGCGTTTATTGCCTTTTCAAAATCGGCTTGCGCTACGCCTACGATAATGCTTATTTCTTCCGTTGATTGAGCAATAGTTTTAATGTTAATGTTGTTTTTACCAAAAATAGAGAACAACATACCCGACATACCAGGTCTTAAAACCATATTTCTACCAACTACGGCAACTAGCGCAAGGTCGCTGTCAACTTCAACGGATACAACGCCGTTTATTTGTTTTAATTTAGCGATAATGTCGTAAAGTTTTTTGTCAACTTTTTTGCCGTCAACGATAATATTAAATTTATCAATAGCCGTTGGGATATGTTCAACCGCAACCTTAAACGATTCAAAAACTTCTAAACAGTTTCTAATAACTTGCGCTTTGTTTGCGTTAATAGTTTTAGCAATAGTAAACGCCTTGTAGTTCTTTTTACCCGAAATACCCGTAATTAAACAACTGTTATCGGTAGATTCGCTTAAAATTATCGTGCCTTCGTCTGTTGGCGCATTAGTATTTAATATATAGATAGGAATTTCAAGTTCGCGAATAGGAAAAATGGTTTCTTCGTGCAATACGCTTGCGCCCATATAAGAAAGTTCACGAAGTTCGTCGTAAGTAACTTCGGCAATCCTTTTTGGATTGTTTACTATTCTTGGGTCTGCCATTAAAACACCGCTAACGTCCGTCCAGTTTTCGTATTTTTCCGCTTCGACAGCCATTGCTAAAATTGAACCCGTAATATCCGAACCCCCGCGTGAAAATAACTTAATTTCGCCCGTTGGAAAAGAACCGTAAAAACCTGGAACAACCATAGTGCCTACTTCGGAATATTTTAAAGAAACTGCCATTTTAGTTTCTTCGTAATTTAAAGTTCCGTCATAATTAAACTTAACTACGTCTGCCGAATCAACGAAAGTGTATCCTAAATAAGCCGCCATAAGTTTTGCGCATAAGTATTCACCGCGCGATACTATGTATTCTTCCGTTGCGCCGTTTTTTAAGTTTTCTTTGATTTTATCAAATTCACTCGTTAAGTCGCAATCAATGTTAAGTTCACTTCTAATTTCTTCGTATCTACCGTAAACGTCGTTTAACACGCTAGTGTAATCAACGGCATAGTGAAGGTGTGAAGATAAAACGTACAACAAGTCCGTAACCTTGCTATCCCCACTAAACCTTTTGCCCGGTGCGGATACGACTACTACTTGACGCTTTTCGTCACTTGTAACTATATTTTTTACTTTTACAAATTGTGAGGCGCTTGCAACCGAAGAGCCCCCGAATTTAACTACCGTTATCATATTTTATCTGCCTTTATCAATGCTTTTGCAATTTGAACGGCATTTGCTGCCGCACCTTTTCTAATATTGTCGCTTACGGCGTAGAAAAGTAAACCGTTGTCGCAAGACAAATCTCTTCTAATTCTACCAACGTAAACGGCGTCCGTACCGTTTGCGATAATTGAAGTTGGGTATTTTAAGTTTTGTGGGTCGTCAACTACAACGATACCTTCTTGACTTTCAAACGCCTTCCTAACTTCTTCAAGCGTAAATTCTTTTTCAAGTTCAACCATAACCGAAACGGCGTGAGAATTTGCAACGGGAACTCTAACGCAAGTTGCCGAAACTTTTAAGTTTGGCATTCCTAAAATTTTTCTCGTTTCGTTTACCATTTTAAGTTCTTCTTTAGTGTAGCCGTTATCCGTAAAAGAATCAATGTGTGGCAAACAAGTTTGAGAAATATCGTATGGATAAAACTGTGGTTCTTCACCCTTTAAAGTTCTTTCTAAATCGTTTTTACCCTTTTGACCACTGCCCGAAACGGCTTGATACGTAGAGTATACAACTCTTTTAAGACCAAACGCATCTTTTAATGGTTTAAGTGGAAGAACTGATTGAATCGTGCTACAATTTGGGTTTGCAACGATTTTTCTTGCATTGTCAAACGCGCCTATATTGATTTCTGGTACGATAAGCGCACATTCTTCAACCATACGCCAAGCGCTAGAATTGTCTATTACGACCGTACCGCTTTTTTCGGCTTCTATCGCCCATTCTTCACTAACTTTTCCGCCTGCGCTAAAAAGTGCAATTTGCACTCCTTCAAAACAGCCTTTTTCTAATTTTTGTAACGTGTAAGTTTCGCCGTTATATTCAATTTGCTTACCCGCACTTCTTTCCGACGCAAATAAAGTGAGTTTTGATATAGGAAAATCATACTCTTTTAAAACCTTTAAAAACGTAGAACCAACTAATCCCGTAGCACCTACTACTGCAACCGTGTACTTTTTCATTTTTTACTCTCCTAAAATGTCCTTAATGATTTTAACATAAAACGGGGTAACAATCGCTACCCCGTTAAAACCATTATGGAAAAACAGAATAGCGCTCCGCATTTCTGCGACAACAAGATAGATATTATCTAAATTGCCAGCATACAAGTTGCCACACTTATACACTTCGGCACTTATCACCTTTTTCGCGCGGTTTTGGCAACCGTTTATAGCGCGATACTCTTTAACAAATGCACCTCTACTCCAAATTATAGTATTGAATTAGTGCTATTTTAACACCTTGGTACGAATGTGTCAACAAAATATTTATTCATTTTATAAAATTTTGCGTGTTTTTTAATTTTTTAGAAAATTCTTGCAACGAATTGATACTTTTTAACGTCGTCTAACTTATTTATAATTTTACCCTTAACGCCATCGTAAACGTAATAATTTGAAGTGTTAATAAAGTTTTCAATCTTGTATTCGTTTTTATTTTCAAAATAATAAACTTGTTTTTTATCTTTAATTCTAAATAAGTCCGCAACCATAGCAGATGCCGTTGGATATCTGCCCGCGCCCTTGCCGTAAAAACCCAAAGTGCCGTTGTTAAAGCAATCGTAAAATACGGCGTTAAACTCATAATTTACACCGCTTAACGCGTTTTCTACCGTAACTAAAACGGGCTCGACGGATACTATAACTTTACCGTCTTCTAAAACGCTTTCGGCAACGAATTTTAAGTTGTAGTTAAGCGACTTGATATCCTTTAAAATTTCAGCCGTAACTTTGCTTATGCCGTAGTGGTAAACGTCTTTATAATTAACCGTTCCGCCGTAGGCAATAGACGAAAGTATGCAAATTTTACGCGTCATATCAAGACCTTCTAAATCGTTGGTTGCATCTTGTTCGGCAAAGCCTAATTTTTTAGCGTCAACAAGCGCTTCTTCTAAACTAACGCCGTCTTTTTCCATACGCGTTAAAATGTAGTTAGTAGTACCGTTAATTATGCCGTAAATTTTACTTACTTTATCCGTTTTAACGCTATCGATAAGCGAACAAATAAGCGGAATACCGCCACCAACGGACGCTTCACACATAAAGTATACGCCGTTTTGCTTTGCCAAAGAATAAAATTCTTCAATATGCAAACTTACCACTTCTTTATTTGACGTTATAACGTGCTTTTTGTTTTTTAAAGCCTTAATTATACATTCGTATGGAAATTTGTCGCCACCCATTGCTTCAATTACAACGTCTATATCTTTATTTTGACAAATTTCGTTAATATCGCCGGCGTATCTTTCTTTAAGCACGTCTTTTTTAACAGGTAAATCAAATACCTTTAAAACTTTAACGTCGTGTTCTTTGCTTAAACCGTCGATAAGTTCAAGTACGCCACCACCGATTGTGCCACATCCAAGTAATCCTATGTTCATAATATCTCCTATTCAAAAGCAAGTAAGTTTACGTCTTTAACTTTTGCTAAATTTTTTAATTGTGTTACTAATTCGTAAATTGAAACGCTTAATTCACTTGTTTCAAGCGTTATCGTTATATATGCTATATCGTGTATAGGCATATCTTGGTTAATAGTTAAAATGTTTCCGTTAAGCGTTGCTATAGTGTTTAATACGTTAGATAAAATGCCCTTTTCGTGTTCCGTTCTAAACGAAATTATACATTTTTTGCCATAGTTTGAGGCAAGTTCAAAGACCTTGTCTTTATACTTATAAAAAGTTGAACGGCTAATGTCTAATTCTTTACAAACGTCACTTACGCTTTTTCCGTCTTGCCCTATCATTTTAACGGCTTTAACGACTTGCTCGTAGCAAGGTGGCAACACTTCTTTATGCACCATTAAAAATTCGTTTAACATTTTTTATACGATGCTCCCTTATTGTCAACGTAAAGTTTTTTAGCCGTCCAAGTAACGCCGTCAATTTTAATATCGCTAATCTTTTGGCTATTTTTTAAACCTATTGCAAGTAAAGTTGAACCCGCACCGCTTATAGCAACCGCATAGCCTTTCTTTTCAACAAAATCTATAACTTGCGTTGCCGTTTTCATAAGCGGAAATCTAACGGGTTGGTGAATTTTATCGTCAAATACCGTTTTAATCATTTTTACGTCGCCGTTTAAAAACGCGTTGCCCGTAATTGCCGAACGGCATAAGTTGTGGATAGCGTCTTTTAAAGGTATGCTTTTTGGAAGTACGGCCCTTGCCTTTTCAGTTGAAAGTTCAAAGTCGGGTATTAACGCATAAATAACAAGGTTTGGCGAAACTTGATTTCTTACCGTATAAAGTTCGTCTTTATCCATACAAGACGTTACGAAACCGCCTAAATATGCAGGCGCAACGTTGTCTGGATGACCTTCAATATCCGTCATTATCTTTAAAAGTTCTTTTTTAGTAAAGTAGTTTTTAAGCATTAAGTTTGCCGCAACTACGCCCGCAACTATGCAAGTTGAAGATGAGCCAAGCCCCCTTGACGACGGAACTTCCGAAACGCCTTGCGTAATTTTTACGGGGATATATTCTTTTTTAGAAACTTCAAAAGTCTTTTTATACGCCTTTAACATTAAGTTGTTGTCTAAACTGCCGTATTCAACCATGTCGCAATCGCTTTTTTCAAAAATAAACGAATTGTATAACGAAAGCGCAATGCCAGAACAGTCGAACGAACAACCTAAATTTGCCGACGACGCAGGTACCGTAACTTCAAATTTCGTTGAAGAATAAGTTACTATATCTTTAATTTCGTCCGTCGTTTTAAGTATGGTTTTTTTGTTGCTTTTTTCTAACTTTTTAATGCCGTAAGGTATTTTTGTGTTAGTGTATTCTGCAATATCCCTAATAAGCGAAAATTCGCTTTTTTCGTGTGGTAAGTTAAGAGCCTTTGCAACCGTGTGTGGGAATTTATACGGACTTGCCGTTGAAACTATAAGCGTTTTTGCCTTTTTGTCTAGTTTATTATAGCAATCGTATGCAACGGCGGTGTGTGGGTCTATTAAGTAGTTTAACTCTTTAAACGCCTTGTTGATTGCAAGCATAGTTTCTTCTTCCGTAGTAAACGACGCGTCAAACGAACTTAACGCGTTCATTTCGCTTTCTTCAAGTTTATAAACGCCCGTTTCGTTTAAACTTTGCATTAAACCTTTAACCCTTTCGCCGTCTTTATTAACAGCCATATAAACAAGCCTTTCTAGGTTAGAAGAAATTAAAATGTCCATAGCGGGCGAATTAGATTTTTTGAATTGCCTGTTTTTATCGTAAACGCCCGTTTTAAAAAAGTCCGTTAAAACGTTGTTGACGTTAGACGCGCAAATAAAGTTAGTTATAGGTACGCCGATAAGCGACGCTAAATATCCCGCAAAAATGTCGCCAAAGTTACCCGTTGGCACGCAAATTGTAAATGGCTCGCCAAGTTTTAAAGAGCCTTGCTTAACAGCCGTACAATAAGCGCTAACGTAGTATATAACTTGTGGCACAAGCCTGCCTATGTTTATAGAGTTTGCCGAAGAAAGCAACACTCCGTTATCTTTTGGGTAAGACGAAAACAACTTTTTAACGAAAGTTTGGCAATCGTCAAAGTTGCCGTTTATAGCGTAGGCGTGCGTTCTTTCGTTAGTGTAGTAAAGCATTTGCTTTTCTTGAATTTCCGAAACACCGCCGTTTGGATATAAAACGACTGTATCAAAAGCTTCGTTTTTCATAAAACTTGATAGCGCCGCGCCACCCGTATCGCCTGACGTTGCAACTAAAATAAGCGACTTATCTACAACGTTGTTTTTCTTTTTTGCAACTTCAATTAAAAATGGCAAAATTGTAAGCGCCATATCTTTAAAGGCAAGCGTTGGGCCGTGGTATAACTCTAAAAACATAACGTCGTCAAACGAAGTTAATTTAGTAAAACACTCGTTAAAATTTTCTTTGTTGTACGCACTTTGTATGCAATAGTCAATTTCTTCGCTTGTGTAATCGTCTAAAAAAAGCGAAAAAACGTCTTTTGCAATTTCAGTATACGTTTTGCTAATATACTTGCCGTCAATATTAAGTTTGTTTAGCGTTTTTGGTAAAAATAAACCACCGTCACTTGCAAGCCCTTTTAATATCGCTTGACTAGCCGTTAATTCTTCGCCACCTCTCGTACTAATATACATAAACGCCCCCTAATTAAGTAAAATAATATATATGATATAATATTACATTATCAAAAAAAAGACAACTGTTTGCATACAAAAAACACAAATTATTTTGTGTGCGGACAAAATACGCTAGTTTGTGTGCCACACACAAAACAATTATAAAAAAACAGTAAAACTTTATAGCGGTTTTACTGTTTTTGGTTAAGTTTTTATTAAAATTTTATTCTTCAAAGTTGCCCGTGTACAAGCGATAGTACGTGCCTTTTGCTTCCATTAAGTCTTCGTGCGAACCCCTTTCAATAATTCTTCCTTTATCAAGCACCATTATAACGTCGGCATCTTTAACGGTTGAAAGCCTATGCGCAATAATAAACACGGTTCTTCCTTGCATAAGCCTATTCGTGCCTTGTTGAACTAAAAGTTCGGTACGCGTGTCTATTGAAGAAGTAGCCTCGTCTAATATCATAGCGGGCGCGTTTTTAACGGCTGCACGCGCTATTGAAAGAAGTTGACGTTGACCTTGCGAAAAGTTTGCGCCGTCGCCCGTAATATAGGTATTGTAACCGTCTGGCAAGCGTGAAATAAAGTCGTCGGCACTAGCAAGTTTACAAGCGTTTATACACTCTTCGTCCGTTGCGTCAAGTTTGCCGTAGCGGATATTGTCCATAATCGTGCCTGAAAATAGGCTTACGTCTTGCAAAACTATACCAAGCGATTTTCTTAAATCGGCCTTTTTAATTTTGTTAACGTTGATATTATCGTAGCGAATTTTGCCGTCGGCAATATCGTAAAACCTATTTATAAGGTTAGTTATAGTCGTTTTACCCGCACCCGTTGCGCCTACGAAAGCAACTTTTTGACCGGGTTTTGCGTAAAGCGATACGTCGTGAAGAACGATGCGGTCTTCGGTATAGCCAAAGTCTACGTTTTCTAAAACTACGTCGCCCGCAAGTTTTGTATAAGTTATAGTTCCATCGGCTTTGTGTGGGTGTTTCCAAGCCCAAAAGCCGTCGCTTTCTTCTGTTTCAACGAAGTTGCCGTCTTGCTCTTTAACTTTAACTAGCGTTACGTAGCCTTCGTCTTCTTCTTCCTTTTCGTCAAGCAATCTAAAAATTCTATTTGAGCCTGCAACCGCCATAACTACGGAATTTATTTGGTTAGAAATTTGCCCCGTCGTGTTAGCAAAACGCCTTGCCATACCCAAGAAAGATACTACCGTGCTTATCTTCATTAAGCCTATGATATTGCCCGTCGTAAAAAGGTCTTGCAAACTTATATTTATGCCCGTTCCGTTTGTTAAAATGAAAATTCCGCCACCTAAAAATGCCGTAAGGACGTATAAAATGTTACCTATGTTGTGAATTATAGGCATTAACATATTAGAAAATGCGTTTGCCTTATTAGAAACGTAACACAAATTGTCGTTTAACTCTTTGAACTTTTGCTTTGATTGTTCTTCGTGGTTAAATACCTTAACGACCTTTTGACCGTTCATCATTTCTTCAATATAGCCTTCGGCTTTACCAACGGCTTGTTGTTGCGCCATGAAGTATTTAGCGCTGTTTCCGCCTATCAATTTCGTTACGTAGGTTATAGAAACTATGCCGGCAACTACCACTAAAAACAATATTACGCTAATGTATAACATAACGATAGTTAGCGTTATAAGAGTTATTATGGTTGAAAGAAGTTGTGGTAAACTTTGCGAAACTAATTGCCTTAACGCGTCAATGTCGTTCGTGTAAGTACTCATAATATCGCCGTGAGTGTGCGTATCAAAATACTTTATAGGCAATTTTTGCATTTTTTCAAAAAGCCTGTTTCTCATATCACGCAAAAAGCGTTGAGTTAAAATAGCGCCCAAAAAACTATACAAATAACTACAAGTTACGTTTATTAAGTAAATGCAACCTAAAACTATTAAAGCCGACGTTATAACCGACCAAGTTTCGCTTGCACCGACAACGCCCGAAATATAAGTTTCTAGCGCCGAATAAACCTTGTTTAAGAACAAACCGCCCATCGAACTTGCAACGGCGCTTACGCCTATGCAAGCAAGGATAACTATGAATAGACTTTTATAGTCTTTTAACAAGATGCCTATAAGTCTTTTTAAAGCCTTAACGTCTAAATGTTTTAAACCTTTTCCGCCCTTTGGGCCGCCACGCATTCCACCACGCATACCGCCTTGCATTCCGCCTTTAAATCCTGCCATTAGTTTTCACCCCCATCTTCGTCAAAGTCTGCCATTTTGTGTTGAGAGTTATACACTTCTTCATAAATTTTGTTAGTTTTTAAAAGTTCTTCGTGCGTGCCTACTCCGTTTATTTTACCGCCGTCCATAACTACTATTAAGTCGGCGTCCATAACCGACGCAATTCTTTGCGCAACGATAATTTTAGTAGTTGATTGTAGCGTTGTTTTTATGGCGTTTCTTAAAAGTGCGTCAGTTTTCATATCTACGGCTGACGTAGAGTCGTCTAAAATCAAAACTTTTGGGTTTTTAAGTATTGCCCTTGCAATACAAAGCCTTTGCTTTTGACCGCCCGAAACGTTTGCGCCACCTTGCTCTATGAACGTGTCGTATCCGTCTTTAAAAGACGAAACGAATTCGTCGGCTTGCGCAAGTTTACAAGCGTTTACTATTTCTTCGTCGGTAGCAAGCGCATTGCCCCACCTTAAATTTTCTTTAACCGTGCCAGAGAATAAAACGTTCTTTTGTAAAACTACGGATACGCTATCGCGCAAGACTTCTAAATCGTAATCTTTAACGTCAATTCCGCCAACTTTTACCGAACCTTTTGAAACGTCGTAAAGCCTAGATATTAGGTTGACAAGCGAAGTTTTACCCGAACCCGTACCGCCTATAATTCCCACGGTTTGACCGCTTTTTATAGATAAATTGATATCTTCAAGCGCATATTTATTTGAGTTTTCAAAATAACTAAAACTTACGTTTTCAAAATCAATTTGACCGTTTAAAACTTCTTTAATTGCACCGTCTTTGTTAGTTAAACTAGTCTTTTCTTCAAGCACTTCGGTAATACGCCTTGCCGATTCAAGCGACATAGTTATCATAACGAAAATCATAGAAAGCATTTGAAGTGACATTAAAATTTGAAGAGAGTAAGTAAGCAAACTAGTTAAGCCGAAAACGTTTAAATCTTGCGTTTTGTCAATTATAATTCTTGAACCGATTAACGCAATTAAAATGAGTGATATATTCAAACAAAATTGCATTAAAGGGCCGTTTAAAGCAAGTATTTTTTCGGCTTTTGTAAAGTCTTTTGCAAGTTCGTTAGAAACCTTTTTAAATTTTTCGGTTTCGTATTCTTCCCTAACGTACGCCTTAACAACGCGCATACCCTTGATGTTTTCTTGTACCGATTCGTTTAAGTTATCGTACTTTTTAAACACTTTTTTAAAGATAGGCATTGCGTTTTTAATTATAAGTATTATACCAAAAGCAAGTATGGGAATAGTTACGAAGAATATTGTTGGCAAAGTGTTGCTTATTGCAAAACTCATAGTTACAGAGAATATGAACATAAGCGGACTTCTTATTGCCGTTCTAATTATCATCATAAACGCCATTTGAACGTTTGTTACGTCCGTCGTAAGCCTTGTTACTAGCGAAGACGATGAAAATTTGTCGATATTAGCAAACGAAAAACTTTGAATATTGCTAAACATATCGTATCTTAAATTTTTTGCAAAACCCGTTGACGCCTTTGCGCACAACTTGCCTGCCATAATGCCTGCAAATAGCGAAACGATTGCCGCGCAAACCATCAAAACGCCGTAAAGTAACATACCGTTTCCATCACCGTTTTGCAAACAACCGCCAAACCAGTTTATAAGCAAGGGTATTAAAACTTCCATTGCTACTTCTAGCACCATAAAAACAGGCGTTAAAATGGTTGCCGTTTTATACTCTCTTATTGAACGCGCTAACTTTTTTATCATACTAGTTTTCCTCTACCTTTTTTTGCAATTTTTTTATGAGTTTTAAAAACGTTTGGCTTTCTTCTTTGGTTAAAGCAGTTGAAATTTCGCTTTCAACTTCGTCCGCTTTAACTTTAAAGTTCTTAAATAAATTTATTCCCTTTTCGGTTAAAATTATTTGTTTTAGCCTACTGTCTTTTTCAACGCTTTTTCTTTCAATTACGCCGTTTTTTTCCATGCGATTAAGCGTTGACGTTACCGTTGAACGGCGGATTTTAAAACGCTTTTCTATATCGCGTTGGTACACTTCATTATCTTTGTTTTCCGATAAAAAGCAAAGTATGTATCCGTGCCCGCCCGTAATCTTTCCTATTTCTTCAAGTTCCGAAAAATTCGCCGTCTTTCGCCTTAATAAATTTGCTAAAATGCGAACTTCCGAACATATATTTTTTTCTTCCATATTCGCTCCTAAAATGTTAGAACGCTAACAGTTTATCAAAATATATGCACGCTGTCAACAAAAATTGCAAACAATAAAAAAAATCTACGAAATTTCGTAGATTTTTCACTTTTAATTGTAGTTTAAAACGTACCGCCACCGCAAAACGCTTTAAAAAGCGCGTTTTAAAAATCAAACTTTTTTTGCTTATACTTTTACGCTTTAACAGGCTCGCTATACTCTATGCCGAAAGTATCAACCGTAACTTGTTTCATAATTTGGTCTTCGTATGGCTTGTCGCTATAATCGGTTTTAGTGGTTGCAATTTTATCTACAACCTCAATACCGCTAATTACTTTGCCAAAGCCTGCGTATTGCCCGTCTAAATACGGCGCGTCTTGGTGCATAATAAAGAATTGAGAGCCGGCAGAGTTAGGGTTCATAGCGCGCGCCATAGAAATAACGCCCCTTTCGTGCTTTAAGGTATTGTTAAAGCCGTTGCCTTTAAACTCACCTTTAATGCTATAACCAGGTCCGCCCGTACCTATACCGTCTGGGTCACCGCCTTGAATCATAAAGCCTTCAATAACCCTATGAAAGCAAATTCCGTTATAAAACCCTTTTTTTACAAGGGATATAAAGTTGTTTACTGTGTTTGGCGCAATTTGTGGGTATAATTCTACGACTATACTGCCACCGTCTTGCATCGTAATTGTTACTTGTGGATTTTTAATTTCTTGCATAACGTTTCCTTATATATTATATTTATATTTTAATCAATTTCGTCAATTTTAATGAGTTCTACACCTGCTTCGTCTAAAAGCGTTTTAGAAAATTCGTCGGGATATCCGTTTTTATAAATAACTTTTTTAATGCCCGAATTTATTATCATTTTAGTACAAATAGTGCAAGGTTGGTGCGTAACGTAAATTGTTGCGCCTTCAACCGAAACGCCAAGTTTAGCCGCTTGCGCAATAGCGTTTTGTTCGGCGTGAACGGCATAGCAAACTTCGTGGCGCGTGCCAGACGGTATATTTAATTTTTTTCTTAAACACTCCCCTTTATCTTTACAACTTTGAACGCCACTTGGCGCGCCGTTGTAACCCGTTGCCAAAATGCGCTTATCTTTGACGATTACCGCGCCAACGTGCCTATTGTCTTGAAAACAACTAGACCACTCACCTATAAAATCTGCCATGTCGGCAAAGCGCTTATCCCACTTGTTCATTTTTTACCTCTTTGTCATTTTTTAATAAAGTTTAACATATTTTGGGTAGTATTGCAATATTTTAATAAAGTTTATTAAAATTATTTAATATTTTTTTTAGTTTTTGCCATATAAACTATTGACAAATATTTTAATATGGATATAATGTAATTAGCAATCTAGTGTTAAGAGTGCTAACTTGTAAAAAAGTTAAAGGAGATATAATTATGAAAATTAAACCTTTATTTGATAAGGTTGTTGTTGAAGCAACAAACAAAGAAGAAACTACAAAATCAGGATTTATTCTTCCAAGCGCGTCACAAGAAAAGCAACAAACTGCAACTGTCGTAGCAGTTGGTCCAGGTGGCGTTATCGACGGTAAAGAAGTAACGATGCAAGTCAAAGTTGGCGACGTTGTTCTTTACAGCAAATATGCAGGAAGTGAATTTAAAGTTGACGGCAAGGAATTTACAATTATTAAACAAAGCGATATCCTTGCTATCGTTGAATAATTAGGGGGTATAAAAATGGCTAAACAAATTAAGTATGGTGAAGACGCTAGAAAAGCATTAGAAGCCGGCGTTAACACGCTTGCAAACACGGTAAAAATTACGCTTGGCCCAAAGGGTAGAAACGTTGTTTTAGATAAAAAATTCGGCGCGCCACTTATTACTAACGACGGCGTTACGATTGCAAAAGAAATCGAACTTGAAGACGCTTTTGAAAATATGGGCGCACAACTCGTTAAAGAAGTTTCTACAAAAACTAACGATATCGCAGGTGACGGCACTACTACTGCCGTAGTTTTAGCGCAAGCAATTATTCGCGAAGGGCTTAAAAACCTTGCCGCAGGTGCAAATCCTATCGTATTAAAGAAAGGTATTAAGAAAGCCGTTGACGTTACCGTTGACGAATTAAAAAACATTTCTAAACCTATTACGGATAAGACGTCTATTGCGCAAGTTGCATCAATTTCTGCAGGTGACGAAGAAGTTGGCGAACTTATTTCCGAAGCAATGGAAAAAGTTGGTAAAGACGGCGTAATTACTATTCAAGAAAGCAAAACTATGAAAACCGAACTCACTACGGTTGACGGTATGCAATTCGACAGGGGCTACGCTTCTGCGTATATGGTTACGAACACGGATAAAATGGAAGCCGTATACGACAATCCACTTATTTTAATTACTGACAAAAAGATTTCTACTATTCAAGAAATTTTACCTATCGTTGAACCTATTGCGCAACAAGGTCAAAAACTTTTAATTATTAGTGACGACGTTGAAGGCGACGCTCTTGCAGCGCTTGTAGTTAACAAGTTAAAAGGCGTGTTCAACTGTGTTGCCGTTAAAGCACCGGGCTTTGGCGATAGAAGAAAATCTATGCTTGAAGACATTGCTATTTTAACGGGCGGTACGGTTATTTCAACTGAACTTGGCATTGAGTTTAAAGACGTTGCCATCAATATGC
Source organism: Christensenellaceae bacterium (assembly GCA_045651725.1). GTDB lineage: Bacteria > Bacillota > Clostridia > Christensenellales > Borkfalkiaceae > HGM11412. The sequence continues at coordinate 72,297 of JAZRSX010000016.1, forward strand.
TTGGTAGAGCAAATCAAATTAGGGTTGACAAAGAAAACACCACTATTATCGGTGGCGCGGGCGACCCAGAAGCAATTAAGGCAAGAATTTCGGCTATTAGAAGTCAAATTGAAATTACGACTTCTGATTACGATAAAGAAAAATTACAAGAACGCCTTGCTAAACTTGCAGGTGGCGTAGCCGTTATCAACGTTGGCGCTGCAACCGAAGTTGAAATGAAAGAAAAGAAACTTCGCATTGAAGACGCTTTAGCCGCAACCAAAGCAGCCGTTGAAGAAGGTATCGTGCCAGGTGGCGGTACTGCGCTTTTAACTGCCATACCAGCCATTAAAGAACTTGCAAGCAAGTTAGACGGCGACGAAAAGACGGGCGCGTCAATCATACTTCGCGCTATTGAAGAACCTGTTAGACAAATTGCTACCAACGCAGGTCTTGACGGCTCTGTTATCCTTAACGAAATCGTTAAAAAAGGCGACAAATACTATGGTTTTGACGCATACAAAAACGAATACTGCGATATGGTTAAATCGGGCATTATCGACCCAACTAAAGTTACAAGGTCTGCCCTTCAAAACGCTGCGTCTATCGCATCTACGCTTTTAACAACTGAAAGCATAGTTACCGATATCGCACCGGAAACACCTATCCCACAAGGCGCAGGCGCAATGCCAGGCATGTATTAAGATAAAAAAATTAAGGCTTTGGAAAACCAAAGCCTTTTTTTTATTATACACCGAAATAGTTTTCAGCGTTGTGTTTAAAAAGTTGATTTGCAACGTTAACGCCCGCAACCTTAACTACTGTTTTATAAGCCCTGTTTATGCTTATTCCCCTATCGCTGTGGATATCACTACCAACAAAGTCAATCAAACCTTGCTTTATAGCGTTAAGAACGCGTTTTTTAATAGTCCTACCTTCTTCACCAAGAATGCTAGACGCGTTTACTTGAAGTAAAGCGCCAAGTTGTTTAAGGTCAAACAAATTATCCCAATCAAGATAAATATATCTTTCAACGTGCGCAATAACGGGCGTGTAGCCAAGAGTTTTTAGGTTGTAAACGTAGTCGGCAATATCTTGTTCTTCATAGTAGTTAAACTCTATAAGAATACATTTACTGCCGTTTATCGTTAAGACCTTGTTTTCTTTAAGCAAGTTATAAATATCTTGCGTGCAATATATTTCTTGCCCTAAAAACAACTGCGTTGAAAGTGATTTTTCTTTGACGCTTTTTTTAAAGTCTTCAAAAACTCTTTTTATTTCTTCAACGTCTAAATCGTAAACGTTTTTTTTATAGTGCGGTGTGCAAATTATCTTTTCAACGCCGTTTTTCGCCTCTACTTCAACAAGGTTTAAAGAGTCGTTTAAAAATTTGCTACCATCGTCTACAAATGGTAAAACGTGCGAGTGAATATCAATCATCTAACTTCTCCGACATATACCTACTTTTAACGCCTTTATAGTATCTGCCGTTGTAATAACTGCCGTATTTTACACCAAACTTGCCGTTGTTGTGATACGTCATAACAACGCCAAAAATATTTATGTTATTGCGTTTTAAAAGTTCAACCGACTCTTTTAGTTGTGAACGATGCGTTAAACCTGCGGATACGACGAATATAACTTCGTCTGCAAGTTTAGATATATGCATATAATCTGAAACTAACAAAATTGGCGGACAGTCGAAAATTATAATATCGTATTCTTGTTTAAGTTCTTCAATTAAGTTCTTAAACTTATCCGAAGTAAAGATGATTGACGCGTTTTGCGCCGCTTTGCCCCTATTGATAACGTCAACGCCGTATTCGGCATGCTTTATCATTTCTTCTTTACTCGTTTCGCCAAGCATATATTCGGCAAGACCATTAAAGTTAGGGATATTAAACGCCCTGTGCATTTTTGGACGCCTAAAATCAAGGTCTAAAACAACGATTTTCTTTCCACTTCTTGCAAGCGCAACCGAAAGGTTTACGGCTATCGTAGACTTGCCTTCACCCGAAATAGAAGATTCTATTTGAAATACTTTTTTCTTGCCGTTATCACAACCGTAAATTACGTTGTCTTTAAGTCTATTGTAACTTTCGCTTTTGCCGTACTTTTTGCCGACTACGATTTTTGGAACGTCTGTGTCAAAATTATCTTTTTGTTTTTTCTTGAAAAATAACATATCACACACCCTCCTTATTATCGTTGTTTTGGTCTAGCGTAACAGCCGTTTCATCGCTATTAGTAAAGTTAGGCGTTAAGTCTATAAACGCAATAGTGCTTGCGCCTACTAACCTTTCAATTTCTTCACGCGAAGAAATAGTATCGTCTACAAAGTAAACGAGTACTATAAATACCGCCGATAAAACTATGCCGACTACAAGCGCTAAAAGTAACGTTGACATAGCGCCAGAAGATTGCGAAACTGTGTTTTCGCTAGCCGAAGAAACTATTACGAGTTTGTTTCTTAATATTCCGTACTTCATTTCGCTATTAAGTTTATCAATAGATTTGTTTACGTAACTGTTAAGCGCGTTTGCAACGTCTTTTTTAATTTGCTCTTTGTCGCCACCATGCTTTCCGTAAGTATAGGTTACGTCAAAAAACGCAGATTCTTCGGTGTATATAAACTTAATGCCCGAAAAATTTATATTGTTTTGCTTTACGCCGTCAACCATAGGGTTTATGTAGGTGTTCATTTCTTGTGACTTTAAAACCTTTTCATATTCGGGTGCAATTAGCGCCGAATATTGATACAAGGTGTGTTCTGCAATCTTTAAGTCGTTACCTTCTTCGTCTGTTGAAGGGGCATAGACGTAAATGCCGACAGTTGCGGTATATTTAGTGTCTTGAATAAAATAAATGTAGCCAACGCCAACTGCAATACTAGCAATTATTATTACCATTATCCAAATTAAGTTGTTTCTAATTACAAGCCAAATTTCGGATAACGATAATGATTTTTCAACGTTATTTTCTTCCATAATTTCTCCTTACCTAAACTTATATTTATTTTAATAGTTGATTAACTTTCGTTGCCGTCTCTAAACAAAACTACTTTTATAGTTTCAAAAAATAGTCGAACGTCTAGCATAAAACCCGCGTTTTTTACGTAGTACGCGTCCATTATCGCTTTGTTTTTATAATAAACGCCGTCTCTACCATGCACTTGCGCGTATCCCGAAATTCCGGGGCGCATTTCGAAAACGCCTAACGCTTGACGCATATTATTACAGTTTTCTTCGGCCAAAATAAGCGGTCTGTAACCTATAAAACTCATATCGCCTTTTAAAATGTTGAAAAACTGCATAAATTCGTCTAAAGAAGTTTTCCTTAAAAATTTGCCCACACGCGTGCAGTGAGAGTCCGCATCTTGTAAAACGGACGTTGCTATATCGTGCGGTGTTTCAATTTTCATACTTCTAAATTTATATAACATAAAAGGCTTGTTGTTTTTTCCTAATCTTTTTTGCTTGAAAACAACAGGGCCTTTAGAATCTATTTTTATGGCAATTGCTATACATATCAAAAGTGGCGACAACAAAATTATTGCAAGTAGTGAACCTGCAACGTCAATCGCGCGCTTTACGACTTTATAAAACAATTTGCGTTTTGTGTTTTTTTCAAAGTTAGAAATAAACTCTTTATAAAACTCATCCGAATATTTGGTTGTAAGGTCTATTTCATAACCGTTAATTTTACTAAACGTTTGTTGCTTACGCATTTAATCCCCACATTATCTACATTTCTTTATCGTAAATTTTTGTGCGTTTTTTTATTCGTGAAGTAAAAATATTAAAGTATTAAAAAACGAAAACAAAATTATATAAGTAATATCTACTAGGTATTGTAACACATTATATCATAAAAAGCAACAGCCATTTTAAAATTTAATATAACGTATTGCAAAATATTGATAAGAAAATGAGTTTTATATAGTTTAGTCTTTACCCTTTTCTTTTCTAATTTTTAAAATTTCTTTTTCAAAACCGTTTTGGCTAGGTTTATAGTAAACCCTATCTTTTAAAAGATTTGGCAAATACTGTTGTTTACAATACCCGCCGTAATCGTGCGGATATTTATATTTTGCGCTTTCTTTTTTGTCTTCTTTACTCATATAAGACGGGTTAATAAGGTGTTTTGGGATATCGTCGTCTCTAACCGTTTCGGCATCGTTACTCGCGTTAGAAAGCGCGTTTATAACGGCGTTTGACTTATGCGCTTCGCAAACGTAAATTATGGCTTCACTAAGCGGAATAAGCCCTTCTGGCACACCTATATCTTTAAGCGCCGTAAGCGCCGAAGTTGCCATAACTAACGCGTTAGGGTCTGCAAGACCTACGTCTTCTGCGGAGTGAACGATTAGTCTTCTTGCTATAACGAGTGGGTCGCAACCGCCTTTAATAAGCCTTTGGCTGTAATAAAGTGCAGCATCGCTGTCGCTACCGCGCAAACTCTTGCAAAAAGCGCTTAACAAGTGATAATATGAGTTTTCGTCAATAGAAAGCGCCTTTTTTTGTATTGATTGTTCGGCATCTTTTAGCGTTACTATTAAGTTGCCGTCAACGTCTATCGGAGTAGTTTTAACGGCAAGTTCTAATGCGTTGTACGCCGTTCTTAAATCGCCTGCGGATACGTTTGCAATATGCTCTATTGCCTTTTCTTCTACTTTGGCGTTGAACTTTTTAAGACCCTTCTTTTCGTCGTTTAACGCCCTTTTTAAAGCGTTTACGATAACTTCTTTAGAAAGCCTTTTAAATTCAAAAATTCTACACCTAGAAATTATTGCGGGCGTCATTGCAACGTAGGGGTTTTCAGTTGTTGAACCTATAAAAATTATAGTACCGTCTTCAATAAAAGGCAACAAACTGTCTTGTTGCGTCTTGTTAAAACGGTGGCATTCGTCAAGAAGTAAATAAGTTTTTTTGCCGTAAAGTTTAAGGTCGTCTTTTGCCTTTTCTACGGCTTTTTTAACGTCGGCTACACCGCTTGTTACAGCGTTTAATTGAGTAAAATTACCGCTTGTAGAATTAGAAATTATCTTTGCAAGAGTAGTTTTACCCGTACCCGGTGGGCCGTAAAAAATGCAACTTCCAAGCCTATCTAGCATAATTGCCCTGCGAAGCAAACTGCCTTCCGACGCAATTTCCGCTTGCCCTAAAAACTCTTTTATAGTTTCGGGGCGCATTCTTTCCGCAAGCGGTGCGTTTTCGTTATTCGTATTTTCGTGTAAAGTATCAAAAAGCGTGTACATATTTTTAACCTTTTATGCTTATATTTTAATATGAGTATTAAAAAGTTTTTTAAAGCAAATTATATCAAAAAAGGGTCTATAACCTTGTTTTTACTGTTTTTTATGGCAATTTTGATAGCGTTTCCAAAAAAGTATATTGAAAGTTGCCATCAAGGGCTTTTACTTTTTGCAATAGTCGTTTTACCGTCTTTATTGCCGTTCTTTTTTTTAACGACTTTGCTTACTAAAACGGGCGTGCTTTTTAAAATTTGCAAACCTCTTTCAAAAATTTCGCAAACACTTTTTAACCTTAACGGCATAGCGTTTTATTGCTATTTTATGAGTATTCTTTCGGGGTATCCCGTAGGTAGCAAAATAATTAGCGAACTTTATAGCAAAAACGCTATTAACGACGGCGAAGCGTCAAGACTTGCCGTTTTATGCTCTACTTCCGGCCCGCTTTTTACGATAGGCGCGGTGGGCATTGCTATGTTTGAAAGTAAAACTTGCGGATTTATAATTTACGTTTCGCATATATTATCCGCATTTATTACCGCTTTGTTTTTTAAAAATTACGGCAAACCCTTTGGCTCTTTATCCCTTATGCAAAACGGCAAAAAGGGTGAAAATTTGCTTTACGAAACTATGTATAGCACTACTATTTCTTGCGTAATAGTGGGCGGTTTTATTAGCATTTTTTACGTGTTTGCCGATATATTTAGCGATTTTAATTTGCTTATATTTATTCAAAAACCGCTTGCCTTAACGTTGTCTTCATTAAGCGACGGCAACTTGCTTGCAAATGCGTTTACTTACGGTTTAATTGAGTGTACTAGGGGTTGTAAAAATCTTTCGCTTTTAGGCGCAAACTGTTTTACCGTTGCACTTGCAACTTCGCTTATTTCTTTTGGCGGGATATCAATAATTATGCAATCTGTCGTGTTTTTAAAGAGTGCAAAAGTAAAAATTTGGGCATTTTTGCTTGGTAAAGTGTTGCAAATGGCTATTTCTTTTATACTCTCTTTTGCGCTTATGCTAGTTTTTAGCCCTTAATGATATCTATAACTTCTTTTGACAAATAAGGCGTAAGGTCGCCCCCGTCTTTAATGGCGTTTCTAACCGCCGTTGAACTTATTGAAACGTACTCTTTTTCGCAAGGCATAAAAATGGTGGTTAATTGCGGATATAAGTTTTTGTTTACAAAGTGCATATGGTTTTCGTAAGCGTAATCAGTATCGTTTCTTACGCCCCTAACGGTATACTCCGCGCCATTTTGCTTCATAAGGTCAACAAGCAAACCTTCGTGGTATAAAACTTCGACGTTTTTGTACTTTTTACAAACCGCCTTTATCATTTCTAAACGCGTTTCAACGCTAAAAAAAGTGTGCTTTTCGGCATTTATACAAATGGCAACTATAACGCCGTCAAATAAGTTAGCACAACTTTCTATTACCTTTTCGTGCCCTTTGGTTATGGGGTCAAAAGTGCCTGCAAATACTGCTTTTTTCATACCGTTTCCTCATAAAAATCAAAAGTTGCTATGCCGTATTTACGGCTATCTATTACTAAAAAGCCTTCAAAACTTTTAGTTTCTTTATCGCTTTTGTGTTCGTAAATAAAAACTCCACCGTCTTTTAAAATGCCGTTTTGCTTTATAATTTTAAAGACTTCTTCTTCGCCGTTAAAAGCATAAGGCGGGTCAAAAAATACTATATCAAACTTTTGTGCCGTTTGCTTTAAATAAGTTATTGCGTCAACTGTTTTAGGCTCGTTATTTAGCCTTACGGAATTTATGTTAAACTTTGCAATTTGACAACTTTTTTTAGAACTATCGACGAATTCAACAAATTCCGCCCCGCGTGATAACGCTTCCAAACCAACTGCGCCCGTACCGCAACAAAGGTCTAAAAAATAGCAACCTAAAAGGCGTGGCGATATTACGTTAAACACAGACTCTCTTGCCCTATCGGACGTTGGGCGAACGTCTAAACCGTCAAATTCTTTTAACTTTTTTCCTTTAAATTTTCCGCCTATAATTCTCATTTATTTAAACCTTACTTTTAACAAACGCGCCGTTTTTTGCGTATAATATAGCGACGCATTGTCAATAATCGTACTATGAAACTATTGTTAGGTATCGTAATCGGCCTATTTGTAGGCACGAATATCGGCGCAATAATAACTGCGCTAATTTCAGCTGGCAAAAGGCGATAATTTATTGTTTTATAACTTCTCCGCCACAAATAACGTACTCTGTTTTTAAAATTTGCGACAATTTTTCTTTGTGTGAAACGGCAATTATAGTTAAACCCGTTTGCTTTTTAAGTGTTTCTATAAAGGCTTGTTCAGTCGTTTCGTCAAGCGCGCTTGTAGGTTCGTCTAGCACAAGCACTTTGTAGTTTGATATAATAGCGCGCGCTATCGCTAATCGTTGCGCTTGCCCTTCCGAAAGCAAATTTCCGCTTTGACCTATATAGTCGTTTACACTATTCTTAACTAAATTGCTATAACAACTTTGCTTTAAAATGCCATCTACTTCTTGTAGTGTGGCGTTTTTGTTTAGCATCGTTGCGTTTTCGTAAATAGTACCCGTAAACAACATATTGCCTTGCGGTACGACGGCAAATAAATTTTTGCACTTACTTGGCGCTACTTCTATAATATTTCCGCTTTCGTCTTTAAGCGTTATTATCACCTTACCGCTAGTTGGGTTGTTTACGCCCGTTAAAAGTTTTAAAAGAGTAGTCTTTCCTATGCCCGACTGCCCTTTTAAGAAAATGCCGTCACCGTAATTTATTTCTAAATTTACGTTTTTAAGCACTTCTTTGTCGTTATAACTAAATGAAACGTCAACAAATTTTGCGCTTACAAAACTATAATTTTTAGCGTCAATTTTATCTTGTTCTTGACTGTTTTTTATCAATTCTTCTAACCTAGAAAGCGCAACTAACTTTTCGCTTTTTGCGGGGATATAACTAGTTAGCGCCGTCATAGGCGATTTTATTTGATACGCAAGTTGCAAAATGGCTATTAACGAGCCGTAACTAAACAAAGCGTTTTGGTTGTTTATAAAAATTATTCCCCAAATGATAGCAAAAGCGTAAAAAGCCGTAAAGCATAGCGACGTTAAAGAGTTGACGCTTGCGCCGAAAAGCCTTTGCTTTAATTTGATTTGCCTAACTTCGTTTAAGTTATAATCTTGAACCTTTAAAACGCCGTCTTCACAGCCTGTGGATTTTATAAAAAACGCGTTTGAAGTTATTTCGCTTGTAAACGCGTTAGACTTCGTTTCGGCGTTTCTCGTGTTTTTATAGAGTTTATACGCCGTTTTTCTTATTAAGTAGGTAAATAGCACGACTACTACGGCGCACACTAAAACGATTAAAGTAAAATAAGGCTCTATTACGGCAAGCAATATAACAACCGACGATATATGCACAATCGTTGAAATTAAACTTGGCAAAAACGATATATGCACGTTTGCCACTTTCAAGCAATCGTTTTCTATTCTTGAAACGACGTCGCCCGAAGAAAAGGCGGTTATGTTATCGTAACTTCCGTTTACGTAATTTTTTAAAACTTGTTTTTTTAGGTCTATTTCCGTTTTGGTTACGAGTTTGACTTGTATAAGCCTTTGTAAAAAGCCAAAAGCAAAACTCAATATAGTAGTTGACGCTAACAAAACGGCGTAAACTATTATAACTTCTTTTTCTTTGCCGTATTCAACCGCATTTACTAAAAGTTTAATAAAAAGCGCAAAAAGCACGTTAAAAACGCACTGTAAAACGGCAAAAGCGGTCATTAAGTAAAATTTAAAGCCTCGCTTTTTTAAAAGTATTTGATTGTTAATTTGATTTTTTACCACCATTTTTACCTTTAACAAATTGCTTGCTAATTAACGCATTTTAAAACTATTTTGATAGTTTTGCGCGCACGTTATACTAGTATATATTATAAATAAATTGCGTGGGGTTGTCAAGTTAAAAATCTTTAACAAAACGGCAATAAACGGCGGTTATTTGCAAATTTAATAAAAACGCTTTATTTGTTTAAAAATGTGTGCTATAATTTTTTTATGAGTTACAATATTTCAACGCTAAACATATGGCGTACTTTTAATGAAAATTGCGTTTGCCCCGTTTGCGAAATACGCAAAAAAACCGATGCGGAAATATCCGAAATGTATTTGTCTGAAGCCGTTATGGAAGATGCCGAAAGGCATAAGGTAAACAAATACGGCTTTTGCCATACCCATTACGACTTATTGTTTTCTGGCAAAAACAAGCTTGGTCTTGCCCTACAAATTTCAACGCGTATAAAGGCGCTTAACAACTTAATAGTTGATTGTAAAAACGTTAAAATAGCCCAAAAATATGCGGAAAAACTTGCCCAAAACATATCTTCTTGCGTAATTTGTAACACGCTTGAATTTAATATGAAACGCTATTACGAAACGATTGCAAGATTGTATCACGACGATGAAAAATTTAGAGAAGTCAACTTTAAAAGCGTAAAGGGTTTTTGCATAAACGACTACGTCAATTTAGTTAGGTATTCGAACAAAGCGGGTAAATTTGCACAAAGGTTTTTGACGGAACTATACCAAAAGCAAACGGACTCTACAAACGTACTTTTAAACGACTTAAACGAATTTACTATGGCGTTTGATTATAGAAATAAGACGCCTTTAACTAAAAATGCGTCAACGTCACTTCGAATAGCGCGTGTTAAACTTTACGGCGATATAACTAACTTACCCGAAAGGCGTTAATAATAGTTAAAAACGTTTGACTATTAAACAAATTATATGTATAATAAATTTACTAAAACGCACCTTTTAGCTTTTAAGGTGCGTTATAAATTGTAAAAAACGAAGGAACAATTAATGTATATACCCAAAGTCAATTACATTTACCCTGAAAATACCGACGAACAACTAATCAAGGTAGAGCATAAACGAAAGGTAACTCTAAACGAGAAATACTATAAACACTTAAAAAGTTTTTTGTTTAAAATAGGTCATTTCTTTTTTAGAATTCTTTTTACGTTAATTGCTATTCCCGTTGTTAAAATTAGGTATCACTTAAAAGTTGAAGGCAAACAAAATATTAAAAAGTTAAAAAAGCATTTAAGGAAACACGGCTTTATTACGGTTAGTAACCACGTTTTCTTTTGGGACTATCTTGCGCTTTGCGCCACTATGAATATGGGCTTACCTAACGTGCCGGCGTGGGAAAAGTTGGCGTTTTCTAAATTTGGCGAAGTGTTTTCGCAAGCAGGCGTAATACCTATTCCGCAAGACGTAAAGTCTTTTAAAAAATTCTATGCGTTTATAGACGATATCTTTAAAGAAAACAAATGGATACACATTTACCCAGAAACGGGGCTATGGTATTATTACGTGCCTATTCGTCCGTTTAAAAGGGGCGCTTGTTATTTTGCTTATAAATACGATAAGCCAATAATCCCCGTTGCATTTTCTTTTAGAGAACGTACGGGCATTTCAAAGCACATATTTAAAAAAGACCCTTTCGTTACTTCTCATATCGGCGAACCTATATACCCCGATAAATCACTTCCAAGCAAAATTGCTATTGACAAAATGACCGAAGAAGTTAGAACTGCAATTATGCGCATGGTTGGCATTGAAAGTGAAGAAGAAAACCAAAGGCTTATGAAAGAGTGCTATAAATACGAAAAAGGCCACTACTATACAAACCTATAAAAACAAGGTGTATGCAGTTTTGCATACACCCTTTTTTTGTTTTAAAACGCTAGGTTTTATCAAGTTTTATAGCCTTTTATTTGACTTTTTGATAGGCTTTTTATAGAAATTTTTGATAGTTTTTAATATATGTGCAAGCGTTACGCTTTTTCATACGTAACACTTATTGATACGTTTACTTTACGCCGATTTTTTTGCCAAAACTTCGCCTAAAATACCGTCAACAAGGTAAGCAACAGTTTTTTTGTCGGTTGTAGAAAACCCTACGTAATAATAATTTCTTCCGTCGCCACCTAGTATTCTTATTCTAATTTCGCAAGGCTCTGCACCCTTTTTAAACAGTGACGAAACAGTTTCTTTATCGTATTCTTGAACGCACTTTAAAGCGTCTTCCGCGCTAATAGCGTTATCTAAAACGCAACACTTTGCCGTCATATTTACTTGCACGTTATCGCCTAAAAGTTCAACCTTTAATTCGTTTGCCGTCGGCAATTTTTCAACTTCTAACTCTACGGTATATTTGCCGTTAATGGGATTATAAGCAAAGCAACCGTCAAAAATAACGTCGTCGTAACTAATAAAAACGTTGCAGTTATCAATGCTTTCGCCGTCTTTTTCTAAACGCACTATTAGATATTTTTTCATTTCTCCAACGTAGCCGTCGGTTATGTAAGGCGTTTCGCGTTCTTCACAGTAAACGGTTAGTTTATATCCGTCTTGTATGCACTCATAATACTTCGTGCGAAACTCTGAAACGTACATCAAAAGGTTTAAACTGTTCGCGCAAGAAGAAAGCACTAAAAGTATAGTTGAAACAAAAATTAAAGCCAAAGTTTTTTTCATAATACACCCTATTACACCGCTATTTTATTAGTCTCCTTAAAAAAATATGATATTTTTTTATAAATGGGGGAAAATTATTTATTTTGGTTGATTTTTTAAAAGTATTTTGTTATTATTATTTAAAGGTGCAAATTATGAAAAAACTAATAGTTAAATCAATATCTATAACGCTTTTGATAATAGCAACCGTAACGATGCTAACAATTTTAATTGCTACGGCGTTTTTTCCATCTTTTGTTTCCGACCTTGCCTTTACGACGGGCAATAAATCGCTTTGCGTTAAGTATAGCGAAAAGCAATATTTAAAATCTAATTCAGACTTTGATTTGGCGCTTTTAGTAGAACGCTCTTTTTGGGCGGACGATGACGAAACTTCTATAAAATACGGCGCAATTTTTATAAATGACGAAAACTTTAACTCATTTTGCAACACGAAAGATGACAATTACAAGTATTTTATAGTCGGCAGTTACTGTCAAGCGCTATATGAAAACGGCGAAAAGCAAAAGAGCATTGATACGGCGTTTGTCCGCACCGAAGAATATACGCAAACCAACCCCATAAGGCTTGTTTCATATTTAGCAACAACCGATAACGACAAGGCTTTAGCAACCAAAATTCGCGACCTTTTACTTCTTCGTGGCGACAGTCAAACGGATATCGTAAAAGCCGATATTTTGGTTTTAGAAACTTTTATAAACAGTTAAATTTTTTTTAAAGGAATTTTATATATGAATTGTAATTTACGACCTGAATCATTTGAAAGAATAACTAATTCAACTCTTGCAAAAGCGTTTATTGACGAACAAGTTGAACTTATCCGCAAGCAAGTTGGCAACAAAAAAGTTTTACTTGCCCTTTCCGGCGGTGTAGACTCTTCGGTAGTTGCCGGCCTTTTAATTAAAGCAATCGGCAAGCAACTTGTGTGCGTACACGTTAACCACGGTCTTTTAAGAAAAGGCGAACCCGAACAAGTGGTAGAAGTTTTTCGCAATCAAATGGACGCTAACCTTGTTTACGTTGACGCAACGGAAAGGTTTTTATCTAAACTTGCGGGCGTTGAAGACCCCGAAACTAAAAGAAAAATTATCGGTGGCGAGTTTATCCGCGTGTTTGAAGAAGAAGCAAGAAAACTTGAAGGCATTGAGTTTTTAGCGCAAGGCACTATTTATCCTGATATTTTAGAAAGTGACGGCGTTAAAGCGCACCACAACGTAGGCGGTCTTCCAGAAGATTTGCAATTTGAACTTGTTGAACCCGTAAGGCTTTTGTATAAAGACGAAGTTAGGGTTGTAGGCAAAGAACTTGGCCTTCCAGACGAAATGGTATTCCGTCAACCATTCCCAGGTCCAGGGCTTGGCGTAAGATGTCTTGGCGCAATCACTCGCGAAAGGCTTGAAGCATTACGCGAAAGCGACGCTATCTTGCGTGAAGAATTTAAAAACTTTAAACTCAACGAAAAAGTTTGGCAATACTTTACGGTTGTTCCAAACTTTAAAAGTACGGGCGTAAAAGACGGCAAGCGTTCGTTTGACTACCCCGTTATTATAAGGGCGGTAAACACGGTTGACGCCATGAGCGCAACTATTGAAACTATCGATTGGTCAATTTTACAAAAGATTACCGACAGAATATTAAAAGAAGTACCCAACGTCAATAGAGTTTTATACGATATGACGCCAAAGCCACCAGCAACGATTGAATGGGAATAAAATTAGTTTTTAATCAAAATGGATAAAGTTACGATAAAATGTCCGCTATGCGGAAATGAATTTACAACGGATAACGATACGGATACTGTTGTTTGTACTGGTTGCAAACAACAGTTTTCTAAAATGCAAGGCGTAAAATATTACAAAAGTTTTTACAAAGTGAAAACCGAAGAAAAAAGAGTTGCCGTTGGTAAAGCCTATGCCGAAGTTGACGCTCTTATCGACCAAGCGGAATTTTATTTGAAAGAAGAAGATTTCGAAAAGGCTAGCGAAGTTATAAAAAAAGCCTTTACGCTAACAAACAGCGATTATAGGCTGTATTTATGCGCAACTATGTTAAAAACTAAAAACTTTACCGATTATAAAGACAAGACGCATTTGCCCTATTTTAAAAAAGCCATAGAATACGCTAACGTAGAAGAACAAAAAAGGCTAAAATCGGTGTATTCGCCCTTTTATAAAAAAAGCCGTATTAAAGAAGACGAATTAGAAGACTATTCTATGCAAGAAGCAAGCAGTATGAAGTCTAGAATAGAAGAACTTTTAAAAGACGGCATACCAAATCATTTCAAACGAGAAAAGCGATACGAAATAACCAAAATATTATTGCCTATTTTTTCTATTTTAACGCTTGCAGGGTTAGTTTTATCTATTGCGCTTAATTCTAGCGTAATATCAATAATTTCGGTTGCGCTATTTATCGCAATGGTCGTAGTTTTAATGCTATTTATGGGCGTAAAATATATAACCAAGCAATTTAACGCTGTTCTTGACTTTTACGATAATTTTAAAACTTTTGATTTTACTACCGAAGAAGAAGTTAAAGTTTTAAAAAGGTTAGAAGTTATAGCCGTTAGTTATAACAACAACGACGGCGACAATTCTATGTCGCTAAACTTACAAAAATTTGTAAACACTTGCCTTGATTTTAACAACGAAAAAGTTGAAACTTATATTTTAAACGATAAAACGCTTTCAAAATACGTTTAATTTAAAGGCTATTACTAAACGTTAAGGAGTATAAATTATGAAGAAAAACACAATTTGCGTTCAAGGGGGCTACGTTCCAAAAAACGGCGAACCAAGACAATTACCTATAATTCAAAGCACTACTTTTAAGTACGATACTAGCGAAGATATGGGCAAATTATTTGATTTAGAAGCAAGCGGTTACTTTTATTCGCGTTTGCAAAACCCTACTTGCGACACCGTTGCAAAAAAGATTTGCGAACTTGAAGGCGGAACTAGCGCAATGCTTACGTCATCTGGTCAAGCGGCAAACTTTTACGCTGTTTTTAACATAGCAAATTGTGGCGACCACGTCGTTGCGTGTTCGGCTATTTACGGCGGAACTTTTAACTTGTTTAACGTAACGATGCGCAAAATGGGCATTGACTTTACTTTCGTTTCGCCCGATGCAACCGAAGAAGAATTGCAAAAAGCATTTAAACCTAATACAAAGGCGGTGTTTGGCGAAACTATTGCAAACCCTGCCCTTACCGTTTTAGATATTGAATTGTTTGCAAAAGTAGCGCACAAAAACGGCGTTCCTTTGATTGTAGACAATACTTTTGCAACGCCTATAAATTGCCGTCCTTTTGAGTGGGGCGCAGACATCGTAACTCACTCTACAACTAAATATATGGACGGGCACGGTAGCGCCGTTGGTGGTGCTATTATTGACAGCGGTAAATTCGACTGGTTTAAGTATGCCGACAAATTCCCCGGTTTAACAACCAAAGACGATAGTTACCACGGCATAGTATACGCCGAAAAATTCGGTTTAGAAGGCGCGTTTATTACAAAGGCAACAGCACAACTTATGCGTGACTTTGGCTCTACGCCATCGCCACAAAGCGCGTTTATTTTGAATTTAGGTCTTGAAAGTTTACACGTTAGAATGGAAAGGCATTGTCAAAACGCGTTAAAAATTGCAAAATTCTTACAAGACAATGAAAATATAACCTACGTTAACTATTGTGGTTTAGAAGGCGACAAATACCATAAACTTGCTTTAAAATACTTGCCAAACGGTTCTTGTGGCGTAGTAAGTTTTGGCGTTAAAGGTGGGCGTAAGGTTGCAGAAGAGTTTATGAAACACTTAAAACTCATTTCCGTTGAAACTCACGTTGCCGACGCAAAATCTTGTTGTTTACACCCTGCTAGCGCAACTCATAGGCAAATGAGTGATAGCGAATTGATAGCGTGTGGGGTATACCCTGACCTTGTTAGACTTTCCGTTGGCATTGAAGACGTTGACGATTTGATTGAAGATATTAAAAACGCACTTGATAAGGTGGTGAAATAATAAATGCCTATAATTATACCAAAAGATATTCCGGCGTTTAAAACGCTTAATAACGAAAATATCTTTATAATGAGTAAGCAACGTTCTATTAACCAAGATATCCGTCCCATAGAAATTGCCATTTTAAACTTAATGCCAACAAAAGTGGTTACGGAAACTCAACTTATGCGTTTGCTTTCAAACTCACCGCTACAAATAAATATAACTCTTATCGGTCTTGATACTTATACGGGCACTCACACACCACTTGAACACTTACAAAAGTTTTATAAGCCTTTTAGCAAGGTTAAAAACAAGAAATTCGATGGTATGATAATTACGGGCGCACCCGTTGAAAATATTGAGTTTAAAGACGTAAAATATTGGAGCGAACTAACCGAAATTTTAGAGTTTGCCAAAACTAACGTTACAAGCACCATTTTCATTTGTTGGGGAGCGCAAGCGGCGCTTCACTACTATTACGGCATACAAAAAAGACCTTTAAGCGAAAAACTTTTCGGCGTGTTTAAACACTCTAAAACTTCTAATTACGAAACTTTGTTAAAGGGTGTTGACGATAATTTTTATATGCCACACTCTCGCCATACTACTATTCTAAAAGAAGATATTTTAAAGGTTAAAGAACTTGAACTTATATCTCACTCTAAAAAGGCGGGGGCATCAATAATAAAGTCAAAAGACGATAAGTTTATATTTATTATGGGGCATTTAGAGTATGATAGAGAAACCTTAAAACTAGAATATGAGCGTGACGTTAACAAAGGCTTACCTATTAAAGAGCCTGAAAACTACTTTATAAACAAGAAAAAATACGGTACAAACAAAATAAATATGTGTTGGTCTAGCGTGGCTAACTTATTTTACGTAAACTGGCTTAACTACTACGTTTACCAAATTACGCCGTATAACATTGACGAAATTTAATAAATGCAAAAAGGTTAGCAAAGTCGCTAACCTTTTTTATTTTATATTCTAACCGCTTTTTATTATTCTTCAACTTTTTCTAAAAGTTTAAGGTCGATACCCTTTTCGCTTATCTTAATTATTTCAACTTTAACGGTATCGCCGATAGATAAAACTTCTTCAACGCTGTTAATTCTTTCTTTGCTCATTTTAGAAATGTGAATCATACCGTCTTTACCTGGGGTAAGTTCGCAGAAAGCGCCAACTTTTGGTAAAATTCTTACAACCGTAGATATAAACATATCGCCAACTTCTAAATCTTTTGCAATAGAAGTGATAATTGCTTTTGCTTTGTTAGCCCTTGACATATCTTCGTCGTAAGTAGCAATAAATACTTTACCCGAATCGTCAATATCAATTTTAACGCCCGTTTCAGCAATAATTTTATTGATAGTTTTTCCGCCCGAACCGATAACGTCTTTAATCTTTTCTGGGTCGATGTTAAACGAAATAATCTTTGGCGCGTATTTAGAAAGTTCGCTGTTAACTTGTGGTATGCATTCAAGCATTTTATTTAAAATGTGTTGCCTACCTTCGTTTGCTTGCGAAATTGCTTGCCTTAAAATTGCTTCGTCTATACCCTTAATCTTAATGTCCATTTGAATTGCCGTAATACCGTTTACAGTACCCGCAACCTTAAAGTCCATATCGCCAAGGAAATCTTCAAGACCTTGAATATCCGACATAACGGAAACCTTGCCCGTTTCAACGTCTTTAATCAAGCCCATTGCTATACCTGCAACAGGGTTTTTAATAGGAACGCCTGCGTCCATAAGCGCCATTGTAGAACCGCAAACCGAACCTTGTGAAGTAGAACCGTTTGAAGATAAAACTTCAGAAACAAGCCTTATTGCGTATGGGAATTCTTCTTCGCTTGGGATAACGGGTTCAAGCGCTCTTTCAGCAAGTGCGCCGTGACCGATTTCACGACGACCTGGGCTCTTTAACGCCCTTGCTTCACCCGACGCATAGCCTGGCATATTGTAATGGTGCATATAGCGTTTTTCAACTTCTTCGTCTAAACCTTCAAGTTTTTGAACTTCAGAAATAGTGCCAAGCGTACAAGTAGTTAAAACTTGAGTTTGACCACGCGTAAATACTGCCGAGCCGTGAACTCTTGGTAAAATGCCGTGTTCACACCAAATAGGCCTAATTTCAGTTAACTTTCTTCCGTCTGGTCTTACGCCGTCGTTAGTGATTTTAGCGCGAACTTTTTCTTTCGTAGCATAGTATAAAGAATCTTTGATTTCTCTTGCCATATCCGGAAAGATTTCAGCAAAGTGTTCTAAACAGTCTTTTTCAACTTCGTCTTGACGGGCTTGACGAACTTCTCTATCAAAAGTATCAAGCGCATAGTCAAGTTTTTCGCTTGCGTATTTTCTTACTTCTGCATCTAAATCTTCTGGAACGTGGTAAAATTCCATTTCTAATTTCTTCTTACCGCAAGATGCAACGATTTCTTCAATAAACGCGCATTGACGCTTAATTTCTTCGTGACCGAATAAAATAGCGTTTACCATTTGCTCGTCGTCAATTTCTTTTGCGCCTGCTTCAACCATCATAATAGCGTCTTTAGTGCCCGAAAGGTATAAACTTAAAACGCTGTTTTCTCTATCTTGAGTGCATGGGTTGATAACGTACTTGCCGTCAACCATACCAACTAAAACAGAACCTGTTGGACCTTGCCAAGGGATATCCGAAATAGAAAGCGCGATTGAACTGCCAAGCATAGCAAGTGGTTCAGGCATAATATCCGTATCAACGGAAAGCGCAGTTGCAATAACCGTTACGTCGTTAAAAATGCCCTTTGGAAAAAGTGGTCTAATAGGTCTATCGATAAGGCGTGAAACTAAAATAGCCTTGTCGCTTGCTCTACCTTCTCTCTTTTTAAAACCACCTGGAATTTTACCAACCGCGTACATTTTTTCTTCATAGTCAACGCTTAATGGAAAAAAGTCCATACCCTCTCTTGCAACGGGCGCCATAGTAACGTTAACCATAACTACCGTTTCGCCACATCTAACGATACAAGAGCCGTTTGCTTGTTGTGCGTATTTGCCAACTTCAACGATAACTTCTCTACCGCCGATTTCAGTTTTGAATACTTTAAAATTTTCTAACATTGTCTTCTCCTTTATATCTCTAATTGATAACCTAATAGTAACTACTATTAGAACATATACGTAATAAAGTGCGAAAAGGCTTTAATAAATACAAAAAAAGGGGTATATAAACCCCTTGTTTTTTATTTTCTTAATCCAAGTTTAGCAATAAGCGCTCTGTAACTTTCGATATCCTTTGATTTAAGATAGTCTAAAAGACCTTTTCTGCGACCAACCATTTTCATAAGACCGCGTCTAGAGTGGTTGTCGTGCTTGTTGGCTTTAAGGTGTTCGTTAAGGTGATTGATGCGCGTAGTTAAAAGCGCGATTTGAACTTCCGCAGAACCCGTATCGCCATCGTGAGTTTTGTAAGTTTCAATTACTTGTGTTTTGATTTCTTTTTCCATTTTAATTTATCCTCCATTATGGAAATATTTGCTAAAAACAGAGTTTATCGTTGAGTATTCGCACAAACCCAGTTTAAAGTACGATATAATACTATCATAAATTTATCAAAAAGGCAAATATTTTTACAGCCTATTTGAAAAGTTCAACCTTACATTTAATAATTTCGTCAATTTTTTTGATATAAGTTGCTATATCTTTGGGGTTTCCGTATCTTTCAAGCCTATTTTCGCTTGCAATTACGCATTTTGAAACGGCGTTGCTTCCGCACGCAACGTTGTTTGAAGTTTCTTCCATAACGTCTACGTTGTACAAACACTCAAACCCCTTTTTGCCGTAACCTACGTTTTCTAAATTTTGCGCCGAATATTTTTGACGGTATATATAATATGGATTATACCCGTTTTCGCTTGCCTTTAATCTTGCATAGTCAAGCATTTTTGGAATTTCTTCAACGTAAAGTCTAGAACATTGTCTTTTTAACGTTGAACCCTTTTTTAAGCACAAAGTGTGAACGGTAAAGTTTTCGGGGTTAAGTTTTATAACGGTATCTATCGTGTTTTTAAAGTCTAAAAAAGTTTCTTCGGGCAAACCCGCAATAACGTCCATATTAACTTCAAAACCAAAAGATTTTGCCAAATAAAACTTGTCTATAACGCTTTGCGCAGTGTGTTTTCTTCCTATAATTTGCAAAGTTTTATTCGAAAAAGTTTGTGGGTTTACGCAAATTCTAGTTACGTTATAGTCCTTTAAAATTTGCAAGTTTTCACTTGTTATAGCGTCTGGTCTACCCGCTTCTACGGTAAATTCTTTTACTCTATTTGAAATAGGCGAAAGAGCCTTTAAAACCTTCGTTAAGTTCTTGCCGTCAAGCGCAACGGGCGTTCCGCCACCAACGTAAATGCTCCTTGGATTTTTAAGTAGTTTTAAAGAGTTTTCTATTTCTAAAACTAAACAATCAACGTAACTATCTACGTTTTTTTCTTTTGCGATTTCCGACGAAATAAACGAACAATACGCGCACCTTGTTGGGCAAAACGGTATGCTAACAAATAAGCCGTCGTATTCGTTTTTTAAGTCTATAAGCCCTTTTTGCGCGTTTAAAACGTCTTTTACAAGTTCGATTTTTTTAGGCGAAACTTTAAAGGTGCTAGCAAACTCTTGTTCGTAATTTTCACCTAGCGAATAAGCCATTTTCGTTGGTCTTATGCCCGTCAACGCGCCCCACTCTAACGTAACGCCAAACATATTTGAAAGTATAGTGTAAAGCGCAAGTTTAGAAAAGCGTTTTTCTAGCCTTTTTAACTCTAAATCGTCGCTATAAGTCGCTTTTTTTAAAAATTTATAGACCTTTTCGTCGGTGGTATAAATATCCGTAAAAGAGTTGCCGTCCGTCTTTTGAACGTGATTTATTTTTACAGCGTCTCCACCGTCAAACATAACTGCAAGTTCTTCTAGGTCTTTTTTGTAATCTAATCTATTCGTTTCAATCATAAAAATTTATAGGGTTAGTTTGCTTTTCTTTGTTAGTAGTAGTTTTTTCGCCATGCCCTGGATACAGCGTTGCGCCGTCTATATTAAAGAGTTTTTTTGCCGAAGCAACTAATTTTTTAACGTCGCCCGTTGGAAAATCTACTCTACCGAAACTGTCTTTAAACAAAGTGTCGCCACAAAATAGCATATCTTTAACTTTATAGGTTACACCGCCTTCCGTATGCCCCGGCGTTTCTAAAACTTCAAAATCTATGCCCGCTAAATTTAGCGTTTCGCCACCTTTGACGGTATTAACTTCAAATTTTCTAAAAGGGCTATTAAAAGGCGCGCTTAAATTCAAAGCATCGTCTTTAACCATAGGCTCGTCGCCAACACCTATATAAACTTTTACGCCTTTATCGTAAAAATAACCTACGCCACCTATATGGTCAAAATGCCCGTGAGTTAAAAGTATTGCCTTTATATTAAAGCCGTTTTTTAGTTCTTCTAACTTTAAAAATGCCGAATCACCGCCAACGTCTATTGCAACGGCGTCGTTTGTTCGTTCGTTTATTAAGACGTAACAATTCGTATTTAATTGACCTAAAACATACGTTTTTAACTTCATTTTAATTCGTAAACCTAAATACGTCAAGTATGTTTTCGCTTGACTTTAATTCCCTAATAAGATTGTCTAAATCTTCTTTTTTGCTTATTTTTAGCGTTACGTCTACTATAGAAACGTGATTTTTATTGTCTATCCTACTATTTGCCGTAAGTATAAAAAGGTTATTCTTTTTACAACTGTTGGTAAGTTCGGATAGTATCATAACGTCTTCTTTTGCGTTTATTCTTAAACTTGCCGTGTAACCTTCTTGACCTGTTTTGCCCGTCCATTCGGCAGAAAGCAACCTGTCTTTTTCGGACTTCATATTAGGGCAATCTTCTCTGTGAACGGCAACGCCCCTACCCCTTGAAACGTAGCCGACAATCTTGTCCCCCGGCACGGGGTTACAGCACCTTGCAAATCTAATTAAAAGCCCGTCTACGCCCTTTATGGTAACGTCACCCGTAGAGTGTACGACCTTATTTGCAATGCTGGTTGGATAGTGGTATACGGGTGGCGTTTCTTTTTTGTGAAAGTCAAGCACCTTGATAAATACTTGATTAACCGTTACTGCACCGCAACCAACTGCCGCATACATTTCTTCAACGTCGTTAAACGAAAGTTTTGCGCCAACCTTTTCAAAGGCTTGATTAGTCAATAAATCGCCGAAGTTGTATCCCCTATTTTTAGCCTCTAATTCAAGCATTTGCTTGCCGACCTTAATAGAGTCTTCTGCCATTTGCTTTCTAAAAAACGCCTTAATTTTAGCGCGCGCGCCGTTTGACTTAACGACTTTAAGCCAGTCCCAAGACGGACCTTTACTTTGGTTAGACGTTATAATTTCAACTATGTTGCCCGTTTCTAAAATCGTTGTTAAAGGCATAATTTTGCCGTTTATTCTTACGCCAACGCATTTATTGCCTATTTCGGTGTGTATTCTATAAGCAAAGTCTATTGCCGTACTGCCCTTTATTAAACTTATTACCTTGCCCTTTGGCGTAAATACTAAAAGTTCGCTGTTATATATGTCGCCTTTTATAGACTCTAAAAACTCTTTAGAGTTCTTTAAACCGCCTTGCCATTCCATGGCTTCGCGTATCCAAGAAAGGCGCTTATCTACGTCGTTAGCCGACGTCTTGTGTTCTTTATATTGCCAATGCGCCGCGATACCGTATTCAGCCGTTCTATTCATTTCACGCGTGCGGATTTGTATTTCAAAAATTTGACCGAAAGTAGTTACTACCGTAGTGTGCAAACTTTGGTACATATTTTCTTTTGGTATAGCAATATAGTCTTTAATTCTACCTGGCATAGGATTCCAACGCTTGTGAATTTTACCTAAAAGTTCATAGCACTCGTCAACGGTGTCTACAAGCACTCTAACGGCGGTTAAATCGTAGATTTGGTCAAGCGTTTTGCCTTTGGTTTTCATTTTTCTGTATATGCTGTAAAAGTGTTTGCGCCTACCGAAAACTTCGCCGTTTATTTTGCTTTCTTCTAAAATTTCTTTTAAAACGGCAACGACTTTGTCTACAAATTCGTTTCTTTCAACAAGTTTTATCTTGATGTTTTCCGACAAATATTCATACATTTCGGGTTCAATATATTTTAAGCACAAGTCTTCAAGTTCGCACTTAATTTGCGAAATACCAAGCCTACCCGCTAATGGAGCAAAAATTTCTAGCGTTTCGTTTGCCATGCGAAGTTGCCTTTCTTGAGATAAGAAATTAAGCGAACGCATATTGTGTAATCTATCGGCAAGTTTGATAATTATAACCCTTATATCTTTTGCCATAGATACGAAAATCTTTTTAAAGTTTTCGGCTTGTTCTTCTTCTTGTGATTTAAACTCTATTTTTTCAAGTTTAGTAACGCCTTCAACAAGTTCTAAAACTTCTTCGCCAAACTCTTTTTTAATGTCGCTTGCCGAAACGGGCGTATCTTCTAAAACGTCGTGCAATAAAGCGGCGGTTAACGTGTTAGAGTCCATACTTAAACCAAGCAAGATTTCAACGACTGCGCAAGGGTGAGTAAAATAGTCTTCGCCCGATGCACGCTTTTGGTTTAAGTGCGCCTCTTTTGCAAAATAGTATGCGCGCGTTATAAATTCCGCCTCTTCTTTTGAATATATATTTTTAATTTTTTCTAGTAAAGCAATATTTTCCATATTATACCCTAATTATTTTTAAAACGTTTTGGTAAATTAAAGAGTTTGTCAACGGCTTTTTAACCGTTTTGTCTACTATTATTTTTGCGCTTTCTTGTTTTATAAAACCAAGTTCGTCAAAAACGCTTACGGCAAATGCTAAACTTTCAATGCCGTATGGACTTTGACTTATAACAAACTGCGAATAACTTGTTATTCCGCTTTCAATTTGGCTTAAAATTTCTTTGTATATTGCGCCAAAATCTTCTCTTGTATAATTTAAAGAATTAAAATCAACTTGACAAATACCGTCGTTTTTAGCAGTATATTCTAATGCTAAAATATCGCTTGTATTTTTAAACTTTTTAAACAAATCTATAAGATAGTTTGCATTTTTTGTTAAAGTTTCTTCGCTAGAAACAACGACTTGACGGACGTATCCCTTTAAGTATTCTTTACCTTTAAAAATAGAAAAATTAGGCTCAAAAACTAACACTTTTTGGCTTGTTGCGTTAAGAGTTTTAATTTGATTTAAGCCGTTAAAATATATAAAGTCGTTAAACTTGTTGTTAAAAGTTAGATGTTTAGAGCCGTCTTTAATAGGGCGTGCGTTTACCGCGCAAACGTTTAATGCAAACGTAGGCTTTTTATTACCTTGCCCACAAGGTTCAAAAAGTAAAATTTCTTTGGCAAGTCGCATAGAAAACTCGCCTTTAATAAACGCGTCAACTTCTAAAACTTTTTCAAAAACAACGTCGCTATAAGTAGTTTTTATATATTCGTTTAACTTTGTTGCAAAGGCTTCTACGTTGCTTTTATCTATCGTAACGCCTGCCGCTTGCGCGTGACCGCCAAAGTCGATTAAATAATCTTTACAAGAAGAAATTGCTTCAAAAATGTTTATGCCGTCTATTGAACGCGCCGAACCGTGCAAACTGTCGCCACTTGCAGAAAAAAGTATTGTTGGCAAGTTGTATTCTTCCGTAATTCTAGCCGAAACTATGCCCAAAATTCCGTTGTTCCACGTTTTGCCTGCTAAAACTATAACGTTACCGTAATTGCCCGTAGTTTTTAGCATTTCTTTTACGATATCGTAAAGTTCTTCACAAGCAACTTGACGCTTAACGTTGCATTCAGCCAAATGCAATGCAAGTTCTTTAATTTCGCTATCGTCATTTGATAAAAACATTTTTAGCGCCGAAAAAGCATCGCCCATACGACCCGACGCATTTACCCTTGGTGCTAATCCAAACGCAAGTGAAGACGCAGTAATTTCTCTAATAGAAGATATATCTATAAGCGTCTTTATAGCCTTACAACAAACGCCGTTTTTTATGTTTTCTAGACCTTGCGTAACGATATCTCTATTTTCGCTAATAAGTGGCATACTGTCCGCCACTGTTGCCAAAGTTACTAAATCAAGATATTTATTTGCCTTTTCGCCTATTAAAGCGTAACTTAATTTGTATGAAACACCTGCACCGCAAAGACTATCGAAAGGATATTCTTGCCCCTTTAACTTACAGTTAATAACTGTGCAATCGGGCAAAATTTCGGGTATTTCGTGGTGGTCGGTAACGATAACGTCAACCCCTAAATCTTTTAGGTATTCAACTTCATCGTGACAACTTATTCCACAGTCAACCGTTATTAACAAATCGGGAAACAACCCTTCTAAAACGGCGTTTATGCTGTTTTCGGTTAAACCGTAACCGTTTTCTCTTTCGGGGATAACGGCGTGTACGTCAACACCCATTTCTTTAAGAGTGTTGTATAAAATGGTGGTTGCGCAAATGCCGTCTGCATCGTAATCGCCGTAAACGACGACGGTTTGCCCTTCTTCTTGTGCAAGTAAAATGCGTTCTTTTGCTTCTTTTACGCCGTCAAGTAAAAAAGGACTGTAAAAATTATGTTTGCCCGCCGAAAAAAACTTATCAATTTCGCTAGCGGTTTTGTATCCTCTTGAATACAAAATAGACGCCGTTTCAATTAGCAAATTACATTCGGTTGCCAAATTATTTATAATATTAAGTTCTTCGTTAGTGTAAGATTTTTCAAGAATTTTCACGCAAATTACCGTTTTAAAGCAAACGGACGGGTTAAACCCGTCCGCCCTTAAATTATTGTTTTTTTAATTTTTTGATTTTAAAACCAAGTTTTCTAATGTATACCCAAAGTGATGGCGCAAGGAATACGGACGAGTAAGTTCCCGCTATAAGTCCAAATATAATAGGAAGGGCAAATTGACCCATTGTTGATACACCCATAATTTGACATACAATCGCTAAAATAACGATTACAGAAAGTGTAGTTATAGTAGTGTATATCGTTCTAGACAACGTGTTTTTAATAGCGATGTCTGCAATTTCAGCGTCCGTCTTTTCTTTCATAGAATTGAGTTTAGAAAGTTCCCTAATTCTATCAAAAAGAACTATCGTTGCGTTTATTGAATAACCTATAACCGTTATTATTGCCGCTATAAACGTAGTATTTATTTGTACTCTAAATATAGTGCAAAGCGTTATCATAATAAACACGTCGTGGCAAAGGCAAAGTATTGCCGATAAGCCCGAAGAAAGCGTAAACCTTATTATGATATATATAAGCATTACGACAACCGCAACGCAAGATGCTAAAATAGCATTTTTTAAAAGTGTGCGTGCCGTTGACGCGCCAACGATTTGCGCCGAACAATCTTCTTTTTCAAAAGTAGCGTCTTTTGCTTCTACGAGTTTGAAGATTTTATAATTTAAACCGTTTTCAAAATCTTCGTCTTCCGTACCTTGAATTTTGTTCATAAATTGAGTTTGATAATCTTTATCTTCGCTAGATTTTTTATTATCGTACTCTAAACCGATTTCTAAAATAGTATTGTCTTCACCAGCCCAACGCTCCGAACCGATTGTAAAGCCTTCGTCTTCAACTAATTTAAGAATTTCGTTTTTAGTGCTTTGTTTAAGTTCGTTGTCAAGCGCGAACGAATCGCCAAGAGAAACGCTTACGGTAGCACCGCCCGAAAAGTCAAGACCGATGTTCATACCTACTGTTAAAAGCAATATAACGCCCGTTAAAATAAGCGCTGCCGCAATAGGCCCGTAAATTTTAAAATGTTCTACGATTTTAAAAGTCAAATCTTTAATCTTCTTCATTTAAAAGCACCTCCCTATTAAGACCAAGGAATTTAATGCTATTATTTGAAAGCGACATTAACAACGTTAAAATAAACCTTGATAAAACGATTGCCGTTATCATTGATAAAACTACACCAATAAATAACGTTATTGCAAAACCTTTAATCGTACCTGGGCAAAGTATCCACAAAATTATTGATGCTAAAATAGTAGTTATGTTACCGTCTAAAATAGTAATAACTGCTCTTTTAAAACCTGACTTAACAGAAGATACTACCGTTTTGCCCGATGCGTATTCGTCTCTAATTCTTTCAAAAATAATTACGTTTGCGTCAACCGCCATACCTATTGAAAGTATGATACCTGCAATACCTGGAAGTGTAAGTTGAACCCAAGGAATAAGCGCAAGTAAACCGATTAACGAAACCGTATAAACAGAAAGCGCCAAAGATGCAACGATACCCATTCCGCGATATTTCGCAATCATTAAACCGAATATTACAAGTAAGCCGATAGCGCCTGCAATAACGCTTGCTTTAAGCGCGTTTTCGCCAAGCGTTGCGCTTATCTTGTTAGATTCGCCAAGTTCAAAGTTGATTTTAAGTTTACCGCCTTTTACAACTGCGGCAATAGTTTCCGCCGTTTCAAAGTCCGTTAAACCGCTTATCGTTGCCGATGAACCTACTATTTGTTCATTTACCGTTGCCGAAGAATAAACGGTTCCGTCAAGTTTAATATCGATAGTAGTAGTCGTGCCTTGAAGTTCGCCCGTTATTTGAGTGAACAACTCACGACCTTCGTCAGTAAACTCTAAAACTACGATAGGCTTACCGTCGTTATCGTAACCAGCGTAACTATCTTTAACGTGCCTACCTTCAAGTTTAACTGCGTTTTCAACTTCAAACGTTAAAACGCCTGCGCTACAAATGATTTCTAAAACTTCTTCATAGTCGTCTTCAAGGGCTGGAATTTCAACTCTAATTTCTCTTTCCGCACCGATACCTTGAACGGTGATTGTTGCTTCCGTGTAACCTTTACTGTCAAGACGTTGTCTTAACACGTCAACGGCGCTGTCAAACTCTTCGTCAATATCAACGCCTTCGTTTGAGCCGTCTTCTTTTGGCGTTAATACTGCATAGTAACCGCCTTGAAGGTCTATACCTAGCGGAATAGTATTTGCAATACCCACATACTTTTTAGTTCCGTTTGCAACAAAAGATGGTAACGAAAAAGATGCGAATTCCATAACGGCAAGTAGCGCCGTTAAGAAAACGATAATGCCAAGTACAATACCAGATTTCGCTTTACTCATTAATTGCCTCCCGTTTAAGCAAAGAAGTGTAGACTTTAATTCTACCTTCAAATTACATATATACTCATTTATTATAAATGTAAAAGACAATTAAGTCAATAAATTTAACGAATTTTACTGTGATAATTTATATATTTATATATAAATATCGTCAAAACGGCAGTTTTTAGACAAAAATTATAAAGTGCGAAAACAAATTTCGCACTCACCTATTTTTTATTGACCTTGATAATACCCGTAATTGCACCGACGCTTGCGCCCAAAAGCAAATCCCACAAAAGATAAATTGAAAAGTTTAGCGACCTTGAAATTAGCGAAAAAACCAAAAAGCAAATTATCGTAATAACCAAGCCGTAAATTATTCCCTTTAAAAGCCCTTTGCCGTTTTTTATTGAAAAGTAGCAACCTAAAAATACCGCCACCGTCTTGATAAGATAGTTGACGGGCTTTATAACGACTTGGTCAAGCGAACAAATATTTAAAAGTAACGCAAAAAGCAACATCGTAAATAGCGAATATATTAGGGCTATAACCGTCGCCTTTAATAAATTGACAGTTTCGTTTTTAAAAAAAGACATAAAAAAACCTCTACATATTAAAACTATGCAAAGGTTTTTGCTTTAATTACTTAAAAATTTTATTAGTCTTTTTTATCTTCTTCTTTTTCAGCCTTTTCTTCTACGGCTTTAACTTCTTGAGTTTCTGGCAAAGCCATTTGATAAATAGCGCGCTTGTCAAAAGTTATAGCACAGCCGTTAGTATCTAAAACGAAAGTGTTTTCTTCGTTGTTAACCGAAACTACCGTGCCAACGATACCGCCGATTGTTATTACTTTTGTGCCTGCACACAAACTATCTTTCTTCTTTTGTTCTTCTGCCATTTGTTTTTTACGTTGCCTGCTGTTGATAACCGTCATAACGATAAAGGCAATAACGATAACGCCTAAAAAGATATAAGTTCCAACGTTAGTAGCACATAAATTTGATAAATACATATAAATAATTCTCCTTTTTTACTAATTCTAATATACTATACTTTTGACTATTTTTCAAGTATTTGCGTTAATTTAACTGCTGATTTTACTTCATTTTCACAAATTTATTGATATTTTTTGTAAAAATCTTCGCAAAATTCGGTAAAACTGTCGTTTAATATTGCTTCGCGCATATTTTCCATAAGGTTTATTAAGAACGTTATATTGTGTAAACTAAGTAGCATTGAACCCATAATTTCGTTAACGTTTACCATATGGCGAAGATATGCTTTCGTGTAATTTCTGCAACAATAACAGTTGCAGTTAGGGTCTAACGGCGTAAAATCTTGCTTGTATTTGCCGTTTCTTACAACGACCTTGCCTAAACTTGTCATAGCCGTACCGTTTCTTGCAATGCGCGTTGCTAAAACACAGTCAAACATATCAATACCGCGCCTTACCCCTTCAATTAAACAATCGGGGCTACCAACACCCATAAGATATCTTGGAATATGCGTAGGATAATGCGGTAACATTTCGTCTAAAATTTCGTACATAACGTCTTTTGGCTCGCCAACCGATAAACCGCCTATACCTATGCCGTATTTTGCGTAAGGTATCGTTTCTTTTAGGCTTTCTAGCCTTAAATCTTTAAACATATTGCCTTGAACGATAGGAAACAACGCTTGGTCGCTATTCGTGTGATAATTGTAGCACCTGTCAAGCCAGTTTAAAGTGCGTTTCATCGCGTTTTTCGCCGTATTTTTATCAACGCCGTAAGCCGAACATTGATCAAACGCCATAATGATATCCGCACCCAAATTGTTCTCTATTTCAATGGCTTTTTCGGGGGTTATAAAATGTTTTGAACCGTCGACGTTTGATTGAAAAGTAACCCCGTCTTCTTTGATATCGTTGAGTTTGGCAAGCGAAAAAACTTGAAACCCACCGCTATCGGTTAATATGGGCTTGTCGTAGTTCATAAACTTATGTAGTCCACCCGCATTTTTTACAATTTCGTCGCCTGGGCGCATATACAAGTGGTATGTGTTTGCTAAAATTATTTGCGCGCCCGCTTCGTCTAAATCGCGCGGAAAAACGGCTTTTACAGTCGCTTGCGTGCCAACGGGCATATAAACGGGGGTTTTAACGTCGCCGTGAGGAGTGTGCAAAATGCCCGCCCTAGCACCCGTTTTTTTATCTTGTTTAATTACTTCGTAAGAAAATTTTTGCATAATTTACTCTATTATTTTTTAGCGTTTTATAAGGGTTTTACCTATAAAAATCGTCTATTTTTTTAAAATTGTTGCCACAGCGCAACACGGTATTTTAAAGGTTATAAGAACAAGCAAGCGTTCCTAAATTTTACGAAAAGCAGAATTTACCTATTTTTAGAAACGAGCAAGTCAAGGCGAACGAGCATTCGTTGACGGTAGCGTACGTAGTCGTAAGTTACCGAAACAAAGCGGAGTTCAACGCCGAGATGCGAAGTTTATAAGAATAGGCAGGCGTCCCCAAAAGAGAAAAACCTGTACCTACTTTTTACTGCGTGGTCGTATAGTTCAAGAGTTTTGTCTTTACCAACAAAAGCCGAAATTAACATTATTAGGGTTGATTCGGGAAGATGAAAATTCGTAATTATACCGTCAACGCATTTAAAGGTATACGGCGGATAGATAAAAATACTCGTGTCGCCACTTTGTGCGCGGACAAAACCGCTATTATCGGCAACGGTTTCAAGCGTTCTTACAGACGTTGTGCCTACGGCAATAACACGCCTATTTTCGCGTTTTGCATCGTTAATGATTTTTGCGTTTTCTTCGGTTATTTCGTACCACTCCGTGTGCATAACGTGGTTTTCAAGATTATCGACCTTTACGGGTCTAAAAGTGCCTAAACCAACTTTTAATTCAACGGTTGCTATTATTACGCCTTTATCTTTTAGTTTTTGTAAAAGTTCGGTTGTAAAGTGCAAACCTGCCGTTGGCGCAGCCGATGAGCCGACGTTTTTGCTGTAAACCGTTTGATATCTTTCTTGGTCTTCTAGTTTTGTGCGGATATAAGGTGGAAGTGGCATTTCGCCGACTCTTGAAATAACGTCTTCAAAAATGCCGTTAAACTTAAACCTAACTAGCCTACCGCCACTTTCGGTTTTTGATAAAACCGTTAAAGAAAGTTCTTCGTTTATAGTTAATTCTATGCCTTCTTTTGCCTTTTTGCCCGGTTTTACCATAACTTCCCAATCGGTTAAAGAAAACCTTTTTAAAAGCAAAATTTCTATTTTTCCGCCGTTTTTAGTATAGGCAAACGTTCTTGCGGGCAAAACCCTTGTGTTATTTACGACAAGCACGTCTCCCGCCTTTAAGATATCGTAAATATCCGTAAAAACCCCGTCTTTAAGTTCGTCGTTTTTCCTATTGTAATATAGTAAACGCGAACTGTCCCTAGGGTATAAAGGCGTTTGCGCTATAAGTTCTTCGGGTAAATTGTAATAAAAATCACTTGTTTTTAACATAATTAGTTATCGTCAAATAAAGAAGTTTGCAAGTTGGTTTCGGGATATTTTATACCCAAATGGTCGTATGCTTTCTTTTGACATACTCTACCCCTTGCCGTTCTTGCTATAAAGCCTAGTTGCAATAAGTATGGTTCGTAAACGTCTTCAAGAGTGTTTGCGTCTTCATTGATTGTTGCGGCAAGAGTTTCAAGTCCAACAGGACCGCCTTTAAACTTTTCTATCATAGATTTTAAAAGCGCAACGTCCGTGCCGTCTAAACCCAAATCGTCAATTTCAAGGCGTGAAAGCGCTAGTTTAGCGTCTTTTAAAGTTATAGTTTCGTGACCTAAAACGAAAGAAAAATCTCTTACGCGTTTTAAAAGTCTGTTTACTATACGCGGTGTTCCGCGACTTCTTTTGCCTATTTCGTTAGCCGCGTCTTCTTCTATTGAAACGCCAAGCATTTTTGCAGAGCGAATTGCAATCTCTTTTAGTTCGCTTACAGAATAAAGTTCAAGTTTTAGCATTACGCCAAAACGGTCGCGAAGTGGTGAAGAAAGCATACCCGCCTTTGTAGTTGCGCCTATTAAGGTGAACTTTTTTAGGGGTATTTGTATACTTCTTGCCGACGGACCTTTGCCGACGATAAAGTCAAGCGTATAGTCTTCCATAGCGGGATACAAAATTTCTTCTACGTTGTGGTTTAGCCTATGTATTTCGTCTATAAACAAAACGTCGCCTGCGTTTAAGTTAGTTAAAATTGACGCAAGGTCGCCAGCCTTTTCTATCGACGGACCGCTTGTAATTTTTAAACTTGAACCCATTTCACCTGCGATAATGTGCGCTAGCGTCGTTTTACCTAAACCCGGTGGGCCATATAAAAGAACGTGGTCAAGCGCTTCGTTTCGCATTTTTGCCGATTGCATAAATACGGATAAATTGTCTTTAACCTTTTCTTGCCCGACGTAACCGTCCATTGACTTTGGGCGAAGGACGTTTTCTACTTCGTCGTATTCGTTTTTTTCTACGTCTATTATGCGGTCGTTTTCCGCACCGAAAATGTCTTGTTCGTCTATCATAAAAACCCCTTATTTGATGGTTTGAAGCGCAATCGATATAATGCCTTCAATAGTGTCTGCACCGCGTAAAACGGCTTCTTCAACCGCCTTTTTACTGTCGGCACGGTTAAAGCCCAAACTCATTAAAGCGATTATGCCGTCTTCTACAAGTGGGTTTACAACGACTTCGCTCTTTTTAGTAGGTTTAGCGCCTTCGGGTAAATCTAATGCAGATATGTTTTCGCGTAGTTCAACGATTATGCGCTCGGCAGTCTTTTTGCCTAAACCTTTTACGGCAGACAAGCCTTTTACGTCGGACGACGCAATTATATAAGCCAAGTCTTTAAGTGGCATAGACGAAAGTATAGTTATGCCCATTTTTGGCCCTATACCCGAAACCGATATGAGTTTTAAAAACATACTTTTTTCTTCTAGCGATATAAAGCCGTATAAACTTATGGCGTCTTCTTTAACGTGCATATAAGTGTATACCGCGCCCTTTTTTGCGTTTACAAGTTGAGTGTATGCCGAAGAAGAACAAGTTATTTCAAAACCTACGCCACCCGTTTCTAGTATAACGGTGCCGTTGTTTTGGCTTATTACGTTTCCATTAAGATATCCTATCATATATCACCTATTTTATTTTAAAACTACTGCTTAATCTATTAGTTTGCGAGTGAGTTAACGCTACTGCTAAAGCGTCGGCAGCGTCGTCGGGCTTTGGTATTTTTGAAAGGTTTAAGAAAGTTTTTGTCATTTCTTGAATTTGCCTTTTTTCCGCCCTACCGTAGCCTGTTAGCGCTTGTTTTATTTGAAGTGGCGTGTATTCGTATAGATTTTGACACTCTTTTACGCAAGTTAAAAGAATTACGCCACGCGCTTGCGAAACGTTAATTGCGGTCGTTACGTTGTTGTTAAAAAACAGTTCTTCCATGGCGATTTCGTCGGGTTTAAACTTGTCAATTAAACTCTTTAAATCGTTTTCTATAATCAACAGTCTTTCGGGTAATTTATTATCTTTTGGCGTTGAAATTACGCCACAAGAAACGGCTTTTGGCTTGCCGTTAATAACGTCTATAACACCCCAACCAACAGTTGCTAAACCTGGATCTATACCAAGTATTCTCATAAGCACCTCTTAAATATATATTGTAATACATATTGCTAATTTAGTCAACATAAAAAAATAGACCTATATTTCTATTACGTAGGTCTATTTATTATTTTTGTTTATTTATAAACAAGTTGATTGTTAAAACGCTTTTTACCGCCTTTATATTATTCAAGCGGTTCGTCGCTACGCCTTAATGGAAAATATCCGTAACCTGCAAGCCAAGGTCCGTTACTACTACCGCAAGCGGGCGCCATTATAACGTCTTCGTGGTTACATTTTATGCCAAAGTCCTTTTCAATTTCTTCAAGGTCTTTTAGCAAGCCTTTGCCCGTATAAACGTGCCATAAAACGTAATCTTCGCCGTTTCTATCGCCGATTAGTTCTTTAAGCATTTCGCATTGTTTAATCAAGGCTTTTTTAGGTGTTCTTACGCTACTAATCGACGCAAGTTCGCCTTCTCTATTAAAGCCGACAACGGGGCAAATGTTAAGCATTTTGCCTATTAAAGCCTTACCGCCTTTTAAACGGCCGTTGTAAATTAAATAGTCAAGTTTGCCGTCAACCGCAATAAATTCTTGCCTTTTTATTACCCACTCTAATTCTTTGATAATAGTTTCGGTTGGCACGCCGTCTTCAATCATTTTTGACGCCGTTACCGCAAGTAAACCTTCGCTAAAACTACAAGTTTTAGAGTCGACAACCGTTACCTTTAACTTGCCTTCATAATCTTTTGCAACCGTTTTTACAACGTTGTACGAACCCGATAAATACGCGCTTAAAGTTACTACGATAACTTCGTCGTAACCATCTTTAACGGCGCGCGCGAAGGCGCTGTCTACTTCTTTAATCGCTACCATAGAAGTTCTTGGCAAGTTGTTTTTAGGGTCTTTAAGCGTTTCTAAACGCGCATAATATTCTTCGGGATTAAGGTTTACGCCTTCAAGGTATTCTTTACCTTCAAAAGTTATGGTTAATCTTATGCAATCAATATCGTATTTTTTATAGCGCTCTGGGGCGTAATCTAAACACCCAGACGACGTACAAATAACTCTTCTTTTCATTATGAAAACCCCTTGTTTTAGTCTAATTCTTCGTCGCTACGCCTAATAGGTAAATAACCGTATCCTGCAAGCCAAGGTCCGTTGTGGCAACCGCTTACAGGCGACATAATTACAGGTTCGTGATTACATTTTATGCCGTATTCTTTTTCGATTTCTTCAAGTTCTTTAATAAGCGAATCGCCCGTATAAATGTGCCATAAAATATAGTCTTCACTCTTTCTATCGCCGATAATTTCTAAAAGTGTTTCACAAGTCTTTCTAAGCGCTTTTTTAGGCGTTCTTATGCTTGCAATAGGCACGATTTCGCCTTCTTTACTAAAATGGATAACGGGGCAAATATTAAGCATTTTGCCCATTAAAGCCTTACCGCCCTTTAAACGACCGTTGTAAATTAAATAGTCAAGTTTGCCGTCGATTCCAAAGAATTCTTGCCTATCCATACACCACTTAATTTCTTTTAAAACAATTTCGGTTGGCACGCCTTTTTCAAAGAGTTCAGCCGCTTTAATAGCAAGTAAACCTTCGCCAAAACAAGTAATTTTACTGTCTATAACGTTGATTTTTAACCTATCTTCGTATTCTTTACCTACAAGGCGAATAAGGTTATACGTACCGCCAAGCGCGGAACTTATTGCAATTATTAAAACTTCGTCGTAACCCCTTTCAATTACGCTGTCGTAGAACGCGCGCAATTCTTCAATGGTTGGCATTGCCGTTCTTGGCAAGTTGTTTTTTGGGTCTTTTAAAGTTTCTAGTTTTTTATAAAATTCAACTACGTCAAAATCTAAACCTTCAAGATATTCTTTTCCTTCAAATAAAATGTGAACTCTAATAATATCTATATCGTATTTTTTATAGCGTTCGGGCGCATATTCTATACACCCTGTTGAAGTACAAGCAACTAATCTTTTGTTACTCATTTTTACACCCCTTTAATTATTATTCAACGGATATAAGCAAACTGTAAACGTCTTGCCCACCGTCGTACGTCGTAAGTGAAAAATCTGGAAAATTTTCTTCAAAAAGTTCTTCAAATCTTTCTCTTTCGCTTTCTTTTAAATCTTTTCCATAGAATACGGTTACTATTTCTTTATCGTCGTCAACGCATTTAAGCGAGTCGATTGCGGTGTCAACGGCGTTAGTAGAAACTGCCGTAAGTTGACCTTCGGATATCGCCATAAATTCGCCCTTTTCAACGGTTTTTCCGTTAAGCGTGGCGTGTCTTACGGCATAAGTAACTTCTATGCTTAAAACGTCTTCAATAGCGCCTTCTACGTCTTGAATTTGATCTTCGATATCGTCCATAGCCGTATTTATAACCGAAAGAGCAACGTAGCCTTCTTGTGGCGTTCTTGTGTGAACGACGTAAACGCTAGCGTCTTTATACATATCTTGCGCCTGCTTACTTGCTAAATATACGTTTGAGTTGTTTGGAAGAACGATTACGTTTTCGGCGTTTACTTCGTTAAAAGCCTTAATGAAGTCGCCTGCCGATGGATTTGAAGTTTGCCCACCGTCAATTATAGCGTCCGCGCCTAATTCGGTGTATAAATCTTTTAATCCGTCGCCATTTACAACGGCAACAACGGCTAACTTCTTTTTAGGCGCTTTTTTCTTTTCAACTTCCGTGTGTTGAACGGTCATATTTTCAATTTTTAAAGTTAAAAACTCACCGAATTTTTGACAATAATTTAAAACTAACCCTGGCGTTAAAGTGTGAACGTGCACTTTTACGGCATCTTCTTCTTTATAGGCAACGATAGAGTCGCCACCGATTTCTTTTAAATAGTCTTTAATAACGTTGATATCAAAAGAGTTAACGTCAACTTTCTTGTTTTGTAACCTTAAAATAAATTCCGTACAATAACCGTAAACCATTTCGCTATCACTTGTGAATAACGAAAAATCAACGGCGTTCGTTTCGGCAATTTCTTCGTCTAACGCTACGGCAAGTTCTTCGCCAACAAGGGCTTTTAACATACCTTCAACTATGTAAACGTAGCCTGCGCCACCACTATCAACAACGTCGGCTTCTTTTAAAACTTGCAACTTTTCTTTTGTTTCAAGAAGTGATTTGCGCGCTTGTTTTAAGTGTAAAGTATAAAAATCTACGACGGTAGAATTTTCGTTTATATTTTTGCTTGCGTATTCAGTCGCTTCTCTAAAAACTGTTAAAATAGTGCCTTCAACGGGTTTTTCAACAGCAGAATAAGCATATTCAACGCCCTTTTGATAAGCGTTTGCTAGGTTTAAAGCCGTAACTTCCGTTAAGCCTTCTAATCCCTTTTGAACGCCTTTTATTATTTGAGATAATATTACGCCCGAATTTCCCCTTGCGCCCATTACGGACCCGCGTGAAAAGTCGCCCATAACTTCACTTACGGTTTCGCCGTTGCTTGAAGAAAGCGTTTGCAAACCGCCTTGCAAAGTCTTTAACATATTTATGCCCGTATCGCCGTCTGGCACGGGAAAAACGTTTAACTCATTTACGATATCGGCATTGTTCTTTAACGAACCTGCACCGCTAAACAACATACTTTTAAAAAGTTTGCCGTCAACTGAATAATCACTCATAAATTTCACCTTTTGTTTTTTTATGCTAAAATTAGCAGTTTACCATTATTATATTTATAACAATGTTTGGTAAATTTTAAGTTAAATTTTAAGATTTTATTAAAACTCATTATAAAACTGTATAATATTTTTGCCGTAACGTCAACCTTATGCTTTTCTATATATAATAGATAATATCTTATATAAATAAATAAGCGTATGGCAAACTCGCCATACGCTTGATTTTATTTAGTTTTTAATACCAAGTACCGTAAGAATCGTAAATAAGAGTAAGTGTAATTACGTTTCCGTCTACTGCAAATCTTGTGCCTAACCAAGCATCGCCTGAATAATCTAAATCGTATACTTCGCCATCGCTGTTGTGACCAACCATAACGTCTGCTTCATCAATTACAAAATAAGAGAAGAATTTTTCGCCGATGCTTTCAATAACGATTTTGTCGTTTGCAGGAATAAATCTTGTTAAGTCGTACGCTTCGCCAAACGTTACCGCATTTTCTACCGTTTCAATGATTTTACCAGTATGGTCTTTAACCCTAACCGTGTAAGAAGTTGCCTTCCATTCTGGCACGAGTGTAACGTTGCCTTCAATAGCCCAAACGCCCGTAGCGTCAACGCGTTCTTCCGTACCTTCTTTTACCCAGTAATCAACCGTGTAACCAGGACAAGTCTTTACTAAATCGTATTCTTCACCGAAGTATACGAACACTTCTTCTTCGCCCATACCCGATACGTTGTATTTTAAAGTAACTACGCTTTCATTACCTTGCCATTTAGCAACAAGCGTAACGTTATCTGCAATAGTCCAACCAGCAGTAAGGTCAACTACTTCGCCGTCATATTCCCAACCTACAAATGTATAGTTGTCTTTCGTAGTTGTTGGAACTTCGTTTGCTTCAAATAAAGCATCGTCGAACGTTGCGGTATAAACGGTCGTTGCAATAGGTTCACCACCGTTTACGTTAAACGTAACTTGGTAAGTGTTTGCAGTCCATACGGCAACTAACGTTGCAGTTTCATCTTCTAATGCCCAGTTAGACGTTACGTCGTAATCTTCGTCATTTAAAGTCCACTTGCTAAACGTATAACCTTCTCTTGTCATAGTTGTTGGAACAACTAATACTTGACCGTAAGTAACGTTTGCAGACGTAGGTTCAACAGCGTCGCCACCGTTTACGTCAAACGTAACGTTAGTAACGGCAACTTTCCATTGAGCGATAATAGTAGTAGTATCGTTTGCAATAAGCCAAGGAGCGTCAACGTCTAAATCTTCCGTGCCGATTTTCCAACCGCTAACTTGCTCGCCTGCTTTATTAAGTACAGGAAGGAAATTTTTAATAGGTTGACCGTAAGCAACTTTAATAGTATTTGGTGTAAGCGCGTCGCCACCGTTTACGTCAATAGTAACGGTATATTCGTTAGCCGACCAAACGGCTTCAATAGTAGTGTCTTCCGCATATTTCCAAACAGCAGTAAGGTCTAATGCAGTTCCGTTAACCGTCCAACCGTTATGAGTGTAACCCGTTTTAGTTGGCGTAGGAACACCTGTTAATAACGCATCGTAAACAACGGTTGTAGAAGTGCTATCTGCCGTACCACCATCTAAGTTAAACGTTACGTTATAAGTTTTAGGAGTCCATTGTGCTTGAATAGTAGCATTGCCTTCGATTTGGTAGTTTTGGTTTGTATAGTCGCTACCGTTTAATTTCCAACCCGTAAGTTCATAACCTGTTCTTGTAAGCGCAGGAAGGTTTGGAATAGGACTGCCATAACTTGCCGTAACGTATGGAATTTCAATTGCGTCACCACCGTTTACGTCAACCGTAACGTCATACTTTTTAGCCGTCCATTGAGCAACGATTGTAGCGTTTGAATCAAGAGTCCAACTATTAGTGTTAAACGCGCTGTCGTTTAATTTCCAACCGCTAAAAGTATAACCTGTTTTAGTTAAATTCGTAGGAACGCCTGAAACGGCTTTTCCGTACGTTACCGTAATAGAAGTCGTGCTAGAACCACTACCACCCGCATAATCAAGCGTTAAGGTATAAGTTTTAGCAACCCAGTCTGCTTTTAAAGTAACGTTTTCTTTTATTTGCCATACGCCACTACCTTCAACAGTAGTATCGTTAAGAACCCAACCGTTAAAAACATAGCCCGTTTTTGTAGGCGTGTTAAAAGAATAGGCTTCGTCGTAAGTTACGCTAATAGAAGTATCGCCCGCGATAGTTCCGCCGTTAGTATCAAGTTTTACCGTGTACTTTTCAGCGCTTCCGCCACCAGAACATGCAGTTAAAGCAAGCCCCATCACAGCAGATAAAACTACTATTGTAACCATAGCAAAAAGTCTTTTTAACTTCATTTTTTTATCCCCTTAATCAATGTTTTTTAATATTTAATTCCAAAAAGGAATAGTTTGCTTATTCTATTCTATAATAAAAATATCAAATTGTCAATACTAAAAAACATAATTTTTAACATTTTATCAAGAATTTTAACAATTTTATTTATAAAAATATTCTTTTATTATTATTTGAAATTTTTATCGTTTTATCCTTCAATTAGTTCAAAAATTCTTTTAAACAACGTTCGTAAGCGTCAACGGGGTCTTTTGCACCTGTTATTGACCTTCCAACAACGATATAATCCGAGCCTAATTCTTTTGCTATTTTGGGCGTAGTAACGCGTTTTTGGTCGCCGACGCTATCGCCTTCAAGCCTTACGCCTGGCGTAACGGTTAAGAAGTTGTTTCCGCAAGTATCGTGAACTTTTGTTGATTCAAGTGGCGAACAAACTACCCCGTCAAGCCCTGCAACTTGCGCGTTTAACGCGTAGTGCATAACCACTTCGTCTAAAGGCTTATCTATCAACAAATCTTTTTTCATCGTTTCTTCGTCGGTTGAAGTAAGTTGAGTAACGGCAATAAGCAAAGGTCTAGTGCCGTCGCTTCTAGTAAGACCTTCTATTGCGCCTTTCATCATAGGGATAGTTCCGCTAGCGTGCAAGTTGCACATATCAACGTCAAGCCTAGAAAGAACGGTCATAGCCTTTTTAACCGTGTTTGGGATATCGTGAAGTTTTAAGTCTAAAAATATTTTATGCCCGCGCTTTTTAATTTCTTCAACGATAGACGGACCTTCGGCATAGTAAAGTTCCATACCTATTTTTACGAAAGGCTTTTTGCCTTTGAATAAATCTAAAAATTCTAATGTTTTTTGCTTGCTGTCAAAATCGCAAGCAATAATAACGTCTTTTGCCATTACCTTACTCCTTTTATAATTTCTTGTAAAGTTTCTATTTTATATTCTTGCATTACCCTTGGCAAGTCTTCAATAATTTGCTTGCACGCATAAGGGTTGATTAAGTTTTCCGCCCCAACTTCAACAGCCGTTGCGCCTGCAAGCATCATTTCTATAACGTCTTCAGCGCAAGAAACACCGCCCATACCGATTACGGGAATTTTTACGGCGTTAGCAACTTGATAAACCATTCTAATTGCTACGGGCAATATCGCCTTACCAGAAAAACCACCCATTTTGTTTGCAATTACGGGCTTTCTAGTATTTAAGTTTATGCGCATACCCAACAAAGTATTTATTAAACTTATGCCGTCCGCCCCACTATCTTCGCACGCCTTTGCAATAGACACGATATCAGTTACGTTTGGCGACAATTTCATAATTACGGGTTTAGTAGTTACTTCTTTAACTGCTTTAACTACGCTAGATACGGCGCTTTCACTCGTGCCGAAACTCATACCGCCACCATGCACGTTAGGACAACTTACGTTGACTTCAAGCCAGCCGACTTGTTCGCACTTATCAAGTTTTTGACAAGTGTAAACGTAGTCTTCAACCGAAAAACCGCTTACGTTTGCCATAACTTTTTTGTTAAAGCATTTTTTAAGTTTAGGCAATTCGTTTTCTATAACGGCGTCAACACCGGGGTTTTGAAGTCCTACGGCGTTAATCATACCGTCGTTACACTCCGCTATTCTTGGCGTTGGATTGCCAAAGCGCGCGTCTTTCGTAGTGCCTTTAAAAGAAAAAGTGCCTAAAATATTTATGTCGTAAAGTTCGGCATATTCGTAGCCGTAACCAAAAGTTCCGCTTGCGGGAATTACGGGATTGTCTAACTCAATTCCAAGTAAATTTACGTTTAGTTTTCCCATATAATTTCCTCCTTGACAAGTACGGGGCCGTCTTTACAAATACGCTTGTTGCCGTATAAAGTCTTGCACGAACAACCCATACACGCGCCGAAACCACAGCCCATGCGTTCTTCAAAACTAAATTGACCGCTTGTTTTAGTGTTTTTGTAAACCGCCTTTAACATAGGCTCTGGTCCGCAAGTGTAAAAATAAGTATAGTCTATACCGTCAAGCGCGTCGGTAACGAAACCTTTAATACCGAAAGACCCGTCTGCCGTAGTAACGTAAACTTTAACGCCTAAACTTTCAAGTTCGTCTTTTAAAAACACTTCGTTTTTAGTGTTAAAGCCAAGTATAGCCGTTGGCGTTTTGCCTTGTTTTATTAGTTCTTTTGCAAGCAAATATAATGGGGGCACACCTACACCGCCACCTATTAAAAGTGGACGCGCACCGCTTAAAGCGGTGTTGTATCCGTTGCCTAAACCTGTTAAAATATCTAGATTTCCGCCGTTTAACGTAGATAAAATTTTAGTGCCTTTGCCCACTACCTTATATATTATAGTAAGTTCTTTTTCGTTTACGTCGCACACCGATATAGGACGGCGAAGATAAAGCCCTTCTATTTTAATATTTATAAATTGACCGCAAAAAACGTTGGAAGTATCGCCCGAAAGCGTCATTTTATAGACGTTTTTTGCTATGTTTTGATTGTTTTTTATTTCAAATATAACTTGTTTCATAAATTCCTTACGCATCTATCGTAGAAATGCCAAGCGTAGTTTCTTCTAATACTTCAAGTAAAGTTGCAACCGTGTCTAACGAAGTAAAGATATTAACGTTGTTTTCGGTTGCAAGCCTTCTAATTTCGTGGCCGTCGTTAGACGTAGAGTCAGAACTTCCGATTGCGCTTGTGTTGATAATGTATGCTAAATGCCCTTGCCTTATTGCATTAGGTATTTCTTCACTACCTTCGCTAATTTTTCTTAAAATGTGAGTGCGTATTCCGTTTTTCTTTAAAAATTCGCCCGTACCACGCGTTGCTTGTATGTTAAAGCCAAGGTTATAGAAACGCCTAATTAAAGGCAACACTTCTTCTTTATCTTTATTTGCAACCGTTACGAATACGGTTCCGTAGTTTTGAACTTTAAGACCCGATGCTTGAAGCGCTTTATAGAAAGCGCGGTATAACTTATCGTCGTAACCGATTGCTTCGCCCGTTGACTTCATTTCTGGCGAAAGGTAAGCGTCAAGCCCCCTAATTTTATTAAATGAGAACACGGGAACTTTTACGTACCAACGCTTTTTCTCTTCTGGGTAAATTTCAAATATGCCTTGTTCTTTTAAAGACTTGCCTAAAATTACTTGGGTTGCTATATCCGCCAAACTATAACCCGTTGATTTAGATAAGAAAGGTACGGTTCTTGACGACCTTGGGTTTACTTCGATAATGTATACGTTTTCGTCTTTGTCAACGATAAATTGAATATTATATAAACCTATAATGCCTATACCTAAACCTAGTTGTTTAGTGTATTGTAAAATTATGCCCTTAACCTTGTTTGAAATTGTAAACGCTGGGTATACGCTTATAGAGTCGCCAGAGTGAATACCCGTTCTTTCAACAAGTTCCATAATGCCTGCAACGAAAACGTCTTTTCCGTCGCAAATAGCGTCGACTTCAACTTCTTTACCAACTATGTATTTGTCGACTAAAACGGGCTTGTCTTCATCAATTTCAACGGCTGTTTTAACGTAGTTTCTTAATTGTTGTTCGTTGCCAACGATACGCATTGCCCTACCGCCAAGAACGAAACTTGGCCTTACGAGTACGGGGTAACCTATTTCGCTTGCAACGGCAACGCCTTCTTCAATGCTCGTTACGGCTTTTCCCTTTGGTTGTGGGATATTAAGCGAAGTTAAAACCTTTTCAAACGCATCTCTATTTTCAGCGCGTTCAATAGCGTCGCAATCAGTGCCTATAATTTTAACGCCCCTTTTCATAAGTGGTTCGGCTAAATTTATTGCCGTTTGTCCGCCAAGCGACGCAACTACGCCCATAGGCTTTTCAAGTTCTATAATGTTCATTACGTCTTCCGCCGTAAGCGGTTCAAAATACAACTTGTCCGAAGTAGTGTAGTCGGTTGAAACGGTTTCGGGGTTATTGTTTATAATAATTGCTTCATAGCCTTCTTTTCTAATGGTTGATACGGCGTGTACGGTAGAATAGTCAAACTCAACGCCTTGACCTATTCTTATAGGTCCTGCGCCTAAAACTACTATTTTCTTTTTGTTAGAAAATTCAACTTGCGTTTCGCCGATATACGAAGAATAGAAATATGGTATATATGCGTTTGTGTGGCAAGTGTCAACCATTTTAAATTTAGGATAAATGCCGTTTTCTTTTCTTTCGTTATATACTTCTATTTCCGTCGTATTCCAAAGTTTTGCTATATATTTATCCGAAAAACCCATAGTTTTTGCGCTAATTAAAGTCTTTAAGTCGTGATTTTGACTAATGGTTTTTTCCATTTCTACTATGTTTT
Organism: Christensenellaceae bacterium; assembly: GCA_045651725.1. Classification (GTDB taxonomy): domain Bacteria; phylum Bacillota; class Clostridia; order Christensenellales; family Borkfalkiaceae; genus HGM11412. The sequence goes on from JAZRSX010000016.1 coordinate 116,206, forward strand.
TAAACGCGTTGATAAATAATTCGGTTATTTTAGTTGCTTCGTGTAACTTTTCAACGCTTTCGCCCCTTCTTAAAAGTTCGGTTACGGCGTAGATTGTATCGTCTTTAAAATCTTTAATATAGTCGTAAAGTTCTTCTACGCTAAACGCATCGAACTTTGGCATATAAAGGTGGCAAACGCCTATTTCAAGCGACCTTACCGATTTTAAAATGGCTTCTTCTAAAAACGAACCTATGCCCATTACTTCGCCCGTTGCCTTCATTTGAGTTCCTAATTTGTTCGACGCATTTGTAAACTTGTCAAATGGAAAACGTGGGAATTTAGCAACGACGTAGTCTAGCCTTGGTTCAAAACTTGCGTTTGTGTTTGCAATTTTGATTTCTTCAAGCGACATGCCAACCGCAATTTTAGCCGTTACCCTTGCAATAGGATATCCGCTTGCCTTACTTGCAAGCGCAGAAGAACGCGAAACCCTTGGGTTTACTTCTATTAAGTAGTATTCGCTAGAATTTGGGTTAAGGGCAAATTGAACGTTACAACCGCCTTCAATTTTAAGTTCTTTAATTAGTTTAATTGCGCTGTCGTTTAACATTTTAAGGTCTTTTTGGTTTAAAGACATTATAGGCGCAACAACTACAGAGTCGCCCGTATGAACGCCAACGGGGTCAACGTTTTCCATACCGCAAATCGTTATTGCTTTATTATTAGAGTCGCGCATTACTTCAAACTCTATTTCTTTATAACCCTTTACGCTTTTTTCAATTAAAACTTGATGAACAGGCGAAAGTTTAAATGCGTTTAAGCCTATTTCGATAAGTTCTTCTTCATTGTCGGCAAAACCGCCACCCGTACCGCCTAACGTAAACGCTGGGCGAAGAACTACGGGGTAACCTATTCTTTTAGCCGATTCTTTTGCTTCTTCAAGCGAATAAGTTATTTCCGACGGTATAGTTGGCTCGCCTATACTTTGGCATAATTGTTTAAAGAGTTCTCTATCTTCCGCCCTTTCGATACTTGTACTGCTTGTACCTAAAAGTTCAACGCCACACTCTTTTAAAATGCCCTTTTTATCAAGTTGCATAGCAAGGTTTAAGCCCGTTTGACCGCCTATACCCGGTAAAATTGCGTCTGGTCTTTCATAGCGCAAAATTTTTGCAACGAATTCAAGCGTTAAAGGTTCCATATAAACCTTGTCTGCTATTGTCGTGTCCGTCATAATAGTTGCAGGGTTAGAGTTTACTAAAATAACTTCGTAACCTTCTTCTTTAAGCGCAAGGCACGCTTGAGTGCCGGCATAGTCAAATTCCGCCGCTTGACCTATTACGATAGGTCCTGAACCTATAATTAAAATCTTTTTAATGTCCGTTCTTTTTGCCATAAAACCCTCTCTTAATATTCATAAACTATTTTATCGTTAACTACCGTTAAAAGACATTGACCGTAAACGCTATGCCCTTCAAACGGCGTGCTTCTTCCCATCGTTAAAAATTCATTTGGGTCTATTTTGTAGTTTTTAGACAAGTCCCACAAAGTAAAACCAACGTCGCTATCAACCGAAAACCTTTTTCTTGCGTTTTCGCTTAACAACTGCAAAAGTTTTTCTAGCGATATTATATTTTTTAAAACTAGTTGAGTGTAGAGTATAGGAAACGCCGTTTCTAAACCTACCACGCCCATTGAACTATCTTTTAAGCCCTTGCTTTTTTCTTCCTTGGTGTGCGGTGCGTGGTCGGTTGCTATCATATCGATAGTGCCGTCTTTCAACCCTTCTATAAGCGCAAGCCTATCTTCTTCACTTCGTATTGGCGGATTCATTTTAAACTTGCCGTCTTCTTCAAGCATACCGTCGTTAAGCACTAGATAGTGCGGTGCCGTTTCGCAAGTTATATCAACCCCGTCTTTTTTAGCGTTGCGGATAATTTCAACGCTTTCTTTCGTAGAAACGTGGCAAACGTGATATTTAACGCCCGTTTCTTTTACCAACTCAACGTCGCGCGCAATTTGCGTATATTCGCTTGCGCTACTTATTCCCTTATGCCCGTTTTTCAAGGCGTATTCGCCTTTGTGGATATATCCGCCGTCAAGCAAGGAGTTATCTTCACAATGGGCAACTATAATTTTGTTTAATCGCTTTGCCGTAAGCATCGCTCGTTTCATTAAGTCGGGGTTTTGAACGCCTTTGCCGTCATCACTAAAACCTTTTACGAAAGGCGCTGTTTCTTCTAAATTTGAAAGTTCTTTGCCTTCTTGGTTTTTAGTTATAGACGCGTAAGGGTAAACGTTGATTAAAGCGTCTTTTTCTATTATATCTAGTTGAACTTTTAAGTTTTCTAAACTATCTGGCACGGGCTTTAAGTTAGGCATTGTAAACACCGCCGTATAACCGCCCCTTGCACCCGAAAGCGAACCGCTTTTTATCGTTTCTTTATAAAAAAATCCTGGTTCTCTAAAATGCACGTGCGCATCACAAAATCCAGGAAAAACAAAAAAATTATCGCAATTAGGTTGCGATAAATATTTAGATAATATATCTAAATACTTCGTATTTTTAGTTGCAAAATTTTTTAATGAATACATATCTAACCTTCTAAAAAAATAACGCTTGCCAAAAATTTTGGCAAGCGTAATAAACACGATTAAAAAACCTTGATATATTACCTTGCCGATATCACAGTATCGCGCTTAAAGATAACCACAATTATTATTAGTAATATTATATTGCTAATTATAGCAAAATGTCAAGCCTTTTTAGTTGCTTTTTTAATCTTTAATAAGTTCTTTATAAAGTTTAAATTTATTAACTATAAACTCTACTAAATAATAACAAATGAAAGTTACTGCGCCTGCAAATAACACGTCGGTTGCAAAGTGCGCGCCAACTATTACCCTTGATATAGCAACCGTTACGGGAAAGGCTATTGCTATTCCGTAACAAATTATTTTGCCTTTAAGGTTGTTACAGCACTTAAAGAGTTTTGGCAAAACAAGTAAAGTTATAGTTATTGCGCCCGCGCTTGTATGCCCCGATGGAAACGACTTAAAGCCGTTACTTGCAACGCCTAATTTAAGCCACTCGTCCGAAACGCTTTGCTTTCCGTTAAAAACGTACCAAGGTGTATAGTAACTAAACGCGTCTTCGTTAGTTAAAGTGCTAACAAGGTGCATCATTCTATACCTTGCCCTACCCGCAATATGTTTTAAAACTTGAACTATAAGTTGCGACGAACCCGCCGTTAAAATTATAATTATAGAAAACGCTAAAAGTAAATTTATAGTTTTTTGAGATTTGTTTTTAATTAAAAGGTTTGTTGCCATATAAGATGCAACGCCTAAAACTATAAAACAAAGTTCGTCGATTTTGCCTTCTAAAAGATTGAGTGCGCCCGCGTATTCAAAAACGTATTCCGAACCTTCTTTAAAGGCAAAGTGATACGCAACCGACGAGCCTATCGCAAAGAATATTGAAAGCGCAAGCCTTTTTGCCCCGCCTTTAAAATTGCCCGATTTGACAGTGCAAACGGTAAAGGCAAAACCTAAAAATATATAAAGTGGAAGTTCCCCTATAACTTCAAAAATTCTGCCAAAAACGTTTTTGGATAAGTATTCGCCGTCTTCGATATCGGCAAGGGCGTTACTAATTTGCAAATCGAAAATGCTAGAAAGCACGAACATTACGCAAAATAAAACTGCGCCGACTATTAAAAATACGTTCTTTTTTAAAAATTGCATATTCCCACCTTTTTATCGTTTAGATTACGTTTTATAAAAAATATTCTTCGTAAATATAATTAATTATACGCATAATTCCCAAAAGCACTTTTCCGCCGAAACGCAAGCCTGCAAAAACCATAGGAAGAAAAATGGCTTCGGGCACGTCGGACGTATACGCAATAAAAGTCATACCTATATTTATAACGATATGAAGTAACCAAGCGAAAGTTCCCCTATCAAAAATTTCGCCAAAAACACTTAAATATTCGCGCAAACCGTCGGCACGCCTAAATTTATACCTTATAGTATAGCCGGTTTTATACCCTACTAATTGCGCAAAACCGCAAGAGCATAATAGCGCAACCACGTTTATTAAAAGCGCCACGAACATAGATATATCGCTTTCTACAACTAAAACAAAAGTAATCGTAGTTAAAACGAATGGTATAAAGGCTATAATTACGCTATAAATAAAGGGGTGGTCTTCGGCAAAGTCTTCAAGCGTCATATCGTAAAAGAAATCCGAATTGCCTGTTAAAGTAATAAATAGTTTGATAACGTAGCCTAAAATAGTGCCCAAACCAAGCCCCATAAAAGCAGGTGTTAAAATATCGCGAATTGTAAACGCGCCTATTACACCGCCTATCACAGCGCAAATTAGCGCCGTAGGTATAACGAGTCGCCAAAACCTTTCAAAATAATCGTCCCAATCCATAAAATACCCCTTTTTAAGAACTTTACGCTATCGTTAATTATATCACATACTTATAAAAATTACAATGATTTTATTACAAAGTTTTCTATACTAGCATTCCGCTAATAAAATTATCGTTCGTTTTTAGTAAAAAATTCTTTATTTATTTTTAATTTTAGGTTATAATATAGATACTATATTGATTTAAAAGGGTATATATGAAAAAAGGTTTTTTAAAAATTTCTTTATTATTTTTAGTTTTAACTTTGGCGTTTAACACGATTGCTTGCAAAAACGCACCGTTTCCACCAAGTAACGACGATACTAAATACATAGCCCACAGGGGTTTTAGCAACCAAAACGTTGACAATACCGAATCGGCTTTTTTAGAAGCGTCTAATTTAGGATTTTGGGGTATAGAAACGGATATAAAAATTACAAGCGATAACAAATACGTTTGCAATCACGACGATACCGCCGTTTTTGAAGACGGTTCTAAACTAAAAATTGCGACGTCTACTTACGAAGAACTTACTAAAAAAAGGCTAAAAGGCGCTAAAAGTGACGGCGAATATATTTGCAGTTTCGAAAAGTATTTGCAAATATGTAAAAGCGTAAACAAGGTTGCGGTTATAGAGTTTAAAACAGAGTTTACAAACGAACAAATTGAAGAAATTTTTTCTATCGTAGAAAGAGAGTATTCATTAGATAAAATTACCGTTATCGACTTTGATTTAGAACAAATTAAGCGTGCAAAAGCAATAAATAATAGCGTGCCATATCAATATTTAATATCCGTTCCGCTAAACTCTAAAATAAACGACGCTATTGAAAACGGCATTAATTTATCTTTTAATAACGTGGGGTTAAGCGCGTTTCCAAGTTATGTTAAAAAAGCGCACGCAAAAGGCTTAGAAGTAGGCGTTTGGACGCTAGACGATAAGCAAAAAATCGCCAATTTTATATATAAGGGCGTAGACTACGTAACTTCTAACGAATTTTACGGCAATTTCTAAATAAAATTATAATAAAAAAGACAGGCGCAACCTGTCTTTTTTTTGGTGCGGATAACAAGATTTGAACTTGCACTCTTGCGAACTGGATTCTAAGTCCAGCGCGTCTGCCATTCCGCCATATCCGCATTATGCCACTATAAGTGGCTTTTATTATTTTCCAACGCAAAATTTAGAAAATATTTCGTCAATAATTTCTTCGCTTGTGGTTTTGCCGGTTATTTCGCCAAGTGCATCCCACACCGATTTTATATCTTCCGCAACGATATCTAGCGGTACGATTTCTAAATTATTAAGCGCTTCTACCGCGTAACTTTCCGCCTTTTTAAGCGCGTTAAAATGCCTTTCTTCCGTTATAAATTCGCCGTTTAAATCTATACCTTCTTTAAACGCGCGATTATATAGTTCTTGTTTTAAAAGTTCTAAACCATCGCCCGTTTTAGCGGACGTAAGCAACCCGTCGCTATAACTAGACTTTTTAACGTCTTGTTTATTATACACCTTAATTATTTCTTTGCCAAGCGCTGAACGCAAAATTTCTTCGTCTTCTTTTGAAATTTCTTGACTACCGTCAAAAACGACAATCGCAATATCTGCGGTTTTAAGTATTTTATTTGACTTTTCTATGCCAAGTTTTTCAATGCTGTTATCCGTTTCGCGAATACCTGCAGTATCGTAAAAATAAAAGTTTACGCCGTTGATTTCTAATTCGCCTTCAACAACGTCTCTCGTAGTGCCTGCGATTGAAGAAACTATTGCTTTTTCGTAGTTAAGTAAGCCGTTTAATACTGACGATTTGCCCGTATTCGGCCTGCCGATAATAGCAACTTTTACGCCGTTTTTAATTTTAGTACCGCCGTCGTATTTAGAAATCAAATCACGTATAGTTAAAAGCGTTTTATTAAGCGTTATTTTAACGTCGCTAATTGCCGTTGCTTGCAAGTCTTCTTCCGGATAATCCATATCCGCGTCGATACCCGCAAGGCAAAAAGTTAAACCGTCTTGCAAAGAAGAAATTTTGTTATATAATTTTTCTCTATACAAACTGTAACCCGCTTTTACGGACGCTACGCTTTCGCCGTTAATCATAGAGATAAGACCTTCGCAACTATCAAGCGACAATTTACCGTTTACAAACGCGCGTTTTGTAAATTCGCCACGCGTTGCTGGTGTAGCGCCAAGATTAAAGGTTTGCTTTAAAATTCCCCTTGTTATTGCCGTTCCGCCATGACAGTGAAATTCAACCATATCTTCGCCCGTATAACTTTTTGGCGCTTTAAAGTAAACCGCCATGCCAAAATCGGTAAAGTTTCCGCCGTCAATTTCGCCAACGTACAATTTGTAAGGCTCAAAATCTTCTACTTTTATTCTTTTGTTTAATGGGTTAAACATTTTGCTTGCAAGTTCAAGCGCACCGCTACCGCTAACCCTAATTATAGCAACGCCACCAACACCGCTTGCCGTGGCTATTGCCGAAATAAGTTCTTCCATAGTGCTAATTAGTTAAACAAATCGTCGCTAGAATTGTTTTTATTATTCGTGTTTTCAAACTCTGGGAATGGTTCTTCAGGGGGGTTTTGCGATTGATTAGGCTGACCGCCTTGACCGTTTTGACCGTTGTTATTCGGCGCGCCGTAGCCACCGTAATATCCGCCGTAATAACCGCCGTAAGTTCTTGCGCGTTCGCGAATATAATCTTCGTACGTCATTTTTTTATTGTTCCTTGAAATAAATAGGAATATTCCAAAGAAAAGGTCCGATAAAAAGATTGAAAGTATTGAAAACAAAATTGCCCTTCTTGGATTATACGCCCTAAATATTAAGAATACTAAACTTATGTGAACGAAAATATATGCAAAATTTAAAAATAGTTGCAAATAGTATACTATAAAATAGAGTATGCCTTGCCCATTTGCCCATTGTTTTGAAAATTCGGTTGTGTATTCAACTTTATATCCAAAAAGTTCAAGTAAACTATTGTAATAGCCGACGTTTAAAAGTACGTTTAATAAAAAAGTAACCGCATATAAAATACAAACCCACAAGCCTAAATTGTTAATGGGTTTTCCCATAACGATTGTTTTACCCGCAAGTTTGCCAAGCAAAACGAAGTTTAAAAATGGCACGAAAGCCATCCATAAACCTTTAATTTTTCTATTTTTAGCCATCGTGTAGATTGCTATTGCCTTAAAAACAAAGCCCACAATCATTGCAAGAACGCTAATTATTGATGATATTAATAAACTATAATACTCAATTTGCGCAACCGTTTCCGCTGGCAAAGTTGAAGCATCAAAAGACATAGTAGGAAAAAACATTTATCCCCCTTAAAGCCGTTTGGCTTTTTGTAAAATTATTATATGCAAAAATTTTAAATCAAGCGTTAAAATTAGTAAGCGCGTGCAAAAACAACGACTTTTTCCGCTTTTTTTCCGCATACTGCGCAAACTTTATTTTCCGCACTATCTTCGCTAATTATTCTTGCCGACGCGTTAGTAGTTTCTTTAATTTTATCTTCGCACTCTCTTAAACCGCACCATGGCGCTTTAACGAAGTTTTTGTTTTCAACGCCGTCTAAAATTTGTTCGATATTTTCGGCGTACTTAATTTTAGCATCACGCCTTGCCCTTGAAGAGTCAAGCATATCTTTTTGAATAGTTGAAAGCAATACTTTAATAGCGTCAACGTCGGCAAAAGCAAATTCTTGTTTTGATAAAGTATCCCTTCTCATAGCCATCATTTTGCCGTTTTCTATATCGCGTGGGCCAACTTCTATTCTAACGGGCACGCCTTTCATTTCCCATTCGTTAAACTTCCAGCCAGGCGTAGCATCGCGCGAGTCAAGTTCAACTCTTACACCTGCATTTTCAAACGCGTTATAAAGTTCTTGCGCTTTTTCAAGCACGCCTTCTTTGTGCATGCAAATAGGAACGATAACGACTTGAATAGGCGCAACGACTGGTGGAATAACTAAACCACGCTTGTCGCCATGCGCCATAATAAGCGCGCCGATAAGCCTTGTTGAAACGCCCCACGAAGTAGAGTAACCGTATTTTAAAGCGCCGTCTTTATCAAGGAATTTCATATTGAAAGACTTTGCAAAGTTTTGACCTAAATAGTGTGAAGTGCCCGCTTGCAAACTCTTACCGTCAAGCATCATTGCTTCCATACCGTAAGTTGCAACTGCGCCCGCAAATTTTTCTTTGTCGGTTTTTCTACCCGTTAAAACAGGAATAGCCAAACAGTTTTCGGCAAATTCTTTGTAAACGTTAAGCATTGTTTGAGTTTCTTCTTCCGCTTCTTCTGCCGTTGCGTGAACGGTATGACCTTCTTGCCATAAGAATTCGCTTGTTCTTAAAAATGGACGAGTAGTTTTTTCCCAACGCATAACGTTTGCCCATTGATTGATAATAATAGGCAAGTCGCGGTAACTTTCCATCCACTTTGCGTACATATCGCAAATAATAGTTTCGCTAGTTGGCCTTATTACAAGCGGTTCTTGAAGTTTCGCCCCGCCCGCGTGTGTTACGACTGCAACTTCGGGCGCAAAGCCTTCAACGTGTTCGGCTTCTTTCTTTAAGTAACTTTCTGGAATTAAAAGTGGAAAGTATGCGTTCTTTGCGCCTGCTTTTTTAAACCTTTTATTGAGTTCGTGTTGTATGTTTTCCCAAATTGCGTATCCGTAAGGACGAATAACCATAGTTCCTTTAACGGGGCCGTAATCTACTAGTTGAGTTTTTAAAATTACGTCTGTATACCATTGTGGAAAATCTTGTTCAATATCCGCTATTTCGCTAACGAACTGTTTATCTTTTGCCATAAAGCCCTCTCTTTCTTAAAATAAATATATACTATATTATAACTACAAGCACTCAAAAAGTAAAGCGTTTTATTGCGCGACGGCAAAAAGTTTACCCCAAATTAACCTATATTTCTTTTAATTTTCATAATTTTTACAAAGATTGCCGTTTTATGCTTTATTTCGTCAAAAATTTGTGCTATAATTAACAAAGATATTAAAAAAGGAGTAAATTTTATGGATTTATCTAAATTAACAATCAATACCATACGACTTTTATCGGTTGACGCTGTTGAAAAGGCAAAATCCGGTCACCCAGGTATCGCGCTTGGCGCTGCGCCTATGGGCTATGCCCTTTGGCAAAACGCTTTGACTTTTAACCCAAAGGATACTAAATTCGTAAATCGCGACAGATTTATTTTATCCGCTGGTCACGGCTCTATGCTCAACTATGCGTTACTTCACTTGTATGGCTACAAGATTACTATTGAAGACATTAAGAACTTCCGCCAACTTGGTTCGCCAACGGCAGGTCACCCAGAATATAACCACGCAGACGGCGTTGAAACTTCAACGGGCCCATTAGGTCAAGGTATTGCAAACGCTGTTGGTATGGCTATTGCTGAAAGTCACCTTGCTTCCGTTTATAACAGAGAAGGCTTTAACGTAGTTGACCACTACACTTACGCTTTATGTGGCGACGGTTGTTTAATGGAAGGTATTGAATACGAAGCGGCATCGCTTGCAGGCACTTTAAAACTTGGCAAACTCATCGTTTTATACGATTGCAACAACATTACTATCGAAGGCTCTACTGAAACTGCCTTTACAGAAGACGTTGCAAAACGCCATGCGGCACAAGGTTGGCAAGTTATCGACGTTAAAGACGGTAACGATATTAACGCCGTTAACAAAGCAATCAAAAAGGCTAAACTTGAAAAAGAAAAACCATCGCTTATCGTATGCCACACTCAAATCGGCTACGGCGCGCCTAACGCAGGTTCTGAAGCAACGCACGGCGCACCACTTGGCGCAACGAACATTGAAGCGTTACGCAAGAATTTAGATTACAACTATGCTCCGTTTGAAGTTGCGCCTGAAGTTTACGCTCACACTAAAAGGGCTATCAACAGGGGTAAACGCGCGCAAAAAGAATGGAAGAAAATGTTTGCAGAATATTCTAAACAATATCCTGAACTTGCTAAACAATTCCTTGAAGTTACAAGCGGTAAACTTCCAAAAGTAGATTGCGACGAACTTTATGAGTTTGAAAAAGACGATGCAACTAGAAACCTTGGCGGTATCGTTCTTAACAAAATTGCTAAAAACTTGCCACAACTTATGGGCGGTTCGGCTGACCTTAACCCTTCTTGCAAAACTTACTTAAAGGGTATGGGCGATTATTCAAGCGCGGATAGAAGTGGTAGAAATATTCACTTTGGTATAAGAGAACACGCAATGTCGGCTATTTGTAACGGTCTTGCCGTTCATGGCGGTATTCTTCCTTTCTGCTCAACTTTCTTCGTATTCTTTGACTATATGAAGAACGCGGTAAGACTTTCCGCTCTTATGGACCTTAACGTAACTTACGTATTCACACACGACTCTATCGGCGTTGGTGAAGACGGACCTACACACCAACCCGTTGAACAACTTATAGCGCTTCGTTCAATTCCTAATATGACTGTGTTTAGACCTTGCGATGCAAGAGAAACTGCGGCTTCTTACGTTGCGGCTCTTGAACAAAAAGGACCAACAGCCGTAATTTTAACAAGGCAAACTCTTCCTTCTTACGATGGTACGGGTAGAAACGCGCTTAAAGGCGGTTACGTTTTAAGTGATAGCGAAAAGGCTAAACCAGACGTAATTTTAGTTGCAAGCGGTTCGGAAGTTGAATGCTGTATGACTGCAAAAGAAATGCTTAAACAAGACGGTATTGACGCAAGAGTCGTTTCAATGCCTTGTATGGAACTCTTTGAAAAACAAAGCAAGAAGTACAAAGAAAGCGTACTTCCAACAAGCGTTAGAAAGAGAGTTTGCGTTGAAGCAGGTTCAAGTTACAGTTGGTATAAATACGCAGGTCTTGACGGCGTAGTTATGGGCATAGATAAATTTGGTGTTTCTGGCCCTGCTAAACAAGTGTTTGAACTTTACGGCATTACTGCAAAACACGTTTACGAAAAAACGAAAGAATTATTTTAATTAAACAATAAAATTTGGGGTATAACCGCTTTGGTTATACCCCTTTTTTTGTGTAAATTTTAATCGTTTACCGTATATTTATAAAGTTGATTTTTGCTTATTTTTAGTTCTTGACTAATTTTTTTGACGGCATCTTTTTTAGAAAGCCCGTCTTTAACGCAATCGTCTATCATTTTTATAATTTGCTCTTCGCCGTACTCTATTTGCTCTTTCTTTGCGCCTTCAACTACTAGCACGAATTCGCCTTTTGGCTCTACTTGTAAACCGTCTTGCAAATTAAAGTGATACGCCGTTTCGTGAAGTTTTGTTATCTCTTTAACCGCCGACGCGCGCCTGTTACCAAAAACGCCGTATATAGTTTGAATATCCTTTAAAATATCGTGTGGCGCGCTATAAAAAATTAACGTTTCTTCGCTTTGTTTATACGCGCTTAAAAGTTCTTCTCTATCTTTATTTTTTTCGGGCAAAAAGCCTATGAAAGTAAAGCGTGACGCGTCAAGCCCCGATAAAATTAACGCGGAAAGTCCCGCATTTGCGCCGGGAATAACGGTGTATGGCAAATTTTCTTCTATTAAGGTTTTGCACAAAATATTGCCGGGGTCTGATATTACGGGCATACCCGCATCGCTTATTACGGCAACGCTTTTGTTTTGCCTTAAAAGTTCAACGATATTTTGCGAAGCCTTTTTTTCGTTGAATTTATGGTATGCAATTAGTTGCTTTTTAATGCCGAAAAAATCAAGTAGTTTTAGAGAGTGGCGCGTATCTTCGCACGCAATTACGTCAACGCTTTTTAGCGTTTCCACTGCCCTAAAAGACATATCTTGCATATTGCCTATCGGCGTTGCTACAAAGTATAACATCAATTCTCTCCGTTTACAAAATTTTGCAATATTTTTAGTTGGGGCTTAACCCCTTTTACCGCTTCTATCAAATATAAATACGGCGCTTTTTTGTCAACCGTTACGACAAATTGCAACCTACTTGGCTCTAACTTATTCTCTCTTAAACAAGTTATCATATCCGTTAGCCTTTCAATGCGTTGGCACATACAAAGCCTTCCGCCAAATTTTAGTTTTTTTGACGCAACTTTTATAATTTCTTCTTGAGTAACGGTTATTTCGTGCCTACATATTGCAATCTTTTTATCTAAATTAGTTTCGCCACTACCACATTTTTTATATGGCGGATTGCATAGAATAAGCGAATATTTTTCGTTGTATTCGCGCCCTAAATCTTGAATAGGGCTGTTTATTACCGTAAAAATTTCTTCAAGGTTATTTAGTTTTATAGACTTTTGGCTTAACGACGATAATTCGGGTTGAATTTCAACAAGGTCAACACTTTTTACGCCCTTGTTTAAAGCGTAATAATGCACGCCCACGATACCGCTACCACTACAAAAATCTGCGACGATATCGCCCTTTTTATAAGACGCAAATTTAGAAAGTATTACCGCATCACTTGTAAAGCGGTAAAGGGTATCGTCTTGAATAATTTTTAAATTGTCTATACCTAATTCTTCTATGATTTCCAAAATATCCCCACTAATAAAAAAAGTGGCAACGCCACTTTTTTACCATTTTTATTCTTCTTCCGGAGCGCCTACCGGACAAGTATCTGCACAAGCACCGCAAGAGATACAAGTTTCTGCATCAATAACGTATTGATTTTCGCCTTCCGTTATAGCGTTAACTGGGCAAACGTCTGCACAAGCACCGCAAGAAATACATGAATCGTTAATTTTATAAGCCACGATTATTACCTCCGTTTTATTTTAATGTAAATTACATATAAATATTCTATCATATAATTTTTTATTTGTACAGTATTTTTATAAAAATTATACTTTAAATATCTTCACTTTCGCTTTCGTCAATTTTATCGTCGACTTCTTCTTTTATAGGTTTGTTAAACTTAATTTCTTCAAGTTTATACTCTTTATAAGTCATCGTTCCGTCTTTTAAAACGCTTTTCGTTTTGACAAGCATTTTTAACATATTGTTAGATATTACGGTTGCTTTTCCGTCGGGCGTAGTTACTTCCGAACCGATTTTTGGCATTTTTTTGTATGCTTCGGCGTAAGGTTCGTTTTCGTATTCTAAACAACACATAAGCCTACCACATAAACCGCTAATTTTAGCAGGGTTTAACGAAAGCCCTTGATTTTTTGCCATTTTTATGGTTACTTTTTTAAAGTCTGGCAAGAAACTTTTGCAACAACAAACCCTACCGCAAGGCGCAATTCCGCCTAAAATTTTCGTTTCGTCCCTAGTGCCGATTTGCCTTAAATCTATCCTTTGTTTTAAAACCGATGCAAGCGATTTTACTAAATCTCTAAAATCTATTCGCGTTGGCGCTGTAAAGTAGATTATAACCTTTGAATTGTCAAAAGGTATTTCCGCGCTAACGATTTTCATTTCTAAACCGCTTTTTGCAATTTCTTGTTGCGCTAGTTCGATAACCCTTGGAATTTTCTTTTCGTTTTCAAGCATATTTATAATGTCTTTGTCTCTAGCGCGCCTTACGACAGGCTTTAACTCTTGCGTAACTTTTTCGTTATCGACTTCGGTAGTTTTTATGGCAACTTCGCCATATTCTAAACCGCGTGCCGTTTCAACTATTACGCCTTCGCCAACTTCAAAAACTTCGTCGTTTGGATTAAAATAATATACTTTACAAGAGTTTTTAAATTTAACTCCCACTATTTTGACCATTTGTAATTGCCCTCCAAAATACCAAACAACAAGGCGTCTTTTACGGCGGTTGCGTTGCCGTTAAAGTTTATTGACTTTTCGGCTTCACGCACCTTATCCGACGCGAAAATCAATGCGCCAAAAGAATACTTTTCGGCAATAGTTTTTGCGTTTTTATCTAGTACGGTCTTTCCAGATTTATAGGCGATAGCGTCGTTTAAAACCGATGCCGTAATCGATATAAAATCTTGCAAAATTTCGCCGTCTATACTTGCGCTAAACTGCGCCACTTGCTTGCTTGAATTAAGATTTGTAAGCACGTTTATAACTAGGTTATAAACTTCGTTTAAACCGCCTATTTCGTAATAGTTTAACGCTTTTCCAACCTTTCCAAGCGATAGTTTTACGGCTTGCAAAAGTTTTTCTTTATCTTCGCATTTATCCTTTAAAAAGTCTATAATTTCTTCGTCTTTAAAAGGTAAAACTTCTAACTTTTTAACGCGTGATAACACCGTTTGTAAAAGAGTGTTAGTAGTAGTTGCCCCAAGCAAAAGATAAGTGTTTTCGGGCGGATTTTCTAGCGTTTTTAAAAGTTTGTTTTGACATTGCGCGTTCATTTCGTGCGCGTTGTTTAGTATGAATATTTTTTTTGTGTTTTCAAGTGGTTTTAGGTAACTTTTTTCAATTAAATCGTCAATATCCGCTACCACTATTTTTTTATTAGTAGGATAACTTATAGCGTCGGTATAGGCGTTTTTTTGTATAAGACTGCACGCCCTACAAGTTAGACAAGGCTCGTTATCGCTACACATTACGGTTTGCGCAAAAAACTTTAAGTAAGTTTCTAGCATAAACTCGTCTTGACAAATTATTAAAATTGCGTGGTTAAGCGTGCCGTTTAATTTATCGGCTTTTATAAGTTTATACGCGTTTGTATTTTGAAGTAACGCCTTTATATTCATTATAAAACTCCACGCGATTTTAGTGCGCTAATAATGTTTTGGTGAGTTTCTTGTTTAGCGCCTAAACAATTTATTTTTATAATTCTTTCGCCGTAGATATCGCAAACTTGCTTGTACCCTTTGTATACGTTTCTATGAAATTCTATACCGCTTTGCTCTACCCTATCGCCCTTGTCTGCACCGCCTTTTCTTTTAAAAGCGTCGTCGGGCGAAATGTCAAAAAACAAAGTGTAGTTTGGCATACAGTTTTTAACGGCATATTCGTTAATTTTTAAAATATAGTCCATCGTAAGTCCCCTTGCAAACGCTTGGTAAGCAAAAGATGAGTCTATATACCTATCACATAAAACTAGTTTGCCTTGCTCTAATGCGGGCAAAATTTCTTCTTTAACAAGTTGTGCGCGCGCAGCCGCATACAAAAGCGCTTCGCACTCACTTGACATATCGCTATTGTTTATATCTAAAATAACGTTGCGTATTTTTTCAGAGATTTTTGTTCCACCTGGCTCTCTAAAAAAGACGTAATCTATATCGTTTTTTTCTAAATAATCTTTAAAAAGCGCTAGTTGAGTAGACTTTCCGCTACCTTCACACCCTTCAAAAGTTATAAACGTTCCTCTTTTCATAAGTAACCGTCCAAAATATTAGAATAATCTTCAACCAAAGTTAAAATAAACGCAAGAGTTTCAAAATACAAGTCGCCACTTAACTCTTCGTGTTCGCCTATCGTCAAATATATGCCCTTTGTCGTGTAGTAACTTTCCGTTTCCGTCGTAACTTTGGTTTTGTAAACGTTGATAAAGCCTTCGCCTAAAACCCCTAAATCAAAAACGTAGTTGCCTTTCATTTCATAACCGCCAAGTTTAAAGGCAAATTCGTCTTGCGTTGCAATTAGTTCGGGACAAATTTCTATAACTTTTTTAAACAACTCTAAATTAGTTTTTAAGCCCTTTATCCTTTCAATTTCGTTTGCAATGCCTTCTTGACGATTTTTTTGCTTTTTAAAGCGCGAATCTTTACCGCGAACTTTTATAAAATAATTTTCAACGGCGGTTTCGTTTATATCTTCCGTAGGCGTTAAAGCCGAATCGTAAAATCCGTTTTCAACAAATAAAAAGTTTTCTAAACTTCTAACGTACGCGTTAATTTCTTGCGCGTAACCCCTTTCAAGATAGAACTGCGTGAGTTCTTTGCCGCCTATAAAAATATCGTCGTCGTGAACGTCGTGATACGTCGAAATAAGCGATTCGGATGCTTGTGTTTCGGTATCAAACGCGCGCGGATTAGTAAAACTTAAAATATCGTAAGAAATGCCGTATCTATTTTTAGAGCCGTTTTTTGCCTTTTGGTAAAAATCATAGTCGCCTTCGCCGATTACAACACTTCTAGTGTCTATTAAAATGCTATAAGTTTGCGCGGGCGTTGGAGCGTTAGAAAAGGCGTTAAAAATTATTGTTAGCACAACTAAAACAATGGCAAGTACTGCCACAACTTTTACAGTTTCATAAGTAAAAAACGTTTTTAGCCTTTGTTTAGTTATCCTATTGTTCATTTTTTTAGTTCCCGTCGTTAGTTTTCTATTTTTAAAATTTTAATTTTATATTCGCCACATTTAGCCGTTTTTACAGTTGCAATATCGCCTTCTTTTTTGCCTTCAACTGCACAGCCTATTGGCGATTCTATTGAAATTCTGCCTTTGCTTAAATCGGCTTCTGCCGTACCAACTACTGTAAAAGTGTATTCTTCGTTTTCATCAATATCAAGATAAGTAAATTTTGAACCTACTTGAACGATGCCTTTTTCCGTAGCAACGAATACTTCGCCGTATTTTAATTTTGCTTCAATTTCTTCTTTTTCGCCGTTAAGTTTTGCTTGTTCGTCTTTTGCTGCGTGATATTCAGCGTTTTCAGACAAGTCGCCCAACTCCCTTGCAACTTTTATTCTTTGAACAACCGCAGGGATAAGTTCGTTCTTTAATTCTTTTAATCTTGCTTCAAGGTCTTTTTTGCCTTGTTCCGTTAATATTACTTTTTCCATTTTAATCACCTATTATTACTTTTAATTCGCCAAAACGGGAAACTTGCCTTTAAGCAAATTTCCCGATTTAATTATCGCCTTATTCTATACCCAAAACCGCAGTTTGCGTCCAAATGGTCGTCAAGAGAGATTTCCGTTTGTTCTGGGTTTTTATCCATGCCGAAAACGTACATTAACTTATCAATAAGTTCGTTTGCCTTAAAGCAATCGTCAGCCGTTTTAACTTCAAACATTGCAGGAGTATCAACAAAGTTTTTGTCGTAGCCAACGAATTCAAGACCTTCGGCTTCCGCGTCAAGCGCTAAATATAAAACGACTTTTTCTTCAACGTCTTTTTTAAAGATTTTTAAAATCATTTTATTGTCTGCACCGACGATTTGCTTGCGTGAGTGCGATGCGCTGTAACTTAAAACTATGCCCCTTAAAATTCTGTAATAGTCAGTTGCGGTAGTTGCAACAACGTCGTTTTTAACGTAAAAAGCAAAGCCGTTCTTTCTTGTTTGCTCGTCGCTTACAGTCTTTTTAACGTAAATAATTTCGCTTTTTATCATATTGTTTAAAGTCATAACTTCTTTAATTATCTTGATTGCTTCTTCTGCGTCTTCTTTAGTCGTTATAACTTTTTTGCAAGGTACGATAGCAAATTCTTGTTGAGTATAACTTTCAACGTTATAGCCTTTTAATTTCATATATTCGGGGTTTACTGCAAGATAAAGATAAATTTGGTTATCTCTTTCAAACATTTCGGCTATTACGTGTTTTCTAACAACGCCCACCTTCTTAAACGACGGCGACCTTTCGTAACCAAGCATTTCAAAGCGGATATCGTCGTAAAAACTGCCTATGTTTGGAGTTTCGGCAAAGTCGATAATTTCTTCAACGACGCTTGCTTCTTCAACTTCTTCCATTTTTGGCGCAACTTCAACGACGGGAGTTTCTACCCTTAAAGTTTCGCTTTCACTAGTAGTTTGTGGTTCGCTTATAACGGGTTCATCTTGTTTAACTTCTTCGGTTACAGGTAAAACTTCTTCTACTTCTTCAAATTTAGCGTAAGCATAAATATTTTTTTTCTTGCGTAAAGTTTTTTCAAGTGGCATAGTGCACGCTTTGTCTTTATACCAACCAATAAAGTTAAAACCGTCAATTTTAGGTTCAACAGGCAACGCAATTTTCTTTTTATATCTTGTTTTAATTTTAGAGTACACCTTGTCGTTAACGATAAAGGTAACTTTGCGTTTTTTGTTTCTTTTAATACAACTACAAATGATTATTATTAAAACTACTAACAATACCGCAACAAGAATAAGTATTACGTATTCAACCGAAAACTTTTCTTGAAAAGGCCATATTGCAACTAATTTGTCGTAAAGTGCTTTAATCCAACTTATGCCTGCTAAAAATTCACGAACTTTTGCATAAGTTTCAAGTATAAACGATAAAGCCACAGTATATATAAAAACGAAAAAACCTTTTACTTTTTCTAATATTGCTGTCATAACTTATTTTACCCCTTTTTTATTTCTTTTTTTCTTTTTGTTTTGTTTTTCTTGACGTTTGTTGTTCTTTTTAAATATATTAAACTCTTTTTTAAGACGTTTTTGTTCTTTGCGTTTTGCCTTGCGCCTTGCCCTTATAGGTAAAATTATAATTAAAACTACTACAAACCCTATTCCAACGTATACGCCGTAGTCAATAAAGAATTGAACGACGTAACTTCTATTTTTTAAGGCGTAGCCGTCGGCAACTAAACCGTATTCGCCGGGAGAGTTTAAAATAAACGTTAAATTTCCGTCTACTATACTTGCTTCCATTAAACTAACCTTGTGGTTTCCGCCGTAGGTTACAATTTGAACGGCGTCACCGTCTTGCAAATCAAGTTCTAAATCTTCGACTTTAATTTTAACTTTTACGGGCGATGAAAAGGCTTCGTCTTTAATAACGCCGTTTTGCTTATATTCAACGGTAAAATAATACGCCACACCGCTAGTTTCGGTAAGTAAGTTTTCATTACCCATAAGCGCAACTTTTGCATTTTTTATAACGACGGAGTTTGTAAATTTAGAAATTATAACTTCATCGTCGGGCGAAAAGATATTCGCGCCGTCAGTCGTTTCAATGCTACCCGTAATAGTAGCGTCACTTACAGTTTGTGCAACGTTTACGTTTTTAACAAGTTCGTTTGAATTTACTAAATTTTTAAAGACGTTAAAGGCTTCGTCCGCTTGCGATTTTGAGTTAGCGTATTCAATATCGTGAGTGGCGGTTGCCTTTGCGTTGTTTAATTTTATAACGCCGTTTTCCGAATAAGCGTATTCGCTAGGTTTATAAAGAAGTTCAATTTCGTAGTCAATTAAAAAGTCTTTATAACTTTTTAGTATAAGATTAAATCTGCCGTCAAAATTATCAACGGTTGCCTTTCTTTCTTCGTCAGCCTTAATTTGTTCAACTAAAATAAGACCGTCAGTAACAGTTTGCTTATAAGTTTCAATTTCTTGGCTATCAATTGTTTCTAATGAGTTTGAATATAGGTAGTTACACACCGTAACTACTTGATCATTATCGGTTGTTGCGCTTACGTTTGACGGCGTAATCGTTAGCGTTAAAACGCACATTACGATTGCCGATATTGCAAGCATAAATTTTTTCATAGAAAAAACCTCCGAATACAAAACTTTAACGTTTGCTATAATTATATATATATTAACATATATTAAAAAATATATCAATAGAAATTTTACTTTTTTAGACAGTTTTTTACGCTAATTTTTACAGTTTTTACCGCAATTTTTATTCGTTTGAAGTTGATATATGCCGTAGTTTTGCGTTAAAAATAGCATAAAACCGCGCCATAGCGCGGTTTTAGTGTAATTTTACGATATTTTTTAATTAAATTATATATTGTTTAGTTTGTTTTGGCGTTAGTTTTTTCTTAATTATTCCGTCCTAAGCGCAATAACAGGGTCTTTTCTTGCGGCGCTTCTTGATGGAATAAGCCCAGAAATTAAAGTTAAACTTACGCTTAAAAGTAACATTAAAAGCGCGTCGGTTACCGGCAACAATGCAATTCTTCTTATGCCGATTAGCGGATATAATATAAGGTTAACTATTTCGGATATACCGTAAGTTGCAACTACGCCTATAAGCCCTGCAAGTAAACCTATAATAAAGGTTTCGGCATTAAAGAGATAACTAACGTCTTTTTTACGACCGCCAAGCGAACGAATAACGCCGATTTCCTTTATTCTTTCAACGACGGAAACGTAAGTTATAATGCCTATCATAACCGTTGAAACGACAAGTGAAACGGAAGTAAACGCAATTAACGCGTACGAAACGACGTCTATCATAGTGTTAATTAAATTTATAACGAGTGAAAGCGTATCCGTTGCCTTTACGGTTTGACGGTCCGCCTTTTTAATTTCAACGCCGTTTACGGTTATAGCGCCTTCGTTTTCGTTCCAGTCTTTTAAATAATTAGTAACCAAGTCTTTATCGTCAAAACTAACGGGATAAATGCTTATTGAGTTTGGAATAGTGTTGCAACCTATCGTTCTTAAAACGGAATCTATTACGTCTTGCGATTTAGGTTCTCCGCCACCTATCATTTGAAAAAGACCGCCAAGCCCTGCAAGTTCAAGTGTTTGTTCAACCGTTTCAGCAGGCGCGTCAGGGTTATCTACGTTGCGATAAGTATAAGTGATATCGTAGTTAAGCGAAACCTTTTGCAAGGTTAGCATATAATTTTCGGCAGGATTTACGCTTTCGTAATACTTTTTTATACCGTCCGTTTCATTTTGAGAAACGCTTAATATATGGTTAGTTAACGCTTCAGTATAATACACGCCCGAAGTTAAGCAACCGTAAGAAATGTTTTGCTTTGGCTTTAATATGCCAACTACTTTAAGTTCAACTGCGCTTTCATTATTTTTCCAGTCGGCATTAGGATAAGCGTTGTAAGTGAACGGATCGCCCATAGGGATTGCCACGGTTTTTTTACTATAAACGGCTTCGTTAGGATACCAGTAGAACGTTTTACCGTTTAAAAGTTCATCGTAAGTAAAATACGTTCTTTCGTTATCTACGCTATAATTTGGGTCAACTATATCTTTATCAAAATCGCAATTTGCTTTATAAATTAAATTTAAAAACTCGTCTTGCGTGTAATAGCCAAGCCTTGCAAGTAAAAGGTCGGAAGATTCGTTTTCTTTATCAATAACGAGCATAACTTCGTTTTTGTTGCTTGCAATTTTTCCGTAAACTTCGTATTGAGAATTTAAATAGTCTAAACTGTTTGGCGCTTGCTTCATTTCAGGAATAAACATATCAACGTAACTTGAATATTTTTCATAGTTAGTTTTTTTAAGCATTTCCTTATAAAGCGAAGTAAGTGCAGTTATTGAAAGTTCCGTTTCTTGCGTTTTGCCCGTTTCTAAAACGCTCGTAAAAATATTGTTATGTACGTTTATGCCGTAATCAAAATTCATAGCCGAATAATAATGGCTTGGCATATCTTTAACGTAGTTAACGTAAACGTCGTCAATTTCATTTTTTATGAGCATATTTTCCGCAGTTTTGCCCGTTTTAATAAAATATTCAACCATAGAATTTATATAAACTCTATTAGGCTGTTTTATAATTTCCGCCTTTTGACTAACGTCCATCATACCGGTAAGCGCTTCAAGGTCGTAAGTTTGCTCGGTTATGGTTATGGGGTTGCCCGAAAGCATATCGTCTTGCATTGACGCAACGTATCCCTTTATTCCCGCCGAAAACGCTAAAACGAGCGCAATACCTATAATGCCGATTGAACCTGCAAAGCCAACGAGCGCCGTTCTTCCCTTTTTGGTAATTAAGTTTCTTGCCGAAAGTTTAAACGCCGTAAAGAAAGACATTTTGGCTTGCTCTTTCTTCTTTTTAATTTGCTTTTTTTGTTCAACAACCGTTTCTTCGCTTTCCTTTATATAGTCTTCTTGTAGTTCACTATCCGAATAAGGCATAGAGTCTTGTATAATTACGCCGTCAAGCATACGAACTATTCTAGACGCGTATTTATCCGCAAGTTCAGGGTTATGCGTTACCATAATTACAAGGCGTTCTTTAGAAATTTCTTTTATAAGGTCCATAATTTGAACGCTTGTTTCACTATCTAACGCGCCCGTTGGCTCGTCGGCAAGCAAAATTTCGGGGTTGTTTACTAGCGCCCTAGCAATAGCAACTCTTTGACATTGACCACCTGACAGTTGATTTGGCCTTTTGTAGTATTGACCTTTTAAACCAACTCTATCAATTGCTTCTTTTGAACGCCTAATTCTTTCTTCCTTGCTAACGCCCGCAATAGTTAAAGCAAGTTCGACGTTTCCAAGCACAGTTTGGTGCGGAATTAGGTTATAACTTTGAAAAACAAAGCCTATGGATTGATTACGGTATAAATCCCAGTCCCTATCGCCGTATTTTTTAGTTGAAGTTCCGTCTATAATTAAATCGCCCGAAGTGTATTTATCTAAACCGCCAACAATGTTAAGTAGAGTAGTTTTACCACAGCCCGAAGGACCTAAAACGGCAACGAATTCGCTTTTTCTAAAATTGACCGAAACGCCCTTTAACGCGTGCACGGTTTCGCCACCGGCGTAATAATCTTTTACAATATCGTTGAGTACAAGCATATTGCCTCCTTTAATAAAATTAAAGATATCACATTATATAATAAATGTCAATTTATTACCACTTTAAATAAAAAGTATCATAAAATATTCACAAATATGCCAAAATTCAACAAAAAAACGGCTTCTTAAAGAAACCGTTTTTAAACTTTTTACAGTAAAACTATAAACTTCGTTACATTAGTAAAGTGCCTTCCGTTGTTTTTACAACTTTAAATATTTCAACTTCTTTACCCGATTGGCTATCAACGTAAACGTAATAAGTTTCGCCGTTATATTCGCCAACAAATTCATATGCAAGCACTTCGCTTGACGTACCTATTGGTATAATGGCAAGTCTAGAATTTTCTATTTGAATATTGCCGTTTACTTTTTGTTTTGCTTCTTCAACCGAAATTTGTGGTTTGTTAAAACTTCTTTCGGTATTATTTAGATAATATGAAGTTGCTTCTATACCCGAAACTACACCGCGCTCTTTACAAACGTTAACCTTAATTAAGTCGCTATAACAAATTACGCCGTCTACAACCGAACAATAATTGAAAGTAACCGTGTTTAAAGAATCGCTTTTCCATACGGCTTTAACGTTGTTAACGCCCATATTTTTTAAGAATTCTTGCGCTTTTTGTTGACAAGTTTCGTCGTCAATTTTGTCTTCGTTGCACTCTTTAAAATAGTTAAACAACATAAGTTTGCCACCTAATTTAGATATTTGTGCAGTAAGCATAGTGCCGTCTTCGGTTTTACAGTCAAAGTCATAGCACTCAATATTTGCGCTAGTAACTTCGCCCATTAAATTTACTTCAGAAAGCGCGTAGCCGTTAAAGTAAGATTTTAATTGCTTTTCGGCATCCATTTTAGAAACTTCTTTTAAACCCTTTAACGCCTTTGATTCTTTTGACTTGGCGCCATCGGAAAACGCGCCGTCATAAATCATATGCGGATAGTCTACCGAATTAGATTCAAGTTCAATAAATTTAGATATAACTAAATTGTCTTGTTTGCCTTCGTATAAAGACGCAAAGTTAAAGGTGTCGTCAATTTCGTTTGATAGCGTTGATAATTCGCTTTTTAATTTGCTAACTATTTCGTACATATCGTTAATAGTTTTAATATCGCTATCCGATAAACTTTTACCGTCAATCAATTTTTCGTTTAAATACTTTGCAAAATCGCCCACTTGGTTGATAAATTTAGTGGTGTAGAATTTATCTTCGTCTTGAAGTGGTAGCGACGCAATACTAGCCGTTGCAAGATTACTTTGAACTCTTACTTCGCCTAATATTTTTTGTTGTTCGGTATCGTCGTTAGATACCGTTAGTTTACTTAAATTGACGTCTAGATTATCAACGTAGCCTACAAGGTCGTAAAACGACTTTTCTACGGCAACGTTGTTGTTCATATAATCGTCAATCGGCGTAAACACCGTCAAAGTTAAAAGCCCTGCTAAAACTAAAACCGTACAGCCTAGTGATATAACCGCTGCAAGCCAACCGCCTATACCCTTGCTGTTCTTTCTTCTTTCGCGCCTTTCTTGACTTTTTAAAAGTCGCTTTTGACGTCTTTCTTCTAACGCCTCTTGCCTTTTTTGTCTTTGTTCGGCACGCTTTTGTTGTCTTTCTTTTGCAAGTTCTAATCTCTTTGCCTTTTTATCGGCAAGTTTTTGACGGCTTAGTTCTAATTTGTCGCGCTTTTCTTTGGCTATTCTCTTTTCTCTTTCGGCTTTTGATTCGTGCTTTAAAAGTTGTTGTCTTTTAAGCCTTTCTTCTTTCTTTTTTAGTTTTAAAGCCTTTAATTCTTCTTTCTTTTTAGCCCTTTGTTGTAGTTTTGCCTTGCGTTCTTTTTGCGCTTTCTCCCTTTTTAAACGGGCATTTTCAAGCCTTTGTTCTTTTTCCGCTTTTCTCTTTTCTATTAACCTTTCTCTTTTTAATAGTTTTTGTCTTTTGGCTTCGTCTCTTTCAGCCTTTTTAATTTCGGCAAGTCTTTGCCTTTCTTCTTGTTTCTTTTTAAGAAGTTTTTGCCTTTGAGACTTCTTGCTATTTTTAGAATTTTTAGACTTTGTTTGCACGTTATTTTGTTCGTTAGAATTTACAATTTCTTCTGTTTTTTGAATTGCACTATTTTTATTTTCTTTCATACTCTATCCCCCTTATAACGCAAACACGTGGTTGCCTATCGTAACCACCGTTGGCCTTGAAAAAATCCATTGACTTGTTGCTACCCTTGGGTTGTAATAATATAAACAACCGTAACTTGGGTCCCAACCGTTCATAGCGTCTCTAGCGGCAGACAAAGCCGTACTATTTGGCTTTAAGTTGATTTGACCGTCGTTGACGCAAGTAAAAGCGTAAGGTTGATAAATAACACCCGATATGGTGTTAGGGAAAGACGAACTCTTTACCCTGTTTAAAACTACTGCACCTACGGCAACTTGCCCCGTATAACTTTCGCCCCTTGCTTCCGCGTAAATTAGCCTAGCAAGAAGTTGCAAGTCGGAATTAGAGTAATTGCCGTTCGTTGAGTTTTGCGCGCTTGAAGAACCGCCACTTAACATACTTTGAGAAATTCCCATAGCAGCAAGCGTTTTATTGCCTACGATACCGTCTGCAACTAAACCGTTTTTTCTTTGAAAATACTTAACCGCCGATTTGGTTTGCGAACCATAAATACCGTCTACACTACCTTTATAATAACCCCAGTTTTTAAGTTTTTTCTGTATGAGTTTTATATCGGAAGAACTGCTTGACGCGTTAATAATGGCAGTAGGTTCAACAATTTGTGTTGCCTGTTCTTTTACTAAAAAAGTTGACGCACAACCCACCGATAAAACGGCAAGCATAACTGCAACGCAAATTTTTAACTTGTTTTTCATATATCCTCCTTATTACTAGGCGGATAGTTTATCTTTAAAGTCCTTTATTATTTCTAATATTTTTGATTTGTAAACTATACCGCACTCATTTCCCGTAAAGCATAGCGGGGGATACACAACGCACCACCAATTATCCCCTTTTGCCCTTCCGAGTTCAACGATTACGGCATCATAAAAACCTTGTTGTAAAGTGAAATCTTTGTAAACCCTTGTAGGAAACATTTCGTTTCTTACCACCACGTTACTTTTATAATCAAAACCTTTTGAATATAAAAGATTATCAATTATATTTTCAAGTTGCCCTTTTTTTTCGTTTAATAAATTTACAGCGTCTTGCTTTGTGTTGCAATTTGCTATATACGGCGTTAGGTACGATACTAATTTGTCTTTAATTTCGTATTTTACGCTTTGGTCAACTTGACTGTTTGAGTTGGCGCGGATATGGATGCGTAAGTATTCCGCGTTACAGTTTTCGCCTTTATAACAGCCTATAACCGTTAAAAATATTATGGATAGTAAAAATAAAGTTATGCAAAATTTTTTCATAAAAAAACTCCCGTAAAGTGATACTACAAGTATTGACACTTTCGGGAATTTATAATCTTTTTATTTAATTTTTGTTTTTATTCGCTAAACGCGTAATCTCTTTTTAATATAATATCTAAAAAACTAGGCTTTAATGGGTCAAAAGTAGTTAAAAGTTCGGCATTTTTGCCTTGCTTTTTTAATTTATCGTGCGCCCACTTTGCCATTTCAAGTTCGTTATACATAGCAAAAACCGTTGAACCACTACCCGTCATACCCAAATATTCGGGCGAAAGGCTTTTTAACGCGTCTAAATTTTCTTTAATTTCACCGTTTAAAGCGCAAGCGCCGTTATATAAAGCGTTGTTGTTGCGGTCTTTAAAGCAAGAAAAATCGCCATCTAAAACGCTTGAAATAACTTGCCGTATATCACAAACTACACCCGATTGATTAAGCGTATCGTATTTTTCAAAACAAAGTTTAGTTTCAACTCCGCTATTAGCGTAAATAACGACGAAGTATAATTTTTTGTCGCTTTTTATAGGTATTACTTCTTGCCCCCTTTTAAGTAGCCTTGCGTAACCGCCTTGTAAAAGATAGGTTGAGTCGCTACCAAGCGTATCGGCAAGCGGTGTAACGCTTTCTTTAACGTTAAACAACTTTTTCATAGCCTTTAAAACGCCCGCAATATCGGCAGACGAGCCACCCATACCGCTACCAGACGGAATATTTCTTACAACTTCTATATTTACGCCACTACAATTAAAAGTGTTTATAAACGCTTTTGCAGTCTTATAGGCGTTTGTTTCTTCTTGAAGTTTTGGAATAAATCCGTAAGGCCCAACGAAGGAAACTAAAATTTTATCGTCTTTTCGGCGCGTAACGGTTATAACGTCGCATTTATTTACGGTGGTAACGAAGGTATCAAGGTTATGATACCCGTTCTCACTATTTAGTACGTTAAGCGCAATATTTATTTTTGCATAGGCTTTAACCGTTACACTTGCCATAATAACCCCTTTTATATAGATTTGCCCTTTTCTCTATATATAACAATGCGTTCTTGACCTGTAAGCGGAAATTCTAGTTCGCCGTTTGTTTCCATAACCACTTGTTCGGAAACGTTAAGCGCCTTTGAAATATCCCAAAGCGTATCGCCTTTTGACGCAATATAAACGCTAATTGCCGAGTCGTTTTGCTCTTTTTTAGAACCTTCTTCAACGGCTGTTAAAACGGCTACTTCTTGACAAACCATATCCGTATAATATAAGCGTAACGTAAAGTTTGCAATAAATTTTTCGCCACTTTCTATAACTTCTAAATCGGTTACCGTGCACCTTACATTTTTAACGCAAGTTCCCGTAATTTCGGTTGACGCTTCAAACGGAACAAGCGCCGTTTTACAGTTAATTGCGCCGTCACTAGATAAAAGCATAGAAATAGAAAGCGCGCCTTTTACGTTTAACGCATTGTTATTTTTGCAATATTCTATATTTTCTATTTTATCACTAACAACGCAAATTAGTCTACTGTTTTGACTAGTAAAGGCTAATTCAGAGTTAATTTTTTGCAAAGCACAGTTGTTTCCTATAATTTTTTCTAACTTATAGTTTTGCATAGTGTTTTTTAGGTTGCACTCGCAAGAATATGCGTCTACTGCATAGTTAAACACTAAATTATCGTAAATAATGCCTTCTAAATTAAGGTCTATTTCAACGACAACTACGCTTTTTGACTTGCTTTCGTCAACCGTAACGTTTAGGCAAGCACCGTTTACAGTAGCATAACCAACGCAAATATTACTTGGCATAGCGTCTAGCAATTCGCTTTCTAGCCTAAATGGAATACGGCGTTTTTTTACAATCGGCTCTTTTTCGTCTCTTTTACAAATTACGGCGGTAAGTTCAATTTCGCCATCGTAAATTACGCAACCTATACCGCTTTGACAACCTGTTAAAAACACCCTTTCATTATGGCAAAGGATATCGCCTATAAGGTTAGGCATTTCAAATTCGTCTTGCACTTTAAACTGTTTTTCTACTCTTGCAATTTCTTCGTTGTATTCGCTTTGACGTTTTTTTGTTAAAAAGTCGCCGTTGTTTACAGAAATTTGTGAAGTTTGTAGTAAACAGCACACTTCTCCGTTAAACACGATATTTGTTTTAGCGGTTAATATTCCGTTTAAAGCGTTTACCGTAACGTCAACGGCATCAACGCTACAAAAGTTTAACTTACAATCGTTACCAGCAAGAGTATATGGGAATTTATAACTATACTCAACCCCCGCTTCATACTTTTTGATTTCCGTACCATTATAACAAACGGCACAAAAAACCGCTTTTCCGCTATATCTAATTTCGCCGTCACTAATTTCGGTTGAAGTTAGATAGGTGCTTGCATCTACTGAAAGCACGTTTAAAGTTTCGTCTTCGTAAATACCTAATTTACATTCGGCTTTGTTTTTATTTGACACATTTATACATTTTGAAAACGTAGATTTATCCAAACGGGGCGCAATAGCCATAAAAAATCCTCCTTGATAGTTCTATAAAGTTTATGCTTAAAAAAGTTATTTTATTACACCCGTATTTTTTTACCGTATAATTGGGTTTTTCGCGTTATAGCGTTGTTTTTTTTGTTTTGCTTCGTATAATTTTAACAAAAAAAGCGGTAAGGCTTTTGGCTTTACCGCTAGTTTTTATTTAATTTTTTCTTGTATATCTTCTATTTTTTGCACTTTTGCCCTTTTGCGCTTTTTTACACATTCCGTAAGCAAATATTCAATTTGCCCGTTTAAAGAGCGAAAATCGTTTTCCGCCCAAGCGTAAAGTTCGGCGTATAATTTGTCGGATATACGAAGAGGCACTTGTTTTTTCTTTTCTAAATCCATCAATAAATAGTACCCGAATTTACAACGGGTTGCGCGTCGTGATTTCCACAAAGCACTACTAATAAGTTAGAAACCATTTGCGCTTTTCTTTCTTCGTCAAGTTCTATGGTATTGTTTTGAGCAAGGCGTTCTAGTGCCATTTCAACCATGCCAACCGCACCATCTACTATCATTTTTCTTGCGTCAATTATTGCAGACGCTTGTTGTCTTTGTAACATTACAGCCGCAATTTCGGGCGCGTATGCAAGGTAAGTAATTCTTGCGTCAACTATTTCTATGCCCGCTTCTTTAACGCGCTCTTGTATTTCTTGACGAATTTTTTCGGCAACAACGTCACTTGAACCACGCAAACTACCTTCGTCGGCAACACCGTCACCCGTCGTGTCTACGTTAGGCGCAACGTCGTATGGATAAGTTTTTACAACGTTTCTTAACGCGCTGTCGCTTTGAAGAGATAAATACTCTTTATAGTTATCTACGTTAAAAACAGCTTTTGCCGTATCAACGACCTTCCACATAACCGCTATGCCTATTTCAACGGGGTTACCTAAACAGTCGTTAACCTTTTGCTTGTTGTTGTTAAGCGTCATAATTTTAAGTGATATTTTTTTATTTACAATTTCGATATTAACGCTTCCTGCGCCGTTAGGTTGCGCCGAAACTACGGACGTAACGCTATTAACGTCGCCACTTTGTTTAAGTTTTGTTTGCGCCGCAGGGTTAAAACTTACGCAAAATGGGTTTACAAAATAAAAACCATCGCCCTTTAACGTGCCAACGTATTTGCCGAATAACGTTAAAACTAACGCTTCTTGTGGCTTTAAAATCTTTAAGCCTAAAAACGGTATCCAACTAATTAAAGTTAAAAATAAACCAACTAAAAATATTGCGGGGTTACCCGTTTTTTCAACGTAAATTCCGCCCAAAACTAAAACGACTATTGACGCTATTACTAATAAAATAGTAACCATTAGCATTACTAGGCCGTTTTTCTTGCCTGTTAAAATCTTTTCTTCCATAATATCCTTCCTTTATAATTATTATCAATTTGATATCATAATGATATCATACACGACAAGACCTGTCAAGCATTTTTTAAAAAATAAAAAAGTCTTGCCACCATAAGTATATTTATGATATAATTTAATTATTAAGGATATAAAAAAATGAAACGTATTTTAATTACGGGCTCTGCCGGTTTTATAGGCGGTAACCTTGCAATCAAATTATTAAAAGAATATAAAGACGCGTTTATTTTGGGCATTGACAGTTTAAACGATTATTACGACGTTTCTTTAAAAGAATATAGGTTAAAAGAGATAGAAAACGCAAGTAAACTTAACGAAAGTAACTGCTATAAGTTTATTAAAGGCGATATAAAAGACAAAGATTTTGTTTTTAAAGTGTTTGAAGAGTACAAGCCGTCTATCGTGGTAAATTTAGCGGCGCAAGCGGGGGTTAGGTATTCTATAACTAATCCCGATGCGTATATTGAAAGCAATATAATAGGGTTTTATAATATTTTAGAAGCGTGCAAAACGTATCCTATCAAGCACCTAGTGTACGCATCGTCTTCTTCGGTGTATGGCGACAATCAAAAAGTTCCGTATTCTACGAGCGATAAAGTAGATAATCCCGTTTCGCTTTACGCCGCAACCAAAAAGAGTAACGAACTTTTTGCACACGCTTACGCTAAACTATACAATATTCCCACAACGGGTTTAAGGTTTTTTACAGTTTACGGGCCTGCGGGTAGACCCGATATGGCGTATTTTAGTTTTACAAATAAACTTGTTAAGGGCGAAACGATAGATATTTTTAATTACGGTAATTGCAAGCGTGATTTTACTTATATTGACGATATCGTTGAAGGCGTAAAAAGGGTTATAGAAGTTCCGCCTAAAAAACAAGTTGGGCAAGACGGACTGCCTATTCCGCCCTACTCTATATACAATATAGGTAATTCAAGCCCAGAAAACTTGTTAGATTTTGTTAAAATTTTAAGCGAAGAACTAGTTAGCGCCGACGTTTTAGATAAAGATTACGATTTTGAAAAACACAAAAGATTAGTGCCTATGCAACGAGGCGACGTGCCTATAACTTTTGCCGACACAACCGACTTAGAAAAAGACTTTAACTTTAAACCGCGCACACCGTTAAGAGAAGGCTTAAAAAACTTTGCTAAATGGTATAAAGAATTTTATAAATTATAAATTAAAAAGGGTTAGTTCGACTAACCCTTTTGTTTTTATATGCTGTTTAAAATATGTTCGGCATAAAGTTTTGCTACGTTAACGCCCGTTACGCTTTCTATTCCACCGAAAAATGCATTTGAGTTAACTTCGCAAATAAGTGGCGACGTTTCGCCTTGCAAAACGTCTATTCCGCAATAGTCAAGCCCCAAGCATTTTGCGGTTTTTTCGGCAATTTCTTTATATTCCTTAGATAATTCAGTTATTTCACCACGTCCGCCAAGTTCGATGTTAGACCTAAAATCGCCGTTTGAAATTCTATTCATTTGCGCAACGACTTTTCCGCCTATAACTATAATGCGCGTGTCTTTACCTTGACTTGTTTTAACAAACTTTTGAAAAACGTGCGGTTCGTTTATTAAAGCGTTTGCCAAATCTTGTAATTGACTTCTATTATCCGCTTTATACACGCCGCTACCAAGTGAGCCGTAACTCTTTTTAACGACGACGGGATATCCTAGCGCGCTTTCAATTTTGTCAAGCGAAGACGAAGAAATTTTACTGCCACTAGTATAGCAAAGCATACCCGAAAAAGTATCAACGATAGGTATATTGTTGTTTGCAAGCGCTATATACGTTTCCATTTTATCGTCGCACACGCGAATTGCATCGTGGCTGTTAAAGAGTTTTATTCCCGCCTTTTCTAGCATACTAGAAACGTATTTATCTTTATCAAGATACACGCAAAAGTCATAGTCTAACGCGTTACAAATGACTTTTGAGTCTTTAATACCGCAAATAAATTCGTTGTTTCTTACAACGTCTATTTCAACGTTTAACTTTAAAAACTCTTCTTTTAACCTTTTTGATTGATTTAAACTGCTTGTTAAGTTAGAATAGGCGTTTACTATTATTAAGCCTTTTTTCTTACCGTTCATATTTTTATTTTATTCGCCTATAAGCCTTGTAACTTCGCCACCTGCAATAAAAAGCATTTCTATTGCCTTGTTAGATATTGCGTGCCCTTCTACTATAAGTTTTTTAGAAAGGCTTTCGGATTCTTTAATAGTAACGTAGTTACAGTTAATTTTAATAAGTTCTTTTTGACGCATAGCCTCTAATGAAACAATTTCGCCATCGTTAAAGTTTTCTTCTAATTGTTTAAGGGTAACTTCGTCGTAAATATACCTATCTGGGTTAGGAATAATTTCGGTTTTAACGATTTTTTCCGCCCATTCGTCGTTGTATAAAGACACTTCTTGTAACGTAACAAAGTCTTTAACCATATAGTCGTAACCAAGTTTTTGCATATAAGTTAAGCCTTCGTCCGTATAAGTTTTAACGTAGTCTACGGGTTCAAACTTTTTCTTTAACTTAAAGCCTTCGTTTTTAGCAAGAATATCAATGAGTTCAAGCGCGCGCTTTAACGAAAGTTTAGAACGAACTTTTATGTAAGTTGGTTGGTCTATTGATTTATCGGACACGTCTTTTGTGCGGAAGTATTTAGCGTCTATGCTAGTTGGGTCTACGTTAAGGTATAACTTTAAGAATTTGCCCCTTACTAAAAGTTTTGCTTGCAATCTTAACGCCTTTCCTTCTTTTGCCTTTGACGTTGAAAGACCTTTTTTAGAGAAGTTTTCACGAGATTTTGTCATACGTGAGTGCATACCGTAAGAAAGCAACGCGTTTTTAATTTGAGAATAGTTTTCTTTAAGTTGTTCGTCACCCGTTCTTACATAAATTTCAAACGCTTTTTTAACGTTTATGCGTTTTAATTTTATAGGCGTTTCAGCAACGTCTTCCGCTACGGCGGTTTCGCTTGCCACTTCGCTTACGGCAACTTGTTCGTTAGCGGTTTCGCTTTCTTTGTTATCAACTTGCTTATTAGCCGTTTGAGTGCATAAAGCGTAATCTTTTATAAACAAAATTCTTAATACGACGTATACAAGTGATAAACCAAGCGTGATAGTTGGGAATAAGCCTTCGTAAATAAATTCAACGCCAAGTATGCCGTTCATAACGATAAGCATTAAAGAAGAAAATACTACGATAGTAGCCAAGAACTTGTCGGCAAAGTGAACCGTGCGCGTTTTAATTTCGCAAAGCAAGAACGCAAACATAAGCGCTAAAACTATTATTACAAGGTCTAAAATTAAAGTGCCGTCTACACCTTTAACGTGTTCTGCTAATATGTAACTAATTTCGCCGGTAAACTCTAACGTCATAACGATTGCAACTAAAATCGTAGCAACAGCCGTACAGTATATTAAGTTGCCTTGTTTTACTAAACCTTTAACGTAAAGTTTAACGCTAGGTTTTTGAGTAGACACAACGCCTTCGTCGTCGTAAATAACCGTGTTTTTAATAAGCACGAACGAACAAACGAACATAAGCGCAAAGACTATTGCCGATAACGTGTAAGCAAGTTCGCGCGCCTTGTCGTTTAATAAAAATGCAATTACGAGTAAAGCGATAGAAATTGCATAGCCGATAATTACCGAAATATCAATAAAGTTTACGTTCTTTTCTGCTAATCTTACTTGCATAAGCATTAAATAGAACGCAACGCTTACACCTAAAATAATGTAAACCGTTGGTGCTAAATCTTTATTGTTTAACGTTTGCATTAAAACGTTTTGTTGTTCAATATAGATTATCGCGAATAACGATAACGCTACAAGAACAACCATAATTAACCAAAATCTTTTAAAAAGGCTTACGTAGTATTGAATTACCGACGCATTACCCTTTATTTGTTCTGGGTGTTTATATTCTTTAAAGTACCTTGCCCTTACGAAAAATACTGCAATAGCATAAACTACAAGGCAAGCAAGCCCCGTAATTTTTACTTCTAAAAATGCAGTTGATTTTGATAAAAAGCAATATACTAATGCAAAAAGGAAAAGCAAAATTGTCGTTACAAACAAATTGTCTGCAACCGAAACGCTTTCGTCTTTTACGTGCTTAACGGTAGTGGCTATAAGCAAGCCTATGCCTATAACGGCAATTACCGCCGTTGCAACTACTTGTGCAGTTTCTTCGTTTTTAATTTTAGTTATTAAGTTATAGCCGTCAAAAAAGTAAACCACAAGTGCAACTATAACGCTTGTCATAACACAGGCAAAAACGTTACAGCCCTTAATCATGCCATCTAAATAGTTTAAATACTTGTTGTTTTTCATAAATTTTTAATTTACCTCTTTTATCTTAAAAATGTTTTTATAAATTGCTATCTTGTGGAAGGTCAACTTCGCCAAACACAGATTTATCAAGAGTGAGTTTAGTTTCCGTAGTACCTTCTTTTTTTACTATGCCCGTATCTTTATTAAGGCTTAAACAATCGCCCAAAGCCTTAACTCTAAATTCAACGGTGCCGTTAACTACAAATTTAGTTAAGCCCGTGCAACCAAAGAACGTAGATTCTCTTACAACCGTTATAGATGCGGGGATTTCAACAACCGTAAGTTTACTGCAACCGTTAAACGCACTTACGCCAAGATACGTTAAAGTTGATGGTAAAATTAAAGGTTTGTCTTCCATAAACGTGTCGTTAAGTTTAACGCAGTTTAAAAACGCGCTGTGTTCAATAGTTTCAAGAACAGGCGCAACGCCAAACGTAATGCCGAATAAACCTTGACACTCTGCGTAAGCGTATTGCCTTATAGTTTTAACTTTGGTTAAGTCTACTTGACGAAGTGAACTGCAACCGTAAAATGCGTGAGAGCCGATTTCCGTTGCGTTTGGCAAGTTAACCGTTTCAAGAGTAGTAACGCCGTAGAACGCGCAGTCTTTTACAGTTGCCGTATTTACGGTTATGCTTGTTAAAGCCGTTGGTACTGTAAAGGTAATATCGTCTGCCGTGATAAGTTCCGTTCCAAATTCGTCTTTAAGAGCGTTTGCCTTTGCCGTAATTTCGGTGTTGCCAAAGTCCATTGATGCCGAACCGAAAATAAAGCCGAAGTGCTTTTCGTTGTTTTTAGCGTCTTCCGACTTACCCGTGAAAGGTAACGTCATAGACGTTAAGTTTACACAGTTAGAAAAAGCGCCCGAACCGATTTTTTTGATATTGTCGCCAACGTTTACCGAAGTTAAAATTTTAAGCCCCGAAAAAGCGCCTGCCGAAATTTCTTCTACGGGATATTCCGTATTTTCCGCGCCAAGTTCTTCCGCATTTTTTGGGATGGTTATATTTCTAAACTTTGCGTCGATATTGGAATAGTCGTTATCCGCAATGGCTTCTGCGTCTTCATCAGACACTTGATAGCCCGTGATTGCGTAGTATTTATACGTTTCCGTTTCGCCTTCTGCGCCACCGTCTTTTTGCCTTGTGCCTGTTAAAAGTTTGTATTCGTACTTGCCCGTTACACGCACGTCGCCACCCTCGTTGTCTTTACAAGCCGTAAACGTTAGGGTAATAGCCATTATCAAAACGGCAACTACTATTTTTGAAAAAAAGTTCTTCATTGAAAGCCTACTCCTCAAAGTGCGTAAAGCACTTGTTTTAGTTATATTTTTATTTATTTTAGCATTTTAGACTTTCAATGTCAATATTCTGGGGGTTATTTTATTGCATAAAATAGCACCTTTTTTACTATTTTTTAATTTTTTGCATTTTTTTTATTTTTCACGCTATTTTTTCAAGTGTCGGCGCGTTATTAAAAACGTAGTTTTCAAGTAGTTTTGCCGAACCTTTTTTGACGCTTTTTGCCGTTTTAATAAGTCCGTCAACGTCTAAATTTTTATATTTGTATTCGTCAATTAACGCCTTTAAAAACTTGTTAAACCCCCTAGATTTCATATAAAGGTCAAGTTCGTAAAACATTATTTGAGAGCGATAATACGCTATTGAAACGTATTCGATTTCGCTAGTAAATTCGCCTAAATTTTTATTCATTTTAGTGTCTTTTATCGTATTTGCGTCAAGCGTGTTTCTTATGCCGTAATACGCTTTTGAAACGCCCTTTAACAGTTCACTTTTAGTTTTGCCGTATTCGTTAAACTCATCAAAAAAATTGACCGTTGAATATTCCGTAAGCCCTTCGTCTATAAATGCGTTTTCGCTTTGGTTTACCCCAACTATTCCGTACCACCATTGATGCGCCGTTTCGTGCACTATCGTGTAGTCGCGGTTAAAGGCGTTAAGGTCTTTATCAATTAAGGTTAAACAAGGGTATTCCATACCGCCATAAATAAAATCTGCCTCGCAAAATACGTACTCTTTATACGGATATTTTATATAATTTTTGCAAAAAAAGTTGAGTGATTTAACCGCCGTTTCCATTGATTTTTGCGGTGTTTTATCATTAAAATAATAGTAGAAAACGTCTATACCGTTTGTAGTTTGTTTTAGTACGTTAAACTTTTTAGAAAACACGAAAGCGACGTCTCTAACCATTTGCCTTTCATACGAATATTCCGTTTTTTCGCCACTAATTTGAGTAAACGTTGGCGACATCGACGATGCAACGACGTAACTAGACGGAACGCTTAATTTTACTTTAAAGTTTGCAACTTCGCTATAAAACGGGTCGCCTACGGCATAGTATACGCTTTCGTAAAATTCACCGTTATTTATAGGGCATAATACGGGGTAAAAACCAGTTAAATTTACCGTGTTGTTGCCGTAGCCGTATCTAAAATTTGCGTTAGGTAGTTGTATAAAAAAGTCTATTTTTACGCTTGTTTTTTGCCCGCTTTTTAAAGGGTTTTTTAGGTAAATTACAAGCGTGTTATTATCTTTTCCGCTTATGTTAAAATCTAAATTTTCGCCTTGAAAAGTTACGCTTTTTATATCAATTTTGCCGTAACTTATTCCGTTTTCGTAGGCGCGCAAATAGTTTTCTATGCTAATAGGTTTTATCTTTGCGTCGCTAGAAAACGCGTTTGGATATAGCGTGAATTTTAAATGTTCTAGCGTTTTATTTAAAGTGTTCGTATAGTCTAATTTCATACTGCAATTTGCGGTCATATCTTCGTTAAAATCAACTTCTATATCGTAAAGGTTTAAAGCGGTATCTTGCTTTTTACAACCGCTTGGCAACGCCAAAAATAACAGACAAAATAAAACGCATAAAAATTTTTTCATAATAAAAAACTCCCAAATTATTTTACTTGGAAGTTTTTTAATTTATTACGTTTTATCGTTTTTTACTTCTATATTTTACTTTTCTTCGGATAAAAGATATTTTTCGGGGTCTACTTTTTGTCCGTTTTCTAAAACTTCAAAGTGTAGGTGCGCACCGTCTTTATACTCTTTTTTATTGTTAGTTGAAACCGTGCCTAAAACTTCGCCCTTTAAAATAGACTGACCTTCTAAAAGCGTATCTATAACTTCAATGCTGTTGTATACGCTTTTAAGTCCGTTTCCATGGTCAATAGTTACGGTAGTGCCTTCAAGGTTGCTAACCGTTATTGCTTCAACGATGCCGTCGTAAACACATTTTACGCTTGTGCCTTCTTCTGCGCCGAAGTCTATTGCTTTATGCCCCGTATATAAGCCTAGCGTTTGGTTGTATACTACGCTTGCGCCAACGTATTCTTTTATAATACTGCCTTCAACAGGCATATCAAACACAATTACGTTTACAGTTGGCACGTCGGGTGTAGCGGGTGTATCCGGCACGTCGGGTCTATCGGGTGTTTCGCTTACGTTTTGGTCATCATTAGGCGAAGACGGTTGTTGTTGCACGTTGTCGTTGTTTAGTTCGTTTGAAGTATTATTTGTAACCACTAACGCAATAGTGATAATTGATAACACAGCAAGGCTTAATATAAACACGAAATAGTACACGTTTTTCTTAATAAAATTTATTGCTTTGTTGTTATTTGACATATCTACCTCCATTTATG
Source organism: Christensenellaceae bacterium (assembly GCA_045651725.1). Taxonomy (GTDB): domain Bacteria; phylum Bacillota; class Clostridia; order Christensenellales; family Borkfalkiaceae; genus HGM11412. The sequence continues at coordinate 154,308 of JAZRSX010000016.1, forward strand.
TATTAAAAACTGCCGTAAATTATAGGCGAGCCTATTTTTACGCTTTCATTATTTATTGAAATTTGTAGGTTTACTTTTTTGCCGTCGATAATCTCTATTTTTGGCAATTTTTTCGAGTGATAATAATAATTTTTTACGCCGTCTACAACTTCTATTTTTTGCAAAACGCAATCTTTTAAGTTTAGCGCCGAATAATAGTCGTAGTCTAAACTGTAAGTTGCGGATATTCCATCGTAAAAAACTGCAAGCGAAGTTTCTTTAATTATTCCCGAAGATTTACCGCCAACGGCAATTTCAACGGTCTTTTTAGGCATAAAAGAAATTACGTAAAGTATTATTGACGCAAAAATTATAATTAAACACGTTACTTTTTTTAGCATAAAAAAATTCCTACAAATATCGCTATCTGTAAGAATTCTTGACTTAATATAAAATTTTTATACTCGTTTTTTTAATTTACGCATCTAAACAGTTTAACACACCGAAATCTCTAATAACCTTTAAAACGCTTTCTTTATCGCTTAAATACGAACAAAGTTTTAACGCGCGCTTTAATTCGCTATACGGTGGATATTCTATTTTTTTATCTTCTTTATATAATATATAGTAAATTTTTTTGACGGTATCAATAATTGATAGTACGGACGAAGTTTCTTTTTTAAACCCGTCTTTCGTCTTATTTACTATTGCGCCCATAGTTTTTAACGTGGCTTGGCTTGGTATTTTTACGTTATTTAAAAATATGCCTGCGTATTTACCCGTTACGCTTTCAAGTTCGTAACAGTCTTTAACGTAGTTTGGCATTGACAAAACGTCCGTAAAGTCGTTAGAAAAAAACATATGGTATAAAGGCGTTAATTTTAAAAAGGATATAAGCACCCTATCGCCTTTACTATACGGCAAAGAAGTCGTGCATAAAGCGTCCGCAAAAAGTTCTAGCGAAAAATCGTCTAACACCGAACTTTTAGCCCTTATTAAAGATATTACCGTTTCGGCGTAAATTAACGCGTCTTTTGGATTTTTGTATTTTGAAATATTAGCAATAAGTGATATAGTTTCTTTTGCAAGTTTATAGTTTTCGCTATCCAAAGGTTTAGCCGATAACAATAAATACATTTTATAGTCGATTAAAGCAATTAACTTGCTTATAACTAAAATATACGCCGTTGCAAATGACGAATTAGGCGCTTTTTTTATAACGCTTACGTCGTAAGTTACGCTTTTAAAGGGCGCGACTTCAACTTTTAAAGGTATACCGCCCGTTGGTATTTTTACGCTGTTAGTAAAGGCAAATTCAACTGCCGGCTCTGTTATTACGGCGTGGCAATCAACTTTGCGCTTGTCCGCATAATAACGCGCCAAAGAAAGTAAATCTTCACCGCCTACGGCTATAACGTAATCTTGGCTAAAATGAAATGAGTTATTTTTTTTGACGTTGTCAAAATCGACGTCTTCAACAAGTAAAACGGCGTAGTTTGAACCAACGTCTTTTAACGCTTTAAAAATGCTTGAACCGACTAGCGAAAAGTCTTTTTCGCGACACACTACTTGCGCCTTTTTTTTACCGCCGTACTTTAAGGCAATAGAATAAACGGCATCGTAAACGTTGCCCACGCAAATTTCCGTATCTTGTGAAAAGAACGCGTCGGTAGATAAATATTGAAATTTTTTGTTAATTTCAAATATCGTTTTTTCTAGCATTTTTAAATTCCTTTTTTGCCTATATTTGTAAAAAGTTCTAATCTTGTTTCAAAATCTTCGCATTTTTTTACGGTGTTTTTGCCGTAAAAACCATCGTCTATATCGTATGAAATAGAAATTGCGTTTCCTATTAAACTCATAGCAAATTTATAAAGTATGGGGTTTTCTTCCCTTGCCTTTACAACTTCGCCTGGTATACCTAGCCTTGTTAAGTCAAACGCAAGCATTTGCCTATCTATAAGACTTTCTAAAATAAAGTTTAGCCTAGACTTGTCTACGCTTTCACACTTGAACGAAATGCCGTTAAACCCGTATTTTTTCAAAAGGTCAACGGCGTCTAAAAACTCTTTGTCGGTATATTTAGAAACGTCCATTCTATAAGACGAAATTATGCCGTAACTAGCGTTTAGTTTAAGATAGGTTGAATAGTCGACCAAAAACCTTTTAGATTTTTTAACGCAATATTCGTTGTATAAAACTTTCGTAAGATATTCAACTTGATAAACGTTAGACCTATTGCCTATAAACAATTCTTCGTTTTCGTTAAGTGAAATTAGCAACACGTTTTTAACAAAGTCAACCACGCCGTTTTTCTTGTTGAACTTGTCAAGCACGTTTTCGGCAAGCACTTTTGCAACGTGCTTTTCCGTTACCGTTCCGCCCTTTTTGTGTTTTGAAATTTTTAAAACGTCTTTAAGCGAAACTTCCAAATCGTAAAATCTTAATTCTTCGTTTATAGTTTGAATTAAAGTTGATATAACTTTTAACTTTTCTTCACGCAAGGGTTTTAATTCCGCGTCAATTTCTTTGCAATATTTGTTTGGTATGCCATAGCCGTATAGCACCGTTTTTTCTTCTTTTAAAAGTGGCGTACACTCTATGTGATACCCTACGACGTATGGCATTTTTAACACGTCGCACGCTTGTTTAAACTCGCTGTAAAAATTTAAAGTTGCATAGTCGTTTATGCCAACGCCGAAACTACCGCACCTATAAGCGTCGTATGCGCAAAGGGTTGGCGAATACAAAGAATAATAATAAGTAGAAAAATAATGCAAAGGCACTATGTTTTTCGTGCTTGGCACAAATTCGGGGTGATGCTTTTGTTGTTTTAAAAGACCTTTTAAAGCAAGTTTTCTAGCAAAGCCCGTTTTACTATTTAATCGTTTAATCAATTGTTCTGTATAAAACATCATAGTACCTCTATTATATATATTTTAATATTAAAAAAGCGATTTGTCAATATTTATAGAAAAACGCTTAAAAAATAGTATAAATTTTCAAAAAAGTATTGAATATTATACAAAATGTGGTATAATATATATAAATAAATGCAATTTTGCATATTTTAGGGGGATTTTTATGAACAAAAGCGAATTTACAAAAGTTTATGCCGACAGGCTTGGCGGTGTAAAAATCAAAGAGGCAGAAAAATATTTAGCCACTTTTATCGACACTATTACGGAGTGTTTACAAAACGGCGAATATATCCACATTTCAGGCTTCTGTACCTTTGATTTAAAAGACAAAAACGCAAGAGAAGGTATCAACCCATTGAACGGTGAAAAGGTGGTTATACCTGCTTGCAAATCACCAAACGCAAAGTTCTCAAAATCATACAAGGCGCTTTTTAACGACTAATCATTAAAAATTAAAAAAGAGTGGTAAATCCACTCTTTTTTAATTGTTTTTATTTGTTAAGATTTTTTGGTTTTCTTATTCTATTTAACTGTTTGTTCATTTTTAAAAGTTCTTCTTTTGTAAACGACAAGTTCATCATACCAACCATAGACGTAAGCCTTAATACCGTAAATCCGCCAAGCATACCCATAGCGTCTTTTATATTTATATCAAAGCCGGCAGGTTTAGACTTTCCTTTACCCTTTTTACCGCCACCCATAGCCTTTTTGAGTTTTAAACCAAGACCGATAAACCAAAGTTTGCCAAAGAACGATTGCATAATATCGGAAATTTTATCGTTAAGAGAATATCTACCCTTTGGCGCTTCAACGTCAAACCAGTTAAGGACTGCGCCCTTTTCTTTTAATATATAATCTTGATTCATCGTTTCTACTTTTCTAATAACGCCTTCGTCACTAAACTTATCCGCTTTTACAACGATTTTAGTTTCGCCTTCGTTTTTAACGTTAAAGTAGAAGAAGTGATTGTCGCTAGTTTGCTTTTCTACGCTAATTCCGTTTACGAAAAGTTCAACTTCATTAAGGTTAGAATATACCGTAATTTTAGTTACGTCTTCAACCCTATCAATATATCTTTTTCCGCAAAGGTGAACGAAAGGTTCGTTTGAAAGCCAAGCCTTGTAAGCATAGAAAGCGGCTTTTTTATACTTTCTATCCATCGTAACAAGACCTTTATGGTTTTGTCCGTTTTCGCCACCTTCCGCCCTAGCGTCCGCACCGAAGTCAAACATATTCCAAACGTGAGTTGCCCAAAGATATTTTCTTGTAAACAATTGTTTTATAAGTTCTTCGTGATAATACGCTTGGTATTCTTCGGTATAGTCGCCTTGCGTTGGGTTTGAAGTGTGCCAATTAAGCGCTTCACAGCCGTATTCCGAAACACCGATAGGAAGCGTTGGGTGCATTGCGTGGAATTTATCAAACCAAGGTCCGTTCATAGTAGTGTCGCCACCATACCAACCAAAGTAGTGGTTGTATGAAACGACGTCTGGTATATTAAGATATTCCGCGTCCATAGGGCACATCGAAACGCACGCCATAGTAGTTAAGCGCGTGCCGTCCATACTATGCGCCAAATCGTTTAAGATTTTGTGGTTTTCTATTAAATCTGGGTTATCCGCACCACCCATAGTTATTTCGTTTGAAAGCCCCCAAACTACGATTGAAGGGTGATTGTAGTTTTGAACGATAAGTTCGGTCATTTGGCTTATAGTGTTTTCTCTGCCGTTTTCTAAATGTTTAGAAATGTATGGAATTTCCGCCCAAATAACCATACCCTTTTCGTCGCAAAGGTCGTAAAAATATTGGTCGTGTTGATAGTGTGCAAGCCTTATAGTCGTTGCGCCAACTTCTAAAATAAGGTCCATATCTTCGTCGTGGTGCTCTTTTAAAAGCGCGTTGCCAACGCCAAGTCTATCTTGGTGACGCGAAACGCCCCTTAACGCATATTCCTTGCCGTTTAAGATAAAACCACGCTCTGGGTCGATTTCATAATAACGACAACCGAATTTAGCCGACACGTCGTCAAGTTTATTTTCGCCCCTTACTATAACTGCCATAGCCTTATATAGATAAGGGTCTATTCTACCGTTCCACAACTTGCAATCTTTAATAGTAGTTTGAATTTTAGTTTCTTTGCTTGTAGTTTCAAAAACTACGTTATTCTCTCTATCAAAAATAGTGTAACAAATTTCGTCGCCATCTTGTAAATTTTTAACGAAAGTTTCTATTTCCACGCTTGCGTCGTTGCCGTTTACGATAGGCGTAATTTTAATGCCGGGCGCACCGTGATATTCTAAATCAAAGTGCGTGTTATTCGTGCAAATTAAGTTTACGCTTCTATATAAACCGCCATAGAAAGTAAAGTCAGCCATTTGTGGATATACTCTATCGTTTGCAGAGTTATCAACAAAAACGTTGATTGTAAAACTTTCTTTAACGTGGTTTGTTATATCTACTCTAAAAGTAGAGTAACCGCCGTCGTGATGGCAAACGCGCGTTTCGTTAATATAAACTTCACACGATGAGTTTGCACCTAAAAATTCAAGATAATATTTATCGGCGCTTTTTAAACTAGATTTTTCTAGCGTTTTAGAATATAAACAAGTGCCTCTAAAATAATCGTTACCGCCGTCCGTTCCGTCAACGGCGTTCCAAGTGTGTGGTAAATTGATAGTTTCAAATTCGCCCGCAAAATTTATTTCGCTACAATTTTTAGCAAATTTCCAACCTTCGTTTAAACTAATAATTTGTCTCATAATTCCTCTTAATTTTAAACTTCTTTAACTTCTAACGATTCAACCACTTCAGCAGTTTCTTCGCCAACTCTTCTTGCTTCAAGTTCAACGGTCATTTGTTCAAGCGTCTTTTTATCAAGGTTGTAAATAAACGCTATTGAAACGAACATTAACACTGCGCTAAACAAGTATAAACCTGAAACAAGCCAACACATATTGTATGCAGTTGCTAACGATTGACCTTCCGTACCTAAATCAGAAACGTAACCAAGCGCGCCCATAAGTAATAATACTATTGATGGACCGATACCTTGCGCTAACTTTCTAAAGAAAGAGTGAAGCGAGTAAACCGTGCCTTCTTCTCTTGCGCCGAATTTCCATTCGTTGTAGTCGATAGCGTCTGCCATAAACGCCCAAGAAACGCAAGTGTAAACACCTAAACCTAAACCGAAGATAGAAAGCGCAATTATGTATAACACTAACGCTACCATTTTATTAGGAATAAGTGGGAAAATAAACATCAATACACCGCCGATTACCGATGCAAACGCACCGCCGGCAGCCGCTTCTTTTTTACCGAATTTATCAACGATTTTTTTGATAAACGGCATAAAGAATAACATAGGAACAAAGCCGATTGCCATTGCGATACCCGAAAGTTCAGGAATACCGAAGTAAGTTGCAAACATTATAGTAGTTGCAGTCGTAGCGGAGTTCATACCCAAGAACATTGCCATAGCCGCAACCGTAGCGCCAACGGCAGGTCTATTCTTTAAGAAGTTGCCAAACGCCTTTATTACGTTAAACTTTTGTGATTCGTTAGTTTTAACGGAGTTTTCGTTAACGCGGATAGTTATTTTCTTAATCATAAATAAGAAAGCAACGAAACCCAACGCACCCATTATAAGAGCCGCCAAGAATACTCTGTTACCTAAAAGAGTTGAAACTTGAGTGCCTGCAGAGTTTAAAAGTGGCGTGCCGTCTGCATTGAATTCTTTTTTCCAAATAATCATAGGTAAAATGATTTGTGGTAAAAGGTTACCAAACATAGAACCTATTGAACGCCAAGTTGAAAGTTGCGCGCGTTCGCCAGCGTCTTCCGTGATTAGCGAAAGCATTGAGCCGTAAGGCACGTTTGCAACCGTATAGCACGCGTCCCAAATCAAATAGCCTGCAATAAACAACGTGCATTTAAGCCAAAGGTCAGCGTTAGGAACAGGTATAAATACCATAGCGCCCGCAACTAATAAGCCTATCGCGCCTATAAGAATATAGGTTTTGAATTTGCCCATTTTGTATTTTCTTCTATCGTTGTCTATAAGCGCGCCGATAAGCGGGTCGTTGATAGCGTCCCAAATTTGCACTATTAAAAGTAATAGTGATAAAAGGCCCGTTTCAAGAGCCATAAACACTAGCCAGAAAGTTTGAACTGTGCCTTTTAATGAGAAACTCATGTTACAGCCAAAGTCGCCGGCAGCGTATGCAAGTTTGTCCATTATGCCAAACTTACGTTTGCCGTTTTCATCGTATTGTATTTGCTTTTTCATAAAAATCTCCTATAATCAAATATTTTTACTACGTTTATTATAACAAATATTTATTTGACTTTCAATATCCCACTTTTTGTTTTTTGAGACACTTTTATTATATTTTCGTTATAATTTTGTAAAAATAATAAAAAGGTTAAGTAAAATTTAGTGTTGACTAATATTTATTGTGTGGTATAATAAATATAATATTTATTATTTTTTTAATTTTTTTTAGTTTTAGGCTTGCGTTTTTAATAAAAATTTTTGTTTTAAGGTAGTGTTTTTATGTATAAAACTTGTAAAACCAAACAATCTTTAAGTAGGCAAAAAGCAATAGAAACAACTTTTTTACGCCTTTTGAAAAAGCGCCATTACGACGATATTTCCGTTAGCGAAATTTGTGGAGAAATGAATATCCCAAGAAAAGCATTTTATAGGTATTTTAACGGAAAAGAAGGACTTTTACTAGCACTTATTACGCATACGCTTGAAGGATACCAAGACTATTACAAGTCTTTTAATTTTGAAAGGCGTACCGTTAAAAGCGAACTTGAATGCTATTTTAGTTTTTGGATAACAGAGCCAAGAAACACACTTCTTTTTGCGCTTTTAAACAGCGGTCTTGTTGAACAATTATTTGTAAATTCAAGGCAATTGCCGTCTAATAATTTTATTGATACTTCTAAATTTTTGCCCGACGAAACACCTTATATGAGAAAGCAAATTTTTAACTTTGCCATTTCGGGCTTGCTTTCTATTATGCTTGATTGGTTTAACGGCGGTTGTAAAGAAACGCCAAGAGAAATGGCGGAAGTTTCTTGTAGGCTACTTGAAAAACCTTTGTTTGACAATTTAGAAAATCTAGGCATTTATAAAGTATAATATGTGTCTTTTAGCGGTTATTTTTATAAAAATAACAAGGTTAGCAATTCTTTTTGCTAACCTTGTTTTTTTGCTTTTTAATCAAATTCCGTATACAAGCCATATGTAGATATACGCAGGTATTATTGCGCCAAGCGTAAATGGAATACCTATTTTAAAGAAATCTTTATTAGTTACCTGATATCCATTTTTTCTTAAAATGCCTATACCCGTAATGTTTGCAGACGCGCCTATTGGCGTACAGTTTCCGCCAAGCGTTGCGCCCGATAAAAGACCGAAGAAAAGTGGTGTTGGGTCTATGCCAAGTTCGCTTGCAATTCCCGCAATAACTGGTATCATAGTTGCAACGTATGGAATATTGTCTATAAACGCGGACACAATAACCGATGCCCAAACTATAATAGTATACAATATGAACACGTTGTCGCCACCCATACTAGCAAGAAGTGATGCAACTTTATCTATAACGCCTTGCGCCGTTATACCGCCTATCATTAAGAATAAGCCAAACAATATGCCGATGGTTTCAAAGTCAATTGCTTTAAGCGGTTCGATAAGCGTTTTAACGCTTTTGTCTTTAATCATTTTGAAAACCATACCGATTACGAACATAATGCAACTTAAAAGACCGTTTGTTATAGCAGGTTTAACACTTATAAACGAAACGCCTATTAAAAGCGCTAATAACGTTAACAATAAAATTGTTGGCACGTAGTCGGTTACTTTTGTTTTTTCGTTTAGCATTTCTATCTTTTGGTTTTCTTTTCTAAATAGAAAGATTAAGATTATTGCCGATACTACTGCGCCTATTTCTACGGCAAAGAAAATACTTGGTTTTCCTTGATACCAAAAGAAGTCTAAAAAACTCATATCAAGCGCAGAGCCTAACATTATTGCCGTCGTGTCGCCAACCAAAGTTGCCGCGCCTTGAAGGTTTGAAGAAACCGAAATTGCAACAATAAACTGCACGGGATTAGTTTTTAATTTTTGACAAATTGCAAGCGCAACCGGTGCAAGCATTAAAACCGTTGCAACGTTGTCTACAAAAGCCGAAATTATGCCCGAAAACAACGCCAAGGCAACAGCCGCCCATTTTACCGTTGGAACTTTTGAAATAATTACGTCTGCCAAATAAGCAGGCATTTTACTTTCTATAAATAAAGCTACAAGCCCCATAGTGCCAACTAACATTAAAATAACGTTAAAATCTATACTACCAAATATTTCGTTGAGCGGTAAAAGTCCCGTAACGATAAAAATTAAGCCTGAAGCAAGTGCAATAAAGTGCCTATATTTTGAAAATATTAGCATTAGCGCGTACGTTACCGCAAAAATTATTATTGACGCAATCATTTAAGCAATCTCCTTTTAAAGTCGTGTTATTCTGTCTATAATTTTACGCAAAAATTTTAATAAAAACTTAAAATTCATACTAAAAGGAATTATAACATAACCTACAATATAAATCAAGTGTTAAGCGCTTTATCTTGACTATCGATTTTGTTATTATACAACGTCAATGAAACAATTAGTGTTTTAGTTGCATTTTTTTATAAGGACAAAATTATGGCAACAAAAATAACAAAAACAAATAAAAAAGCAAGCATTTTAAAACTAAAATGCTTGCTTTACTTCTTTATTTAGCCTCCGCCTCTTTTAAGTCTACCACACCGCACATATATTCCGAATACGAAAAGGCTATTTTGCCTTTAAATTCGTCTATGGGCGTAACTGTAAACAGCGCCGGATAAATGTTTGTTACTACTCCAACGTAACTTACTATTTTATTTCTTCCAAGATTTATTTTAACTTCTACTTTCTTATTAAAATAGTCCTTTACCTTTTCTTTTGTTTTTGCAATAGATAAAGTTTGCTTAATCATACTAAAAGTATTGCACTTTTTATAAAATTTATTCGCTTTTAATAAAATTAGAAATCGTCGCCTTCGCCTTCTTCGTCGTCTTCTTCGTCTTCTTCTTCGTAATCTTCAAAGTCGCTTGCGTTGACAGGCGCGTAGTCAAAATCGTCTTCTATGCTAGATTGAGAAATTCGTTCGTTAGTGTATGGGTCGATATCGTCTTCTTCGTCAAAATCGTCAAGCGCTTCTTCCTCTTCTATTTGAGAAAGAGAAACCATTTCTTCATCGTCACCAACCGTTAAAACGTCTTTTTCATCGTCGTCAAGATACCTGCGCCACTCTTCGTCTTTTTCAATGTCAACGTCGTCAACAAGTTGAGAGCGCTTATATTCCGCGTCTTCACGACATTGTTCGCACATTTCGTCGTTTTCGCTCATATACCTTTGCTTACAAATTGGGCAAAGGATTTGTTCGTGATTTTCTTCTTGCGCAGAGAACATTAGTTGAGGGCCTATTTTGAGTTCGGCTTTGCATACGCCACAGTAACCCTCGCCTTCTAAAATATAATTAAGTTCACACCTAGGACATAAAATATATTTAGGCATTTTTTACATCTCCTTATCGCAATAATATATATTGCTTGATTATTATAATCACTGTTAAGGATTTTGTAAACACTTTTTTTAAAAATTTTTAATTTTTTTTACTTTTTTACCCTTTACGCCCCTTCTAGTAGCATTTTATCGGCAATTAAGGCAATAAATTCGCCGTTTGTGGGCTTGTCGTTTCCAATATACGCGCGTATTCCAAGAAGGGAATTTATAGTTTCTATTCTTCCCCTATTCCAAGCAACTTCTATGGCGTGGCGAATAGCACGTTCAACTTTGCTTGCCGAAGTTTGATATTTTTGACCTATTTTTGGATACAGTTGCTTTGTTATATTATTGATTATGTCGGGGCTTTCAACCGCCATTTTTACGCCTTCTCTTAAATATTGATAGCCTTTAATGTGTGGCGGTATTCCTACCGATATAAATATTTTGCTTATCTTTTCGTCTAGCGTATTTTTACGCTTAAAAGAAAGTTGATTATCACTTTCGTAAGTTAAACCGCTTGAAAGTTCGGTTAGCCTTTCCGCAAGCGTTTCGGCTTTAAATGGCTTTGCCATATAATACACCGCGCCCGAAGAAAGCGCGCGCCTAATGATGCTTTCGTTTGTAAAAGAACTTACTACTATTACCATAGTTTTAATTTCTTCATTTTTGATTTTTTCTAAAACTTCAAAACCGTCTGCATTTTTTAGTATTATGCCCATTATTACGAAATCAGGTTTTAGTTGACGAATTAAAGATATACCTTCTTCGCCGTCTTGCGTGCTTGCCACTACGTTAAAATCTTTGTGCGCCCCTATTGCCGATACTATTTCAGATATTGACTCTATATTATCTTGCAAAACAACTATGCTTTTAGTATTCATATTTATACCTCTTTATTAAACTACAAATATAATAACATATATTTTGTACAAAACAAAGCGATTTTATAATATATTTTTGTTTAATTATGTTTTATTTTGTACAATTATATTAAAAATTGTCGTTTTTTGTCAGTTGAAAGGCTTTTAAATAGCGCGTAACTTGTTTTGGTTTGCAACGAAAAAGACAAAGCCCGTGTGAAAAGTAACGGGGCTTTGTGAAAGAAGGCTAGTATATGCGAACTATAAAAAACGTTTACGCGAAAGATGGGCTAGTATATGCGAACTATAAAAAAACGTTTACGCAAAAACGAATAGTAATGCGAACCGTAAAAAAGTTTGTGTGAAAAGAAAAAACCTTTATAAAAGATAAAACAAAACAAAAAAATATCCGCACAAAAAGTGCGGATAAAATTTTTGAAAGATTGAAACGATTATCTCTTTGAGAATTGTGGTGCGCGACGTGCTTTTTTAAGACCGTATTTCTTCCTTTCCTTCATACGTGGGTCTCTTGTTAAGAAACCTTCTTTTTTAAGTTCTGCACGAAGTTCTGGTTCAGCAATGATAAGCGCTCTTGCAATACCGTGACGGATTGCGCCTGCTTGACCTGTAAAGCCACCGCCAACAACGTTTACGAATATATCGTATTTGTTTAACGTGTCAGTTAAAACAAGTGGTTGTTTAATTATGAGTTTAACAGTTTCAAGGTCGCAGTAATCGTCGATAGTTCTTTTGTTGATAACGATATTACCTGCACCGCCTGGAATAAGCCTTACTCTTGCAACTGCTTTCTTTCTTCTACCTGTACCCCAGAATTGAAGTTTCTTTTTACTTGCTACTTTTGCCATAATAATACTCCTCCTTACCTGTCAAGTTTAAGTTCAACGGGCTTTTGAGCAACGTGGTTGTGCTCTGCACCTTTGTAAACTCTGAGTTTGGTAATCATTTGTCTGCCAAGACTATTCTTTGGCAACATACCTTTTACCGCCTCATAAACAGCAAGGTCTGACTTTTCTGCTATCATTCTGCTGTAAGGGATTTGCTTTAAACCACCGATATAACCGGTGTGATAGGTATAAAACTTCTTATCAAGTTTTTTACCCGTAAGAACAACTTTATCTGTATTTATAATAATTACGTGGTCGCCTGTGTCAACGTTTGGGGTAAACGTAGGTTTATTTTTTCCCCTTAATACTGCTGCAACTTGTGAAGCAAGTCTACCAAGTGGCATATCAGTTGCGTCAACAACATACCATTTTCTTTCTATCTGACCGTTTTTTGCCATGAAAGTTTTCATGATATTCTCCTTAATTTAACTTTTATTTGAAAGATTTTACGCTTTGGGGGGCTAATCCGCCACGCTCGTCTTTAATATCGCATTGTACATTTTATAAAAAAAACTAATTTATGTCAAGCGTTTTATAACCACTTTTTTATTTTTATATCTTTTAATTTTATATCGTTTAACTATCGTATTATATAAATTAAGTAAAAACTGTGCGCGCTTAAAAAATATTGCCATAAAATTATATTGTTACTTGACTTTACACTCTTTTAATAATATAATTGATTGTAATAAACGTACAAATTAAAGCCTTTTGGCTATTATAAGGAGAATTTATGAAGCGTTCTGAAATTAACAATTCTATAACAAAAGCACTTAACCGTTTAGAAGAATACAAAATTAAACTTCCTATGTTCGCATATTGGAAACCTGAAGATTTTGTTGCCAACAAAGATAAAATCGGCAGAATAGTTGACCGTATGTTCGGTTGGGACGTTACCGACTTTGGCAGTGGCGATTTTAAAACTTGTGGCGCGGTTTTATTTACCGTTCGTAACGGCGATAAAAACGACGCTTTAAATATTGCGCCATACGCTGAAAAATACATAATTTTAGAAGACGAAACCGAACAACAAATACCTTTCCACTATCATATGTCTAAAGCAGAAGATATCATAAACAGGGGTGGCGGTATTTTAGTTGTTGAACTTTACAACAAGGGTAAAGACGGCAAGTTAGACCTTGAAAACGACGTTGTCGTTTATATGGACGGCATTAAGCACGTATTTAAACCGGGCGAAAAAATTGAAGTTACGCCAGGTAACAGCATTACGCTTGAACCATATTGCTATCACAGATTTTACGCTAAAAAAGGCGCAGGCTATTTAATAGTTGGCGAAGTTTCTAGGGTTAACGACGATAAGACGGATAACGTATTCTTGGTTGAGTCTGAAAGATTTTGCGGTATTGAAGAAGACGAACCTAAAAAATACACTCTTGCAAACGAATATTAAGATTTTTAAAAATAAAAAAGAAGTTGTCAAAAACAACTTCTTTTTTTGTTCGCTTAATATTTAACTTTATATAAACACAAGCCCTTTGCAGGCATGGTTTTTCCAACCAAATTTCTTTTACCCGATAAAAGCGCGTCTTTAACGGCGCTTATCTCTATTCTATTTTCGCCAACGGCAAGTAGCGTTCCAACGATAATTCTTACCATATTATATAAAAAACCGTTGCCCGTAACTAAAAAATCTAGTTTGTTTCCGCTTTTTTTAATTTGTATTTTGTAAATTGTTCTTACGGTGTCTTTAACCGAACTTCCGCTTGATAAAAAGCATTTAAAATCGTGCGTGCCTTCTAAAAGTTTGCAACACTCTTCAATTTTTTTATAGTCTATTTCGCCACTTTTTAGGTATACGCAATATCTGTTTTCAAGTGGGTTTTCTACGCTGTCTAAACGGCATTTGTATAAATAGGTCTTTTGCTTTGCGCTGTATCTTGCGCTAAAACTATCTTTAACCTTTTTTGCGCTTTTAACCCTTATATCACTAGGCAGTAAAGAGTTTAACGCAGGCACAAAATTATTTGGCGACATACCGCCTTCGTAATCGAAATGCACCTTTTGATTAAGCGCATGCACCCCGCTATCCGTTCTTCCGCTTGCAACCGTTTGCACGTTTTTTTGAGTTATTTTAAAAAGCGCCGTTTCAAGTTCGCTTTGAACGGTTCTTTCGTTTGGCTGAACTTGATATCCGCAAAAGTCCGTTCCGTCATAACTTATCGTTAGAAGTATTCTCATACAATTACCCCACAAAAGTTATTCAGTAAAACGACGGCGGTTATAAGTATAGCCATAAATACCACGCCTATAAAATCGCGATAGGTAAGTTTTAGTTTTCTATATTTCGTTCTAACGGCGCTACTGCTGTAACAACGGCTATCCATAGCGTCGCCAAGTTCTTCGGCACGCCTAAACGCGCTGATTAATAGCGGTATCAAAACGGGTATCATAGATTTAGCCCGCCTTAATAAATTTCCGCTTTCAAAGTCCGCGCCCCTTGCCTTTTGAGCCATTATTATTCTATCGGCTTCGTTCATTAAAATAGGTATAAAACGAAGCGCAATACTCATAACAAGCGCAAGTTCGTGAACGGGGAATTTTATTATTTTTAACGGTTTTAATAAACTTTCTATACCGTCGGTTAGCGCAACGGGGGTTGTAGTTAAGTTTAAAAGCATACTTCCAAGAACCAAAGTTATTATTCTTAACGCCATAAAGCAAGAGAATATTAAACTTTTATCCGTAATTATCCAAAATAGCGTTTTAGCATCGTTTGCCTTATAGAAAAAGATATTTAACACAAAAGTTAACAGCACTACGAATATTACGGCTTTTACGCTTTTTAATAGGTCAAAGACCGGTACTTTTGAAAACGTAGTTGCAATAGTTAAAAAAGCAAGCACGACTAAAAAACCGTAAAAGTTTTTTACTAGAAATATCATAACTATATATGCAATTAAAATTAGCAATTTTATCCTTGAATCCATATTGTGAACGAAAGATTTTGTTGGATAGTATTGCCCAAAAGTAACGTCGCCTAACATAATTTACCTTGATTTTTTATAAGTTTCGCTTATGGCGGAAATAAAGTTATCGGCTTTAAAATCCGTATCGATATTTACGCCTATTTCTTTTAATTTTAACGCGCAATTTGCCGTTATAGGTAGCCCTAAACCGTATTCTTTTACTTTTTCTAGCGAAGTAAAGACGTTTTTAGGAGTATCGCAACAAACGACTTTTCCACCACGAAATACCGCTATTTTATTGCAATATTCGGCAACTTCGTCAAGGTCGTGCGAAACTATAACCACAGTTTTAACGCTTTGCTTTTTAAGTGCCAAAATAAGTTCCATAAGTTGCTTTTTGCCTTGTGGGTCAAGCCCTGCAACGGGCTCGTCTAGCACCAAAACTTTTGGCTCGGTTGCGATAACGCCGGCAATGGCAACGCGCCTTTTTTGTCCGCCCGAAAGGTCAAAGGGCGACTTGTTTTTTATTTCGTAATAATTAAGCCCAACTTTTTCTAGCGCATTTTTTACGGCACTATCAACCTGCTCTTGCGTATAGGTTGGATAAAAGTTTCTTACGCCAAAAGCAACGTCTTCAAAAACGGTTTCGGCAAAGAGTTGATATTCGGGATATTGAAATACCATACCCACTTCCGCGCGCAAGTTTTTAAGCGTTTTTGCGTTGTTTTTTACACCGCTAGACAAGTCGTATTCGCCAACGGTAAGTTCGCCGTTTTGCGTCTTTATAAGCCCGTTTAAGTGTTGAATAAAGGTTGACTTTCCGCTACCCGTATGCCCTATAATTCCAAAAAAGTCGCCGTCTTGAATAACTAAATCTACGCCGTTTAAGGCTTGGCGGTTAAACTCTGTTTTTTTGTTGTAAGTAAAGGTTAATCCTTTTGAAACAATTTGCATAATTCCTCCGCCAACTCTTCACCCGTTAAAATATCGCTTTTAATAGGCACGCCAAGACTTTTTAAACTCGTGGCGATATAGGTTGCCCTTGGAAGTTCTAACCCACAACTTTTAACAAGTGAATAGTTTGAAAAAACTTCGCTTGGCTTTCCGTCTAGTTTAACGCAACCATCGTCAATTACTATAATTCTATCGGCGTCAACCGCCTCTTCCATATAGTGAGTTACGGATACGACCGTAATTCCCTTTTCGTTTAATTCTTTTATAACCGACAAAACTTCTTTGCGACCTATTGCGTCTAACATAGAAGTAGATTCGTCTAAAATAATAACTTCGGGCATAAGCGCTAAAACGCCCGCTATTGCAACTCTTTGTTTTTGCCCGCCCGACAAGTTTTGCCCTGCGCTAAACCTAAATTGCTCTACGTTAGTAGACTTTAAGGCAAAATCTATGCGTTTACCTATCTCGCTTGAACTTATGCCGATATTTTCCGGACCAAAGGCAACGTCGTCTTCAACGATAGTGGCAACCATTTGGTTATCTGGGTTTTGAAACACCATACCAACGCGTTTTCTAACGTCAAATAAATGCGATTTATCTAACGTGTCAAACCCAAAAACTGTAACCTTTCCGTCCGTTGGCAATAAAAGACCGTTCATAAGCTTTGCAATAGTAGACTTTCCGCTACCGTTTTTGCCAAGCATACAAACGTATTCGCCCGAATTTATGGTTAAATTAAGGTTGTTTATGACGGAGTTTTGGTCATCTCCGTATTTGAAAGATACGTTTTCAAACTTAATAACTTCCATAATTTTTAATTATACCACACTTTATATTATTTTAACAAGTAAATAACGGCATTTATATTTTTTGGTTTTGCTACGAATATTTGTAAAAACAAAAAAACGATATCTACAAAAGATATCGCTTTAAGTTTAAAACATTTGTAAAAAGTCCACCAAAACGCAAAAACCAAGTAAAACTAACAAGCCGACGGTATGAATTATTCCTTCAACTTTTCTGTTTAACGGCTTTTTGCGTATCGCTTCTATTAGGCAAAATACAACCCTACTTCCGTCTAATGCAGGGATAGGTAAAAGATTAAACACGGCAAGGTTTATTCCTATAAACCCCATAATTTCTAAAAAGTAATTAAACCCACCTGCTTTAATTGCCGAACTCGTTGTTGAAATCGTGGTTATAGGCCCGCCAACCGCTGAAATTCCAAGTTTGCCCGTCAAAAGTTCGCCAAGCGTTCTAAATATCGTTCCACCTACGCTAACGGAATATGCAAAACCGCGTTTTATCGTTTCAAAAAAGCCGAATTTTACGTTTTGAGAACTGTAATTTACGATAGTTGAACTTTCTAAAATTCCTAGCGCGTTTTTAATTTGCGTATCGTCTAAAACCGACAAGTCGCTTAAAATGGCAATATCAATCAACTTTCTTTCGCCGTTTGAAGAAACGTAAAGCGAAAGATTGCTTCCAACAGGCAAGGTTTTTGCGTAAGTTATAACGCCGTCTATACCGTATAATCTCGTGCAACTATTATAGTCTTCGTTGTCGTTGAGTTTTAAAATTACGTCGCCAACCAAAAATTTAGAAGTTTGGGTTACGCCGTCAATTTGTTCAAGCGTGCCTATGCCTATCGCCTTAAAAGCCGAAACGGTATCGGTAAGGTTTTTAACGGTTACGTCGTTTCTTAACTTAACCGACCTTTCGTATTTTTTACCTTCGTTTTCAACTAAAACGGTTATTACGTCGCCTTTCTTTTTGCCGTCTAATGAATTTAGAACGTCAGCCGTCATATAGGTGTTTTTGCCGTTGATTGAAAGTATTACGTCGTCTTTTTGCAAAGAGTATCCGCTATACGCATTGTCGTAGTATACGTCGTGCGTTTTTAATAGTAACTGTCCGTAAATACCCGTTGAAAGCAATAGCACTAAAACGCCTATAATTAAGTTCATAGTTGCGCCTGCAAGTAATACGACTATTCGTTTAAAGGGCGACTTGTTATTAAAGGCGTCGGGACTTTCTGCGCCGTCTTGGTCTTCGCCTTCAAAAGCACAGTATCCACCAAGCGGAAACGCCCTTATAGAAAAGATTTCGCCCGTTTTGTTATTCTTCTTTTTAAAGAGCGCGGGGCCCATACCTATTGCAAATTCGTTTATTTTAAACTTGAATAATTTGCCGACAATATAGTGCCCGAATTCGTGCACCGTTATCATTATTAAAAGCACTAATACCGCTAATAAAATTGATAGTAAAGAACTAAAAATATTACTTATAGATAAAAGACAATTCATCATTAACCCCTATTTTTAAAATACTCTAAAACAAGCCTTCTTGCCTCTTTATCCGTACGTGTGATAGTTTCAAAAGAAACGTCTAATTTTTGTGTTTTATCAAGCGCGTATGCAATTGAATTATAAATATCGTTAAACTTAATTTTACCCTGCAAGAATAGTGAAACGGCAACTTCGTCTGCCCCACTTAATGCGCAAGGATAGTTATAGCCTTGTTTTATAGCGTCTAACGCAAGCGCAAAGCAAGGGTAAAAAGAAAGGTCTACTTTTTTAAAGTCTAAACTTAAACCGCATAAGTCAAGTTGTTTTAATTGTGTGTCTAATCTATTTGGATAGGTAAGCGCAAGTTGTATGGGTATTTCCATAGACGGCACGCCCATTTGCGCTAAAATTGCGCCGTCTGTAAATTGCACCATAGAGTGTATTATGCTTTGTGGGTGAATTACGACGTCTATTTTATCTTGACTAACGCCAAAAAGCCACATCGCTTCTATAACTTCAAAGCCCTTGTTCATCATCGTAGCGCAATCAATCGTAATTTTATCGCCCATAAGCCAGTTTGGGTGTTTTAACGCGTCGCTTGCCGTTACAGTTTCTAAATCTTTTTTATCGTAATTTCTAAACGCCCCGCCCGACGCCGTTATTATTAACTTTTCGAACCGTTTATTTTCGTCAAAATCTAAACATTGCCAAATTGCCGAATGTTCGCTATCGACGGGAATAATTTTAACGCCGTTCTTTTTAGCAAGTGGCATTATTATTTCGCCACCCGCAACTAGCGTTTCTTTGTTGGCAAGCGCAACCGTCTTTTTTAACTCTATTGCCGTTTTTACTACTTCAAAACCGACGAAACCCGATACCGCAACGAACACGATATCCGCACTTTCGCATACGGCGTGGTTAAGCGACGACGGACCGTAATAAAAAGCCGTTTCGCTTGGTAAAGACTTTATATTTCTTGCTTGTTCGCTATCGTATAAGCAAGCAATTTGCGGTTTATATTTGTTAATTTGACTATCAAAAAGAACGGCATTTGAACCTGCCGTCATTGAAACGATTTTAAATTTGTTTGGGTATCTATCAACAACGTTTAAAACTTGTTTGCCGATAGAACCCGTTGAACCTATAAGCGCAACGTTAATCATATTAATATTATATCCTTTATTCTAAATAAAAATGAATAAATAGAATATGCGCAAACACTTGCTTAAACTAACCCGTCAATACTGTAAATATTGCCAAAAGCAAAGAGTTTTTGCTAAAAACTATACGTTTCCAAACCTTCTGTTTCGCATAGAAAACCAGTCTATTGCCTTTTGTAATTCCGCTTTATCAAAATCGGGCCACAAAACGTCGGTAAAATAAAGTTCGGCATACGCAATTTGCCACAAAAAGAAATTGCTTACGCGACTTTCGCCACTAGTCCTAACGACAAGGTCAATGTCGGGCATATCGGCGGTGTATAAAGCGTTTTCAAAATCTTCTTGACTAACTTCGGCTTTTCCGCTTTTTAAAAGTTTGTTTACGGCGTATAAAATCTCTTGCTTACTGCCGTAATTTACTGCAATATTAAGAGTTTTGCCCGTAAAATGCGCCGTTTCGTTTTGCCTTTTTTCTATTAAGTTGACAATCTTTTTATCAAGCACCGTTATATCGCCCGAAACTTTAAGGCGCACGCCGTTACCCGTAAGTTTAAGGGCGTACTTTTTTAAAAAGTTGTGTAAAATATTCATTATTTTATCAACTTCTTGCTTTGGGCGTGACCAGTTTTCCGTTGAAAAGGCATAAAGTGTAACACACTCTACGCCCATCTCAAAACAATTTGAAACAATTTCGTCAACCCTGTCTGCACCTTTTAAATGCCCGTAGTTACGCGGTTTGCCTAATTTTTTAGCCCATCTGCCGTTACCGTCCATAATAAAACCGATATGGCGTGGAATTATTTGTTTTTGCTCCATAAATTAAATAGTTAAAAGTTCCTTTTCTTTGTCGGAAATAACTTTGTCAATTGCTTCTACGGTTTTGCTCGTAAGTTTTTCTATATCCGCTTCGTAACCAGAATATTGGTCTTCCGTAATTTCTTTTGCAGTTTTAAGTTTTTTGAAAGATTCTAAACCGTCACGCCTGATGTTTCTAATGGCAACTTTGCCATCTTCACCCATTTTCTTAACTTGCTTAACGATTTCGCGACGCCTTTCGTCCGTAAGCATAGGGAATACTAATCTTACAACGTTGCCGTCGTTAGTAGGCGTAATTCCTACGTTTGATACAAGTATTGCCTTTTCTACGTTTTTTAAAAGCGATTTGTCCCATGGGGAAATAACAAGGCATTGTCCGTCAACGACCGATACGTTACCTATTTGGTTGATAGGCGACATAGCGCCGTAAGCTTCAACCGTAATCTTATCTAAAACGTGAGGGTTTGCCCTACCTGCACGAATTTGCAAAACGTCTGCCTTTAAAACGCTAAACGATTTTTCCATTTTTTCTTCACATTCCATAATCATCATTTCTAACGTTTCTAAATCTATTGCCATAATATAATACTCCTTAATGTATTTTATACACTCATTGTATATTAAACTTACAATTTTGTAAAGAGTTTTTTACTTTATTGACTTTAATTTTATTTTGCTTTTTAAAAAATTTACAAATAGTATTACAACCACGATTATTCCTAGCACACCGCTAACGGGATACATTATTGCAATAAGGCTAGAAAACCCTAAAAACGAAACACCGTAGCAAAGCGCGCCTAAAATTATAGTAAAAAGTATTTTGTTTTTACTAAAAAAGGTGGACTTTTTTAAGGAATAATCGGCAATTAGAACGTTGCTTGAAACGGCTGTTGAAAACATAACAAGCATTAAAAGTAGCGAAAATATATAGTAAAGCGGAATAGAAATATCCTTTATAATTTCTAAAAGTGGCATAGAAAATTCGGCGTAATTTGGCTTTAAAACTACGGGTATAAGCACGAAAAACGATATTATAATAAAGAATACACTAGATAGAAAAAAGCCTTTTTTGGCTACGCTTTTTCTTGAAATATTGCTTGCCGACGGCACTATTAGTATTAAAACCAGATAAACGTTGTGAAGTATATATAAAATTGAAGAAGAAAAGGGGTTTTTTAAAGTTATAGTCTTTACGGTTTCTAGGCTAAATGCGTCTTGATAGCCGTAATTATAAACAACTACTATAAAAACTATGGCGGTTATAATTAAAATTAACGGCAAAATTAAGTTAAACATTTTGCTTATAACTTCAACGCCATAGTAAGAAACGACTAGTACCGCAACCGTAAACAGCATAGAAAACCAAACTCCACTTTTTAAAAAAACGCTATAATAAAGCGTGTTTACGCCTGCAATCATAATGCTAAATATAAAAAATATAAATAAAAGTTCCGTAAAAACCAAAACGAATTTAAAGGCTTGACTGTTTTTTAAAAGCAAATTTTCAAAGTTGTATACCTTAAACCTTTTAGAGTAAAGCACTATAAAATAACCCAAAAATCCCTGTAAAAAACCGCCCAAAACAAGTAAAATTGCGCCACTTTTTCCGTAAATTCCGTAAAATTGCCAAAGTTCTTGACCGCTTAAAAATCCTGCGCCTATTAAGTATCCTATAAATAAAAACGCTAAACTAATAGCGTTATAACTTTTAATTTTTGTGTTAGACATATTTTACCCTTTACTATGTTATTCGTTTAAGCATAATAAAATGAGTAAAAAAATGCCTTGCTAAATTTATTAGCAAGGCTAAATTTTATAAAATTTCTAAATTCTTTTTAAACACTCTTTTAAAGTCGGCTTGCGCTGAAAGCGCGTCTTTAATTTCAAGCGTTGCGTCGCTATCAAGTTCCGTCTTCATTATTACAGAGTCGCCTAAAACGTCGCAATTTATAGTTTGAACGCAAGAAGATAAACTTCTATCTAAACTTACGGCTATTCTTAATATTACGCCAAGTTTTCTTATAATTTCAACGTCTTCTTCCGAAATAAACTCTCTGTATTTAGCAAGTTCGGCAAGGGTGAAATCGTCGTTTTTATAATTAGATACGACAAGCGCCGACAAAACTATATCCCTTTGAGATATTCCGTATAAACTAGAATTTAAAATTATGTAGCCCGTATGTTTTTGATAATCGTAATATTTAATAGTTGTTCCCACGTTGTGAAGATACGCCGCAACCTTTAAAATCTTTAAGCATTGCCTTGGAAATTTATGCAAAACTCTTAATTGCTTAAAGAGTTGAATTGATAAATTAACTACTTGTTCGCTATGCTTTTCGTTGCAACCGTGATATTTAACAAGCGTTTGCAAACTATACGTCAACACGTCCGAAATAGGCTTTTCTACGGTTAAAGGACTAGCGTAATTGAACATTATGCCCTCTCTTAAACCGCAAGCGGATATAGTCAACTTTTCAAAGTTAAGAAACTTCGTAAACGCGTGCGCAACCGCAAAAGCCGATGGCAAAAGGTCGGCGCGTTGCATAGAAATACCCTTTATGCGCTTGTTTTCTAAATTAAGCGTTTTGAACATATCGTAAACGTCTTCAAACTCTTCGCTCGTAATATTGTAGTTATGCAAAGTGTTTAAAGGACATTTCTTTTTCATTTTTACAATTTTGCAAAGG
Source organism: Christensenellaceae bacterium (assembly GCA_045651725.1). Taxonomy (GTDB): domain Bacteria; phylum Bacillota; class Clostridia; order Christensenellales; family Borkfalkiaceae; genus HGM11412. Next base: position 177,408 of record JAZRSX010000016.1, read on the forward strand.
TTTCTAAACGAACCGCCACAACCTATAAGTTGAGTTTCGGGGTCAATCGTTTTAAGCCACTCTATGCGCTGTAATTGTTCGGTTATAAATTCTTCTATCTTTTTTGTTTGTTCTTCGTGAGAAATATTATCGTCTCCAAACAAATCGGTTAAAGTTACCGCACCGAAAGGCAAAGTTTCGTAGTTTAAAAGATTGCGCCTGTTGTAGTATATAACTTTCGTACTACCACCGCCTATTTCAACGATAAGCCCTTTTGGAATATCCATTGTGTTTATTACGCCCCTATAAACGTAAGTGGCTTCTTCTTCTGCGGACAATACTTTTAATTTAATACCCGTATTTGCAACGATTTCGTCAAGAAAACTCCTTTGATTTTTTGCACGACGAACCGCCGCCGTAGCAACGGCGATAATTCTTTCAATTTCGTATGCGTCACACAACTTTCTAAACATTTTAAGCGTTTTTATAGTTTCGGCAATACGCTGTGGTTTTAAAAACCCGTCGCGTTCCATATCTTTGCCTAAACGTACGCTTTCTTTAATTTGGTCAATTACGACAAAGTGCCCGTCCCCAAGCATTTCAACAATAACTAGCCTTGCTGTGTTAGAGCCTAAATCTATAATACCTATCTTTTCCAATTTTGCACCTCTTGTTACTAAAATTTTAAGCAAGCCCGTAGCGTAACATTAGCCGAGCAATAATATCTTCATTGTAGCCATTATACACCAAAATTTTAAGCATTTCAATAGCAAATTTAAAAAATATTGATAATATCTAAAATTTTTTATAATAATTTTTAATAATTTCAACTTTTTATTTATTATTTTTAGAAAGTTTTTGTTCTATTTTTTGAGAAAAAAACTGCAATATTGCAATTGCTAGCAAAAAGCCACCGAATATTTTTTGAAGTAAGTTTCCGTCTAATTTTTGCGACAAAATACTACCTAAAACGGCAAAAAAAGTGGCGGGTAAAATTACGAATAACAGCCCTTTTTTTTCTATCAATTTATTTTTTAGGTGCATTATTATTACGACTATTGCCATAGGAATAAACGCAACTAAATTTACCGTTTGCGCAACGTGTTGATTAACCGACATAAAAATGGTTAGTAGCGGTATTAAAATCGTTCCGCCACCCATACCCATACCACCTAATATTCCGCCTAAAAAACCGACGGCTAAAAACTTGATAAATTCTATACTCATTATGTAATTTTTTTGGCAACTAACGTTTTTTAATTGCGCAATCATTTTTCGTGGCAATTTTTATCGCTATATCAGGTTAATTAAAAAAACAACATTTTTACGCCCGCAACAAGCATTACAACGGCAAATAATTTAGACAAAACGGCATTGTTTATCTTTTTTAATAAAAGCGCGCCTAATATTCCGCCAACGAAAACGCCTATCGTGGTTGGCAAGGCGGACTTCGTTTCAAAACTTCCACCTAAAATATTTACTATTGCGCCCGCCAAAATTATAGGTAGCATTATGGCAATAGCCGTTGCGTGCGCCGTTTTTTGCTTGCTTTTATTTATCAAAACAAGCATAGGTACGACTATCATACCGCCACCACCACCGAAAAATCCGCTTACAACACCCGTTACCGTTCCACTTAAAATTAGAAGTAATTTGTCTTTTAATTTCATAAATACAGTTTTTGCAAAAATCTAAATAATAAACAAAAAATATAATTATGAAGTGTAATTTTTCTTATAATTTTACAAAATTTAAGTATTTGTGCTAAATTCTAAAATATAAAATGAGAAAATTGACTAAAAACCTATTGCTTTTTCTATCAAAATATATTATACTAATAAAGTATAATTATAATAACGCGTGTACGCGCTATATTTCTAAATGATATTTTAAGGTGGTTTATGAACTTATTATCTAAAATAAAATTAAAGAATATTCTTGTTATCTTGCTTTCAATCGTAATGGCTTTTTCTGTGATATTTGCTACGGCTTGTAGTAAAGATGACGAAAACGACGATGGTAACGGCAGCTCAAACAACAATTCGAGCACTACGGAAGAATCGCCAGTCGATTATCAAACCATTAAAAACGGCGACTTTGAATTTATGACGGACGGCGAAAACAAAGTCTTTCCTATATCTTCTTCTATAAGTTGGTCTAACTCTTACGATTCGGGCGCACAAGGTAACACCGCGCCTTCAACGTCAAGTTACGCTAAAAGCGGTATTATTGACACGCAAGAAGACGCTTATAAAAAAGTAGATTCTAAATATAAACCCGTCGTTACTCCTGCAAGTGACGGCGTTGAAGCGGTTTACTATAACCCTAACACTCCTTACTACTACGGTTTAGTTAAAAACGAATATAAAGACAATGCAACCGATAGAGTTAACGCAAAGGCAGACGGAACTAAAATTTTGCAAATCCAAAACAAGACTAACACGATAGGCACTGCGCAAAAATTTAAAAGTTCTACTTCCGTAACTCTTAATGCCGACTCTTATGCAATCTTTTCCGTTTGGATTAAGACGAAAGATTTAAAAGCATACAGCGACCAAGACCCTGGCGCATACGTTGCTCTTGACTTTAAAGTTGGCACTAACACGTATGAAACAGTTTACTTTAACAACATTAACACTAACGGTGAGTGGACGCTTTTTGAAGTAGAAATTAAAACTTACGAGTATTCAAACTCTACGTTAAGCGTTACGCTTGGCCTTGGTAAAGGTAATGCCGTTGGTAAATCAGGTTACGTTGAAGGCTTTGCTTATTTTGATAACGCACAAGTTAAAACTTACAACAAGCAAGAATTTGACGCTATCAAAACTGCACCTAGCGCGAACCTTATAGTTCCTGAAAAATCTAGCAGTACGGCTAATTCCAAAGAGTTTAACAGTCTTATATCCACCTTTACAGGCACAAACCCTGTGGCAAAAACTGATTATAGCGATACTGCTAAAAACTATAACTTATACGAATGCACTCTTGATTTTAGAAAATCTGACGTAGTTTACAACGCAATTTCGGGTACGGCTACTAAAAACGTTACGGACGATTACTTTGCAAGCAACTGTCAAGGCGTTGATTTTGGCTATACAAACGACTTAACTTCGGACTTTGTAGGCAAAGCCGATTTAACTGAACAATTAAGCGATATTGCTAAAATAGGCAAAACTAACCCATCACTTGCATATATGAACTTTAAAGATAAACTTTGCTCTGCAACGTTTACAAGTGAAGAAGTTACGGTAAACGCTGAAAGTTACAAGTTAGTTACTTTCTTCGTTAAGTCTGAAACAAAACGTTCTAATTCGGACAAGATTTCTATTGACGTAATAGACGTAAAAGCAACCAACAACGAAATTTCTAGTTTTACTTCATTTACGACTCAAAAAGAAGAAGACGGCAACTACGGTAAGTGGATAAAATACAGCATTATTATTGAAAACGCAACTGATAAGGCTACTCCATTTAAAATTCGCATTACGTTTGGACCACGCGAAACTAACTTTATTGACGACGCTTACTCTTTACAAACGGGCTACGCACTTATTGCCGACCTTAAAGAAACTGACGTTGAAAAAGATATTTACACCTACTCTACCGTTTCAAGTTACTGTGCAAAAGCATCGTTAAAAGGTGTTTACGACGCTTACGGCAGTGGTGTTGAAAGTGCTGACGGCGACTTATACTCTACGGCTGTCGACGCGCTTGGCGCTATTGAAATTCAAACAAAACCAACTTCTAACACTCCAACGTACTCACTTCGTAAAACCAACGCAAGTGACGAAGTTGTTAGCGGTATAATCAACAGTAAGTATAACGATAAATATACGGGCATTAGCGGGCTTGACGTATTTGCAGGTTTAAAATCTAACAACAATAAGTACGCGCAAGCAGTTGTTCTTCAAAACAACGTTAAAACAAATTCGGCAATGATAACTAACGTTGCTAAAATTACTGCTAACACTTATATTAAAATTAAAGTTAAAATAAGAGTTATAGGCGATGCCAAAGCAAACGTATATCTTGTTACAAACACTTTAACCAACGGCGAATATGACGTTATGTCTATTTCCGCAAACGATTGGAAAGAAGAATTTAAAGCCGAAGTTACAAGTCAAACTAAAACTATAAACGGCTGGTCGGAAGTTTGTTTCTATATTGCTACGGGCAATAAAGACCTTGATTACAGAATTGAAGTTTGGAACGGCGATAGGCCTGCAAGCAACAATACGTCGCAAGGAACAATCTTCTTTGAAAACGTAGTTTCTTCTTCTTATGAAGAACCATCGTTTAATTACGACAAGGCTTTATATATTGAAGAATACAAAAATAGCGACGACCCATTTGCAACTACGCACTCACACACGAGAGCGCCTACTACTATAAAAGAAACGGTTGACGGCGAAACTGTAACGACTACTCAATATTATAGTGAAAAGGTTATTTATATTGCTAACAGTATGGTAAAATTTGCCGACTTTACAACTATAAATGCCGAAAACGAAATTGACAATACCGTACAAGAAGAAACGCCTGACGAAGAAGAAAGCGCTGACGATGGCGAATACAAGGTTGAAAAAGACGTTGCGCTTCAAATCTCATCAATCATAATAGCGGTTGTTTTAATGATTGTTATGGTTATAGTATTCATTAGAATGATTACTAAAAACAAAAAGAGAAGAAAAGAAAAAGTTGCGTCTTTCTATGATAGAACTTCACGCGATAAGACTTTAAGTAAAATTGCAAAGAAGAAGAGCGAAATTGTTCTTGACGAAGGTGGCGACGACGATTACGACTACGAAAAGGCACAAAAAGTTGAAGAAAGCGAAGAAGTAGTTGAAGAAACGGAAACAACCGAAGAAACTGTTATAGACGTTGAACAATTACAAGAAAACCCAGAAGATTTAGTAACTGACGGCGGTAGCGACGAAACTCAGCAAGAAGTAACTGAAACAACTGATACTGAAACTAGCGACAACAACGAATAATAACGACTAAAAACAATTAAAGCATAGCAAAAACTTGCTATGCTTTTTGTTTGTTTTTTAAAACTTGCTTGCGCTTGCCCCTACTTGATTTTATTGAAATTTTACCTATTACGCGCGATTGTTTCCCCTTGACGTGCCACCCACTACACCTACTTGCTTCCCCTTGATGTTTAAGGGGAAGTGTCGCTACAAAGCGACGATAGGGATTAGTTGTTTATTTAATAAACTTTGCTAATAAAACAAACCACAAGTTGTTAAGATATTATAAATAATCGTTAAGTATATGCCACAATCCCTTCCGTCAACTTCGTTGACACCTTCCCTTTTGGCTAAAGGGACGGCAAGGTGGTAGTGTAAAAGTTGACACCTTCCCTTTTGGCTAAAGGGCAGGCAAGATTTTAGTGGGATAGGTTGCCACCTACAATAAATGGACAGCAAGAGTTTGTAGGTAAAAACTTGTCACCTACAATAAATAAACGGCAAAAGACGTTAAAAAGATTGACGCTTACGCTAAAACACGGCAAAAATTAAAGGCATATTAAAAGCGGTTGCCGTTTGGCAACCGCTAAAATTATTTAATATATTTTTTAAGGTCTTCAACCCTATCAAGTTTTTCCCAAGGAAATTCACTTCTTCCAAAATGGCCGTAACTTGCAGTTTTAGAGTAAATAGGTTTTTTAAGGTCTAACGTTTCGATAATTGCGTAAGGTCTTAAATCAAACTCTTTGTTTACGATATCGGCAATTTCGCCATCTGGTAACACGCCCGTGCCGTCTGTATTGATAAATACCGAAAGTGGTTTAGCAACGCCGATTGCGTAAGAAAGTTCTAACGTACACTCTTTTGCAAGACCTGAGGCAACGATATTTTTACAAATATATCTTGCCATATACGCCGCGCTTCTATCAACTTTCGTTGGGTCTTTACCCGAAAAAGCACCGCCACCATGTGGACAAGAACCACCGTAGGTATCAACGATAATCTTTCTACCCGTCAAACCGCTGTCGCCATGAGGACCGCCTATTTCAAACCTACCCGTTGGGTTAATGTAGTATTTAGTGTTTTCGTCTAAAAGTTCGCTTGGTAAAACGGCTTTAATAACGTGTTCTTTAATATCTTTTCTAAGTTGTTCCGTCGTAACGCTTTCGCTATGTTGCGCTGAAATTACAACCGCCTCTATACGCTTAACTTTTTTACCGTCGTATTCAACGGTTACTTGACCTTTGCCGTCTGGACGAAGATAGTTTAACGTGCCGTTCTTTCTAACTTCGGCAAGTTTACGCGTAAGTTTATGCGCAAGCGTTAACGCTAGTGGCATATATTCTTCGGTTTCGTCGGTAGCGTAGCCAAACATCATACCTTGGTCGCCCGCGCCTATTCTATCGGCGATATCACCACTTTCGCGATGTTCAACCGAACTGTCAACCCCAAGCGCTATGTCGGCACTTTGCTCTCTTATACTAGTTATTATACCGCAAGTTTCGGCATCAAAACCGAATTTTGCACGAGTATAGCCTATGCGTTCAACGGTTTTTCTTGCAATAGACGGAATATCAACGTAACATTTAGTAGAGATTTCGCCCATAACTAAAATTAACCCCGTACAACAACTGCATTCACACGCAACGCGCGCGTCTGGGTCTTGTTCTAAAATTGCGTCTAAAACCGCGTCGGAAATTTGGTCGCAAATCTTATCGGGATGACCTTCCGTTACGCTTTCGCTTGTAAAAAATTTGTTCATTTGTTTTTACCTCTTGTAGTTATTTGTGGTCTACTTGACGAAGTAAAGTCATACAAGTAAAAATATTATATATTCTTTTTATTCGTTTGTCAATTATAAAGAATAATGTTAAAATATAAATATGGATAAATATTGCAACCTTTGCAAAAACAACTGCAACTCTTTAAGAACGCAAAACTCTTTGGGCGCTTGCGGTGCTAAATATACGCTTAATATTTCTAAATATTATCTTCACGATTTTGAAGAACCTATCGTAAGCGGAAACAACGGCTCGGGAACTGTGTTTTTTACGGGTTGCTCGCTAAAATGCGTGTTTTGTCAAAACTATGAACTTTCAAGAAGTTTAAGGGGCATAGATATAACCCCTAAAAAACTTGCCGAAATTTTTAAAGAACTTGAAGATTTAGGCGCGCATAACGTTAACCTTGTTACGCCAACTCATTATATATATGGAATAATAGACGCGCTTAATATTTACCGCCCTAAAATTCCCATTGTGTACAACACTCACTCTTACGAAAATTTAGACGCTTTAAAACTAATAGACCCTTACGTTGACGTGTACCTTGCCGACTTAAAGTTTAAAAACCCCATAATTTCTAAACGATACACAAATAAAGAAAACTATTTTAGCGTTGCAAGTGAAAACGTAAAGTTTATGATGCAATCTAAAAAAACGGTTGTAGAAAACGGACTTATAAAAAGCGGTGTGATATTAAGGCACTTAATTTTGCCACTTTGCGTAAACGATAGCGTAGATATTATTTCTTGGTTTAAAGATAATCAAAATAACGGCGCGTATTTTTCGCTTATGAGTCAATATACCCCTTTTGGCGACGTTAAAAACTTTAAAGAATTAAACCGCCCTATAACAAAGCGCGAATATCAAAAAGCACTTGACGCAACTAGCGGTCTTGACGAAGACAGGCTTTTTATTCAAGAGTTAAACTCATCTTCTTTAAACTATATTCCAAAATGGGATTACTAAAATTTTTTATAAATAAAAAGACTAACAAGGCATTAGTTAGTCAGTAATAGGGATTATTACTGACTAACAACTATATTTGCCTATCGACAAGTGGTATTGCTATCGTAGTGGTATTTTGCTAAAGCAAAGTTTTATTCGCCGTTGGCGAGTTATAGCAAATATAATATAACTTTGACTACAAGTTAAAATATAACTGTTTGCAACGCAAACAATATCACTTTACTTAAAATTAATTTAGTGATATAATAATTATATGAGTGAAAGTGTTTTAAGAGAAAAAGCAAAAAAATTTGCTAAAAACATTGTTTTTGTTACCAAAGAAATTAAGTCTAATAACAAGGAAAGTGTATTAACTAATCAACTTCTTCGTTCTGGAACAAGTATTGGGGCAAATATCCACGAGGCACAATATGCGCAAGGAACGGCAGATTTTATTTCAAAACTTGAAATAGCGCTTAAAGAATGTTTTGAAAGTGAATATTGGTTAGAATTGCTATTTGAAACAGGCTATTTAGAAGAAAATCAATATAAAAAACTAAATAATGATTGTGGGCTTATACGAAAAATGCTAATCTCTTCGTGTAAAACACTAAAAGAGAAAAAATAAACGGAACTCGACTTGTTAAAAGTCGAGTTTTCTTTTGTCCACTTAAAACTACTTGATAAAATATTTTATATGTGTTATAATAATTATGCCAAACGAACTTAATATTGTCGCAAATAGGCGTAGTTTCTTTTTTTATAGGATAATTATGCTCCTATTTTGTCATACTATTCGAACAGAATTTCATTTGGTAAAAGTGCGACTCCCGTTCGATAGTATGGCTATGCTTATACTTGCGATAAAGTTCGTTTGGCGACAACTTGGAGTTTCGCATTTTTCGGTGCGTCGACTTCGGTTGGCGCACTTTTTTATTTTATTTAATTTTTTTGGAGGTTTTACAAATGAAAAAACTTATTTCTCTTTTACTATCCATGCTTTTGTTGATTTCTTGCACTATCCTTTTATCTGCATGTGGTAGTGATAATAATGGTGCAAATTCAAGCACAGGACAAACAACTTGTAGTCATAATTATATTATTACAGAAAGAAAAGCAACTTGTTCTACAGGTGGTTATGCGACTTATAAATGCTCCTTATGTAGTGACTCCTATCAAGAATATGAAACGGCTTTAGGGCATACAACAAGTAGTGGTACTTGTTCAAGATGCGGTCAGAAATTTGAAACTGAGATATGGAAATCTTCGTTTTATGTTGACGAATTTAATAATCCTACAAGTGAAGCATATATGCGTAATGTAGATGTTTTTGTTGGCACGTTTAGCAATAGTGCGACACTAAATTCTAAATTATATGCACGAATTTTAATAGATGCAGAAGATGTAGCCATAAAATTATGGGAATACGGCAGTCAAGAAGTAAATGCTTATTCTACAACTTATTATGATATAACATTATTAGATGATAATGGAAATAAGCATTATACAAATGGAACAATGTATAAAAATGGCGAACGTATTTATTTTGAAGATTGGACTTTTGTATCTTTGTTACAAGAGAATCAAACTCTAAAAATTTATATTGTTGAAGATTCTCAATATGGTTATAATTCTACATATCTATTTGAAGTTAAAAATGGAAATTTCAATAATGTATATTCAGACTTTTATTATAAATACATAAATTAAAAGTGTAGCCCACTATACTTCGCAAAAAGCGAAATATGGTGGGCTTTTCTTTTCTACAAAAAATTAAGTTAAATAAGTGATATTTTTAGCCTTATGGCTAAAAGTGATATTGTTTACGCAATAAACAGTGTAGCCGAGCGTAGCGAACGCCAACTGCGTAAGCAGTTATATTTTGGCAAAGCCAAAGTTATATTAAATAAATCCTTAACCTTGCGTAGCAAGATATCACTGCGTTAGCAATATCACTTGCTTGAAAAGGCAAATATCACAAATCCGTTTACGGATTTATTTAGTTGCCGAATCCCTTATAGGGACTCGGCTAGTTAGTCTTTTTTATTTTTTGTTCTTTTGTCTTTTAAGGTTAAAATATTCCTTTAAAATTGCACCCACTTCGCTTGGCGTAGCGTATTGCAGTTTGTTTAAAACTTTTTTGTATTCGCTATCTATCTTTTTCATACTATAAGTATGTGCCGATATATGCGTTTTAATCAAAAAAGTTTAGCCTTTTTATTTTCTACCCGTAGAGCCAAAACCACCCTCACCGCGTGCAGTTTCGTCTAAATCGTCACACTCAACGTAATCGCAAGCGTAATAGTCGACTATAACCATTTGCGCAACTCTTTCGCCTTTTAAAACAGTTTGTGGCGTCGTGCCATGGTTATGAAGCGCAACTTTAACTTCGCCACGATAATCGCTGTCTATAACGCCTACTTTGTTTGCTGGCGCTAAACCCCTTTTGCAAGCAAGACCACTTCTTGCGTAAATTAAACCGACTAAACCTTCCGGTATAGCAACGGCAATACCCGTGCCGATAAAAGCCGTTTCGTTTGGGTTTATAACTATTTCGTCGTTAGCGCTATATAAGTCCGCGCCTGCGGAGAATTGTGTGCCAAAAGTTGGCGTAACTGCGTTTTCGTTAAGTTTTTTAAATGCAATTTGTACGTTTTTAAGTGCCATAATTTCCCCTTTTAAAATTCGTATAGAATAACTTTATTTTCTTTTAAACTCTTTTTTACGTCAATAATTCTTTGGTTAGACGAGCCTTTAAACGTAAGCGATATATCTTTTAATTCTTCAACAAACCTGCCGTCTACTAAAACGTCTATAAGCGAAAGCATTTCTAAAGTGTGTTTTGTGTTTGCCCTGCTTGGTTTTAAAAGTTCGTCGTCAAACAAATAACCGGTATAACACCACACGTTTTTGTTTGGCACTTCTTTTTTTACACGCTTTAAAAACGGCAATAACGCTTCTTGATTTTTTGGTTCAAAAGGTTCGCCACCTAAAAGAGAAAGCCCGTCTATATAGTCTTCTTTTAAAGAGTTTATTATTTCGTTTTGGATATCTATTGTAAACGGACTGCCGTAGTCGAAGTCCCACGCTTCGCTGTTAAAACAGTTTTTACAGCGGTGCGTACAACCCGACACGAAAAGCGAAGTTCTAACACCTAGCCCGTTTGCTATATCGTTGTATTTTATAGTTGCGTAATTCATAATTTTAAATAAAAATCTTTTAGCAAGGCGCTAAAAGATTTTAGGCTTTTAAAGGTGAAGCACCCTTTCTTTTATTTCTTGCGTTCTTCCTTGGTTCCAATATTGAGTGCCTATATATCCGCAAGTACGACGCGCAACGTTCATCTTGGTTTGGTCAACGTTTCCGCATTTTGGACATTGCCAGATGAGTTTTCCGCCTTCGCCCGTTATAATTTGTATTTCGCCGTTATAACCACAACATTGACAATAGTCGCTTTTTGTGTTGAGTTCGGCATACATAATGTTATCGTAAATAAAGCGCATAACTTTTAATACGGCTGGGATATTGTGTTGCATATTTGGAACTTCAACGTAACTTATTGCACCGCCTGGTGAAAGTTGTTGGAATTCCGCTTCAATTTTGAGTTTTGTGAACGCGTCGATAGGTTCGGTAACGTGAACGTGATAACTATTCGTTATATAGTTTTTATCCGTAACGCCTTCGATAATGCCAAAGCGTTTTTGAAGCGCTTGCGCAAACTTATAAGTAGTGCTTTCAAGTGGCGTGCCGTAAAGTGAATAGTCAATGTTTTCGGCTTGTTTCCACTTGCCCGTATATTCGTTTAACTTCTTCATTATTTTAAGGCCCATTTCTTTGCCTTCGGGTTCAGTAAGTTTTTTGCCCGTTAAGTAATATACGGTTTCCCACAAACCTGCATAGCCAAGAGAAATCGTAGAGTAGCCACCGTGAAGTAAACTATCTATCTTTTCGCCCGATTTTAACCTAGCAAGTGCGCCGTGTTGCCATAAAATAGGCGCAGCGTCACTTAAAGTGCCCGTCAACCTTTCGTGCCTTGCTTGAAGCGCTTTGTGGCAAAGTTCCATACGCGCGTCAAACACCTTCCAAAATTCTTCTTCGTTTTTGCCCGAAGAAAGAGCAATGTCAACAAGGTTAACCGTAACTACGCCTTGGTTAAACCTGCCGTAGTATTTTGGCTTGCCGTTTTCGTCAACGTAAGGAGTTAAGAACGAACGGCAACCCATACAAGTATAGCAATGACCTTCGCCGTTTTTATCTTTTTTAAGTTCAAGCATCATTTTTTCCGAAATATAGTCTGGCACCATACGTTTTGCAGTACATTCTGCCGAAAGTTTAGTAAGGTAATAAAATGGACTATCTTCGTGAATATTTTGTTCTTCTAAAACGTAGATAAGTTTAGGAAAAGCCGGCGTAATGTAAACGCCTTGTTCGTTTTTAACACCGCGTATCCTTTGAAGTAAGGTTTCTTCTATCATTATGGCAAGGTCTTGTTTTTCCCTTTCATTTTTGGCTTCGCCTAAATACATAAATACCGTAATGAAAGGCGCTTGACCGTTAGTCGTCATAAGAGTAACGACTTGGTATTGAATAGTTTGAATACCTTTTTTAATTTCACTGCGAACGCGTTTTTCTACTATTTGTTTTATCTTTTCTTCGCTAATTTTAACGCCAACTTCGTCGTATTCGGCTATAACTTCGCTTGTAATTTTTTCTCTTGAAATTTGAACGAAAGGCGCTAAATGCGTAAGCGAAATACTTTGACCACCATATTGAGAAGACGCAACTTGCGCTATAATTTGAGTTGCTATGTTACAAGCCGTAGAAAAACTGTGTGGCTTTTCTATCATCGTGCCCGAAATAACGGTGCCGTTTTGCAACATATCTTCAAGGTTTACAAGGTCACAGTTATGCATATGTTGAGCGTAATAGTCGGCATCGTGAAAATGGATAATACCGCTTTCGTGCGCATTTACAATGTCTGGCGAAAGTAAAATACGCTTTGTTATATCTTTTGAAACTTCACCCGCCATATAATCACGTTGAACGCTGTTTACAGTTGGGTTTTTGTTAGAGTTTTCTTGCTTAACTTCTTCGTTGTTGCATTCTATCAACGTTAAAATACGCTCGTCAGTAGTATTAGATTTTCTAACAAGTTGCCTTTTAAAGCGGTAAGTTATATAAATTCTTGCAAGGTTAAAAGCGCCAAAACGCATAATCTCGTTTTCAACAAGGTCTTGAATTTCTTCTACGCTTAAAGAACGCGTTCTTCCCGCGCAAATTTTTTCAACGTTGAAAGCAAGTTCACTAATTTGGCTTTCCGTAAGTCTATCTGCTTCTACAACTTCGGCATTTGCCTTTTTTACAGCGCCGATAATCTTACTTAAATCAAAGTTTGCTTCTACTCCACTTCTTTTTATAATCTTCATAATTTTAACCTCTACAATTAGCCTTTTTTGTTGATAGTAAAAGTAGTATACCACAAACACCCGTCTTTTATTTGTTGCTTTTGCAACAAAATAACAAATATTTTAAAAAAACCACAATATCTTGTGGTTTCGTATTTTTTAGCATAACTATATATTGATTAAAATTATTCGCAAAATACCACTTAATACGCTTGATTTTGGCGTTATAAGGGGTTTAAACGTATTGTATATATAATAAATAGAAAAAAATAAAAGCAGGCTTTAAACCTGCTTTTAAACACTTTGAAAAGAGACTGTATTATTCTTCAAATAAATCTTTGTATGCACCTTCAAAAGTTTCAACGACACCTTCTTTTTCAATGTTTCTTGTAATAAACGCCGATATGATATTTGAAACTGTTGAAGTAGAGATATTTTTAATTTTGTATTCTTTAAATTCGTAAGGCATCGTGCCTTCGTTTGCTATTTCGTTTTTGAACTCTTCAAGCGTAAGGCAAGTAGCAGTTGGCTTGATTATCTTCGTGCAAAGCATAACGTGATAGCCGTAGTTTGTAACAACGTATGCGTAACTGCCTACGCCGTTATCTATAAGCGCCTTTTGCAAGTCTTCAAATTCCTTAACGAAATCCGTACCCATTGGCGAATATAAATATCCGTAATTTTCAGCAAGTGAACCTGGGTCGGTTGAGTAAGCGTACATAAGGTCTCTAAACTTAACCATTACGTCGTCGTCAATAACTGTTGCAACGTAAGTGTCGTTTGCAATGTCGTCTATCTTTTGAACGGACGTAGTTGGCACAACGCCCATAACGTTTTTGAAAGTGCCGTTTATAAATTCGTCAAAAGTATATTCATTTGCTCTAATTGACTTATAAGTGTAAGAAGTTGCTATATCGCCGTTATCGTCATAGTAATTATATGCAGTAGCGCCGATAATTTCGCCGTCGAATTTATTAAGGGCTTGAGTTTTAACGTAGTCGCTATTAAAGATAAAGTCTTTATTAGTTTCACCGTATGTGCCGTAGTTTGAAAGAATCCAAGTTTGCCTTAAATCTTTCGCCCTTATGTTTGGCAACATACTATTTATATAGTTTGCCTTTTGAGTTTTCGTGTATTTTGGCTCGTTATTAACAGCGTCGACAAGCGCTTGTTGTTCGGTGTTAAAACCGATTAAAAGGTTTGCAACGTAACCGTAAACTTTACCTTCGCCGTAGTTTGGATTGTATGCGATAAAGTTTGTTTCGCTCGTATCTTCAAGTTTTGCTTCGTAGTTTGCGTTAGACTTGTCAAAGTCTGTTTGTTGGCTTTCAAATAACGTCTTATATTCAGTATATAAGTTTTCGTCATTTACAAGTTTTTCTTGTTGGTTTACAAGCGCTATTCTATATTTTGAAACTATTAAAGTTTCGTATTGGTTCTTTAACGAACTTGCAAAGAACGAAATTTTTAAAAGGTCTTCGGTTGTTGCTGGAACTATTTTTGCTTCTTCTTCCGTAATATAACCTAATTTTTTAAGTTGATTGAAAAGTTTTGTTAAAGCCTTTTTTCTTGGCTTTGTAGTCATATCAAACTTTTTGATGTATTCTTCGTGTAAAGCGGTTGAAAGGTCGTATTTCGTAGTGTAGTTAGAAACTACTAAACCTAAACCGTAATCTCTATTAACCCTGTTTACTTCTTTTTCGTATTCCGTCGTAATCTTGCTTTTTTCCGGGTCGTTCTTCATTTCCCATTCGTTGCCGTCTTCTTGAGTAGGTATAGTAAGCGTCGTGCGGTTTGATACAGCCAAATTTTCAATCGTTAAAGTTTCTTTTTCTTCTTCTTCGATAAATTGATTTATTAAGGAATCTATCGTTACCAAAGTGTTGTAGTTAGCAAGTTTATATTCGTATGCTGTTAAGAAATCGTCTAAAATATTGTTTTTAGCGCAAACGTCTGCATCTTTATAGCCGTTATAGTTAATAGCCGTCATTTCAACGCCTGCGTGGTTTTTAGTTGTTAAAACGTTTTCTTTTGAAGTGCGTTTACTATCTTCAACTTCCGACGCTTGTAAGAAATAACCCTTTTCGGTATTGCCTGCTTCTAACGTAGTAGTTGTAAGCGCTTTCATTGATTGTTGAACGATAATTGAGTTTTGAGTAAGAGATTTTAAAATTTCTTCGTATGCGTCTTTTGTAGACGTGCCGTAATATTGATAATAGTAAGCGTTCGTAGCATAAGCGTTTACCATATCTTTTTTATAGATTACGTCTTTTAAATTTTCGTCAAGCGAAACGGTAGCAACTTCAAGTGCCATATCCTTTTCAACGTCCGTAACTATTAAAGAACAGCCACTTAAAATGCCTGTTGAAAGAATAATTACAGTTAAAAGCGATACTATTTTAGTAACAAATTTCTTCATAATTTCTCCGTTAATATAAAAGGTGAACCCTATTTTGCAAACTTTTTACGGTGCGCCTAGCCGATAATTTCGCCACAACCCTTTTTGATTGCCACGCTATTGCCTTCTTTCCGCTAAAAGTACGGCAAAGTTTAATTGATAGGTTGACACCTAATGCGCTATTTTTAGCAATACTGTCATTATACATAATATTTATATTATTTGCAATAGTTTTTTTGGCTTTTTACAAAACTTTTACAAATATAAACGCCAAAATTTTGGGTTTTTTTATTATTTTGACAAATTTTTATGAGTTAAGATAAAAAATCTATCATATTTTGTATAATTTCTTGCGGTCTTCCGCTTTCCGTTTTAAATGAAAGTTGTGGGTTTGTGTCAAAAGAAAGCGTTACGTTTTTATTGTTTTTTAAGGCGGACGTAATTACGCCGTCTTTTAATGAGTCAAGCCCTTTTAACGTTATTTTACCAACCTTCAAAGCAACCGTAATTTTTATAGCGCCAACAGGTTCGGCAAGGCTTTTTAAAACGGCTATATTTATAAGCGTCAACACGTTTTCGGGTATTTTACCAAAGGCGTTGCGAAGTGAAGTTTTAACTTTTTCCGCTTCGTCTTTATCGCAAATTTCGGCAATAATTTTGTACGCGTCCATTTTAGCGCTTTCGCTTGAAATATATTCGTTTGGGATATACGCATCGGACTTAATATCAAGTTCAATGCCGTCAACAGCCGTTCTTTCGCCAAGTTCTTCTTTTAGAAGTTTGTTGTAAAGTTCATAGCCGACCTTATCCATATGCCCGTGTTGTTCTTTTCCTAAAATACTGCCCGCCCCACGAAGTTCTAAATCGCGCATGGCAATTTTATATCCGCTACCCATTTCGGTAAATTCCATAAGTGCGGTAAGTCTTTTATAGGAAATATCCGTTAAAATTTTATTTTGAGCATAGGTAAAGTAAGCGTATGCCATAAGGCTACTTCTTCCAACACGCCCCTTTAATTGATATAGCGTTGAAAGACCTAACGCATCGGCATCGCAAACAATAAGCGTGTTTGCCCTTGGCATATCTATTCCGTTTTCTATTATCGTAGTTGCAATAAGCACGTTGGCTTCGCCCCTATAAAACGCGGACACGTTGTTTTCTAGCGTTTTTTCGTTCATTTGCCCGTGTGCGACGATAATTTTTGCGTCTTTAACAAGGTTTTTTACCTTTTCGGCAAAAGTGTAAATGCCGTCAACCCTATTATACAAAATAAACGCTTGACCATCTCTTGCAAGTTCTCTGTTAAGCGCGTTTTGAATTAACGCGTCCGAAAGTTCGGTAACGACGGTTTGAACGGGTATTCTTTGCTTTGGCGGTGTGTTTATCGTGCTTATATCTCTTATTCCCGAAAGGGATAAGTGCAAAGTTCTTGGTATAGGCGTTGCAGATAGCGTTAAAGTGTCTACGTTTTTCTTTAATAGTTTTAACTTTTCTTTATGCTCTACGCCAAACCTTTGTTCTTCGTCTATTACAAGCAAGCCTAAATCTTTAAACTTTACGTCTTTTGAAAATAGACGATGAGTGCCTATTATTAAGTCTATTTCGCCTTTTTCAAGTTTTTCTAGTATGGTTTTTACTTGAAGTGGCGTTCTAAAACGGTTGAGTACGGCAATTCTTATGCCAAAGCCTTTAAACCTTGCAAGCGCCGTTGCGTAATGCTGTTCGGATAGTATCGTGGTTGGCGCAATTATCGCCGTTTGCTTACTATCCATTATTGCTTTAAAGCACGCCCTAAACGCCACTTCGGTTTTTCCAAAGCCAACGTCACCGCAAAGCAACCTATCCATAACTTTATCGCTTTCCATATCTTCTTTGATTTCGGATAAGGATAAAATTTGGTCTTCCGTTTCTTCAAAGCCAAACGAATTTTCAAATTCTTCCGTCAAGGCGTTGTCGCTTGAAAAGATAAAGCCCTTTTGCTCTTTTCTTTCGGCATACAGTTTTTTAAGGTTAATCGTCATTAAAGAAATGGCCTTTCTTACCCTTTCTTTAACTCTTTCAAATTCCCTTGAACCTATTTTGTTTAAGGTTGGATGGTCGCCACCTAAATATTTGGTTAACCTATCCATTTGGTCGGTTGCAACGTAAAGCCTGTCGCCACCGGCGTATTCAAGTTCAACGTATTCGGAAACGCCTTCTATCGTGCTTATTTTTTTTACGCCACGAACTATGCCCACACCGAAAGTTTCGTGAACGGCAAAATCGCCGATATTCGGTGCGGAAAAGACGTCGCCACGCTTTCTTTTTATGGACTTTTCTTGCTGTTTTTTGGCGGTTATATCGCCCGTACCTATAACGGCAACCTTTAAACTATGAAAAACAAAACCCGTTTCTAACTTTTTAGAATATAGGTTTATTCCACTTGTGTTTTCGGTTATTTCTTTTATGACGTTTACCTTTACGTTTTTAATAACTAGGTCTTTATATAGGTTTTGTAAGGTCCTATCGTTACCACAAAAAATTATTACGGTATAGCCCGAAATTTGCCAGTTTACGCAATCGTCTATAAGTTCTTGCGGTTTTAAAAAATACCTAGTTACAGGCGAAGTGTTTACGTTTACAGTTTTTAGCGGACTAATTAGTGGCGACGACGAATTAAGCGCCGATAACGAAAGGGTTTTTTTGGTTGTTAAAGACAATAAAAGTTGCTCTTTTTTTAATATTTGCCCGTCGCTAAAAGATAAAACTTCGCCCGTTTTTAAAAGCGCGTTAAACCTTTCGCCATACTCTTTATAGGTGTATTCTAAAACGGAATAGTTGATTTTTGGCTCGTCAAACACTACGCCGAAATCGCCTTGCAAAAGTTCGAATATATCGCTTGATTTGTTTTGGATAAGCGGAAAAACGTATTGCAAACAGTCGTCGAAAAGGTCGCTTTCAAGTTTTTCTGTAAGTTTGTTATAGACGTTTTTTGCGCTGTCTTTAATAAGCAAGTTGCCGTATTCTTTATAAGCGTTTTTAAGGCTTTGTTTTATGCCGTCTATTTCGTCGTTTTGAATTATCACGTCAGTTGCCATAACCGCCGTAAGCGACGGGTATTCGTTGCCGAAAGAGTCTATAATTTTTTCAACGAAGTCGCCGAAAAAGTCAACTCTAAATATGTTGTTTTCGTTTATGGGGTAGATTTCTAAAATGTCGCCACGAACGGAAAAAGTGCCTTTGCTTTCACTAAAATCCGCCCTTTTATAGCCTAAATCTACAAGCGTTTTAACAACTTCTTGAAGGTCGTATTCTTCGTTTTTTTCTATAAGCAAACTGTTGATTTTTTTAGGAAAAAGTTGCATTAAAGCCTCAAAAGTAGTTACAACTTTTTTAGCACCGCAACTAATTTTATAAAGCGCCGTAAGTCTTTTATATAAAGTTTCTTTATTAAAGGCGGTTTTGAAAAGCAAAACGTCGTTTTTTGCAGGAAGATACACCGCTTCTTCGCCGTCAATTTCGGTTATTTGCTTTGCCATTTTTTCAGCGGTTAAGCCGTCGCGCACGATGGTTAAAAGCGGAAATTCTAAACAGCCTAAAACGGCGCATTTTTGTTGCTCGGAAACGCCAAAAACCGCAGTGGGAAGCCCACTACGGAAGTAATTTTGTATTTCGTTAATTTCGCCAAGATTGTTTTTTGGCTTTATCAATGATTTAAGCATATTAGCCATTATATTTACGCATTGTTTCTTCTAGGCTTACGCCCGAAACAAAGTCTATTATTGCCTCACTTGCTTTTGTTATTGACGTTTCTATAATTTCTTTTTCTTCGCCTTTTACTTGCGATAAGACGTAATCTGCTAAACTACCTAAAAAGTTTTGCGGTTTAATTCCTATTCTTATACGGCAAAAATCACCGCTACCTATTTTTTTAATAATATCGCGCATGCCGTTGTGCGTGCCTGCCGAACCCTTTTCACGAAGGCGCAAACGCCCTTTTTCAACGTCTATATCATCGTAAACGACTAAAAGATTTGAAAGCGGAACTTTATAAAAGTTGACGGCTTCAACCAAACTATCGCCACTTAAATTCATATAGGTATGCGGTTTTAAAAACACGACCTTTTCGCCGTTAATATTCGTTTGACAAACTACGCCTTTAAACGCCTTTTTATCAAATGAAAGATTGAGTTTTGCCGTGGCTTTATCTACCGCCATAAAACCCATATTATGCATAGTGTTTGCATATTTTTTATCTGGGTTTCCAAGCCCTACTACAAGATACATAAAAATCTCCTTTAAATAATTATACACTTTATTTTGTTTTTTTGCAAGTTTTATAACGTCAATTTACGCTATGCTTAAAAAAGGCTTTTTTATTAAAATTTCGCCGTTTTTTGACAAAAGTCGTCAGGTAAATTATGTTATATATTTTATAACTAATATAGGCGGTAAACTAACTTGAAAAAAAGAATAACGTACAAAGACGTTTTTAAAACGATTATTTACGCATTTATTTGCTATTTGCTTTCTTGCAGTATACAAGGGCAAAGTTTTTTTAGCGTGCCATTTTACATTTCGCTACTTTATACGGGCGCAAATCCGCTTGTTGCCACTATTGTTTTTATAGCCACTTTTGTACCAAGTTTAAACGTAAAACTAATCGTTGCATCTATTATAACTTCAATTTTTTGCGTTTTGGTATTCTCTATTTATCGCAAAAAACAAAGGACCATGGGCGCGGAAATTATTATTTATTCGGCGATATCGTTATTGAGTTTTGTTTTTATAACAAACGAACAATCTATACCCTTTAAAATTATACAGGCTAGCATTTGCGTTGTTTTGACTTTCGTTTTTATATCTTCAACCAAACTGTTGTTTTTTAAAAAATTCGACTATTTGTGTTCTAGCGAAGAACTAATTTGCCTTGCCGTTTTTGGCATTTTAGTTGGGCTTGGCTTTGCAAACACGTTTTCAAACAACGCGCTAAAATCGGTTATTATTTTAATAGGGCTATTTTGTTCAACGCTATTTAGCGGTAGCGTTGCCGTTGTGGTTACTGTGATTTTGGCAGTTTCTAGTAGCGTGTTTACAAAATCTATTTCTCCGCTTGCGATATATCCACTTTTGATACTTTCGGCATCGGTGTTTAGTAAACAGTCAAGGCTTTTATCTTCGCTTGTTTTAATTTGCGTCGACCTTGTTTTTACGCTTGTTTTTAAAGTTTACGGAACAGTTGTTTACACCGACATTTTTTATACCATAGCGCCCGTTTGCATATACGTTTTTACGCCTAATTTCGTTACCGACGGCATTGTTAAAAAAACTGCCACTTTGCAAGAAAAGTCGCTTTCAAAATACGCAATAAACCGCATACGAAGTACAATTTCAAACAGGCTTTACGGCATTGCCGACGTGTTTATGCAAATGAAACAAAGTTTTTCGGCGCTAGAAGAATTTGTTTCAACCGACGAGCAATTACTTGGCAAAATGGCTGATGAATTGCTTTTGGAAGTATGTGAAAAATGCCCGTCTTTTTCTAGATGCAAGCAAAGGGGAAACCCCGACAGAAACGAACTTGTTAAAATGCTATCAATAGGCGTTGCAAAAAATAGAATTTCTTTAATTGACCTTACTAAAAACTTTTCGGAAAATTGCGGTTTTGTAAACGGCGTTATTTTTGAAATGAACGCCCTTATAGGAAAATATCGTGAAAAAGTTAAGGAAAGCGAAGATATTTTAAGCGGTAAAGAACTTATAAAAATGCAGTCCGAAGGCGTTTCTTTAATGCTTAAAGGACTTGCAGTAGACTACTCTAAAATGCTTAACTATTCTTCTATGCTTGAAAGAAAAATTGCCGAAAACTTGCGAAAAAAAGGCATTTCTTTTAGCGACCTTATGGTTTTAAACTCTAACGAAACCACCGAAATTAACCTTGTTTGTAAAAACGACGACGTGTTTAACGAAGGTCTATTACAAGCCGTTAGCGAGTGCCTAAACAAAAAGACCGCCATCGTCGGCAAAATCGGTTTAACGCTTGACAGTAGCGCCGTAACGATTAAGCCTTCACCGTCGTTTGACGCCGCTTTTGGACTTGCCGTAAAAACTAAAAACGGCTCGGTTACAAGTGGCGACACTCACGCCCTAACCAAAATAGACGAAGGCAAATTTTTACTTGCACTATCCGACGGTATGGGTAGTGGCACGCGCGCAAAAAACACTTCTTCTACGGCAATTTCTTTAATAGAATCTTTTTACAAAGCGGGGCTTGAAAGCAACTTAATTTTAGGTATGGTAAACAAAATTTTAACGCTGAATACCGACGATAATTTTTCGGCAATGGATATTTTGACCGTAAACCTTTTTGACTTAAAAGCGGACTTTATAAAAATAGGCGCGCCATACAGTTTTATTATGACGGACAGTAGCATTAAAATTATTGAAGGCAACTCTTTACCGCTTGGCATTTTAGACGACCTTGCGCCCACGGGTTGCACTACTACTTTAAGCGACGGCGAAACTATAATTATGGTAACCGACGGCATTAGCGATGCGTTTTCGTCTTCAACAGACCTTGTCGACTACATACGAAATTTAGACAATAAAAACCCCCAACTTATTGCAGACAGCCTTTTAAAAAAGGCTATTTCTCTTCAAAACGGCGTTTCGCAAGACGATATGACCGTGCTTGCCGTAAGAATTTTTAAAAATGCGTCATAAACTATTTATTTCACTAATTATACGGGTTATAATAACCTTGCGTCTGGAAAATATTTACGGGGGGATTTATTAAAACGGATAGATTAAAAACTAAATTTATACTACGCCTGCATTTTAAAATTATCGGCGATTTTGAAACTGCGCTTTTAACAACGTCCCTCAAAGGAAACGACGATGAGCGCACAAGAAATATTGCAAATTTTACAAAATTTTAACGTTGAAACACTTATTCTTGCTGGGGTTACTTATCTATTGACAAGCGTTATTAAAAAAATAATTCCTTATAAAAACAAAAAGGTTGTTCACATTATACCTTTCGTTATAGGAATCGTTCTTTATTTTTGCTACGCTTTCTTTCTTCTTAATTTAAAAGACTATATTTTTATTATAAAAAAAGGCGTGACGGTTGGCGGTCTTGCGACCTTTTTATATGCAATTATCAAACAACTTTCTAAAAGCGGAACGCTAAAAACTACGGTTGCAGACATTTTAAAAGGCATTTTAAAGTCTTCGTCTGTAAACACCGTGGCATCTCAAATTATTAGCAACTATTCTTCAAAAAACAGTAACCAGCAAAATTACGACGCCGTTTCTTCTATTATTGCCAAAAACACTTCTATAAGCCAAAATGAGTGTAGCGTAATAACGGATATAATATTAAAAGAAATGGATGGCAAAACAAAATAAAGTATTTATACTTTTTTAAGGGGCAAAACTTTGCCCCTTTTTTTATTGCTAAAAAATTTTGTTTAGTTGCTTTTACATATTTTTTTGTCGTTTACAAATAGTAATTTTATGGAAATTAGCAAAAATTTAAAAGAAAATATAGATAAACTTAAAAAAACGCTAGATACCGACGATTTGTTCTTTTACGACTTTGCTTTTAATAAATATACGGCTACGGTGGTTTTTTTAGAAACTATGGTAGATAAAGTTTTAATAGGTAAACAAGTTGTAGCCCCTTTTAAACAAGTTGAAAAAATCGACGATTTTAACGAAGTTTTAAATGCCGTTAACGTGCCCGAAAGTGAAGAAATTTTAACGCTTGACGACGCTTTTACTACAATATCCGAAGGCAATGCAATAGTCTTTATAGACGGGTTTATCAAGGCAATTAACGTCAAGTGCAAAAAACCTAACGCGCGTGCCGTAAGCGAACCGCCTACGTCGTCCGTTTTAAAAGGTCCACGCGAAGGGTTCGTTGAAAATTTTCAAATAAATTTAGGACTTATTCGCCAAAGAATTAAGAGTACGGACTTATGCTTTAAAAAGTATAGCGTAGGCAAATACTCTAACACAACGGTTGGCATAGTGTATATTTCTTCTATTGCAAACGAAAATATAGTAAACCAAGTTACCGAAAAAATTAAGAACATTAACGTTGACGGAATTATAGACAGTTCTTATATAATTAAGTGCATATCCGACAGAAAAACGACTATGTTTAAGCAAGTTGGCACGACGGAAAAGCCCGATATTTTGGCATCAAAACTACTTGAAGGGCGAATTGCGATAATCGTTGACGGCTCGCCTATAATTTTAACTATACCGTTTTTGCTTATAGAAGATTTTCAATCTAGCGAAGACTATTACGTTAACGCTTACAGAGCAAACGCCTCTCGATTATTAAGGTTGTTTGCCGTAATTTTTGCAATAATTTTGCCGTCTTTTTTCGTGGCAGCGCAGTTGTTTCACTTGCAAATTATACCGCTAAACTTTTTGCTTACGATAGTTGGTAGCATTAAAGGTATTCCCCTTTCGCCTAGCGTTGAAATGTTCGTTACGCTATTTATCTTTGAAATTTTAAACGAGGCAAGCATTAGAATGCCAAAATACGTCGGCATTGCAATGTCGGTTGTAGGGGCGCTTGTTTTAGGCGAAACGGCGGTTAATGCGGGCATAGTTTCTACGCCTACGATTATGATAATGGCGCTTTCTGGAATTTGCATTTACACCGTGCCCGATATGTCGGAAACGCTGTCGGTTTTAAGAATTATATTCTTAATTATAGCAGGCTCTTTCGGTGGTTTTGGCATTATTCTTTTAGGATGCGCGTTAATAACTTATTTAAGTGATTTTGACAGTTTTGGCGTGCCGTATCTTGCACCTTATTCACCTATTATTAAAAACGATTTGCAAGACGCTTTGACTAAATCTTTTTATGCCGAAATGAAAAAACGCCCCGCTGTTTTTAAAACGAAAAACGTTACAAGGAAAAACCAAAATGGATAAATCTATTTCTTCGCGCCAAGTGGCAATTATTACCACCGTTGGCTTTACGATTACAAAACTACACATTTTGCCCGCTTCGTTAGCGCGTTTTTCTAACGAAGGGCTTTGGCTTTCGGCGCTTTTAAACGTTATTTTAGATTTTTTATTGCTACTTGTAGTTTTAAAAATAACTAGTAGCGTAGATGACGGCGACGTTATATCTTATTTTGAAAATAAGTTTGGCAAGCCACTAACAAAAGTACTTTGCTTTTTTTACTTTTTGTTTTTTATTACAAAAACTTTCGTGCCTATATTTGAACAAAAAAACTCAATAGAACTTACTTTTTACGAAACTCAACCAACCTTTTTAACGTTTATGCCCTTTTTTATAGTTGCGTTTTATATCGTTATAAAGGGCGTTAGACCTTACGCAAGAAGTATGGAAATTTCGCTTTGGCTATTTATTAGCGGTGTTTTTATTATAATTTTGCTATCGGCTTTTTCTGGCAATTACTCATCGCTACTACCTATCGTGCCACAAAACACAAGGTTTTTAAACGGCTCTTTAAAAAGCCTTATTTGGTTTGGCGACCCTATTTACCTATTGTTTTTTGTTGGAAAAATTAAAAAAAGCGCCACTCACAACACGCAAATAATAAAGGCGTTTATAATCTATGCCGTTTTAACTATCTTAATTTTAATCGTGTTTTATTCTATTTTCGACAGCATTGCCGAAAGACAATACTACGCAACGCTAAAAATGAGCAAGTATTCAATCGCTCTTTCGGATATCGGTAGATTTGACTATTTAGGCGCGTTTATGCTATCGGGAATTAACGTGTTTCAAGTTTCGTTACCGCTAATTTTTGCATCTATTTTGCTTTCTTATATATTAAACTTTAAAAACAAAATAGTGCCTGCGCTAATCGTTATAGCAATAGAAGTAGTGCTTTCTATAATTACGCAAAACGACTTTTTTAAAGCAATAGATTTTACGCAAAATTACCTTGTTTATTTCTTTATTGTTATGACTTATTTAATTCCTTTAACGGTTTTATTAAAAAGGAGAAGATATGGTATTTAAAAGGGCAAAAATTTTTATTTTATTATTTATCGTCATCTTTATCTTTTATTTTACGTCCGACTTTTCGCTAATAAACATTGAAAAAACGGCGTTTATCATTTCACTTGGAATAGACAAAAAAGAAGAAGAATACGAAGTTACGGCACAAATTGCCATACCCGAATCGGCAATAGGTCAACCGTCTAACGACGAGTCCGTAATTTCGGCAAGCGGAAAAACGCTTTACTCCGCCGTAAGTCAAATAGGCGAAATGACGGGTTGGTATCCAAAATTAAGTTTTTGCAACCTTATAATTTTGGGCGAAAATATGCTAAACGACAACGTTTTTGATATGCTTGACTTTTTTATTCGTTCTTATAAAGTTGAAGACTCTGCAATTTTATGCGCGTGCTATGGCAGTGCAAAAGAAATTTTACTTTCTCACTCACCGCTTGACAATATTTCGGGGTTATCCCTTTCAAAAATTTTTGTTAGAGACTACAACGGCGCAAACAAAATTTTAACGACGTCTATAAAACAATTTTCTATCGGCTATTATTCTAGGTCGCACAGCGGTTTTATGCCTATTGTAAACACCGTTAAAATTGATAAAGACGCACAAAGCACTACTAGTACGGCAACTATGAGTGAGCCTAGTAGCGGAACTTCGGGAAAAAGCGAAGGCGACAATAAATTCGTTATATACGACGCGTCAACCGCCCTATACTTTTCAAAAGGGTTTTTAAAAGGCAAACTTACTAGCGACGAAGCGCATTGCTTTGCCCTTACCATAAGAAACGCAAAAGAGAGTTATATTAACGTTGACTCTATTGACGAAGACGGTAAAAAGGGAAGTTTTTTATTCGGCATACAAAAATCTTTAAAAAACTCTACCCTTTCTTTTGACGGCGATACGCCCGTTTTAAAATTAAAGGTCGACGTGTGGCTACGAATTACCGACACGAATTTTGCCGAAAGTATACAAAATGCGTCTAACCTTGGAAAAATGAGTGAAAAAATGCTTTACGATTGCAAAGTTTTTTTAACAGAAAACTTAACGTCGTGTTTTAATAAAAGTAAGCAAGACGATTGCGACTTATTTGAGTTAAAAAACAAGTGTTATAGATATTTTCCAAAAAAATATAAAAAATACGGCGAAAATATTTTAAAAGATTGCAAGTTAAACTTAACTATAAATTGCTATAATTATATTTAACTATAAGTTGAAAATTATTTTAAAATATGGTATAGTTGTTTTATGAGTTACGATATTTTAATTTTTGACGCGGATAATACTTTACTTGACTTTGATTTTGCCGAAAAACAAGCGCATAAAAACGCAAGCAAAATTTTTAATTTAGAAGTCAATGAAACGCTATATAGAACGTATCAAAAAATAAACGACAGTTGGTGGAAAAAATACGAACAAGCCCTTTTTACAAAAGACGAAATTACCGTTTTTAGATTTAAAGAATACCTTGCTTTAATAAATAGCAACGTTGACCCAAGTTTATTTAACCAAACGTTTTTAAACGAACTTTCTAATTGCACTCAAACTATAAGCGGTGCGTATGAAGTTTTAGAAAATTTAAAAAAGTTAAACAAGCGCATTTTTATTGCAACTAACGGAATAACGCGCGTGCAACAAAAAAGGCTAAACACACAAGATTTTATTAAGTTTGTTGACGGCATTTTCGTTAGCGAAGAAATGGGATACCCTAAACCCGAATTAAACTTTTTTATAAACGCGCAAAAAAAGGCTAATTTAACGTTTGATAAATCAACTTTAATAATAGGCGACAGTTTGACAAGTGATATAAAAGGCGGAAACAACCTAGGTGTAGACACTTGTTGGTTTAACCCTAAAAACGAACCATTAAAAGACGGATTTAAAGTAAACTATATCATAACTAAATTAGAAGAAATTATAGATATCGTAAAATAAAACGTAAACTTTTATAAAGGCAACATGCATAGCCACTTAAAAAACACAAAAAAAAGCACCGACGGTGCTTTTTTTATTTTTATATTTTATAACCCTATGTAAACGGCTAAAAGTAACAATAATACAGAAACTGTGAATAAGGCTATTTGGAAAGGAAACGTCTTTTTAAGCCACTGTACGTAACCCACTTCTGCAACGCTTAACCCTACGACTAACGTGCTACACGTTGGGAATAAAACGTTGGTGTAACCGTCGCCGAATAAATATGCTAAAATTATTATATTTACGCTTATGTTTTCAAACGGCGCAAGCGTTAAAAGCGGTATAAGTAACAACGCTTTTGAAGTTGAACCGGGTATAAAAAATTCAAAAACCAAAACTAATAAATACAATAAAATTACAACGATATAAGGCGATTTATCACTCATAAAAGAGTGAAAATAATAGAAAATAGTTTCTAAAATATTGCCTCTATCGGCAACGTATTTTACGCTAAACGCAAGAAGTAACATTACTATTGACGGCGACAAATCAACCGCACCGCCAAAAAACGTTTTTGCCGTATTTTTTAGTCCGTTTAAAAGTTTGTTGCCTATTAAAAACGTGCCTATAACGAAAGTTAAAGCCATAAATACCATACCTAAACTAGATAAAAACGGTATAAGCGAAGTTATAATTATAACTAAAAGCACAACGGCAAACAATATAAAAATAAGTTTTGCCTTGCTTAAACACTCTGCCCTTTCGCTATCCGTAAGCGTTGTAAATTCGCTTACTTCGTTACTACTTACACGCTTTTCGTCTCTTTTAGCGCATTGAACTAAATAAAGCGAAGTTAAAACGTAGGTTAAAGCAAAAATTATAATTCTAAACCATATTCCGTTTACGATGCTTACGCCTGCAAGTTGAGATGCAACGCCTATCGTAAAGGGGTTAAAAAGTGCCGTTGTAAAGCCTACGCCCGTAGTTATTAAAACTAAACTTACGGCTTGAACTTTGCCCCATTTCATCGCCTTTGAAAACGACAAAAATACGGGGAACATTATAAGCAATTCTTCTTGTAAACCAAAACAAGAAGAAAGCGTCATCATAACCAATGTTATAACCCAAATTGACAAATAGCGCTTATAGTAAAACTTGTCTACTATAACTCTTACTATCGCGTATAAACCGCCCGTCTTGTCAAGCACTTTAAAAGTTCCGCCCAAAACAAGCAAAACGGCTATAATTTGTATTACGCTAGAATTACCTTCGCCAAAAATAATGGCTTCAATAGGCGCGGTAAACCAACGATAAATAGGTAGCCTTGTAGTGTTATTCGTTATAAACTCGAAGGCGTTGGGATTTATTACGCCGTCAACTCTTTGATATCTTCCCGCAGGAATTACGAAAGTTAAAATTCCAACGAAAATTACAATTCCAAACAGTATAGCGCATATAGTTATAAAACTCTTTACGCCGAATTTTAACTTTGAGTTTAGTTCGTTATTGCTTTTGTTCATCTTTTTTGTCTCTCTTTGGTAAAAAAATTAAATCTACTATCTTGTTTTTATAAATAAACGATAAGATTACGCACGTTATAATTATAATTATTAAAACGAACGATACGACGGGCGAAGTCGTTGAAGTTATTTTTACGCCTGCAACTAACGTTATAATTACGTCGGGTATAGGGCCTATAAGCGTAATAAGTGAATATTTCCACCACTTCATACCGCTACTTGCCGCAATCATATGTATAAGCAAAAACGGAATAAACGGCGCAAGGTATGCAACTATTATGAAATATAAAATACTTCTATTGCTATTTTTAATTTTTTCTTCTAATTCAAGTTGTTCTTGAAGTTTCTTTTTAGAGTAAAATAATTTTACGTTTTTAGTAAACAAAAACACTAATTGACTTGCTAAAAACACCGAAAGCAAAACGTGTACGCTACCGCCCAACAAACCGTAACTAACAGCCGATGCTATTTGAACGGGAAGTGACGAAACGACGGGAAAAAAGAAACATATAATTATTATTACGGATATAGATATAACGCCTATAATACCTAAATCAAGTATGCTTTCTTTAACGATATCAACGCCGTTTATCATATAGCCGAAAAGTTCTTTTATTATATGCCAATTAAACGCCGAAAATAATATTAGAGTTAACAGTATTGCACCCGATACGCCTAAAAGCACGAACTCTTTTTTACGATTCATAGTCATATACCTCTTTGCTAGCGTTAAACCAAACGTCGTCATATAGATTATGTATTTCTTCGGACGCAACCATCCATTTAGTTATTTGCTTTTCGTCTTTTGTAAGTTTAAAGTTATAATAGTCGTTTTTATAGTATAAGTCTAATTCGTAAGCAAGCGAAATCGTAAGCGAATAGACGTTTTTTGCGTCAAAGAACGTTTCAACTTCTTCGCCGTCTTTAACGCCTTTATAAGTAAGACCTTTGTTCGTTAAAGTTATCGTGCCACTACCTATGCGTTTGATAGAGCCGTTAAAATCTAACTTTTGAGTATTTAAAACGCCAAGGTCTACTGTGGTTGACATTTTAAAATCGTCACTTTTAACTTCTTTTCTTATAACGTTGCGTTGCCACTTATACCAAGCGTCAACGTCTATAAATTTAAGTTCTTTGTTTACGGCACTCATTTCGTAGTATTCGTTCATAGTAACTTCAAAGCCACACTCTTTACAAACCATATTGCTACCGTTAACGACAAACTTATATTCGCTAAAACAATGCGGACATTTAAAAATGATATTGTCAAGCCCGTAAACGTTAGGTTTTTTGCCAACGTAGGCAATTTTGTTTTGCCTATTGAATTCGTAGTCGTTATATTTAAAGCGTGAAAGTAATTTTTTGTTTAACTGTTCTTCGGTGCTACTAGCAAGTTCTTCGGGGGTAAAAAGCAAACTGTAATTCATTATTATTTTACCCTTTTTAACGTCGGTACTATAACGCGTTCTTGTAAGATACGAACCTTTGCTTGTAGCAAGCACAACGGGAAGTTTAAGTTTTCTTAAAAGACCAATTGTCGCGGGGTTTATAGGGTGCGTTGAACCGCTTGTCGACTGTATGCCTTCTGGAAAGATTGCAACGCTATCGCCAAGTTTTACCGCTTCAAAAATTTGCCTTGTTGCCGTTATATCTGGTTGATACAAATATTTTGCTATAACGCCAAGGTTTTTAAGCAAGAAGTATATACCTTTTTTAAAGATATTTTGATAACCGCAAATAATGTGAAGGTCACTTCTTTTTGCGCCTTTAAAAACGTAAATATAATCGTCTTTTGACGCGTGGCACGCAAGCAAGACTACGGGCTTATTTAAAGTTGAGTTATAGCCGTCGTCATAGATAAACTCTACGTTTCTTTTTTTGCATATTAAACCCATTATAAATTTAGCAACGAAAACTATAAACTTATTAGGTTTTTTTATTTTTCTGTATTTAAAATCTTTATGAACGTCTTTTGCCATAATCTTCCTTTAACTTTCGTATCGTTTGTAACTAGCGCCGTAAACTTTTAGTTTTAGGCATTTTTAATAGTTTTATATGCTAACAAGGGAAATTGTTTTGCAAAACTTTGCAAAACAAAAGGGATATCCCTTTAAAAATTTCAGCATTTATTTAGCGCTTTTTTATTAAACATTGTCCGTCTGCTCTCGTTTTTTGATTGTGTAACAAACAACAAAATAGGCAATTGTTGGAATAAAAACGGTTATTGCTGTAAGAATAACTGTAATTATAATGTCCGTATACCACGGAGCAGAGTAATAGGCATACGCTTCGGGATTGTTTACAAAATCAAGATACTTTTGTAGCACACGACCAAAACAAGCGCCCACTTGAACCCAAATAAACACTTTAAGAAATTTACGTAACCCTTTCATACAATCACACTCTTTTATAAAGACTTTTTAGTATTATCGTAGCGTATATATACCATATATTATATAATATTTTAAAATGTGTGTCAAATTGATAATATAAAAACGCAAAACCAACTAATTTTAAAACAAAAAAATCGCCAAAAAGCGATTTTTTATGCGTTTATTTTAAGTTGTTTTCTCTATTTAAAAGCATTTTGTCAAAAGAAAGATACTTGTTGTAAAGCGCGTCGGCATCGCCACTTGAAACTTTTGGCAACACTTCGTCTTTAAACTCGATAACGCCGTTTATAGCGCTTTCTATATCTTTATAAACGCCACTTCCTAAACCTGCGTAAATTGCCGTTCCTAAACAAGCAACTTCTTTGTTATTTAAAGTTACGACTTTCTTTTTAGTTATATCCGCTTTAATTTGTAGCCATAACTTGCTTTTTGAACCGCCACCTATTGAAATAACTTCTTCAATAGGCAAGTTTAAGCACTCTAAATATTGCCTTAACAAACAAGCAACCGACTCCATAATAGCGCGCGCAAAGTGTGCCTTCGTGTGCTTTAACTCTATGCCGTAAACACCGCCTTTAACTAAACTGTCGCTTGTTGGCATAACTTGACCGCACATATTTGGCGAAACTACTAAACCTTCGCTTGCAAAAGGCACTTTTTCGGCTTCGCTATCAATTACGGCGTACTTTTCGTTGTCGTAAAGATTTTTTCTAAACCACTCCATAGCCATACCCGCCGTTGGCGCCCACATAAGTAAGCAATACTTATCTTTTGCAATATAATACGCGGGCACTTTTATGCCTTCGTAATAAGGTGGTATAGTTTTAGATAAAGCGCAAACTGCAAGTGCCGTACCCGTCATTTCACTAACTACGCCTTCTTTAATAATGCCCGAACCGATAAAGCCTGCAATTTGGTCTAGCGCACCCGTAGAAACCGTTGCGCCGTTATACGAACCTACAACTTCGCCACTTTCATATAAGGTTGGCAGTTGATTTTTGGTTATTCCTATAAAGTTAAGCATTTCTTCAAAGTATTCGCCCTTGTTTATATCAAGATATAAAGTTGAAGAATAAAGCGATTTTTCGCAAGCAAAGTTACCTGTTAAACGATAAATTAAATAGTCTTCAAGCAAAACGATTTTGTCGACCTTTTCAAAAATTTCGGGCATATTCTTTTTTAACCACAAAATTTTTGGCGCAGGATATCCCGCAGGCACTTCCGTTTGCCCCGTAACTTCGTAAATAGTTTTTAAACCGAATTTTTGCTCTATTTCTTTAGCTTCTTCTTCGGCTCTATTGTCAAGCCAAACTATTGCGTTTAGTAAAGCGTTTCCGTCTTTATCTAAAAATATCATAGTTTCGCCTTGCGTATCTATTGAAAACGCGTCGATTTTAACTTTGCTTGAAAGTTCGTTATACGCTTCTAAAAAGAGTTTAAAATAATCGTCTGCAACGAATTCTACGGTATTACCTTTTGTTATTAACGTATAAGATTTTGTCGTAGAAGCAATTTCTTTACCCGTTTCGTCAAACACGCAACCTTTTAAAGAAGTCGTGCCGATATCAATACCTAATAAATGTTTCATATTTCCCCTATTACATTAAAGCCACTTTGATAAGTCTTTATTCTTTTTTATTTTAATTTGTAAAATTATAACAAACGTTAACGCCAATAAACAAAGTATAAACATTGATATAAAATGAGCAATCCAACCAAATTTATCCATTAATGCGCCCGATATAAACGGCATAATTCCTGCACCTACCGACGCAAAGGAATTTAATATTAACGCTGACGTTCCGCTATTTATATAGTTTTTTAATTTCATAGTTACGTACGACGTTGAACCGCAGTTAAGGCAAGTTATAGTAAACTTTAAAGCAATACACATAATTATTGCAAAAACTAAATTTAAATTATAACCAAATATCATAACGCCAAGCAGTAAAAGAGTGATTATTCCAAACATACTCACCCATTTATAAACTCTGCCCGTTTTTTCAAACAAATTAAACATCATAAAAGACGGCGGTATTGTAACTAACGGCATTACAAGGCTTATAGTTATGGCTTTTGAAAGCGGAAAGTCTAATTCAAAAAGCAAGGTTGGAACCCAGTTTCCAAAACCGTAACTTAACGATTGCGCTAAAAAACATAAAGTCGTAATAATTATCATAAAACTTACAACGTTAAACTTTTTGCCTGCTGGAATTACGTAGTCGTGACTGTGGTCTTTTACTTCAAAAACGTATTCGTCGCCGTTTTTTAAAGTTTTTTCAACCATACTTTCTTGTACAAAAAAATAGATGATTGAAAAAATATAAAACACCGCAAATATAATAAAAGTTACTTTCCAGTTAAAATATTCAACGCAAATGCCCGATATTAAATATGCAAGAGAGTTGCCTATTGGAAGCCCAATGGTTAAAAGTTTGTTGGTTGCAGGCAACGTGTCGTTAGGTAGGTGTTTAGTTAAAATATAAATTAAACCGCCCCAACCTGCGCATTGAAAAAATCCGTTTAAACCAAAAATTATCCAAACTTGCCACAAGTCCGTTGTAAGCGCTATTCCCGCAAACGACAACGCCGAAATAAGCGAAGTTACCACTAAAAATTTTTTAACGTTTATTTTTGATATAAAAAAACTTAACACAATTTGAAAAAAGGCATATGAAAAATAATATATGGTAAGACCAAGCGAAATTTCCGCTTTTGTTTTACCATAATATTCTTCTAATGCGGAAAGTTGCGTGCTGTATATTAACTTTATTGCCACGGTGGCAATATAAAATAAAAACGCCGCAATTAAAAGGCTTTTATACTGCTTTTTGTATTTATATTTATCAAATTGATTAAGAGTTAATTTTTTACCAAAATTACTTAACTTGTTTTTACATACGCTTAATGCTTTCATCATAATAGTTCCAATATTAAAAAATTAAATTCATTATATATCTTTTATTATTTTTTTACAACAAAATAAAGCATTTATTTTTAAAAAAATAAACTAAAAAACGCCCACTTAATTTTATAACGAATTAAAAAAGCGCTTTTAATAATTAAAAACGCATTTTTTATATTTTTTTAAACTCTTTTTACTATACAATCTTTGCTTTTTATAATGCTTTCGCTTTCGTATACGCCACGCAAACAAGTTAGCGGATACACGCTTGTGTTTTTGCCTATAATCGTACCTGGATTAAGCACGCAATTACAGCCAACGTTTGCCTTATCGCCTAAAAAAGCACCGACTTTTCTAAGGTTTGTTGGATAATCTACGTCGCCGTGGACTACTACGCTTTTATTGTCTGCTTTTAAATTTGAACAAACCGAACCTGCGCCTAAATGACTGAAATTTCCAAGCACAGAGTCGCCAACGTAATTGTAGTGTGGCACTTCTACTTTTTCAAGCAACACGCAGTTTTTCAATTCGGTTGAATTTCCAACCACACTGTTTTTGCCAACTATAACGTTTCCGCGTATATAAGCACCTGGGCGGATAGTAGCGTTATCCCCTATAATACAAGGAGGCTCAATGGTTGCCGTTTCGTATATTTTAACGTTTTTTCCAACGTATACGCCTTCTTTTATTAAAGTATAGCCGTCTATACCCTTTTCAATTAACTCTTTTATATAGTCGCCTATTTTAGGCAAAATTTCCCAAGGGTAAGTTGATAAATCGAACAACGGCTTTAAGTAATCTTCGTTGCAAACGTAAAGTTCACTTGTTTTTACTTGCTTACTCAATTACGTGCCCCCCTTGTTCAATCTTCTTTGCAATTCTATCGGCATAAGCA
Source organism: Christensenellaceae bacterium (assembly GCA_045651725.1). Taxonomy (GTDB): domain Bacteria; phylum Bacillota; class Clostridia; order Christensenellales; family Borkfalkiaceae; genus HGM11412. The sequence continues at coordinate 212,508 of JAZRSX010000016.1, forward strand.
ACGCAATCGTCTAAATTTTGAGTTTCAACCATTATTCTTATTACGGGTTCAGTACCGCTTTTTCTAAATAAAACCCTGCCTTTGCCGTCTATAAGTTTTTCTATTTCTTCAACTTCTTTTTTAACGTTTTCGTCTAAAATAGCGCCGTCTTTATCTTTAACCCTAACGTTCTTTATATATTGTGGATATAAAACAACGTCTTCGCAAAGTTTAGAAAGTGAAGTCTTTTTATCGCAAACTTCTTCGGTTATCATAATAGCGGTAAGCAAACCGTCACCCGTAGTTGCGTATTTTTTCAATATCAAGTGCCCCGATTGTTCGCCACCTAAACAAAAATCGTTCTTTTGCATACATTCATAAACAAACCTGTCGCCAACTTTGGTTTGCACACACTTAATGCCTATTTTGTTAAGTGCAGTTGTTAAGCCACTATTAGACATTATAGTTGCAACGATAGTATCGCCGTTTAATATGCCTCTTTGCTTTAACCTTTTGCCTAAAACGTAAAGCATTTTGTCGCCGTCTACGACGTTTCCGTTTTCGTCAACGGCAATACACCTATCGGCATCGCCGTCAAAGGCAAAGCCTAAATCTAAATGTTCTTCTTTGACGATTTTAACTAAATTTTCTATATGAGTAGAACCGCAATCAAGGTTTACGTTTAACCCGTCTGGCTCTGCGCCGACAACTACTACTTGCGCGCCCAAAGCGCCGAATAACGATTTTGCAAGCAACCAACTTGCACCGTTAGCGCAGTCTAAACCTATTCTTAAATTCTTATATGAGTGCGACGCTATTGAAATTAAATAGCCTAAATATCTGTTTCTTCCTGAAACGTAGTCTACTATGCAACCTACCTTTTCTCTATGCGCAAGCGGTAAGTCGCCACCCACTACGCCAAATTGCGATAAGTCGCCGTCAATATAACTTTCAATGAGTTGCGAAGTTGCGTCTTCAAGTTTTTCGCCGTAGCGGTCAATTACCTTAATTCCGTTATCATAAAAGGGATTATGCGACGCGGTTATCATAATTCCGCAGTCAAAACCGTCTTGTTTCGTGATGTAAGAAACGCTTGGCGTTGTAGTTACGTGTAGCATATACGCATCCGCACCCGAAGCAGTTATACCTGCAACCAAAGAGTATTCAATCATATAACTTGAACGACGCGTGTCTTTACCAACGACTATTCTTGGCCTATAACCCGCTTTTTTGCAACCCGACAATGGCGAAGAATAATACCACCCTAAAAATCTGCCCACCTTGTATGCGTGCATAGAAGTTAAGGTTACGCCTGCTTCGCCCCTAAAACCGTCTGTTCCAAAATATTTGTTTGATTTAGGGCTTGTAGTTTCGCTGTTGCCGATTGAAATTCCGTCTTGCAAAAGTTCGTCGGCAGTAACGTTGAAAAGTTTGCAAAGCAAAAGCACCTTGTCTATTTGTGGAAGCGCTTGGTCTACTTCCCATTTAGATACCGATTGCCTAGAAACGCCGATTTTTTCGGCAAGTTCTTCTTGCGAAATACCTATGATGTTTCTTAAATTTGCTATTTTTTTACCTATCGTCATAATAAAAAGTTTCCTTGTATTATATTTATATAACTTATTATATAATTGTATTCGTGATAAGTCAACCAATTATAATTAGAAGTTTTTTGATAATTAAAATTTGCAAAAATAAGTTACGTTGACTTTTTATGGCAATATGCAAAGCGGTTTTTGATAAGTATAATTAGCAAAACGACGTCGTTATTTTTTTGGCGTGATTTTTATTTTTTAGCGTTTTTAATAGTAGTTAAACTTTGCGATAAGTTAAAAGCGCAATCTTTTAAAAAGCGTTTGGCAAAAATTGTTGAAATTTTAATAGTTTAGTGGTATGATATAACACGAATATGCGGATATGGCGAAACTGGCAAACGCGTACGATTCAGATTCGTATGGGCAACCTTGCAAGTTCAAATCTTGTTATCCGCACCAATAAAAAAGCCTTGCAAGTTTAAAGTTGCAAGGCTAAATTTATTTTATTATTTTCGTTTGAGTTACTATTGCGTTTAAACAAACGTCGTAAGGGTCGGCGCTAATTTCGTCAATTACTTGAAAATCATAGCATAGCCCTATTTTATAAACGCTTTTGCCATCCAAAAACTTGTCGTAATATCCTTTTCCAAAGCCTATGCGGTTTTTGTTTTTATCGCACGCAATAAGGGGTATAAAGGCAACGTCTACGCTATCTATAACCTTGTATTCGGTTGGGGTTAGTATGCCGTATTCGTCTTTTTCAAAAGCGTCGCTCGTTGGCGCTACGGCAAGCATTTTATCGCCTTTAATATGCGGATAACAAACGCATTTGTTTAGCGATTTTAAAAATTTTATAAGTTCGCTTGTTTGGACTTCGTTTTTAAAGTCTTTATACACGAAAAAAGTTGAAAATTTATCAAAAATATCCAAAGAAAGCGCGTTATTTATAACGCTTTTACTCATAGAGTTTACTTGGCTTATCGTTAAACTTTCCCTTTGCTTTTTTATAGCGGTTCTTATACTTTTTTTATCCATTATTCTACGCTTTTAAAATTTCTATCTTTTAACCAGTTTATAGCCATCTCTACCCATTTTGAATAGTCGGTTGAATAACTTTTTGCGTTTCTTTCAAACGATTCTTCGCTAAACGCTTCGATTTTACCCGTTGAGCCACCATGGTTGCCCCTTGCAAAAATATGCAAACTAAAAGGAACGCCGTTTTCTTCGTACGCGCTTGCTAGAACAAGGCTGTTTCTTACGGGAACACAACCGTCGCTACGCGTAGACATTATAAACGCCGGTGGCGAATTTTTAGTTACGCATTTTTCTATCGAAACACTTTCTATTAAAGTTTCGTCATCACCGCAAAGGTTAGCAAACGAACGTCCGTGCGTTTTTCCGCTTGAAGTTACAACGGGATATAAATAAAGTGATGCGTCTGGGCGAACTAGCGGTTTGTCTTCTTTTAAAAAGTCTAAACAACTATCTTCAAACTTCGTTGAAATTAAACCAAGCAAGTGACCGCCTGCCGAACAACCAAGCGCGCATACGCAATCTTTGTTGACCGCTAATTTTTCGGCGTTCTTTTTTATGTAGCACATAGCCATACTTGCTTCAACAAACGGCGTTGGATATTTAACGTTTCCGCAAGCGTAGTTTAATATAAACACGTTGTAGTTTTCGGCTAAAAATTTAAGGGCAATCGGTTCTTGCTCTCTTTTACTTACGTCTGTATAACCGCCACCGGCAATAACTAAAATTGCCGGATGCTTACGCGTTGCAACAAGGCTATCTTTTAAAATACAAATAAGTTCGCCTTTTTCGTTTTCTTTCTTTTCTAAACCAAATACTTTATAAAGGTCTACGTTTAAAACTTTCATACTATTCTTCCTTTTTTAATTTTGCTTTTAACGAGTGTATATTTTTTCCTTCGCTAACGAATTTTTGTTCGTATTCGGTTGCGATATTTTCGCTTGGCAAATTTGCGTATAGGTCGTCTGTAACGTCGTAAACTTCAAAACCGTTCTCTTTTAAAGAGTTTAATGAATACTCAAAAAATCCGTCGTTATCCGTTTTTAACCTTATTTCCGCATCTTCTTTTAAAATAAATTTATAGATATCTAAAAAATATTTATAGGTTAAGCGGTGATTTTCATATTGTTTTTTAGGGTATGGGCAAGAAAAATTTAAAAACAGTTTGGATATACTGTTTTTTAAAAGGGTGTAATGTAAAAGTTCAGCGCCCATATTAAAAAATTTGACGTTTTGTATGCCTAGTCTTTTAACTTCTTCCGCGCCCGATATTAAAACGTTGCCTATAACTTCAACGCCAAGATAGTTTATATCTTTGTTTTTCAACGCGTTTTCTATAATAAATTTACCTTTTCCGCAACCTATTTCTAGATAGACGGGGTTGTCGTTATTAAAAAGTCGTTGCAAATCTATTATATTATAGCGTTCGCTTTCTTCTTTTCGGTATACGCTTGTTGAACGACAAAGCGGTATTTGATTTTTACACCTTTCAATTCTATCTTCAAGGTTGCTTTTCTTGCGCATTCTCATAAGTTATTTATTATCCCCGTAGCCAAATTCTTCTAAAAGGTTTTGTTTGTCGCGCCAATCTTCTTTTACTTTAACGTAGGTCGTTAAAAACACCTTTGCGCCCAAAAACTTTTCCATACTAGTTCTAGCAAAAGAACTTACTTCTTTAATTTTAGCACCTTGTTTGCCGATTAGTATTGCCTTGTGGTTTTGCTTTTCGCAAATAATATCTAAATTGATATTGAAAACGCCGTTGTTTTGCTTTTCAAACTCGTTTATTACGATTGCTACGCCATGCGGTATTTCTTTGTCAAAAGCAAGCAAAATTTTTTCGCGCATAATTTCGCTAATCATAAATTTTTCGGACTTGTTCGATATAATATCTTCTTTAAAAATAGCGTCTTGCGTAGGCAAATAACTTACTATTAAATTTTCTAATTCTTTAACGTTTCTACCCTTTCTTGAAGATATAGGGATAACGTCTGAAACGCCGTCAATTTCCGCAACTTTTACTAGGTTTTGCGGTATATTTTCTTTTGGCATAATGTCTATTTTAGATAGAGCAACGATTGTTTTTACACCCGTTGAAACAACGCTTTTAAGTGACTTTAAGTCTTCGTCTTTAACGCCGTCGTGTCCGTCTAAAACGAAAACTGCAAGGTCGACGTCTTCTAAACTCTTGTACGCGTCCCTTTGCATTTTTTTGCCAAGCGACGTGGTTGACTTATAAAACCCCGGCGTATCTACAAACACTATTTGATAGTCTTTTTCCGTTAAAATTCCTAAAATTTTTTCCCTTGTAGTTTGTGGCTTTGGCGATACTATTGCAACTTTTTCTTTAACTAAAACGTTAATTAAAGTTGATTTGCCAGCATTTGCCCTTCCAACAACGGCAACTATTCCGCTTTTCATCTAAATACTTTAACCTCTTTTAATATTTCTTCTTCTACCGTGCGCATTTGCGTTTTGTCGCTTTCTATCATATGGTCGTAGCCAAAAAGGTGCAATAAGCCGTGTAGCGTTAAATAAGTAAGCTCTCTTTTTAAAGAGTGCCCGTATTCAACTGCTTGCTCTTGCGCCCTTTTAGTGCAAATTGCTATTGAACCTATAAAAATACCTTCTTCGTAAGCGTCTAATAAATAATCTTTACCGTTTAAAACCTTTTCCCTTATGCCGTCTAGCGTTGGAAAAGAAAGCACGTCCGTAACGGCATCGACGTTCCTAAATTTTTTGTTTAGTTCCTTAATTTCTTCTTCGCTAACAAACGTAAGTTCGGCGTATAAATTTTCTTTTTGTTTTAGCGTTTTATACACCGCTTTTGCAAGTTCTTCTAAATCAAACTGCGCACTTTCGCCAAGAATTTTAAGCATTTTTATTATTTTTTACCCCCTTTTTTGAGTTTAGGGTATTTTACTCTTTCGTGGTATACGCCCGCAAGCGTGTTCGTTATCGTATTTCTTATAACGTCAAGTTCTTTAAACGTTATGTCGCAATCGGTAAATTGATCTAAATCCATACGTTCTTCTATTATTTCTTTAACGGCTTTGTCAACGTTTTCGTGAGTGCGATTACCAACCGTTCTAACTTTTGCTTCACAAGCGTCGCAAATCATAATTATTGCGTTAATTTTAGTTTGTGGCTTTGGTCCGTAATAGCAGAAGTTTTCAATAGCAAGGTCGCCGTCGGTAAACTTTGACGCTTTCATATAAAAATATCTTATAGGCAAAGTTCCGTGGTGTTGGCTTGACGCATCGGCTAAAACTTCTGGAAGTTTCCATTTTTTAATTAAATCGTAACCGTCTTTAGCGTGCGCGCGGATAATATCCGTTGAAAGTTCTGGCGTAAGTTCGTCGTGTGGGTTTCTTCCCGTTTGGTTTTCCGTAAAATATTCGGGTTTTTTAATTTTTCCCATATCGTGATAGTACGCACAAGCTCTTGCAAGTAGCGGGTTTTCGCCTATTGCGTTAGAGCAAGCTTCAGCAAGCATGGCTACTATTATAGTGTGGTTAAACGTGCCGGGCGCAAGTTCTATCATACATTTTATTAGTTTTGACTTGTGGTCGGTAAGTTCGGCAAGCCTAAAATTCGTTAACACGCTAAACGAAAGTTCAAAAATTGGCGTTAAAAGTAACATAAGTCCGTCTGCAATACCGCAACTTCCAAAAGCGAAAAGCGCAACTATTAAAAGCCTTTTATAGTCCGTTGTAAATTCAAGGCAAACGGCACTTACCACAACGGGTATTGATATTATAAGTGAACTAAATAAAACTCTTGACCTTGAACCTTCGCCGTCTACTGTGAATACGGCAAAAATTCCCGATACGAAGTTGATTATAAGCGAAATGTAAATTTCTCTGTTATATTCGGTTGTGGCACAAGTAAACATATCGCATAGTAGCATTAAAATACAAAATACGCAGTTTAAAAATATTGCCGAACGCTTGTCTATCAATATAAGCGCTAAAAGCGCGCAAAGCGCAAACGGGCGAAGATACGGATTTACCAAACCGAATAAGTACGATGCAATAATTGAAACGTTTATTATAGCAAACAACATTAAGTTGTTAGAAGTCTTTTTCAAAAAGTCGCGTTTTTCGGTGTAAAAGTACACGTAAATTAACGCGAAAATTAAGATTTCCGCCAAGAAAATGTATATGCTTTCTAAAACGTTTTCATTTGTAGAAAAAAATTCGGGTATGTTATATGCGCTTCCTAGTTTTATTGCAAGCGCAAATAAAAATAGCAAAAGGGTAAATAAAACTTGTCCTACAAATAAAAAAATCGTTGTAATAAAATCTATTGATTTCCATTGTGTTTTTGCCTTGTTTTTCATTTTTCTATCCCTGTTTTTTTAATGATTTATCTTCGTGTTTAGTATACGCTTTTATAATTTCCATAACCAACGGATGACGCACGACGTCTTTATACGTTAGATGTACGGTTTCAATACCTTCAATGTTTTTTAAAATGGATACGGCGTGAATAAGCCCACTTTTCTTGCCCGTTGGCAAGTCTATTTGAGTAACGTCACCCGTTATTACCATTTTGCTGTTTTCACCCATACGAGTTAAAAACATTTTCATTTGTTCTTTCGTAGTGTTTTGCGCTTCGTCTAGAATAATAAAACTGTCGTTTAAAGTCCTACCGCGCATATAGGCAAGCGGTGCTATTTCTATAACGCCCCTTTCCATTAGTTTTTGGTAAGTTTCTAGCCCAAACATTTCTTGCAAAGCGTCGTATAACGGACGCAAATACGGGTCGACCTTGTTTTGTAAATCGCCTGGTAAAAAGCCTAGTTTTTCGCCCGCTTCTACCGCAGGACGCGTCAAGATAATTTTTTCTACTTCTTTATTCTTATATGCCGTTACGGCTAGCGCAACCGCCAAATAGGTCTTGCCCGTACCCGCAGGGCCAACGCCGAAAACTACGGTGTTTTTACTTATAGCGTCAACGTATTTTTTTTGACCAACTGTCTTGCACTTTATTTGCTTGCCCCTTGACGTTACCGAAACGACACCGCTAACGACTTTTTCAATGTCGTTTATAGCACCGCTACGCGCAAGTTCAACGCAGTATACGATACGCGACTTGTCTATCTTTTCGCCAACGCGGATAATGTCTAAAAGTTTTTCTATAACGGCACTTGCAATTTTTACGTCTTCTTCTTTTCCCGAAACCTTGATTGCTTCGCCTTCAACGTAAGCCGTAACGCCCGTTTGCTTGATTATCGCGTCTAAATTTTCGTCAAACACGCCTAAAAGTTCGGCTAAATAATTTAATTTTTCTATTTTTATTTCTACTGTTACGTTTCCCAAATTATCCTCCGTTTAGTATATGCCTTACGGTTAACGTTACGTTTATAGTATTTTCATTTATCGTAACTTTATTACTTACCACTTCGCCGTCTACGTCAAATTCCGCCATTTTTACGGCTAGTTTGATTGCGTCTTCCGTCACGCTGTTTACAGTAAAAGTTTTTGTTTCGCTCGTTATAACGGCTACGCGCGCAATTACGTACGACGGGTACGTTTCGCCGTCTTTATCCGTTATATACGCGCCTACAATCACTTCGCCTTTACTTACTGTTTCGCCCACGGTTTTTAACGCCGTTCCACGAAGAACGGATATGCTTTCTATAACGCCGTTAAAGTTGCTTATTATTTCTTTGCCGTTGCTATTTAAAGGATCTTCTTTGCTAGTTGATAGGTAAGTGTTAATTACAAGCCTATTGCCGTATTGCTTACACGAAACGAAAGAAAGCCCGCTGTTTGACGACAAAATTTTTTGTTCAAGTTCCGTTAGGTTAACGCTTGAAAATTTTGCAAATTTTTTAACGCCCATACTGTTTGCAACGGATATAGTTTGATGCTTATAACAAGCACCGCTACCTAAAACGTCTATTTCAAAAATATAATTTTGCATAGTAACGCAAATTGCAATAAAAAGCGCAACGCCTATAACCCCGCCTAAAATTAAAGTGGCGTTTTTAAAGGGCGAAAGTAAGCCTTTATATATGACTTTTTTTATATTATAACACATATTATTGCAAATAGCAAAAAATTTGCGATAATCTTTATAGTCTATAATAATTTGACAAGTATTTTTTGACACCGCGTTAAACCTATACACGTTAACGCCCCTTTGGTGCAAAAGTTCGGGCAAAACTTCTAAACGGTTACCCGATATCGTATAACAACCCCTTAATAAACCGTAACGCATAATCACCTGCTTTTTTCTAGTTTAATAATATCGCCTAAAATCGTAACGTCTTTTTCAGAATACGAGCCTATGGATAGGTTTTTGCCTTCAAAAACTAGTTTTGCCGACTTTACTTGTATTATAATTTTACTACTTGTTACGTCTAAAACTTTAACCGCCCCTTCCACGTATGCGCCGTAAGACGACAACATTGTTATTCTATACGGCACGGGCATTAAACCGTTACCGCCTATAATTTTGCAAATACTTTCGTAAAAGCCCATAATAATTCCCCTTGATATTATATTTTTTTAACTCTATTTATATTCTACATATAGTAGGTATAGTTTACTTGACTATCTTAAAAAAAATTGCTATTATTTATTTTAGTTGTAAAAAAAAGAGTAAGAGGATACTAAAAATGGACGCATTGTTTATACCAAAAGGCTATAAAAGTAAAACGGATTTAATAACTACGCAAAAATCGATTAAGTTCGTAAAAGACAACTTTGAAAGAATTTTGGCAGAAAAACTTAATCTTATAAGGGTTTCCGCACCTATATTAGTTTTGTCTAACACCGGTCTTAACGACGATTTAAACGGCGTTGAAAGAGCGGTTAGGTTTGACATATTGTCTTTGGGCGGAAAAAATGCCGAAATAGTGCATTCTCTTGCTAAATGGAAAAGAACGGCACTTAAAAAATACGGGTTTAAAACAGGTTGCGGTTTGTATACGGATATGAACGCTATTAGGCGTGACGATTCTATCGACAATATCCACTCTATCTACGTTGACCAGTGGGACTGGGAAAAGGTTATTTCAAGCGAAGAAAGAACTGTTGAATATTTAAAGCAAACTGTAAACGCAATAGTTTTAGCCGTTTATGAAACTAACGAACTTGCTAAAAAAGAGTTTAAAGAATTAAACCTTAATATTAACAAAGAAGTTAAGTTTATAACTTCGCAAGAACTTGAAGATTTATACCCTAACCTTACAAGCAAAGAGCGTGAGCACGCAATTGCAAAAGAATACGGCACGGTATTTTTAATGCAAATAGGCAAAACGCTAAAAAGCGGTGAGCGTCACGACGGCAGAGCGCCCGACTACGACGATTGGGAACTTAACGGCGACATACTCTTTTACAACGAAGTGTTAGATAGTTCACTTGAAATTTCAAGCATGGGCATAAGAGTTAATAAAGACTCTTTAATTTCTCAATTAAAGCAAAGCGGACTTGAAAACCGCCTTGAATTTGGATATCACAAAGATATCGTGAACGGCAACTTGCCACTTTGTATAGGTGGCGGTATAGGTCAATCGCGCTTGTGTATGCTTATTTTACAAAAGGCGCACATCGGCGAAGTGCAAGTTTCACTTTGGCCGGAAGGTCTTGAAGAAGAAGCCAAAAAATTAGGTGTAGATATACTTTAATAAACGATAACGGTGTTTTTTATGATATTATAACAATACTTTATTATTAACAATAAACTGTAAACGCAAACTAAATTTTAGGGGGCAACAACGATGAGTAACGCCAGTCTTTTTAGAAAAAAAGGCGTAGATATGACGGTAGGCAATATTCCAAAACTTATTTTTGGGTTTTTCGTTCCTACGGTTTTGGGCTTATTTTTGCAACAACTATATCATTCCGTAGACATGATAATCGTAGGTCAGTTTGCAAGTTCTCAATCAATGGGTGCCGTTGGTGGAACGGGTAGTATTACAAATACCTTCGTATCGTTTTGTGCTGGAATTTCTGCTGGTGCAGGTGTAATAATTTCGCAATATTACGGCAAGCACGATAAAGAAAATATTAAAAAATCCGTTTCGTCAGCCTTTTGTATAGCCATAATTTTAAGCGTTATCGTTACCGTTTTAGGCATGGCGTTAACTAGGCCAATGTTGATTTTAATGAAATCTAACGCAGATATTATAGATTATGCCACCACTTATTTATTAATCTATTTTGGCGGTGTTTCAGGAATAATAATGTACAATATACTAACTAGTATTTTCCGTGCCGTTGGAGACTCTACTAGACCGTTAATTTATTTAATTATAAGTTCCGTTATTAACGTTGGGTTAGACCTTTTGTTCGTTGCAGTACTTAAATGGGACGTTATTGGTGCCGGTGTTGCTACCATAATTGCTCAATTCGTTTCGGCAATTTGTGCTTTTATTTATCTTGTACGAATAGATGCCGACTATAAAATAGACCTTAAAAATCTTAAAATAGATAAAAAGATTACTAAAAACATTATTTTAGTAGGTTTGCCTACGGGCATACAAAGTTCTATAGCAAGCTTATCTAATACTTTAGTACGTTCATACATAAACGTTTTTGGTTCTAACTACGAATCCGGCTATTCAATATTTATTAAATTAGAACATTTTATAACCATATTTTTTACGGCTTTTGGATATGCTACAACGTCTTTCGTGGCGCAAAATATTGGGGCTAAAAAGATAAAACGCGCAGTAAACGGGGCTACCTTTACTACGCTTTCGTCTTTAAGTTTTGCAATAGTGTTAATTACACCTATGGTATTTTGTGCAAGATTTTTATGTAAAGCGTTTACAACCGACGTTGCCGTTACCGAAGCCGCTACCTATATCTTAACGATTTGCTCTCCTTTCCAAATTTTTGTAAGCATACAAACGATTTTAATGTCGGCGTTAAGGGGATATAAAAAAACCAGAGCTTCTATGTTTATAATAGTTAGCTCTTTCGTTTTGTTTAGGCTAGCGTATATAATTATAATTAGTTCGATATTGCCAGGTCAGTTATTCCTAATATTGCTTGGCTTCCCATTTAGTTGGATTATTGCTACAACTGCACACGTTATCGTTTGGTTAACTAGCCCAATAGTGAAAGCCAACAGAATATTAAAAAAACACCCGGAAGGCAACGGGCTTTCTGTTGAACAACTTTTACAGTGGAAGAAAAACGGCTTTCCGCAATTAGAAGAAGTTAACGTGGCGTAATTAAGTTGCTTGCCAAAACAAATGCAAAGTTTACGCTTGCCTATAACCACCGCGTGATGAATAACATTAAACTTGAAATTGTATTGCTTTTTTGTTATAATAAAAGTAACGACAAATAAGAATTTGACGGATATTATAAAATGAGTATTACGCAAAAATTTTACGACAATATGGCTTCTTATTACGATAAGTTATTCCTTGATTGGAATGCAACTACGAAAGAGCAAGCCGTTTTATTGCAAAGTATATTTCAAAAATTCAATTTTAATCAAACCGCAAGTGTTCTAGATTGTGCGTGCGGAATAGGTACGCAAGCAATAGGGCTTGCCGTACTTGGTTACAAAGTAACCGCTTCCGATATTAGCGACGGCGAAATTGCCGAAGCGCAAAAAAGAACGTCAAACGCTAATGTTGATATTCGCTTTGCAAATGCTGACTTTTGTGCGTTATCGAAAGTTTTTTCGGAAAAGTTTGATATTGTTATTGCTATGGATAATGCGTTGCCACATATGCTTACAAGCGAAGATTTAAGTAGGGCCGTAAAAAGTATTGTCGGTCAACTCAAAGAGAACGGTATTTTTGTTGGAAGTATAAGAGATTATGACGCTTTACTTAATGATAAACCACCATACTCACCACCGTATATTCATCATACCGAAAAAGGAAAGCGCGTATCTTTTCAAACTTGGGTATGGAACGATGACCGCTACAAACTTACGCAATATATCATTGATGACGAAGAAACCTTGAAAATCCATAAATTTGAATGTGAATATAGGGCAACTCGGCGAGAAGAATTAACGAATCTTTTTGTCGCTAACGGTTGCAAAGAGATTGTTTGGCTATTCCCCGAAGAAACGGGATTTTATCAACCGATTATTATTGCAAGGAAATAATAAAATTTCAATTTGCCGAACTGTTCTGTTTTATAAAAATATTCTTTTAAAAAATATAGCACACTATACTTCGCTAAAAGCGAAACGTAGCGTGCTTTTCTTATCCACAATAAACAATATTAAATTAGTGTAACCGAGCGTAGCGAACGTCAACTGCGTTAGCAATATAACTTGCCGATAGGCAAATATAACTAGTGCGTCAGTAAAAATCTATATTACTGACGCACTAACTCTAACGCTTTTATATGTTTTTATTTCTTTTTTATATTGTCAGTTATGTCAACAAAAAGCCAAACAAAAAAAAGGCAGTAAAACAAGTACCCAAAGCATTCTAACACCATTAAAAGCCCTTTTCCAAGCGATTTCCATACGTGCCTTTTTTTAACGACTTTATGCTCAACTTCGTTACACGCACTTTCGTTATATAATTTTATTGCTTTTTCCGTAATGAACGCTTCACCACAGTTTGCACATACGTTTGCTTCTTTGTTGCAATCTATTAATACGTCTTTTTTGCAAATTGGACATTTTGCGTATACTTTTTCCATTTCTTTTATTCCTAAATTTTTTATATAATAATTATACCACTTTTTTATTTGATTTCAATAAAACTTTTATAGTTTTTGCCTTTTAAAATTATTAGAAATTTACTAATAAAAATACTGCAAAACCGTGTGGCTATGCTAGTATTTTGCTTTACTACAAAGATTAAAAATTTAGCAAACGCCGTTTATTTTATACAAAACGCCACACTTGCTAAACGCTTCGCAGATTCTACAAGCGATTTTTTATACATAAACTCATCAACCGTATGAATTTTGCCTCCGTGAGTTCCTAAAGAGTCTAAACACGGAATTCCAGCGTGTGCCATATCTGCAGAGTCCGCCGCCCCGTTTGCTTCAAACGCCTTTAAAACGGGTAGCCCTACTTCTTCATAAATGGCGTTAACCTTATCGCATAATAATAAGGTTGTTTGATTTTGTTCCATAGGATATCGCCAACTTTTTAGCGTTAATTTACAAGACGTGCCTTCAATAAAAGATTCTTCTGCTATCTTTTTTGCTATCTCTTCAACTTGCGCTCCTTGCATATCGTTTTTAAAACGAAAATCCGCAGTAAACGTACATTTGTTTGGAACGGTGTTTTCGGCAACTCCCCCGTTAATTAATCCACAGTTGCAAGTGATTGAATTGCCGTCTTTATACTGCTCTAATTTTATTATTTTATGTGCCGCTTCTAATATCGCACTCTTTCCATTATAACAAACACTTGAATGCGCTGCTTGACCCAAAACCTCAAACTCGTATTTCCTTATTCCCTTCATACCAACGCAAACCCCACCTTTGCTAAAAGGTTCGGCATTTAAAAATGCTATGCAATCTTTTGCTTTTTCAATCATAAAACGCACGGTTGACTTGTTGCTAAATCTACTACCGTTTTCTTCGTCAGTTTGAAGAATTAATTTTACGGGCCTATCTTTAAAACCACATTGCTCTAAGGCATCCATAGCCATAAAACCTGCAACAATTCCGCCCTTGCAGTCAATTACGCCTGGGCCATAAATAATTTCGCCATCTATTTTAGTTGGCTTTTTGCCAAAACTGCCAACGGGGTGTACCGTATCCATATGACCTGAAAAACATACCGCCCGACCTTTTGCGTTGGGGTTTAACGTTATGCACACGCAGTTGCCCGAAACAGGTTGGTTTTGAACTTCAACTTGCCAGCCCTTTTCTTTGGCTTTTTCAATAAAATAGTTGCCAACCTTATCTACGCCTTGTTTATGTTCAGTTGGGCTTTCAATATCGCATACGTCTACTAAAAACTGCAAATATTTTTCTTCTAACAACTCTATTGTTTCAAAAAGTTTTTCGCATTTCATAATTAGTTTCCTTGACCTTTTATTATAATATATCACTTTTTTTTGTATAAAACAATAGAAAAGACTATTAATTGCCCAACGTGGCTTAATTTATAGCCTAACGGCTACACAAACGCAAAACAAATTGAGCCGTTTAGTTATAAATGGTCAGTCGGCGTAATTCTAGGCTTGTATTGTTGACAAAAACATATCTTTGTGATATATTTAGCCCAAAGATAGCAATAGTAAAAAAAGGGGTGGAAAATGGATATTTTATCTTTAATAGGTATTGTTTTAGGATTAGCATTACTCATATTCTTGGCTTTTAAGGGTCATTCTATAATTTGGGTAGCACCTGTTTGCGCTTTGTTAGTGGCTTTGTTGAGTGGAAAGAATATTTTAGATTTATACCTCAACGATTATATGTCAGGCTTGTCAGGGTTTATTCTTTCATGGTTCCCTGCCTTCTTTTTAAGTGCAGTTTTTGGAAAACTTATGGACGCAACCGGTTCTGCTCGTTCGTTAGCGAATAAAATAGTTTCATTGATAGGTCCTAAATTTGCTTTACTTGCAGTTATTATACCTTGTCTTTTAATGACTTACGGTGGAATATCTTTATTCGTTGTCGTTTTTGTTATTTACCCTATGGGTTATGAAATTTTTAAGCAAGCAAACCTTCCAAGAAACTTGCTTCCGGGAGTTGTCGCTTTTGGTGCATTTGGTATCACTATGACCGCTATTCCTGGTTCGCCCCAAATTCAAAATCTTATTCCTACCACTTATTATGGAACAACGGCAATGGCTGCACCGTTGATGAGTTTAATTGCCGTTATAATGATAGCCGTTCCTAGTTACATATATTTGAATTGGCGTGTTAAAAAAACTAAATCTAAAGGTTTAGTTTTTATTGAAGACCCCAATTTCAAAGAGGCCGATATTGGCGACAAGGAAAAACTTTCTTCTTGGCATTGGTTAAGCGGATTGCTTCCATTAATAATCGTAGTTGTGGTGTTAAACGTTTTGCCTTTCGTTTTAAAAAGTTTACTAAATTTTGAACTCAAATCAACTCATTCTCTTGTTATAGCGCTTTTTGCAGGAATTGTTGTCGTTTGTTTAACGAATATAAAAAGAGCAAAAGTTATTATACCATCAATAAACGATGGTTCAAAAAGTTCTCTTATAGCAATTATGAATACGGCGGCGGCAGTTGGTTTTGGCTCGGTTGTAAAAGCTGTGCCAGGATTCGAATTATTAGTGGTTGCTATGCTAAACATGTCTGGTTCAATCTTATTTGCAGAAGCAATTGCCGTAAACATATTAGCCGGAGCAACTGGTTCAGCATCAGGTGGTATGACAATTGCTCTTGAAGCACTTGCAGAAAACTTTTTGGCAAAAGCCGAAACAATCGGTTTAAACCCTGAATATTTACATAGAATAGCATCCGTTGCATCTGGTGGTTTAGACACTCTTCCACACAACGGCGCAGTTTTAACCTTGCTTTCAGTTTCAAACTGCTCGCATAAAGAATCGTATTGGGACATTTGCGTAACGTCTTGCATTATCCCTGTGGCAGTGTCGATTTTATTATCTCTTGTCTGGGGAATATTCATATAAATATAAAAACTACACAAATTATCAACGTAAAAAGCGAGAATATTCTCGCTTTTTAACTTGCAAAAAATTAAATATGTATTACATTTGCTCCA
>JAZRSX010000017.1:0-30869 GCA_045651725.1 Christensenellaceae bacterium
TGAAGATATTACTAATAATATAAATATATATACTAATAATGGTAAAAAATTCGACCCATATTTTAATAATCCAATAGTAGACGTTTTTAAAAAAGAATATGAAAAAGTTTTTAAAGTAGCAAGGTGCTATTTAGATAATAACCAAATTAACAAATTAACGGAAATTGCGGTAGATAATCCCGACTTTATAAAAAATATTCCGTTAATTATTCAAAAATTCAAAAAAATTAAATTTCCGCCAAATATTAGTAAATTTGGTTTGCGCGGTCTAATTATTGACGGCAAATGGGCGGGAATACTTAACGGCGAATACGACCAATTTATAGAAGACGAAAGCGCAGAAAACGCAGAAAGCGACGGGGTTAAAGAAAAATGGACGCTTTAAATATTAAAAAAATAGATTCTGAATTATTAGAAGAATCTTTAAAAGTTGAAGTAGAAGAATTAAAAAAATGCGCGCATTGCGGCGCTACCTTTACTTGGTTTACGCTTCCGGCAGTTTTAGGAAGAAAGCCGGCAAAGGTGCAAGTACCTACTTGTAATTGTATCGAAAAATTAGAAGCGGAAGAAAAAGCGCGCAAAGAAAAAGAAGCAAAAGACGCTAAATTAAAAAAGCTTTTTGAAAATTCTTTAATGACGCCGTTATTTAGAAAAAAGACTTTTAAGCTATTAGAAGAAAAAGCCGCAGAATACGGAAATAAAAAAGAATTAGAAATATGCAAAAAGTACGCAAAAAAATTTAACCGCGAAACAAGCGCCGGTATTTGCATGATAGGAAAACCGGGAACAGGAAAAACAACGCTTTTAGCGGCTATATGTAACGAATTATTAGAAAAAAATCATAGTTGCTTATTTATCACTATGTCGGCTTTATTTGACAAATTTACAAAATATAGCTACGACAACGCGGGCGACATAAGCGGGCTTTTAAATTGGCTTACCGAATTTGATTTTATAGTTTTGGACGATATAGGACGCGGCGGCGAATCCGAAAAAAGGCAAGAAATAGCATATAGGATTATTGACACTTTATTAAATTACGAAGTACCTACATGCGTTACGGCAAACCCCGAAATGTTAGCTATTATTGATAGCTTCCCGGCATGGCGCGCTATTATCGACCGTTTAAAAGATATGTGCGAAATACGCATAGAGTTTAAAGGCTCAACAAACAGGGGGCGCAAGTGGCAATAAATTTTAAAACCTACAAAGAAAATAAAGAAATAATTAAGAATTTAAGAATAATTAACGGTTTTTTCGTTAAAAACTTCCCGGAAAAAACTACGGGCTGGGTCGGCGTTACTTCCTTATTTTACGCACAAACGGCGATTACGAATTATTTAGAACGCGCAAAAGTAGACCCGCAATTTATACCGGCTTTAAAAGCTATATTATGGCAATTTCTAAACGATATAAGCAGCTACGAGAATAGCAGAAAGGAAAAATAAAAAATGAGTGATATTAACACAATAACACTAAGCGGAAGACTAGGCGGCGACCCTGAATTTAAGTATTTTGAATCGGGCGCAAAAACCGTAACTATTTCTATCGGTGTTAATAAATGGTCTAAAAAACAAAACCAAGAAGTAGTTACATGGCATACCGCTAAAGCCTGGGGAAATAAAGCGGAATTTATCGGCGAAGTAGCTAAAAAAGGCGCTTTAGTTTGTATTCAAGGCACTTTAGAAAAAGACGTATACCAGGACGAAACCGGCAAAAGCGTAGCAAAAACTTACATTTTAATAAACGAGGTAAAAATAACAAATAAAAAGGATAGCTAATTAACTCCAATTTTGGAAGATAGGGCGGGAAATGAATATTAAAGCATATTTAGAGGATAAAAAATTAAACGAAGTTTTAGAAAAAGAATTAAGTAACAGGGAATTAGAAACGCTTAAAGCTATTGCTTTAGGCTTCGATATTTCCGAAATTTCTAAAAACTTAAAAATATCAAGAAATACGGTAAAAGTTTATCTAAATAACTTATCTTATAAAATCACTATCCCGACTACTAAAACTAATTTTAGAGTAGCTATGTGCATTTTTTACAACCAATTTAAGGAACTTTTAGAAAATGGACGAAATTAGAGTAATTAACGGAATTGAATATAAATTTTGCGTTACTGAAAACGAAATTTTAGCGCGCGAAATTCGCAAGCTTGAATTTTCCGGCTTTAGAATTGTAGCTAATACCGACGGATATATAACCGATTTTTATAAGGTATTTGGCAATGAAAAGAAGTTAATAGGCAAGCTTTTATATAACCCGGATAATTATAAATTTTCGCTTTGGAAGTCCTTAAAATCTAAAAATCACGTTATGAACGTTACAAACGAAGTAGGCGTAAACGGGGCTATATTTTCAAAGCTTCGCGTGGGCGATTATCTATTTTTCAAAATTGACGAAAAGACCTATAAAATTAGCGTTGCTAAAGCGGCTAAGGTTGGAAATTATAAAAACTTTTCCGGAACTTCTTATAATTCCGAATTGCAATTTTTTATACCAATTTCGGAATTAACCGAACTTGAAAGCAAAAAGAAGAAAACCAGGGCAAGAAAAACAAGGAAAAAACCGGCATGATAACTAATTTATATAAAGATATTTTAAAAAATTTAATAATAAAACAAGCGGAAGTAGGTAAAAAAAGACCTAAAATTAAGCTTGAAAATCTAAAAAATAAAGTTATATGCGCAAAAGCTGAAAAATTATTAGCTTTATTGCCGGATAATAGCGTAGACTTGGTTTTAACCGACCCATGCTATGGAATTGATTATATCGGGCAATTAAAAAGAAAATTAGGCGGCAAAAGATTAAGCGTTACTAAATATCATTGGAACGACTACGGCGCGGGCGATTCTAAAGGGTTTAACGACGAAAAGCGTACAAGTCCGGAACTTATTAACGAATGTTTAAGAGTTGGTAAAAATTCTATTATTTGGGGCGGTAATTATTTTGGCGATATATTGCCTACTTCGCAATGTTTCTATATATGGAACAAGTGCCAACGTAAATTTAGCATGGCGGATTGTGAACAAGCGTGGGCTTCTTTTAATAAAGCGGCTAGAATTTTCGATTATGCAAGAAGTCAATATATAAGCGACGAAGCTAAACGCTTCCACCCGACGCAAAAGCCTATAAAACTTTTTGAATGGTGCATAATGCAAGCACGATTAAAACCAGGTGCAACCGTTTTAGACCCCTTTTGCGGGTCGGCGACGACGGCAATAGCTTGTATTAACTTAGGCTATAACTATATTTGCGCAGATGAAGACGCAAACATGATAAAACAAGCCCAAGCGAGGGTAGAAGATAGGTTAAAGCAACCAAATTTATTTAAGGCTGAAGAAATAGTAGCGACCAATTTAAGCTTATTTGATTTGCCAACGTATGAAACAAGAGAGGTAGGAAATGAGTAAACCAAAAGCGATTATATGCGATATTGACGGGTGCGTTATTGATACTTCCCGGATATATGAAGAAATAGCAGAAAAAGGCATAACCGGCGCGGATAAATTCGCATACTTTGAAGAATACGCAAACGACCCGGCTAAAGCTTTGATAAATCAACAATTAGTAGACATATTAGAGTTTTTGCGTATGCAAGGTTATAAAATTATCTTTTCGACTGCTAGAAGCAAAGCTATTAAGGTCGGTACTATTACCCGGTTAAGAGGTTGCATGATGTATAGCGACATATACATGCGCGACCTGGACGACTTTAGACCGGCGGCGGAAGTAAAAGCCGACCACTTAAAGCGAATCAAGGAATTTTACGACGTGCATATAGCAATAGACGACGAAGACGACAATTTAAAAATGTTTTCGCAAAACAATATTTTAGCAATGAAAGTAATTACGAAAGGAAGACAGGCATGAAACTAAAATTAAAAGTTTTACAAGGTGGAAAAATTACACCGGCGCAAAAAAAAGAATACGTTAAAAATGAAATATGCCGCAGATATGAAGCCGAAGACAAAGCAAGCAACGCGGTAAATATTCCGTACTTCCTACGCGCAGAAAACAAGGTAAAACAACTAGAACTAAGCGGAAGACTAAATAGCGTTTATGACGATATGAGAAAGGGGAAGCCATGCATGATTTAAGCCCGGTGGCAATATTTTTTATCGGCTTTATTGTCGGTTTGATACTAGCAGATTAACAAAAAAGAAAGGTGTAAACTATGGGAAAAAACGCGAACAAAAAGGCAAAATTTAAGCCTATTGTATTTGAGATTCAAAAACAAACATTTAAAAAAGCTTTAGCAAACGCTATAAATTGTACTAATTTTAATTTTAGCGAACGTAACTTACTAAACGGGGTTAATTTTAAAATAGATAGCGGCATATTAACGCTAGCGGCTACTAACGGTAGTATTTTAATTAAACAAGACATAAATATAGACGAAATTATTACACCTGGCGCATACCAATTAACATTAAGCGGGCAACATTTATACAAGGCGGGGTTTAAAAATTCTTACGAGTTCGGAAGAAAACGTAGTATGTGTTGCATGGATAGACTAAGAATAACTATTAACGAAGATTCGGCTATTTTTGAAGATATTTTAAACGGCATTAGCTATACTATTCCGGCTTTGGGTAGCGATTCGTGTAAATTTCCGGATTACGAGAAGTTAATACCAAAAAAATTAGATAAAGACGAAAAATATACAAAAATCGGTTTTAATACGCGCTATATGGCTAGGCTTGCGGAAATTTCACACCCAAGGACAAATGTAGGCATATTGAGGGTAAATAAAGAAAACCCGTTAAACGCAATAGTAATTACTTCAAATAACCAAGACGCGGGAATAAATACAACAGCTTTACTAATGCCGATTCAAATAAGGGAATAAGTCCGGCATGTTGATAGGTCTAACGATAAGCCAAATATTAAGCGCTTTATTTTGGTCTTTTTTAATCGGATTTTTAAGCGCGTTAGCAGTATTAGCAGTAGTAGAAAGGAAAATAGAAAAATGAGAAATACAAAAGCAAAATTACTTAGAAAAGGTTGTAATAACAAAGGACAAAGCCGCCAAGAATACCAGGCGTTAAAGAATCAGTACAAAAGCTTAAATAAACCGCTAAAAAGAGATTTAGCGCTAAAAATCAAAGAAGCTAGCAAAGTTAAGGCGGTGGCATAGTGATTAGCGCAAAAGAAGCAAGGGAAAAAGCATTAGTAAATAAAATAAATAATGCAGTAAAAAAAGCGGAATTAGATATTAAAAAAGCCGTAGAAAAAGGATTAACGGAAGTAAAAATAATTTGTAATTATGACGTAATAGAGAAGTTAAAAGAACTTTATAGCGACGCCGGCTATACTGTAACCGAAATTCAAGGCGGTATAAAGATTTATTGGGGGTAAGCAATGCAAAAACCATATACAGATTATAGAGAAAACGCAAGGCGTAGTTTTGCAGCTAACGGGCTAAGCTATGCCGACATAAAAGAAAAAGATTTTTACATGCTATTAGCAATATTAGCTGACGAATTGGCAATATATAGCGAACTAAAAAAAGACCCGCTAGTACATGGTATTTCTACAATGAGAATAAGCAACTCTAAAAATGCTTTAAAAAGATTTTTGCCAATATTTAATAGAAAAAATAACGGCGAATTAGAAAGCGCTTTTATTAAAGTAAATTCTCATTATTTCGAGGGGCGCGAAGCAATATCTTTTAATAAAGACGGTTTTATAGGTTTTGCCGGATGGGCGGACGATACAAATATACAACCTTTTACAAATGCTTTTAAAAGATTTTGTAATTATTTGCTAAGGGTAAAAAACGGGCTAAATACTAATATTTAAAAGGTGGTAAAAATGACTTGGAAAAAGTGTTATAAATGCCGTTGGCATACCGATAAATGTAAAAATAGGGAATCTAAGAATTTTAACAAATTCCCGGAAGAAGTTAGTAATTGTAACGAGCCTATAAGGTTTGAAGAAAAGACCGGCGACGGCATAACAAAGCAAATAAATGAAACTAGAAAAGAGCATAAATGCTATTTTTGCGGGCATACAATACCCCCTGGTAGTAGTTGCTTAGTAACAGTAGATTACACAGACCATAAAATTAAATATAGTTGTATGGAATGTTACGCCGGGATTATCTATTTATATGGAGATTAGAAAAATGGAAAAAGGTAAATTAAAAGCTTATATAGTAACTTCGCAATGGAACGAAAACGGCGACTTGATAATATGGGCGGAATCTTCCGGAAAAGCAAAAGCAAGCGCCATAAATAGTTGGGAATTTCATGGAAACGACTATACCGACCTTAGAGCAAAACGCATAAAAGATTTTGATAAATACGCGGATTCTAAAAAAGTACCAATAGAAGAATTATTAAAGCTTGGTTGGTGGTTTTATTGCGGCGGTCTTTGCGGTGCTGAAATAACCCAAGACAATATAGACGCTAAAGAAGCTTTTGTAGCGCGAAGACGTGAAGATATTAACGACTTTGTAGACGGCGACGTATATTGCGATAGGTGCAAAGCAAAATTAGAGGAGTGCGGCAAATGGTAAACGATAGATTACATATAATTTGCGGTAATTGCGGGCAAGACCTTAAAGAATCCGGCATGGCTACTTGGGAATATGTACCAGGAATAAAAGACGAAGAAACCGGCGAAACAATACAAAGCGCGGACGTGTTTATAAGGTGCGATAATTGCGCAACGATACATTTTTTAAAGAAATACATGGAAGAATATAAGGACGATTAGACATGGAAGAAAAAGAAATAGAATTAGAACAATGGGAAAAGGACGCGTGGGAACAGTTGCGCAAGGCAGACGAAGAAACGCTAAAAAATCTAAAAGACAATGAAGCGCTATTTGACGGCGGTTGTTATTATACGATTCCTAAAGCTGAATTAGAAGAAGTCGTAGCGATAGTAACGTATATAGAACAAGAATTAACCGTACTATGGTCGGAATATGACGAAGAAATAATAGAAGACTATATAAAAAATATGGGCGATAAAGCCCCGGACGGTACATTTATAATTAAATTTTGGGGTAAAAATGAGCAAGTAAGTTACGAATACGACGAATGGGACTTTAGAACGTCTATAAATTGTAAAATAGAATTTTTAAGTTATTACAATTTTGAACGCGCGTTAAAACAAATTCCCCGCGTAGTTGAAAGTAATAAAAATTTATTGCAAAAAATAAACGCATTACGAATAAAATTAGAAAAACAAGACCATGCGGGCGCTATGTTGGAAATATTTGAAATTAAAAAAGCTTTATATAAAGAGCTAGACGAAGTAATGTAAAGGACGGTTAAAAATGATAGAAATATTAACAAGCGAAAAATTAACAATAATATTTTTAAATATCCTTTTAGGGTCTATTGCTACGTTTGCTTTTATGGGCGTAGTAGCGATTATTGGGGATTGGTTAAGTAATTTAAGAAAGTAGGGCAACATGGCAGATATTGACGTATATTTAGAAGCTATAAAAACTTTTGGCGCATTGCCGCAAATGGTAATAGCCATGGAAGAATGTAGCGAACTACAAAAAGAAATATCAAAAATTATTAGAGAAAAAGGCAACTTAGAAAATTTGGCTGAAGAAATAGCAGACGTAGAAATTATGCTAGAGCAATTAAAACTAATTTTTACTTTGCACGATAAAGTAGTAACTAAAAAAGGCGAAAAAATCGAACGATTAAAAAGAATCATAGAAAAATATAAGGAAAAACAGGCATGAGCAAAGAACAAGAAATTATAGAAAATAAGCCGCATTATTGTAAAGAGTGCGGGCAATGCAGAAAAGCCGCAACCGCCTATAAGTATCTAAAAGTAAAAAATAATACCGGTTGGACGCATGATATATATTGCGAAAAACGCAAAGAAATAGTTTACGGAATGTAGTAAGGATAAATAAAAATGAGTAAAGAAACACTAAAAATAGACGGCGTAATTAAGTATCTTTTAGCAGATATGAAGCCGGAAGAAATTACGCACTTAATTTTAAATAAATTGACAATACCGGCTAAAAAACAACTAATAAGCGAAGTATTAAATAAAGAATCAATAGAGGTACAAAATGCTAGATAAAATTAAAAAAGGCGATATAGTAGCGGTATGCACTTTATACGAGGGAATAAGCCCGGCAAAAGTTATTAGAGAAACAAAAAAATATTTAGAAGTATCTTTAAAAAATCTACCCGACGGTCATAGCGCCCGCTATTCTTCTAAAGGTACATTAGATAGCCAAATGTATTATAGACCTACCGGAGTTAAAAAAGGGGCAAACGACCCCGTAAGTCTACATTATTGCCCGGACTATATTATACCGCTTGATAAAGCAATAGAAGACATGGAAAAAGATTTAGAAGAAACAAAAGACGACCATGGATTAGAAGACTACCGCAAAGAAGTAGCAGAAAACTTAGAAAAATGCAAAAAAGCTAAAATAGAGGGGGTGCAATGTTAAGTATAGACCAAGTTAATAATTTAGAAGCAGAAAATAAGAAGCTAAAGGAAGCGTTAGTAGGCATAAGAAATTTTATAAAAAATGATATATGCGAAGCTTGTAAAGAATTAGAAGAAGACCATTGCGACGAATGCGCATATAAAATCATATTAGAAGAAGTAGACGAGGTAATACCGGCATGAGTAAAGAAACAATAGAGCAAAAATTAAAGAATTATCAAGTATTAACGAATTGGCAAAAAGATAAAATAGCTTTATTAGAAGCAAAAATAAAAGATTACGAATCAATTAAAGCCGCGGAGTGTTGCGAATGTGAACGCGGGGCGGTGCAAGACTATATAGACCTATCTTTAAAAATCGAATGTTTTAACGACGATTATTTTAAGAATCTAAGCTATGAAGAAATAGCGCAACTTGCTAAGAAGTCTATAAGGATAACTACGGATAATTGTAATTTACAAGACAAAATAGAACGCATAGGGCGAATTATACAAGAATCCGAAAATAGAAGTAGCGCATGCTTGGCTATTTGGAATTTGATAAAAGACGAATTAAGAGGGGTTTAACATGAGATACAATTATATAGAATGGTGTAGAAATTGCCCGAAATATTTACAAGTTAATAAAACAAGTTCGGTAGGTTGTATAGATTATTCAAGATGTAAAAAGCTACGCGAAGAATCTAAAAAGGCTTATAAAAATTTAGAATATGCCGTAGGCGATAAAATCTATTTTAAGGGCGATAAAAAGCCGTTTAGAATCCAGGCATGCAATGAACGCTATATAATTGCTACAAAGCCTTTTAACCTTAAAAAGACATTTTTATATACTATTGTCGATTTTGAACGGTGCGTGCGCGGTTGCGATAATTACTATTGCGCCTTTAAATATGACGACCCGAAAGAAGCGGCTGAAGCTTTAAAATGCTTAGAAACGCAAGAGCCTTTAGAACTTAGCGTATCATATAGGCATTTTATACCGTTGGATATTTTATATATTGTAAAAGGATAACCGGCATGAGTAGCAAAGAATTTAACGACGATTTTGGGAAATACCCATGCTTTTATTTTGATTTATTCGACCGGACTTTAAAACCGATTCCGCCGGGGGAATTAACAAGCGTAAACGACTACGACCATGGAAGCTATCAAGCACACCATTTTATAGAAAAGCAAATACGCAAGCATAACCCGTTTTTTTATGCGCGTATTGAACATTTACAAAAAATGATTATTGTACCGTCGCAAATGAATTACGACGCGTCGGGCGGTATGTCTGATAAAAATTTTTTAAATAATTGGGGAATCGAAAAATATAAAATAATCTTTTCCAAACAGGCATGGCAAGCGGGTTTATATGATAAAACTAATTCAAGTGAAGTAATTTAATTGCTATATTGTTTTGTTTTAAATCCCACGCTAATATAGATTAGAAATTAAAATTTTGGTTGTCCTTTATTCCTTTTAAGGTATTAGCAATGCGCAATGTAAATTTTAAAGGTGTCGCCAAAATAATATAGGAGTACTACGCCTTGTTATATTGTTGCAATGCTTATTTTCAAGCTGAAAGAAAATTAAGACTATACGATAATACAACGCATAAAAACCGCGTTTTAGAAGTAGGGCAATGCCCGAAATGTAAAGCGCTTAAAGTACAAGTAAAGCAATATCGAATAGAAGACGGGAAATATAGCGAACGCAAGCCCAAAAATTCTAAAGATATTGCTAAATTTATTAGGAAGTTTGAAAAAGAAGCCTACTACGAAATACCGGACTTAAATGTAAAATACGGGTCTTGTGCTAATATGTCTTGGCACTATGTAGACGCTTCTAAAAGTTCTTGGGTAAAAGATTTTAACAACGTAAGGCAATTTAAAGTTAGTAAAGAATGTAAGGTATATACATAATGGATTTTACATGCTCAAATAAAGAGTATTTAAAAAACATTTTAGGCGACCTATTAAGGCGCTATAAAGACGGCGCAGTATATAGAATATCTTACGAAGAATTAAAACAAGAAAAAACTTTAAAGCAACTTGGCTTTATATTTGGCGGAATTATCAAAGCGTTAATACGCTACTTTGAGAATTTGGGGTACAGTTACGAGCCGTACATGGTTAAAGATTGGTTATACTCCGAATGTGGATTAACCGAAAATATAACACTACCTAACGGCAAGCAAGTAACATATTTAAAAACTTTATCTTCTATGACTAAGGCGGAAGCGTCTAATTTCATAGAAGATATTATTACTTTTATTGATTCGTCGGACATATTCGACGGCTTTATATTACCGCCCGAATTGCGCTATTGTTGGACGCATAACGTAGACCAAGAAAAATTAAACTTCATAAAATCCGCGGATATAAATAACTTTGATTCAAGCTATTTATTACATCAAGCAAAGCAAACATGTATTAAATGCGGGGCGCGCGGTGGTATGGTATACCACTTAAAAAGAACTTATACAAAAGACTATTTAACCTTGCCGCTATGTGCTAAATGTTACGACGACGTAAACACGCGCGGCGAATCGTATTTAAAAGACGATATTAAAGCGGTCTTAAATGGTTTAAGCTTAGAAGACTTTTGTTTATTAGCTTACTATTTTTATAGAAAATCTTTTTCATAATGTAGAACTCCTATAAATGTAGAACAAGCCCCCGCAAGGGGGCGCGCTACAAGACTAACACGAGGTACAAAAAGGACGAAAGAAGAATAAAAACAGGCTAAAACATGCATAAAACAAGGCTTTCGGCGGGTCGTAGGTACTTCCCCGCACCCCCGGTAGTTGCGGGTGAGCAAATGCGCGGGAGTTTTCTAGGTATAGTAATTTACTATCGTTTCGTTTTTCGTTTTATGTTTGTAATATAGGCGTAATAAGGGTTTTAGGAAAATATAGTATTTTACTTACGCTTCGTTTTTCGTCTGAAAGTGTAGAAATAATAATAATTTTGGGGTTTCGCTTGTGGCATTAGAAAATATTACATCAAAGCTAGATTTATTAGCGGAAATATTAGGCGTAACACCCCGCAGAATCCAACAATTAGTAGACGAGGAAGTAATACCAAGACCGGAAAAACCGGGGCAATATGATATACCCGCTTGCGTACAAGCGTATTATTATAAGGAATTTTGCGGCGACGAAGACGACGAATTAGACGGAAGACACGAAAGGGCAAGAAAAGCAAAAGTAGAAGCCGACCGTATAGAATTTGACTTAAACATAAAAAAGGGTTTATACGTTTCGGCGGAATTGGTAACGCACGAATTAGAAAAAATTATAATGAATTGCCGCGGTAAGTTGCTTGCACTTCCGCGAAAACTTGCGCCAATTTTGGCAACCGCGGAAAACCCGAACGAAGCCGAAAATATTTTAACCGGCGGAGTAGAAGAAGCACTAAATGAACTAATTACGCCGGGGTTTGATGAATCAAATACAGGAATTAACGAAAATACGGGGGATAATTAGACAAGCTTTTACTTGTTGGAAATGCCCGCCAAAATTAACAATATCACAATGGGCGGATTTATACCGATATTTAAGCCCGGAAGCTTCCGCAGAGCCTGGGAAGTATTTAACTTCTAGGGCAGAATATCAACGTGGAATAATGGACGCTTTTAGCGCGCCGGAAGTAGAACGAATTGTAGTTATGTCTTCGGCGCAAGTCGGAAAAACTGAAATTTTAAATAATATTGTAGGGTATTTTATAGACCAAGACCCAAGCACTATATTAAATTTGCAACCTACTTTAGAAATGGCGCAAACTTGGAGTAAAGACCGTTTAGCGCCAATGGTTAGAGATAACGAATGTTTAGCAAAAAAAGTAAGGTCTTCAAAGTCTAAAGATTCCGATAATACGATTTTACATAAACTTTTCCCTGGCGGTCATATTACCATGGTCGGCGCAAATTCCCCGGCGGGTCTTGCTTCAAGACCTATTAGAATTGTATTATGCGACGAGGTAGACCGCTACCCGTTAAGTGCGGGGGCAGAGGGCGACCCGGTAAACCTTGCTATAAAACGTACTACTACTTATTGGAATAAAAAAATAGGTTTATTCTCTACTCCTACTATTAAAGGAATAAGCCGAATAGAAAAAGCTTTTTTAGAAAGCGACCAACGCTATTATTTTGTACCATGTCCGCATTGCGGAGTTTATCAGCGTCTTAGGTGGGGGCAAGTCAAATATAGCAAAGATAACGTAAAAGAAGCTTTTTACGAATGCGAACATTGCGGCGGGCATTTATCGGATTCGGATAGATACCGCGCGATAGCTAAAGGGCATTGGGAAGCGCAAACCGAATTTAAGGGGGTTGCGGGTTTTCACTTGAACGAATTATATAGCCCTTGGCGTAAAATTTCGGACATTGTAAAAGACTTTTTAGAAGCTAAAGACAAACCGGACACGCTTAAAACTTGGGTTAATACTTCATTAGGCGAAACATGGGAAGAAGCCGGCGAAGCTTTAGACCCGGATAGCTTAGAAGCTAGGACGGAAGATTATAAAAAGATACCTAAAGGCGGCGTAGTTCTTACGGCGGGCGTAGATACGCAAGACGATAGGCTAGAAGTCGAAATAACCGCGTGGGGGAAGGGCGAAGAATCATGGCTAGTAGATTATTTAAGGCTCTACGGCGACCCCGACCAACCGGAAGTATGGCAACAATTAGACGACGTTTTAGCGTCTGATTATCCGCACGAATCCGGCGCAAGGTTGAATATAAGCGCAACTTGTATAGATACCGGCGGACACAAAACGCAAAGCGTATACGAATACGGGCGCACCCGATACACTCAAAAGGTTTATTTAATAAAAGGGGTAGGGGGCGAAAATATCCCGATAGTAGGCGCACAAAGCAAAGCTAAAATAGGTAAATCGAAGACAAAAACCGTTAAATTATTCCCGGTCGGTGTAGACCAGGCTAAAGGAACGATTTACGGGCGTTTAAAAATTTCTTCTTTTGGGTCGGGTTATATGCACTTTCCGCGTAAATGCGATAGGGCATATTTTGACAGTTTAACCGCTGAAAAATTGGTTACTAAATTTGTTAAAGGCTACCCAAAAAGGACATGGGAAAAGATTAGGGCAAGAAATGAAGCGCTAGATTGTCGCGTTTATTCTTATGCGGCTTTAAAAATACTTAATCCAAATTTTGAAAGAATCGGGGAACGCTTGGAAGAAAATAGCATAAAAAATAAGCTAGAAGCTTTAAAAGCTAAATTTAGCCAAAATAAACCGGCTGAAGAATCAAAGCAACCGGAAACGCCAAAAACGGATTACGCATTAAAAGCCCGTAAGAAATTAAAGAAACGCACAAAAAAGGCTAATACTTACGCTACATCTTGGAAAGGTTAAAAATGAGTAACGAAAATACACCGGCAGAAAAAACACATGCTGAAAAGATGTTAGAAGCTATTGAAGCCGCTTTAGAGGGTCGAATAATTGACGAATATAAGACCCTAAAAATAGGTAATAGAGAAATTACCGCGCATAGCTTCGACGAATTAAGGCGCTTACGCGAATATTACCGCGCCGAAGTTGCAAGGATAAAAGTAAGACGTAGAAAAACATTTAAAAATATTAGGTATAAATTTTAATGATATTAGATTTTTTTAAAAAGAGAGAAACGCCAAAAGCGCAAAAAGGCGCAATAGTAACAATAAAACCGCAGAATTACGCGGGGGCGGGTAATAATAATTTAACTTATAATTGGACGTCTTATAAATACACTTCCGACCAAATTATAGAAAAGTTTTTACCGGCTTTAGTTGCTAGGTCTTGCGAACAATGCATGAATAATCCGTATGCGTCTAGGTATTTGCAATTATTAGGCGATAACGTAATAGGCGATAATGGTATTATGCTGCAAGCGCAAGCAAAAGACGCTAACGGAAAATTAGACCAGGTAGCAAACCAAGCGCAAGAAAAAGCGTGGGAAGAATGGCAAAAAGCGGAAAATTGCGACGTAACCGGCAAATTAGATTTTATTACCATGTCTAAGCTTGTACTAACAACAGTAGCAAGAGAGGGCGAAGCGTTAATAAGAATTTGCAAAGGCAAAAGCGTTAATAATTGGGGCTTTGCTTTACAACTTATAGACCCGCGCCGCTTAGATATAAATAAGAATCAATTAAACCGCGAAGACGGTAACTATATTAGATTCGGTATTGAGTTTAACCAATATGGCAAACCCCTTAATTACTATATCAAAAAAGACATAGACGGCTACTATTCCGAAGTATCGGGGAATAATCATTATATTATACCGGCGGATGAAATAATACACTTGTTTTTACCGCAATATGTAGACCAAAAAAGGGGCTTGCCTTGGTATTCTAACGTCTTATTACGCATGAATATGCTAAATGGTTTTGAAGAAGCCGCAGTAGCACATGCTAGGGCGGGCGCTTGCCAAATGGGCTTTATTACAAATAACGACCCGGACGCATACGAAGACGACGACGACAAAGACAAGGATTTAGGTATAGACATTGACGCAACGCCGGCAAGTTTTCACGAATTGCCGCCGGGCTATGATGTTAAAAAATACGACCCGGCATATCCTAATGGCGAATTTGACGTATTTAGTAAATCTATTTTGCGTAGTATTGCCGTCGGTTTAAATTCCGGCTATTCTTCAATATCCGGCGATTTATCAAGCGTTAATTTTTCTTCATTGCGCCAAGGTATTTTAGACGAACGCGAAGTATGGAAAGGCTTGCAAAAATGGTTTAAAACCAACTTTACGGAACGTGTCCATGGCGCTTGGCTAAAATTTTCGTTATTGGCTTCCCGTATTAAATGCGGTAACGGATTCTTAAAACCGGAACGCTACGAAAAATATAAAGACGTTACATGGACTATGCGCCGTTGGTCTTGGGTAGACCCGGTTAAAGACGTAAATAGCGCGGCAATATCAGTACAAAACGGATTCCGTAGTAGGTCGGACGTAATTAGAGAACAAGGACGCGACCCGCAAGAAGTATGGACGGAAATAGAAAAAGAAAACGAAGAAATTAGGGCTAAAGGTATTTTAGTCAAAAGTGAGGTTATAAATGATGTTAGCGAAGACGACGAAAACACAAAAAAATAGAATCTATGCTAATGCAGAAAAAACAATAAAAAACGAGGGTAAAAAGTTTTGGAAGCTTAAAAATTTCTTGAATAAAGAAAACCAAAAAGAAGCCGACTTATTACTATATGGCGTAATTGGCGACGACGGCTATTGGGATAGCGTAGGGTCTAAAGAATTTGCGGAAGACCTAAAAGCTATTGAAGACGTCGAAACAATTAACGTAAGAATAAATAGCCCAGGCGGCGACGTATTCGCGGGTCAAGCAATTTATAGCACTTTAAAGCGTTGCAAAGCTAAAATAAATGTTTATATTGACGGCTTAGCGGCTTCTATTGCTTCTTTAATTGCTATGGCGGGCGATAAGGTAATTATGCCTAAAAATTCCATGATGATGATACATAAGCCATGGACATTTTCGGCGGGCAATGCTAACGACATGCGCACTACGGCGGACGTTTTAGACAAAGTAGAAGAATCTTTAGTAGTTGCTTATGTCGAAAAAACCGGGCTAAGCGAAGACGAAATTAAGACGCTTTTAGACGCTGAAACATGGCTAACCGCTTCGGACGCTTTAGCTAAAGGCTTTTGCGACGAAATAGAAGAAACCGAAGTAAAAGCAAGTTTAAAAGACGGTCAATTAGTCATAAATGGACAAAAATTTAACATAAACGATTATAAAAATTTTAATGCTTCTTGGTACACAAAGGAAGCTAAGGACGACGGGCAAGGGCAAGACCCGGCGGGGCATAACGTACCAAAAGTAGAAAATACTTTTATAACAGTAGTACAAAACAGTAAAGAAACAATGAAAGGAAACAAAAACATGAATTTATCAAAATTATGTGCCGCTTTTGGTCTTGATTATGAAGCTTTGAAAAACCAAGGCGTAAGCGATAGCCAAATTAAAGCTATGATTAAAGCATTACAAGACGGCGAAGAAGACGAAACTAAAAACGCAGAAGCAGAAGTTAAGGCTGAAAAACAAAGAGTAAAAGACATTTTAGACCTTGGCAAAACATATAACGCTAGCGAAAAAGCTATGCAATATGTAGCAGACGGCAAAAGCGTAGAAGACTTTAAAGACGAATTGCTAAAAGAATCAGGAAACAAAGAACAAAAACCGCTTAATAATTCTTTTGGCGTTGGTATGACACTAGAAGAAGCAAAAGCTTTTAGCATTACTAACCTTGTAAACGCTTTAGCTAACCCAACAGACAAAAAAGCGCAAAATGCAGCTTCTAAAGAATTTGAATTATGCGCAAAAGCGGCTAGCAAATACGGCGTTAAAAACGAAGGTACAGTAATCCCGGTAGAAGCTTTATTAGCGCCAATGGTTAGTAACCTTGATACAACAGGCGGCGCGGCTTTAATCCCTACAACTTTAAAAACTGAATCTTTTATAGAAATGTTAAGAAATAAATGTGTTATTTTGCAACTTTCAAGACAATTAAACGGTTTAGTTGGGGATATTGAAATACCTAAACAAACCGCGGGTACTTCCGGCTCTTGGGTTGGCGAAGACGTAGCGGCAGAAACTACTAACGCAGAATTTGGCACTTTAAAACTTGGCATGAAAACCGTAAGCGCTAATACATACGTTACTAGAAAAATGCTTAAACAATCTTCAATGGATATTGAAAAAATGTTACGCGACGATTTAGCGGCAGCTTTAGCGATTGCTATTGATAAAGCCGGCTTCTATGGCGAGGGCAACGAAAATACACCAAAAGGTATTACAAACCATGACGGCGTAAATACTGTAACATATACAGGCGATTTTCCAAGCTATAAAGACTATGTAGCAATGGAAACCGAAATAGCTACCGATAATGCAGATGTAAACAACATGGCATATATCGTAAACGCTAAAACACGCGGTAACGCTAAAGTTACTCAAAAATTCCCAGAAAATACCGACGGTGGCGGCGTAATTTGGGAAAACGGTAACACTATTAACGGTTACAAAGCTATCGTTACAAACCAAATTAACGACGGCGACGCTATTTTAGGTAACTTTGCAGATTTAATTGTAGGTATGTTCGGCGGTCTTGAAATTATCGTAGACCCTTATACAAGCTCTACAAAAGGCGGCGTAAGAATTACAGCTTTCCAAGATGTAGACTTTGGCGCACGTCATGAAGAATCTTTTTGTGTTGCTAAAAAAGGCGCATAGCTAGATTTGGGATATAACTAAAAAGGGTATGTTTTTACATACCCTTTTTTTAAACAAAAGAAAGGTTTTAAAATGTTAAAAAAAATACAACTAAAAAGCCAAGTTTTAATAGGTGGCAAAGTTGCACACCCTGGCGACGCTAACAAGGGTATTTATGAACTTCATAAAAACGTAGCAAATAGTTTAGTAGCTAGAAAAAGGGCGGTATTTGTTGAAGACGTTAAAAAAGAAGAAAACGACGGCGGCAATATCGAATTAACTTTAGAAGAAGCTAAATTAGTTGCTAATGAATTAGGAATTAAATTTAACCCTAATATTGGATTACCTACACTTCTTAAAAAAATCGACGCAGAATTAGAAGTACAAGCTAAAGAATACGGCTTAGAAATCGAAGAAATTAGTACAACCGAAGCAATGGAACTTTATAGAGTTGCAAAAGCTAACAAAGAATCCGGCAAAAACGACCAAGTAGACCCGGAATTATTAAACAAGCTAAAAGCTTTAGCAGATGAAGCCGACGTAGAATATAAAGAAGATGTAACGGCTGAAGAATTAAAAGAAGCGTTAGAAGTTGAGTTAGAAAAATACGCAAGCGAACAACAACTAGAAGTACCGGAAGACGCGGACGTATTTAAAACTTGGGAATTGATTAAAGAAAAATTACAAAATGGTTAAAGAAAACTTACATATTTTTACTAGAACTTTCGGCAAGGCTATTAAATTTAACCTTGCCGACGGGTCTATATTAGAAAAAGGCGTAGACGGTCTACCGCTAAAAGGTATTTTTGATAATGCGTATTTTTTGCAAGAAATAGGCGACGTAGATATAGACAATACGCAACCGCGCTTAACTTGCGTTATGGAAGACATAGCAAAAGTTAAAAAAGAAGATACGGTAGAAATTGACGGCGCATTATACGACGTTACAAAAGACCCGCAACCGGACGGCACAGGCATGGGGATAGTTATTTTAAGTAGATACGGGAAAATGTAGCAAATGTTAGAAATTGGCATAGATAGCGTACAATTAAGCCGGTTAAATACTGAATTAGAATTAACTACGCGCGACTTGCTAAAAATTGCTACAAAGTCTTTTAAGGCATGCGCTAAAAATTTCACTAAAAACGCTATAAAAAGCGTTAAAAAAAGCTTCGGTATTGCTGATAAAAAACTAAGACAAAGAATTAGGCAATATGTAATAAATGATTTAAAAATTAAAATATTTGCCGGATTTTATAGAACGGGTCTTACAAATTGGCAAGCTAGAAGCACAAAACGCGGGGTAACTTATGGTAAACCCGTAAGAAAATTAAGAAAAGGCGCTTTTATTGCGCGTATGCCCGAGGGTGGACGAATAGCCGTTAAAAGGACGGGTAAATATCATACACCAACCAAGGGGCAATATGCTAATAAATTCTATCAGAGAAACACCGCCAAGCATAAAAAGGGCGACCCGTACCAGGTAGAAATATTAGAAAAACAAGTAACCGAAAATAACGAAATAGAATCAGTAATACAACCGATTTTAGAAGCTGAAACTAAAAACTTTTATACAACTTTTAAAAAAGCTTTTGAAAATGAAGTTAATAAATATTTAAGAAATCAGCTTAGAAAAAAGAGTTAAAAAATGGAAGAAAAAGCGGCAATAAATCCTATTACCGACGCTATTTTAAATGCGTTTAAGGAAAAATACGGAAAAGAATATACAATAGGCGATTATGAAGACTTTGAAGACGGCGTAACCTTACCCGGCATGTTCATACAATTAGTTAATTTTGAACAAGTAGGAAATAAAGCGCCCGGAATTTTTAGGGCTAATTGCACTTTTAGGGTGTATATATGTGAAAGCTTTAAAGGTCAAGCTAAAAAGCGCGTAAGAGATACCGCGCTAGACGTCGCATTATTTGTAGACGGTAATTTTTGGGGCGATATTCAAACCTTTACTAAAGGGTCTTTTGAATTTGCCGAAGAAGACGCTTTTAACGAAAAAATCGACGCCGCCGAGATTTGGCAAGTCGAATGGAAGCAAGAAATTTATATAGAAAAATAGTAATTACAAGCTTAACAATGAAAGGAACACACCATGGCAGGAAAAGAAACAATTACTTTAGGTATTAGAGATTTAAAAATCTCAGAAGTTATCAAAGACGACACTACCGGCGTAGAATACGGCGCACCGTTGGACGTACCGGGAGTTAAAGAAATCACAATTACAACTATTAAGGACGAAAAAGAACTAACAGGCGACGGCGTTATTTTGGATTCTTACGAAAAGAAAAAAGGTTACGAAGTATCTTTTAAAAACGCACAATTTAGCCAAGCTATTTTAGACCTTATTAACGGTACAACTACCGAAGAAACAGGCGAAGACGGTAGCAAAATTTATACAACCGAAGACGGTAGTACAAATATTTCTAAATACTTTGCTTTAGAATTTGCACCGGAAAAAGCAGTAGGCGGCAAAGATTATCATAGAATTTTATATAAAGTATCTGGAACTTACGAAGAAGAATACGCCGAAGAAGACTACATGGTATGCAGCTTTACAGGTAAAGGCGTAGCTAGAACTTACGATAAGAAATTCGGCGCTAGAAAAGTTTACGAAGCAGTTACAGAAATTGCACAAATTCAAACAATAGTAGCTGAAGCTTAATTTTTTCACTTACCAAGAAAAGTCTATTCAATAAATAGGCGGATAAAACCGCCTATTTATTTTTTTGATTACATACAAAAAAGAAAAGGATAACAGGCATGCAAAAATTAACATCAAGCAGTTTTACGGCTAATATTTTAGGCAAAAAACGTACGATAAAATTTGAAGTTAGGAATTTTATAGCTTTAAAAAAACGCTTTGATATTGAAACTTACGACTTAATAGACCGCGTTTTAAAAGGCGACGAAGAAGCTATTTTAATTATGATTTGGTGCGGTACTTTGGTCTTTGCTGATAAATTCGACGTATCAAACCCAACCCAAATTAAAGAAGAAATAGACATAGAGCAGCTATACAAATTAGAAATAGGCGAACTAAGGGAAATTGGTACAAGCGTAGTTAAAGGCTTGTTAGATTCAATGCCCGAAGACACTACAAAAAAAAAGACGAAACCGACCGGAATAGTGAAACAAATAAAGAAGATTCTAAATATAAAATAAATTGGATTCAATTATTTTATATTTTTGTTTCGGTTATGGGTTTTAGTGAAGAATTTTACTATAAATCAGAGTGCAAAAGGATATTTACAATACTTGAAGCACGAAACGAGTATTACAAAGACGCGGGCGCTAGTGCTGATAGTGAAAATGAAGCAAAAGCGCTACAAAAATTAGACAGCTTTTTAGGATAACCATGGCAAAAAATAAATTAGATATATTTTTAGGTTTAGATAACGCCCAATTAAAGGCAAAATTAAAAGAATCCCAAGGGCTTTTAAAATCT
This sequence comes from Christensenellaceae bacterium, assembly GCA_045651725.1. Taxonomy (GTDB): domain Bacteria; phylum Bacillota; class Clostridia; order Christensenellales; family Borkfalkiaceae; genus HGM11412. Next base: position 21,134 of record JAZRSX010000017.1, read on the forward strand.
TTTAAAGGTAGCTTGGGCGGCGTCTTAGGTGGGGCGGCTCTTGGTATATCTTTAAAAAGCTTGGGCGATTATGCTTTAAATGCTTCTAAAGCTTTTGAAAGCGCTTCTATTTCTTTTAAAGTATTGCTAGGCAATGAAGAAAAAGCCGCTAAGCTTGTAAAAGATATTGAAGCTTTAGCAAATGTTACGCCCATGTCTTCTAGCGGTCTACAAGAAAACGCAAAATTATTATTAAATTTTAATGCGGTGGCTGAAGACGAAATAATACCGACCTTAACAATGTTAGGCGATATTACCGGCGGCAACCAGGCTAAAATGGATTCTATGACGCTTGCGTTTGCGCAATGTGCTAGCGCCGGTCGTCTTATGGGTCAAGACTTATTACAAATGATTAACGCCGGATTTAATCCGCTTCAAATAATATCAGAAAAAACCGGCAAAAGTATAGCAGAATTGCGCGAAGAAATGGCAGACGGTAAAATATCCGTCGAAATGGTTACGCAAGCTTTTAAAGACGCTACCGCAGAGGGCGGACGCTTTTACGGTATGATGAAAGAGCAAAGCGAATCTAAAGCGGGCTTAGAAGCAACTAAGGCGGATTCTTACGAAATTTTAGCGCGTACTGTTGCCGATAGAGCTATACCGGCTTTAAAAGATTTTGACAAAGCGCAAATTAAAGCGGCAAATAGCGCGACCGAACATGTAAAAACTCTTTATAAATGGATGGACGTAAACAACCAAACTTTAAACGCGGTTAAAAATACGTCTATTGCCCTTGTAACTATTGCGGGCGCTTTTGCTGCAACTAAACAAAGCGTAGCGCTTGCTTCGGCAGCTATTGAGTATTTTAGATACCAACAAGCTTTAGCGCGTACCGAAACTACGGCGCTAGCTTTAGCTATGCAAGGTAAATTAGTATTAGCTACAAAAGCTTTAATAGTTCAATTTAGAACTTTAACCGCTACAATGCTTGCAAACCCATGGACATGGGTAGCGGTAGCGATAGCGGGCGTAGTTGGTGCGGTCGTACATTTAAAAAATGAATCAGAAAAGACCGCGGCTATTATAGAGGATTTAAACAATAAGGAAGCCGACCAGGTTAGAACACTTAGCGACGCTATAACTACTATTAAAGAGTTATCGGGCGCAGAGAATCTAAACTATGAAGAAAAGCAAAAATTAACAAACGCTTTAGCTTTACTTACTGAAAAATACCCGAAATATGCCGACCAATTACGCGAAGAATTAGCTTTAAAAGGCGAAATTAACAAGGCGACCGCCGAACAAATAGCGAACGAATTAACATTACAAAAGGTTAAAGAGTTAGAAAAACGCAAGAAAAAAGTAGAAAAAGTTATTAACGCGCGCGGCAATTATGCAACTTTTGAAAGCATGGACGGTACTACCGGCTTTGCTTTTGAAGACGACTATACTAAGCAATATAACGAAATACAAAAACAAATTTATAACGCTTTGGATTCAAAACAAAGCATAGTAAATACTTTAACCGGCGTTGATAGTTCTACACCGACAAAAGGCGGTAAAAAGAAAACAACCGGGGGAATGACTAAAGCTGATAAAACCGCCGCAGAAAAGGCGCAAAAAGAAGCTTTAGCCCTTAAACTTGCTCAACTAGACGCGGAATTATTATTAGTTAAAAATAATGCAGAAGAAGCGCATAAAATCGAATTGCAGAAAATACAAGCTAGATTAAATGCAGAAAAAAAAGGCACTTCGGCATATCAAACAATATTAAACGACCGTACAAAACTAGAGCAACAATACAACGAACAGGCTATACAACTAGAAATAGACCGCTATAATAAGCAAGCCGAATTACAAGAAAAGCAACTAGAACGACAAAAAGCCGAACTAGAAGCCCAAAAAGAAGACGGCGGGATTACCGGAAATGATTATTATACAAAGCTTCAAGAATTAGAAGAAAAAAAATATAATATTTCTTTAGCCGGCTTATTAAAGCAAGAAGAATTATATAAAGACGATTTAAGAAAATTAGAACAAATAAACCATGAAAAGCTTATTTTAAATGAAAACTACGAAATAGCTAAGCAAGAAATTATTACGGAATCTTTGCAAGAAGAAAACCAACGTTGGAAAGAAGTATTAGACAATTTAGGTACGGCTTTCCAAAATAATTTAGGGCAATTTTTTCAAGGTAATCAAACACTAAAAGAAAGCTTTTTAAATATATTTGGCGATATAAAAGCCGCTTTTGCCCGCATGATAGCGGAAATGTTAGTAGAACAAGCTAAATTATCCATTATTAAAGGGGTAACAAATGCCGCAAGTGGTGGCGGTTGGTTAGGAACGGCGGCAAACTTTATAAAAGGCTTCTTTGCGGATGGTGGTATAGTACCGGGTAATTATAGCCAAGCCGTACCGGTTGTAGCCCATGGGTCGGAAATGGTTTTAAATCCAATGCAACAAAAGACCCTTTGGAATATGATAAACGGCGCTAATAATACCAGGGCGGCGGTAACTCCGCAACAAAATAGCCAACCGGTTATTATGAATAATATAACGCCAATTTTTCAAAGTTTAGACCCAATGCAAGGGCAAAAACTTTTTGAGAGTTGGATGAAACAAAGCGGCGTACCTATTGTAAAAGATAGTATTAAAAATAATAATTTCCAAATGCGCGATATTATTAAAAACGTGTAATATTGTCTTTTTCGCCGGTAGTTTTGTAAAATTGACTACCGACCCAATGCCCGATTAGTTTTTTATTTTTATCAAATAAAAAAGATTCTTGGCTAGATACGACAAGGTTAATATTTAATAATTTACCTTGCGTATCATACGCCAAGGTTTTATAGGGGTAAGACCCGCTAAAAGTATTAACTTCATATTTTAAAAGCTTACCACTTGGCGAATAATAATATTTTTTTCCTGGGTCTTGGTCGTATTGAACACCGTAAAAAGATAATTTATTATTTTCATAGAACGGTACGACCTTACGAGCAATTACGCCTATAATTTTACCGTCTAAATAACTAATATTTGAATTAAAATAATTATCGGTTAAATGTGCGTAAAATTCATTTTTGCTTATTTTGGATTCTGAATTATCAAACGCAACTATGCGGGCTTCGTCTACGGTATATTCTACGCCGCCTTGTAATGTGTAAGCATTAACCGGCATGCATATAAAAAGAATAGTGGCAAAAGCTAGCAAAGTTTTTTTAAGCTTTGTTAGGTCTATTTTTTTTACCCTGGAAAATAATATAAAATCTTTTTCGGAATCATTTAGCCTTACTGTATGGCTTAATTTTTCTTTTGGTTTTACTTCGGGTCTACCCGCCCCGATTCTACTACCGCCGCGTGTCATTTTTTGCCGTCCTTTATTCGTTTACTTCTACTACTGATGTTTTTATGTGGCTAAATGTTCTAACATCACTTGGCACAAAATAACGATTTTTAATAATTTCTTTTGCTTCTTTTTTTGTTTTCGCCTTGATTTCAATAGTGCCGCTAAAAGTAACATCTACATAAACTTGATAATTTTTCATTTTTAACCGCCTTTCTAAAGGTTTTTTACCTTTTCTTTAATTATAGCATACATATTAGATTTTTGCAACATAAATCAAACAATGGATTTTAACGAGGGTTTTAACTATGTCAGATATAGAACAAAGCTACAATATTTTTGATTTTTCGCATAAAGAAGCATATACAAGCGTAATAGAATTTAATACACAAATAAACGAAAAACAAAAAGGGAAAGAACAAAGATACCCAAAATGGACTTATCCAAAAAGAACTTTTACGCTTAAATTTGATAAAAATTTTAGCGACCGTCAAAAATTAGAAGACTTTTTTATATCTACAATGCTTAACGGCGGTAAATTTTATTGGACGTGGAAAAAAGAAGCCGGCGGCAACGATAAAACGTATTTATGTAGCTTTGATAATGAAAAATTTAAACAAAATATTAAAGATTTGGGCTATACTGATTGCGAATTAGCTTTTGTTTGTATTGATGATAGCCCGGTAGAAGATGTTAGCGAGTTTAATTTTTATCATAAAGCGGAGTGCGAAAACTCATTAGAATTTTACCGAATAATAGACAAAGTTTTTACGGCAACTAATAACCATAAAGTATGGTGGGATAATCCTAAAAAAAGTTGGACGCTTGAATTTGACAAAGACCCCGAAACGCGTAAAAAAATAGAAGAATTTTTTATAGCTAAGCGTGGTAAATTTAGGTCTTTTAATTGGACTTGGTTAAAAGAACGCGGCGGCGACGGTAAAACATACCATGTAAGATTTAATAGCGACGCTTTACAAATGGACGTAGACCGCTTAGGTTATGCAAACTTCCAAATACAATTAGTAGAAGTTTTCCCAACCGCCAACCCGTTATTAGAAGTTGAAAAAGACGAGATAATACCGCGCAAGCTTTTAGAATTAGATTTAGAAGACGGCGGCATAAGAATTTTAGATAATGAAACTTTAGGAAGTTTAGCATATAACGGCAAAGAATATATAGGCGCACCACTTACACATGGGGAAATTACGCGCGACGATAGCAGTAGCGTATCAAAATTAAATATATCTTTATCTAATGTAGGTTTAGCTATTTCCGGCTTAGTCGGAACTAGGGGCGATACTATAACAAATTCCATGGCGGTCTTAACTTTAGTATTTCTTGATGTAAATACAAACGAGTTAATACCGGGCGCAAAACAAATTTTATACGCCGGCAAGTGTAATAATCTAATGCTAGATTATGAAAATGCGACTATGGATATTGAAACACCTTTAGGCGGATATGAAAAGCAATGCCCCGTTATGAAATATAGGGCAAGTTGTCAAGTAAGGCGCTTTAAAGATTGCAGATGTGGTTATAAAGGTAAAGCTACTACATGCGATAGAACTTTCGCTAGGTGCAAAGAATTAGGGAATCAAGCAAATTTTAGAGGATTCCCAACAATGTATAAAGAATTAGTAATAAAGGTTTAATTTATGGAAAATTTTAAAGAATTATTGCTAGAGGTTGGAAGACCTTACGAAATGTTTAACGACGACGGAACGTATCAGGGTTGTTTTTATCCGGTGCAAAAATTATACCCGGACAAACCAAAATATAAATTACGTTCAAACGACGACGACAAAAACTATTTTTACGGGCTATCTAAACTAAAAAAACATTGCGTAGAGATTAGCCCGGAAGAATTAAAAAAAGGCGATATTATCGCTACTAGATTCCGTAACGAATTACATGTAGCGGTTTTTTATGAGTACGACAAAATTATACATGTCTTTAGGGGGCATACATTACAAATAAGCCGTTTAAAGATATTCAATGATTATAAATGCTTTAGGGTGGTATAATGGCAGTATTTACAGCAATAGCAACGGCGATAACTTCCGCATTGGTGGCAACCGGTGTAGGCGCTTTTGTAACCGCGGCGGGTGCGGCTACTCTTTTAGCTACGACTTTAGGATATGTAGGCGCGGCGGTTATCTTCGGGGGTGTAGCCTTATTATCGACATCTTTAGCTAAAAAAAGCGGCGATTATGGGGCAAACTCCGCTACTTATTCTTCGGGGATTTTACAAACTCAAACTAACCAGGATTTACCAATACCGCTATTATATGGCAAAGTTAAATTAGCCGGTAATAGAATTTGGCAAGACGAAGACGGAAGTAAAACTATAAAACGTATTGTAGCTTTTGCAGAGGGCGAAATAACCGAATTTACGGACATAAAATTAAATGATATTAAATCAAGCGAAATTAAAGGCATAAGTATAAATAAATATTTGGGTACTTCTTCGCAGATATGCGACGGTATAGCAGGCGGGAAAACGCAAGCCGAACGCGCCGAAAAAGTAGGGTCTTTAAAAAACTTGGCATATATGGCTATATCCGTACCTAAAACGGAAGATATAGACATAAACTATAATTTAACAAGCGTAGTAAAAGGGCGCAAGGTAAGAGTATATACAACTCCTACAAAATACACCGTAAAATATTCCGAAAACCCGGCATGGGTTATGTTTGATTTTTTGACATCATACAATGGGTTAGGCTTAGTTTTGAATAACGACGGCACTATTAACGATAGTATGATAGCTGAATTATTTGACATGCAAAGCTTTATAGAATCCGCGGCATATTGCGACCAAGAAATAAGCTATACGGATAACAACGGTAAAAAACAAACTTACCCGCGCTTTACTTTTAATATGATTTTCGACGCGCAAACAAGCGCCCGCGATTTAATCGACGAAATATATAGAAGTTGTCGCGGTGGCTTATTTACCAAAAACGGCAAATTACAATTTAAAATAGATAAAGCCGAACCGGTAAGCAAAGTTTTTACGGCTGAAGACATAGTAAAAGGGTCGGAAACTTTTAACACCTTACCAACCGAGGAACACTACGACATATTAAAACTTGTTTATATTTCCCCGGAACACGAATGGCAAAAAGTAGAAGCTTTTGCAGAGATACCAAAATACCGCGACGGCGTACCAATAGAACATAATATAAATTGTTATAGCGTTACTAATTTCCAACAAGCAAGCCGCTTAGCTTGGTATTATGTAAACTCTAAAATTTTATGCCCTTATTTTGGAAGCTTCAAAACTGATTACCGCGCATACGATTTAGAAGTAGGCGACGTAATTAAATTTGATAGTTTGCTAATGGGTTTAAATGGATATTTAGCAAAAGTTACTAGCGTTATCGACGACGGCGCCGGAACTTATACTATAAATTGGCGTACTTACGACGAAAGATTATATAACGATACTTTAGGTAGTAAAGAACCAAGGTTATTAGTATCTACTTTATCCGATAAATACGCTTTCCCGGACGACGTTAAAAATTTTAATGTCGTGCAACAAGATACAAATTTTAGCTTTACTTGGTCATATAATCAAAGTACAAGCGACTTGTACGAAATTCGCATGGGCGAAACCTGGGAAAGTGCTAAAGTTATAGCTTCTAATTTAAAATCAAATACTTATAATTATCCAATTTCAACTAACGGAATGTATAAATTTTGGATAAAAGCATTTACGCAATATCAATATTCTAAAAATGCGACTATGGATATTTTAAATATTGCTTCTATTCCAAATATTGACGAGATTATAAAATTTGATTTAATAGAATCAGCTAATGGCGAATACGTTAATACCTATAAATATCAAAATACAATAAAGCTAGAACCGCTTTTACAAGAAAACAAGACATTTAATATTTTAGCGAATATGTTGGGCGAATTTAGCCAAACAACATATTATAACGGAGTATTAAAGCTTGCTTCTATGTCTAATGTGTTATGGCAAACAACCGAAAACACATGGGGCAATGATGAATATTATAGGGCTAATGGTTTTTGGGGTGCTGATACTTACGAAGCCGGCATGTATACAAGCCAAATTTACGATATTGAAGCTTTAACAACTAATACTATTAACTTCGATTCGGAATATAGCAGCACCGACGAAAACGCTAAAGTACGTTTTGAATGGCGCAAGTCGGACGACAATAAAACATGGTCGGAATGGGAAGAAATAAAACCAGGGGGATATAAATATAGATATTTCCAAATACGCGTAGTTATTGAATCAGACAAACAAGTAACAATAAATAAATGCGTTATAAATATCGAATTTAAAATACTTTGGGCTTCTTCTTCTGATTTTTGGAATACAGGCGAAAACCAATACTACCAAAATAACGGCGTATGGGGTGCGCTAACTAAGGCTATCGGTACATATACAAGCCAAATTTACGACATTGGATTAGTTTACGAAAATTTAGTATCTTTTGACGTTCAATATAAATCTTTAGACCCGCAAGCGGATATAGATATATATTGGCAATATTCAAAAGACGGCATAAATTGGTCGGAATGGGTAATAGCTAATAACGGGTCATATACTTTTAAATATTTCCGGGTAAAAGCTGAATTTAACGCGTATAATTCTTTGCAAACTATTTTAACCACTTTAAAAGTTAAAGTAGATGTTAAAGAAAAACGCTATACTGAATCTATCCAGGTTGTAGACGCGGGATTAGGCTATACAATTAACTACGATTTTGTTAAAATCCCGGCTATTGTCGCTACGGTGGCGGATAATATAGCAAAATATGCGGTAATTGATAGAGAAACCCAAACTAATAAAAAAGCTACGATTTATGTATACGATAATTCGGGCAATTTAACTACGGCTAAAGTTAATTTGTTAATACAAGGATATTAAAGAAAGGTGGCAAAATGTATAAATTTACAGACAATGCAACGGAAAGCGGCGTAGCTACATGCGATACCGATATTTTAAATGACAATTTAATGAATTTAAAATATAGTGATAAAAGCGATTTTATCGTAGAAGCGCCAAGCGGGGTATTAACTTATTCCGATTTAACACTAACCGCCCCGGCGGGTTTAAAATTTGCTTTTGCTAATGGTATTGCAGAAGACAAAACTTTAGAAAATGAAATTTTTAAACTTGATAACCCGGCAACATTGGCGGTAAATGTAGAATGTGAAAATGCAAAAGTATTTTTAAAAGCTGATTCTACATTAGAAATTAAATTAAGGGAAGTTACGGACGACGCTAATATAGTAAGCGCAAGCGATAGCGACCATTATTTATATAATAATAAAACAAATTATTATTATGATGAAACCGGCAATATTATAAAAGCGGGGGTTATTGGTACAATTTCCGCAACCGGCGAAGCAATTACTAAGCTATTACCGCAAGAACCATTTAGACCGGCAAATTATAGAGATTTTGAAGACGCGCGCAAAGAAATAGCTAGCGAATTTGTAGAGGTTTTAAGTCAAATTAACACCGCACAAAAAACACTAGATAGACTATATAAAGGCGTAGATTTATCCGTAAAATTTGCTAAAGAAATTGCCAACTATACCGACCATTGGGCTTGGATAAAAGCAAGAATACAAGCCGGAAACTATGACGGTATACATGTAGGCGATTATTTGCCGTTTACATTATCAGCGGGTACGGCGGGTACGACTTCAATAGCAAAACAAAATTTTAATGCAGAAATAGCCGGAATAGATACATACTACGGGCATGGCGATACCGCAATAGGTCATCATATCGACTTTGTTACAAAAACCGTTATTGATTCCGAAGTAGTATGGAATCCTACCGACAATAATAACGGAACTTCTACCGTAAACCAACCTTGGCTAGCTTCGTATTTGTACGCGTGGTTAAATGGTGTTAATAACTATTCTACAAGCGCATATAACAACGTAGCGCATGGCTTAAACGCGGCTAATAAAGGTATTTACCAATTATTACCGCAAGCCCTTAAAAATGTAATTATTCAAAAAAGAATGATTATACCAAGTCGTTATAGCGCTAGTGGATTATTAACATATTCTACTGCTTGGACTTGGGGCAATATGGGCTATTTGTGGGTACCTACCGAGAACGAGGTATACGGGTGTCAAGTTGCTAGTAGTGCGCATTATAACGGCGGTACTTACATTTTTGAATCTATGGGCGCAGTACAATACCCGCTATTTGCTTGCCATGGCGGCTATAATGGTAGGGTTAAATGTATGTCTAACGGCTCCCGTTCGACTTGGTGGTTGTGTGTAGCGCACGGCGGCAACACTACGTACGCGTGCATTGTGAACGACTCCGGTCATGCGACCTACTCCCGTTGCACTCTTGCGGGTATTCGTGTGCCGGTTTGCTTCCGTATTGGTTAA
>JAZRSX010000018.1:0-56908 GCA_045651725.1 Christensenellaceae bacterium
AAAAGCACTAAATTCTATATATATAAGGTATCACTCTAATGCGTTATTGTGAAGTAAACGTTTAAAATAAAAAAGTAACTTAATATAATCAAGCCGAAAAAATACACGCTAAAGCGTGATGAGATGCCATTGCTTTCGCAATGGATAAAAAAAGAACGGTTTTTTTACCGTTCTTTTTTGGCGGAGCAGTGGTAAAACGTAAAACTACTTATGTTAAAACCACATTAAAATATTATAAGATATAATTGGAGCTAAACCTAATAAAAATGAAATTAGATTCAATATAAGAGAATATTTAACACAAGATTTATATTCCAAGCTTGTAAAAAATCTTATGATATATGCCTCGGCAAAAACGACTAAAACCTCAAATAAAACTAAAATTATTATTTGCAGTAACCAAACAATAATTATATAATCCCTAATAAAAAAGTCTCCAACAAATTGGATAGCTAAATATATTGCAGGAAGAATAAGGTTTAATATGGGGTTTGTTATAATATTAGCTATAAGTAATGGGCGAAACAAAGTTTTTCTGTTTTTAAAAAACAGAAGAACTAACGTTTCAATAAGAATAGTTATTATTAAATATACAACAATATAACCAAGTTTGCCGAGCAAACCAATCAAATACTCAAAATTCATTTTATTTCCTTATCGCTTTTATTATCAATATTTTTAGTTTTTCGTTGTTTTTTCTTGTGCGCAACTATAAAAACTATAATAACGATTGTTAGAAGTGTTAAGCCTATCAATAACAGTGGAATAATAAACCCATCAAAAATATACATAGTATAATGTATAGGAGGTGGGGCAACGTCAAGTAAATTATACATTTTTAATCTCTCCTTTTAAAGATATTAGTATTAACGTTAGAACTATAATTGATAAAATCGCAACAACAATTTGTTGGGTTATTAGGTTTGGCAGTGAAAAAAAGAATTCTGGCGCAGAACCAATAAATAGTCCTATCGTAGTTATTCCAAAGGCAAACCCAGGGGAAGTTGGAAACTTTGAATAGATTATTCCAACTGTAATCGGCATTGACATACTGTATAAAAGCACACCCGTTAAAGAAATTAGTGGAAAAGTGTTTCCAAACAGTAAAAACGGCAACGCCCCAACAATTGATATAATCGTTGCTTTTTTATAGCCAAGTTTATCAGTTGCTATCCCCCCGAGTATTTTACCAAACCCCATATAACTATAAAGAATTATTAAATGAAAATTATTAACACTCCACCCAGTTGGAATTGCGTAACCTATATATCCTCTCACGGCAACTGCAAAAATTATAATTAACGTTAGTAATGCTTCGGGTATTTTGTCGTTAGCAACGTCTGGCACTGAAATTATTTTATCAGTTTCGTTTTCAGGGTTTTGTGCAACTTTTTTATCATATGTAAAAACAAGCAAAAATACTATTGATAATAAAATCAAAAGTAGGGGAATTATTATCATATAAGAGTTATAAAGTTTTCCCAACAATCTTCCGGTAATTACGCCAAATGAGCCACCACCAACAAATAATGCGTTAGGCGTAATTTTTCCACCCGAATTTAATAAGGTTTTTTCAGCACCGTCAACGTGAATTAATGCGTTACCAAGCGCAATTATTATAACGCTAAACCACCCAAAAGGTAAAAGCATAGCTATTAAAACCATTGCAAAACCTATAACTCCATAACATATTTTAGGAAGTTTATCTGCAATAATACCTATTAAACTTTGTGGCAAAAACGCGAAAGCGTCATACAGTAAGGCTATAATCCACCAATACGCACCAATATTTAGATTAAAATACAAATAGTAAAAACATGCCGTTTCAACCGAAAAATGGGCAAAGCAATATAAAAGCCCTAATTTATTAGCAGTAATTTTTTTAGCCATTTATCACTCTATTTAACTTTTAATTAATTTTGGGATATATTTATTATAGATGAAAAACCGATTGATGTCAATAGCAAAGTAAAATAACGTAGGATGCTTGACAAAAAACAAATACACCATAATAAAAAAGACCATCAAAGGCGACCGACCCGTGTGTTCAAATCAATTTGCCTATACGCAAACAAAAAACCCAAACCGAAAAATCGGTTTAGGTTTTCCGTGGCGGAGAGAGGGGGTGATTCCCCTTGCAAAGGGGAGTGTCAACTTGTTGACGAGGGGATAGCGCCGTGCTAACGGTAGCCCGAAGGGCAAATTCCCCCTTGAAGCCACGCAAAAAGGACGCATAATTGCGTCCTTTATCGTGGCGGAGAGAGGGGGATTTGAACCCCCGATGCGCTTATGACGCATACACGATTTCCAATCGTGCTCATTCGGCCTCTCTGACATCTCTCCATATAATACAGCCTAAATATTATACAAGTGTTTTGCAAAAATTGCAATCGTTTGCGATATATTTAATAAAAATAAAACCGCCGTTATTTTTCGGGTTTTATATAAGTGATTGCTTTTATAAAATAATTGACGGCGAATCCCTATCGTCAAAATATGACTTGCGACAATTTTGCCACTTCCCCTTGCGCTTCAAGGGGAAGCAAGATTTTATTTTTTACCGTGCCGTCCCTTTAGCCGAAAGGGAAGGTGTCAACGAAGTTGACGGAAGGGATTGGGGCGGATATTAAAGCAGTAGTAAAGTATTAGCAACAAATATTATATTAGCAACTAATCCCTATCGTCGCTTTGTAGCGACACTTCCCCTTACACATTAAGGGGAAGCAAGAAAACTATGTGGTAGCACTAGCAACTAATCCCTATCGTCGCTTTATAGCGACACTTCCCCTTACACATTAAGGGGAAGCAAGAAAGAAATATAGTCAAAGGTAAGAAAGAAAATATAGTCAAAGGAAAGCAGGGTTGCTTTAATACGACTTAATTTAAGCAGGGCAATTTAAACAAATTTTATTTTAAAAACCCGTTTACAATTTGTTGTTCTGCTTCTTTTTCAGTTAAGCCAAGCGACATAAGTTTAATAAGTTGTTCGCCCGCAATTTTACCTATTACGGCTTCGTGCACTAAACTTGCGTCAATGTTATTTGCGTTAAGTTTTGGTTCGGCGGTAACTTTGCCGTCGTTCATAATTATCGCGTCGCACTCCGTGTGCCCCGAACAAACGTTGTTGCCGTCTAAAACCGAAACGTATTGTTGAAAAGAACTATCTTTTGCAATAGAACGCGAAACTATATGGGTTGACGAATTTTCGCCTTTTAAGTTTACGTAAAAATCGGTAAGCGCTTTTTGAGTGCCATGCGTCATTATTTTTTCGCGAACTATAAGCGTTGCATTTTTTTCTAAAAGGGCAGTGGTCTTGCGGTTTGTAGAGTCAACGCCTTTAATTTGCGCGGTGTCCATTTCAAAATATCCGCCTTCGTCAACGGTTATAGTAGTGGTTGGGTTTAAAATCTTTTCGCCTAAACCGTCGCCTTCGCCGTAGTGTTTTTCTATATATTTAACTTTTGCGTTTTTGCCGATATAAAAAGAGTGTATGCCTGCGTGTTCTGAATTTTGATGCCCCGTATTACAAATTCCGCAACCTGCAACGATAGTAACGTCGGCATTTTCGCCGATTATAAAATCGTTATACACAAGGTCTTTAAGTCCGCTTTCGGTAAGAATAACGGGTATGTCAACTCTTTCGTTTTTAGTGTTTGGCTTAACAATAATATCAATGCCGTTTTTATCCGTTTTATTAACTATTTCTACGTTAGCGCTGTTGTTCCTTGACGCTAATTTGCCGTTAATACGGATATTATACGCGCCCGTGGGGATAGACTCTACGTCGGCAACTTCTTTAAGTAGGTTTTTTTGAATTTCCGTAAACATATTAAGCCTCCTTATTTTTTACAAGTGCCGAACAAGTTGAAGAACTTAAAATTTTTGGCAAAATTTGTTGTTTAGTTCCGTCGTTGTTAACCGTTCCGTTTGCTATAACTATAATTCTATCGGCAATATTCAAAATGCGTTCTTGGTGTGAAATTATAAGTAAAGTGCCGTTAGTTTTTTCGGCAAGCCTTTCAAAAACCGATATTAAACTGTTAAAACTCCAAAGGTCAATGCCTGCTTCGGGCTCGTCAAAAATAGTGAATTTAGCGCTTCTTGCCATTGTAACGGCAATTTCAATACGCTTTAATTCACCGCCTGATAAACTAGAATTAATTTCTCTATTAACGTAATCGCGCGCACAAAGTCCAACTTCCGATAAATACGAACAAATTTCAGCAACCTTTAACTTCTTGCCACTAGCAATATTTATAAGGTCCGAAACCGTTATTCCCTTAAACTTAACGGGTTGTTGAAACGCAAACGCTATGCCTTTATTTGCGCGTTCGGTTATAGATAAATTGGTTATATCTTCGCCGTCAAGCAAAATTTGACCGCTCGTTGGCTTAATAATGCCCATAATAATTTTGGCAAGCGTAGATTTACCGCCACCGTTAGGGCCCGTAAAGGCAACGAATTTACCGTCTATATCCAAATTTACGTCTTTTAATATTTCTTTTTTAGTCTTACCGTCGTCCGCGGTAAAGCACACGTTTCTTAACTGTAACATAGTATTCCTTTTGTATATTTATTAACTGATTATAAGATATATAAACGCTTTTAGTCAAGTAAAAAGGGTAAAAAACTAAATATTTGCAAATTCTATATTTTTAACTTTTAACATAAAATGTTAAGAGGTCAAGTATGAAACAAGTTTTTAACTATTTTTGCATAAGCGTAAAAAAACACGCAACGCTTACAATTTTATTTTGTATTGCATTTGTGTTGGCGGTTGTTTTAGGGCTTTTTATAGGCTTGCCAAAGCCTTTAAACGATATGTATAACGACTACGTTTTACAGTTTTTTAACAACGTTTTAGCAAAAGATTCGTCAATTATCAAGTTTTATTTTCGTCGGCTTTTAAGTTTAATTTTACTGTATATTCCCATAGTTTTATTAACTCTTAACGACGTTACTTTTTACGGCGTATTTTTAATCGTATTTTATAAGGGTTACGTTCTTGGCGTAATGCTAAAAACGGTATTTTTATTTTTAAACTTTTTTGGCGGGATAGTGTTTGTTTTTACGCTTTTTATAGAAAGCGTTATAGTTGCGATTTCAATTATACTTTTTGCCGTAATTTGTTACAAGCAAAACGCTAACAAAACGCATTGTTTTTATCAAAAACTAATCAAAAAAACGGCGCTTTGTTTAGCGATAGGCAGTTTGGGTATAGAAATTCAAATACTTTTAATAATTTGCGTGTTTAGGCCGATAAATTTTTATTTTTGAGTATAATTTGCAAAAAATTCCAAAAAATAGTTACAAGGGGTGTGATATGAAAAAAATTACCTTAACGATAACTGTTTTTTGTTTAAGCGTTATGGCTATGGCGTTTAATTTTATGCCGAATAACGCTTATGCCGATACGCAAAAGCCGTCGTCAAAAGCAAGTTACTTAATTGACGTTGACAGCGGTACGGAAATCTATAAAAACAACGAAAACGAAAGGCTAAAAATTGCCAGTATGACAAAAATTATGCTACTTTTGTTATGTTACGACAATATAAACGACGGCAAATTGAGTTTAGACGAAACTATAACCGTAAGCCAAACGGCATCGGGCATGGGCGGTTCGCAAGCGTTTTTAGAAGCAAACGGCAACTATTTAGTTAAAGACTTAATTAAAAGCGTTATAGTTGCATCGGCAAACGATTCAAGCGTGGCTCTTGCCGAAAGGCTTTACGGCAGTGAAGAAAATTGCGTTAATGAAATGAATAAACGCGCCGAAAGTTTAAACTTAAAAAACACTTTGTTTTCTAACTGTACGGGGCTTCCTAAACCTATGCAATATTCTTCGGCAAAAGATATAGCCATAATATTTAAAGAACTTATTAAAAACAAAAACTATTTTGAATACTCTAACGTTTGGCTTGACAAAATAGACCACAAATCAAATTCTACCGAACTAGCAAACACAAATAAACTAATTCGCTATTACAACGGTTGTGACGGCGGTAAAACGGGCTTTACAAACGAAGCGGGTTTTTGCCTTACTGCAACGGCTAAAAGGGGAAATATGCGTCTTATTAGCGTTGTTATAGGTAGTGAGTCGTCTAAATCGCGTTTTAAAGAAGTTTCAGATATGTTTAACAACGGCTTTAACAACTATCAAAGCAAGGCGGTTGTAGACTGTAATAACTACGAAGAAGAAACTACTAGGGTTTTAAAGGGCGAAGTAGACGAAGTTAAAGTTAAGCCCGAAAAAGACTTTTTTATCTTTACTAAAAAGGGCGAAAATTGTGATATAAAGTTAGAAAAAACGCTAGAAAAGGTGCAAGCGCCTTTAAAAAGTGGCGATACCGTTGGTAAAATTGTAGTTTACAAAAACGGCGTTGAAGTTGGAAGCGTAAATTTAGTTGCCACTTGTGACGTTAAAAAACTAAACTATTTTGGCTATTTGCAAAAGATTTTACAGGCTTGGTAAAATAAAAATAACAAAAACCTAACTAAAATGTAAGAACTAAAAAAAGTTCTTGCATTTTTTTTAATATTGTATTAAAATAATAGGGTAAAAAAGGGGGATTTATGGGCGTAGCGGATAATTTTCAATCTAACGTAGATTACCAAACTAAATTGTCTAATATAGACTTTGAAGGTCCGCTTGACCTTTTGCTTTATTTAATCAAGCAAGCCGAAGTTGACATTAAAGATATTTTCGTTTCGGAAGTAACTAATCAATTTTTAGAATACGTTTACAACACCGAAATTGATATGGAAACGGAAAGCGAATATCTTTCTATTGCGGCAACTATTATTGAAATTAAGTCAAAGGCGATAATCCCTAACGAAGAAGCCGTTTTAGAAGCGGAAGAAGAAAGCAACTTGCTTTTTAGAAAACTTGAAGAATATAAACTTTATAAAGAGTCCGCCGAAAAGTTAAAGACGCTTGAAAACGTAAACAGGTTTTACAAGCAACCCGATAGCGACGCGTTTGACGTTAAAGTCGTCTATAAAGACTTTAATTTGGAAGGCTTGCTTTCGGCGTTTACCGACCTTCTTAAAAGAGTCGATATTAAAGACACTATTGAAAACAAAGAAAAAGAAATACCAAAAGAAGTGTTTACCGTTGCTCAAAAAATTTATTTTATTCGCGACGAATTAACAAAAAGAAAGACTATGAGTTTTTACGACTTGTTTACAAGATATTCTACAAGAAACGAAATGATAGTAACTTTTCAAGCGCTTTTAGAACTTTTAAAACATCAATTTTTAACTTTTGAACAAGACGATACTTTTGGCGACGTAACGCTACATTATAACGAAAACGGAGGAAGCGAAATTGGAAACCTTGAAGAGTATAATTGAGTCCGTACTACTTGTTTCGGGTGAGGCTGTTGCCATAAAAGATATTGCTGAAAAAACGCGCTATACCGAAAAAGAAATTATGTCGGCAGGGCGTGAATTGCAAGAAAAATACGGTAAAGATTGCGGTATAAACTTGTTAATTTTTAACAAAAAGTTTCAGTTTGCTTCTAACCCAAACAACGCGCAAGCCGTTTCGGACGTTTTGCAACCCATAAAAGAACGCGAACTTTCACGCAGTATGCTAGAAGTTGCCGCAATTATTGCCTATAAGCAACCCGTAACGCGTATTGACCTTGAAGAATTAAGGGGTTCAAACAGCGAATTTGCGCTTCAAAACTTGCTTAAACTTGGCGTTATAGAAGTCGTTGGCAGAAAAGATACCGTTGGTAAACCCGTACTTTTTGGCACTACGGACGCGTTTTTAAAACGCTTTCAAATTTCGTCGCTTAACGAACTTCCTGATTACGACGAACTTTTAGATAGAATTTCTAAATTGCGCACCGCATCGCAAGACAGTAGTTACTTGTTTGAAAAAGACGAATACGTTGAAGGCGAAAGTGAAGTTGTAAAAGACTTAACAAGCGCTATAAAAAAAGCCGAAACAAACGGTGATACGGATGCGGACGGCGAAGTTTTAGCGCCTAGCGTAAGCGAAGAAATTGCCGTTACCGATAGTGGCGACGATATTCCCGATATTGAAAGCGAAGAAATTCCAGACTTTTTAAAAGACGAAAAAGTTGAAATAATAAAATAATTTATATAAATAAAGCACCGCAAGGCTAGTTGCCTTGCGGTTCTTTTTTATGGTAAGTCTATTTCGTATAAATCTTTATTTGGTATTGCTTTTGTTGAATTTTTAACTACTTTTTCAACTTCTTGTTGCGCTTTTTGTATAGAAATATTAGTGCCTGCGCCGGCAATACAACCGCCTGGGCAACCCATACCTTCTATTAAGCAACCGTTCTTTTTGCCCATTTTTGCAAGAAGTAAAATCTTTTTACATTCTTCAAGGCCTTCGGCATGTTCAATTTTAACTTCAACGTCGGGATAATAAGCGTTAATGCACTTTTCTATTGCTTTTGCAACGCCACCCGCTACGGCATAGCCCCTGCCTGCGCCCGTTGCTTGATGAAGTGATTTTTCGCCTTCGTATTTAGAAAAATCTATGTTTTTAGCATCAAATATGCCCGAAAGTTCTTCAAAGGTTATAACGAAGTCTACGTCGCTTCTAACCGACATTCTAGACGCTTCTAACTTTTTAGCGGCGCAAGGGCCTACGAATACGACTCTTGCGTTAGGTGTTTTTTGCTTTATTTTTCTAGCCGTTGCAACCATAGGGGTTAGGGCGTTAGAAACCTCGTCAATCATAGTTGGAAATTGCTTTTTTGCAAGCATAGCCCAAGCAGGGCAACAAGACGTTAACATGAACGGCAATTTTCCCGAAACGACTTCTTCAACGTAGTTGTGCGCTTCGGTTGTTGCGGCAACGTCCGCACCGCTAGCAACTTCGTGAACTTCTTTAAAGCCTATATCAAGTAACGCGCGCTTAATACTTGCCAAATTTACGTTTTCGCCAAATTGACCAACTATTGCGGGCGCAACTTCCGCCACCATATAATCGCCTTTTTTAATGGCTTGTATCATTTGAAATATTTGCGACTTATCGCCAATTGCGGCAAATGGGCAACTAACCATACATTGACCACAGCCAACGCATTTGTCGTTGTCAATTTTTGCTCTACCAAGTTCGTCAGTCGTAATTGCCTTAATACCGCAAGCCGACGAACAAGGGCGAACTTTATGCGCAATAGCGTCGTAAGGGCATGCTTTTTTACATTTTCCACAATGCACGCATTTTTCTTGGTCTATAACGGTTTTTCCGTTTTCAACCTTAATTGCGTTTTTAGGGCAAGCAACTACGCAAGCTTTTGCAACGCAACCCCTACATTGATTAGTAACTTCATACACGTTGTCTTGACATTTATCGCAAGCCGAAGGTATAACTTGCATAAGCGGTGGTTCGTAGTATTTATCCGAAATATTGCTTTGGTCAAGCCCTGCGGTTATGTGAACGGGCTTGTCGTTAGGACTAAGCGACATACCCATCGCAAGCCTTACTCTTTCACCTGCAATAGCCCTTTCGCGATATATACTTTCCCAAAAGCGTGGCACTTCGGTAGGGGTAATCGTGTAGGGGATAGCCTCGATGGCGTCATTGATTTTATCCGCCTTTGTTTCAAATGCAACTTTTGCTACTTCTTTAAACACTTCGTGCCTTAATTTTTTAACGGAAGTGGGAAGTTCTCTTAATTGACCTGCCATAATATATCCTTTAATTTTATTTTTATTATTTTATCAAAATTTATCTAAAAATGCAATAAAAAATGCGCTATACACTTGTTTTTATAAAGAAAGCGCTTTTAAAATTTGCTGTTTTTCGCTTGCAAAATTTTGGTTTTCTCTATTTTGTTTATCGCTTTTAATATCTAAACTGTAAACGACTTTACCGCCGTCTATAACCACGATTTTATCGGCAAAAAGCAAGGCTTCGCCTATATCGTGAGTAACGCAAACAAGCGTTTTTAAAGTTTCGTTTTGCTCTTTTATAAGCGTGTTTATAAGTTCTAGTTTTAAGGGTGTGTCTAGGCAAGAAAAAGGTTCGTCAAGTAAACAAACTTCACTGCCACTTAAAAACGCGCGCGCTAAATTTACCCGTTGTTTTTGACCGCTAGATAGTTTAGACGGATACTCGTTAATTTTATCTAGCACGTTAAATTTTGCTAGCCATTTTTCTATATCGCTAGGCAAAAAACCTAAAAGAGTTAAGTTTTCTTTAACCGTCAAATGCTTTATAAGTCTATCTTCGTAAAAGGCAAAAGACGTATTTTTTTTGCTTTCGTAATTACAGGGGATAAGCCCTGCGATACATTTTAAAAGCGTGGTTTTTCCCGCGCCGGACTTTCCTAAAACGCAAGTTATTTTGCCGTCTAAAATTTCCAAATTAAAGTTTTCAAAAATAGTGGCGGTTGAATATTTTACCGTTAAATTTTGAATTTTCATAGATATTTACCCACCGATTTTGAATATATAAATTTTCCTAAAAGTTCAAATAAAACGCCTAATATACTTATAGTTAGCGTTATAGAAAATAGCGTTTCAACGTTAGATAGTAGCGACGCTTGTTGTAAAGTTCCGCCTATGCTACCGTAAACGTTTGCCAAAATTTCTGCCGAAACCACAAGTTTTAACGCAAACGATAAAGACGTAAAAAACTCTTTAATAAGGCTAGGAAAAATGCCTTTTATATACACGACTGTTATTTGTTTTTTAACAGGCACGTTATACACTTTTAGCATTTCTTTTAAGTTGATATCTACGCTAGATAAACTGTTTAAAGTAAACGAATATGCGTTTGGAATTAAAGTAATTATACAAATTATAATAGGGGTTATATTTCTAGGAAATGCCACCAAAATAATTAAAATTAACGCAAGTGTGGGAAGTGAGCGCATAAAAGCCGTAATAGGCAATAAAAACGCGTTTACTTTATCGTAAATATTTGCTAAAACGCCTAAAAACACGCCTATAATAATTGATATAGTCGTTGCAACTAACGCCCTTAATAAAGTTGACGATAAATTGCCGTAAAAATCTGTTTTAAAAAAGAGTAAAAATGCGTTTTTTATAACGGTAAAAGGCGATGGCAAAATATAGTCGTTTGAAACTATAAAATAACTTGCCACCCACAATAAAAGCATAAAAATTACGCTTAAAAGTGATATTAAAACGTCTTTTTTAAAAATTGATTTCATAGAGTATCCGTATAGTAAAAATCGTCTAAAATAGCGCCTACGCTAGTTTCGTCAATTTGCTTTAAACTACTTAAAAATTGCGTTATATCGCCCTTGCAATCTTTTGCTAAAACAAACTTAATCGACGAATTTTCAATGCTGTTTTTCGTCAAGGTTGTTTCGTTAAAAGTAGGGGTTAAGCCCTTACTTAAATTTGCCGAAATAACGCTACAAATTTCGCTAATATTATCTTCGTTTAAAAGTGCGTTTACGCCTTTAAGGTTTTTAACCAAATTTTTACAATAGTTAAGGTTGGTTTTTAAAAGTTCGCTTTTAACTACTACGACGGCTTGCGTGTATCCGTTTTCGCCGTACAAACCTTGCAAACTACCGCAAATATTAAGGTTTGTTTTGCTTGCTTTAACGTCTGCAACGGGGGACGGCGCTAAAAATAAATCAATGCCGTTTCGCCCTATTTCTTCGCCAGAAATTGCAATTAAGTTTACTAAATTATCGTCTTTTTCAGTAGGGTTTGATATTTGTATATATTCTAGCCCCAAGTTTTTTAGCGAAACTTTTAAAGTAAGCCCCGCAATGCTTTGCAGTTGAATAAGGCCCAAAACTTTGCCTTTTAAACTAGTAGCGGTGTCTTTTTTAATAACTTCGTTATTAGTAGATAAAAAGTAAAAGTTTCCGTTTGTTATAGAGCCTATCATTTTATAGTCTTTGCCGTCGCCTATTAGTTTAGACGCTAAATTTATAGGCAAAATGCAAACGTCCGCCACCTTGTTTTTGCCCGAAACGAAAGTGCCTATCGTCTTGGCGTCAACGATATTAAAACTCTCTTTGCCGTCGTTGTTTTTTATAGCGCCGTAAAGTGAAAGTGCAGGCGCGCCGTCGGGCGCGTAGACTTGAATTTTATCGTTTTTTGCACATCCAAAGGGCAAAATCGTTTGCGTTAAAATTAGTATTAAAATAAAAATAAATTTTTTCATAATCGCTTATTTTAGTATATCATTAAACGCAATATAACACAAATATTTTTTATGCTAAAACAAAAAAAATGCAAGCGTTAGTTTAACGCTTGCACAGTTTAGCATTTTTTACTAAAAATTACTTTTCATATTTTTTTAAGAATTCTTTACCCGTACCGTATTTTTCGTAAACGTAGTCGATATCCTTATCGCCTCTACCCGAAAGAGTAACTAAAATCGAACCCGATTTGTGTTCTTTTGCATACTTAATTGCATAAGCAACGGCGTGAGAACTTTCAATAGCGGGGATAATACCTTCGTATCTAGAAAGTAAGAAGAACGCTTCCATTGCTTCGTCGTCCGTTGCGGTAACGTAGTTAATTCTTCCCATATCCTTTAAGTAAGCGTGTTCTGGACCTACGCCCGGATAGTCAAGACCGCTTGCAATAGAGTAAACGGGAAGTGGCTCGCCGTTTTCGTCTTGTAAAACGTAACTGTCAAAGCCGTGAAGTCTACCTTTCGTTCCAAATTTCATCGTTGCGGCGTGGTCGCCAACGTTACAGCCTTTGCCAAGTGGTTCAACACCGTAAATTTCAACGGGGTCTGCTAAAAATGGCACGAAAGTTCCAAGAGAGTTAGAACCACCGCCAACGCAAGCGCAAACGGCATCGGGCATGTTGCCCGTCATTTGTAAAAATTGTTCTCTTGCTTCTATGCCGATAACCGATTGAAAGTCGCGAACCATTTTTGGAAATGGGTGAGGGCCAAGAGTAGAACCTATGCAATATATTGCGTGGTCGTATTCTTTTAAGTAAGCGTCAAAAGCGGCGTCAACGGCTTCTTTTAAAGTTTTTAAACCGTGAGTAACGGGAATAACGTTTGCGCCAAGCATTTGCATTCTTATAACGTTAGGGTGTTGTTTTGCAATATCTACTTCGCCCATATAAATATCGCACTCTAAACCGAAATAAGCGGCTGCGGTTGCAAGGGCAACGCCGTGTTGACCAGCGCCCGTTTCGGCAATAAGTTTCTTTTTGCCCATAAATTTAGCAAGCAAGCCTTCGCCCATACAGTGATTTAACTTGTGCGCGCCCGTATGGTTTAAGTCTTCACGCTTTAAGTAAATTTGGCAGTTGCCAAAGAGTTTAGAAAGCCTTTCGCAGTGATATACCGGCGTTGGTCTTCCTTGAAATTCTTTTCTTATGCGCCTTAATTCGTTAATGAATTGCGCAGAGTGGCAAATTGCCTCGTAAGAATTGTCTGCTTCAATAAATGCAGGCTCTAATTCTTTTGCAACGTAAGCGCCACCGTATTCGCCAAAGTATCCGTCTTTTGAAGGAAATTCTTTTAAATAGTTATCAAAATTTTTATATTTATTCATAATAATTCTCCATTTTTTTAATAAATTCGGTTTTTACTAAATCCGTAAAGTTAAAGTTTTTTGACTAAACTGCACCATCGTTTATATAACATAATTTTACCTATCCTTTATACATATTTTTTGGTTTTTTTAGTCCGTAGGTTAAAAAAAAGCCCGCGAACAAAAAGTTGTTCACGGGACGAATAAATCGCGGTGCCACCCGAATTGACGCAAACGCGTCCACTTTAACGTACTAACATACGCCTGTTATTTTTACGGGTACAGTTCCCGTCAACTGCTACTTGCAAAAATGCTTTCGGTTGCCCTCAACAGTCCATTCGCAATACTTCTTTGGTTTTGTTTCACCAACCCAAAACTCTCTAAACAAATAAAATATTGTTACTACTCTGTATCAACGGTTTGAATATTTTAAAGATATTATACACTTGCTATTTGTGTTTGTCAACTGTTTAAAGAGTTATTTTTTGCTTGCAACAAGCGTTAAAATCGCCTTGCCTATATGTAAAAGATTTTCCGTTTGCCTAGTTATGAAAGAGTTTTCGCCTTTGAATATTGAAAGATTTGATAATTTTGCGTCAACGGGCAAAGAAGATAAAATTGCAAGGTTTTTAGTGTTAACTAAAAAATCGTCGTCGGTAATGGTAAGAGCGTCGTCTTTTTCTAAAAAGTAAACTACGTCGGCGTCTTTTAGGGCAGACGCTTTGTCATCAGTAGTCGTTATATAAGAAAATTGTTTTAAGTATTCAAGCGTTTTTTCGGTAGGCGCGCAGTCTTTTGAAGAAAGAATAGTTACGTTTGCGCCAAATTTTACAAGACCCGTTATAAGCGAATTGTCGCCGTCCTTTGCGTTGCCTATAACGGTAACGTTAAGGTTTTTAAAGTCTTTGTAAATTTCCGAAATAGTCATAAGCGCCGAAAGCGCTTCGCAAGGACTTTTAACCGTCGTTGCGTTAATTACGGGTATAGTCGTGTTTTTAACGAAAATTTTAGTGTCGCTTTCTTTGCTTGTGCATACTAAAACTGACGACAAGCCGAAAGAAGTCAAGGCTTTAACGTAATTTTCGTCGGCAAGTAAATTTTCAAGTTGTTCGCCAACCATACTAGAAACTACGGGTTCGCCACCTATTTCTTTTATTGCAAGTTGATACGTTATGCTACTTCTTGGCAAATTTGGTTTAGTAACTAATAAAACGTATTTATTTTTTAAAGTAGTTGGATATTCGAACACGGCGCGCTTGCGTTTTAATTCGTCCGCCGTAAGAATAATTTCGGCAATATCTTCGTTAGAAATGCCTTCAAGCGTCAAAAGATTTGTAAAATCAACTTTGCCTTTTTTTGAAAAATTGTTAAAATTCATAAAAGTTTTGCCCCATAATAGTATATCGTTTTTGTAATTATACAATAATTACGCCTTTTTGTAAAGTTATTAAGTAAAATAGCGCAAAAATTTAGGGGTAACGCAAGCATTATATACAAATAATAGCAATAAACAACTTAAAATTTGTGCATTGTGCCTATTGTAATAAAATTTGACTTGTGTTAAAATATTTGGGTAAATAAAAATTTGGAGGAAATAAAATGTCAAATTTAAAACTCAGCCACGTTTATAAAGTTTATTCTTCCGGCGTTCAAGCCGTAACTGACTTTACGATGGAAATTGAAGACAAAGAATTTATCGTTTTCGTTGGTCCATCTGGTTGTGGCAAATCAACAACACTTCGTATGATAGCAGGTCTTGAAGATATTTCTGACGGTGAACTTTACATTGACGATATCCTTGTTAATGAAATTCAACCAAAAGATAGAGATATCGCAATGGTTTTCCAAAACTACGCTTTATACCCACACATGACGGTTTACGATAACATGGCTTTCGGTCTTAAACTTCGTAAAATGCCACGCGCAGAAATCGACGCAAGAGTTAAAGAAGCAGCGCGTATTTTAGGTCTTGAAACTTATCTTCAAAGAAAACCAAAGGCGTTATCTGGTGGTCAAAGACAAAGGGTTGCGCTCGGTAGAGCAATCGTTCGTGAACCAAAAGTATTCCTTTTAGACGAACCACTTTCTAACTTGGACGCTAAACTTCGTGCGCAAATGCGTGTTGAAATTACTAAACTTCACCACAGACTTGCAACTACTTTCATTTACGTTACTCACGACCAAATCGAAGCAATGACGATGGGTACTCGTATCGTAGTATTGAAAGACGGTTTAATTCAACAAGTTGACGCGCCACAAAAACTTTACGATTATCCAGCAAACCTTTTCGTTGCAGGCTTTATCGGAACACCACAAATGAACTTCTTTGACGCTGTTCTTACTGGCACTAAATCAAAAGTATACGTTGAATTTGAAGGCCACAAAGTTCTTTTACCAAAATCAAAGGCTGGCGCTATTATTAATCTTGAAGAATACCTTAACACAGGTAAGCCTGTTGTATTCGGCGTTCGTCCAGAAGACTTCCACGATGAAGAAATGTTCATAAACAACTCGCCAGAAACTGTAATCAACGTTAGAGTTGACGCAGTTGAAAAACTCGGTGCAGAAACGTTACTTTACTGTGCGGCAAATGAAGACGAAAGCGAAGTTGAAGAAGGCAAGATTAAGAGTTTGGACGACAACACTGTTCAATTGATTGCAAAAGTTGACGCTCGTTCTACTACGGTTGCTGACCAAAGGGTTAACATCGGTATCGACGTTATCCACAGTCACTTATTTGATAAGGAAACTGAACTTTCTATTTTAGAAGGCGAAGGCACAAAGGCTTACGTTCCTACGGTTGAACTTGAAAGAATCGCTAACGGCGAACAAGATAAACTTACAAGAAAGAAGAAAAACATTTTCCAAAAAATTAAAGAAGGCGTAACTAAAAAGGCTAGCAAAGAAGTTGAAACTGTTAAAGAAGATATTAAACAAGCGGAAGCAATTGACGCTGTTGAAGAAACAACTTCGGAAGAACCTAAAGAAGACTAATTCTTAATAATAAATTAAAGGATAGCGTTTGCTATCCTTTTTTTTGTAAAAAAAACCGCTAGATTTCTAGCGGTTTAATTGTTTTTACGTTTTTATAAATCCACAAAATGTTTTTACGTTTTTATAAAGCCACAAAATTCGTGCGGATAAACGCCGTTTTTACATAAGTTTTTAACACCGCGCCTTAATGAGTTTGATTCGTCCAACTTATCAAAATCAACTTGCTAATAGAAGAAACTTTCATATTAAAAACGTATTCAAATAGGCTTACGCTACTGCGTCTTTTAGGTATGGCGAAGTTATTTGCACGTTTAAATCGTCTAGTAATTTTTGCATTTTTATAGTCCTTAAAGTTGTTTTAATTATTATGCTATAATTAAAATTACAATGCAATTATAAAGTGAAATTTTAGCCTAATTTATAATAAAAAACGGCAAAATTCAATATACATTTTAAGAGGTGTTTTTTATGTATGTTTTAGAAAACGTTTTGTTGAGTTTAGGTGGAATAACTCTTTTTTTATTGGGCTTAAAATTTATGAGTGAAAATATGGAAGGTTTAACTGGTCAAAAACTTAAAAGCGTTATGTCTAGCGTAACTTCTAACAGGTTTTCGGGCGTGCTTGCGGGCGCAGGCGTTACGGCGATTTTGCAAAGTAGCGTTGCAGTAAACATAATTTTAGTAGGTTTCGTTTCTAACAACGTGCTAAATTTTTATCAGGCGTCGTCTATAATTATGGGCTCGAATATAGGCACTACTATGACCGCGCATTTAGTTTCGCTATCAAGCAACAAGGCGTTCGACATTACCGCAATAGGCTCTTTAATTTTGTTTATAGGTTTTATTTTTTCTTTTTCAAAGAAAAAGAACTTAATGCTAATAGGCAATGTAATGGCAGGTTTTGGAATGCTATTTTTAGGTTTAGAAATTATAAATAAAAGCATAATTTATTTTAAAAATTTTGAACTGTTTAGAAACGTTTTTTTAGTAGATAACGAAATTTTACTAGTTCTTAACGGTTTGTTTATTACGGCGATAGTCCAAAGTTCTTCGGCGGTAACAAGCGTTATGATAATTTTAGCGTCTAACGGGCTAATAACTTTTGAAAACAGTATGTTTTTAGTTTTGGGTGCAAATATAGGCACTTGTATGGCAGTTATCGTCGCATCTCTTTCAAAGAATAAAGACGCGCAAAAAACAGCGTTATTTAACCTTGCGTTTAACTGTTTTGGAACGCTAATACTCTTTTTGCCACTCACCATTTTTAAAAGCCAAGTTGCCGACGTTTTTATGCAATTTTCGGGCGGTATTGAACGCCAAATTGCGAATTTTCACACCTTGTTTAACTTATTTGTTACTATCGTGTTGCTACCCATTTTAAAACCGTTTACAAAACTTATAGATTTTTTTGTTGACGGCAAAATAAAAACTAATTGCCAAACGCGTTCTATAAAAGCGACAAAAAACGTTTACGTTAGCAAAACGTAGGGCATTATATATATACTTAATTAAAAAGTTAGCAAATACGTGCGTAATGTAATTGACAATTTTTAGCAAAAACGCTAAAATTATTTTATTGAAAATAAAATGCTAATTTAAGGAGTATATAGTATGAATAAAAAGACCATTCGCGATATAGACGTTAAGGGCAAAAGATGTTTAGTAAGAGTTGACTTTAACGTGCCTATGAAAAACGGCGTAATTACAGACGAAAACAGAATTAACGGCGCGCTTCCAACAATCAAGTATTTAATGGAAAACGGCGCAAAAGTTATTTTATGCTCTCATATGGGTAAACCACACAACGTGTTTAACGACAAAATTTCTCTTAACAAAAAAGAAAAAAAGGCTGTTGAATCTGCTTGTGAAAGCGAAAGAGAGGCTTTGACAAACGAATTTATTGAAAAGGCAAAAAAGGATATTACTAAATACTCTTTAAAACCTGTTGCCGATAGATTAAACGAACTTTTAAACGGCAAGGTTACGTTTGCTTGCGACACCGTTGGTAAAGACGCAAACGAAAAAGTAAACGCTTTAAAAGAAGGCGAAGTCGTGCTTTTAGAAAACTTGCGTTTTGACAAGGGCGAAGAAAAGCGCGAAGAAGAATTTTGTAAAAAACTTGCAAGTTTTTGCGACGTTTACGTAAACGACGCTTTCGGTACGGCTCACCGTTCACACGCGTCTACTGCCGCTATCGTAGAATACGGATTTGTTAAAACGGCGGTTTGCGGTTTTCTTATTGAAAAAGAACTTTCCGTTATGGCAGACTCTTTGGAAAACCCCGTTAGACCTTTCGTTGCCGTATTAGGCGGTGCAAAGGTTGCGGACAAGTTAAACGTTATCTCTAACCTTTTAGAAAAGTGCGATTCGCTTATTATCGGCGGTGGTATGGCTTACACTTTCTTAAAGGCGCAAGGCTATGAAGTTGGAACTTCTCTTGTAGACAACGAAAAGATTGACTATTGCAACGAAATGCTTAAAAAAGCGCAAGATTTAGGCAAAAAGTTATATCTTCCCGTTGACGCAAAAGTTGCTAAAAACTTCCCAGACCCTATCGACGCGCCTATCGAAACGGCTACTTACGAAGTTGGCAATATGCCACAAGGCGAAATGGGTCTTGATATAGGCAAAAAGACTATTGAACTTTATTCAAGCGTAGTAAAATCGGCTAAAACTGTAATTTGGAACGGTCCTATGGGCGTATTTGAAAACCCAAGTTTAGCAGAAGGAACTATTGCAGTTGCCAACGCGCTTGCAGAAGCAACGGACGCTACTACTATCATCGGCGGTGGCGATAGCGCGGCAGCCGTTAGTCAATTTGGTTTGGCAGACAAAATGTCTCACATTTCAACGGGTGGCGGTGCTTCTCTTGAATTGTTTGAAGGCAAAGTTCTTCCTGGAATTGCTTGTCTTAACGAAAAATAAGATTTTATAAAGGATACGTTATGAGAAAACCTATAATTGCAGGTAACTGGAAAATGAACCTTACGCCAAGCGAAGGCCTTAAACTTGTTAACGAACTTAAACCACTTGTAAAGGACGCGTCTTGCGAAGTCGTAGTTTGCGTTCCCGCAACTCATATCGACGCGATAGGCAAGGCTATTAAAGGTTCAAACGTTAAACTTGGCGCAGAAAACGTGCATTTTGCCGATAACGGCGCGTACACGGGCGAAATTTCGGCAGATATGCTTTTAGAATTAGGCGTTGAATACGTTATAATAGGGCACAGCGAAAGAAGGCAATATTTTAACGAAACTGACGAAACCGTAAACAAAAGAACGCTTCAAGCGTTAAAGAAAGGTCTTACGCCTATCGTTTGCGTTGGCGAAACTTTAGAAGAAAGAGAAACGGGCAAAACGGAAGAAGTTATAAAAGTTCAATTAGTTGAAGGTTTAAAGGGCGTTGAAGACTTAACTAAAATAGTTATTGCTTACGAACCAGTGTGGGCAATAGGTACGGGCAAGACGGCTACTAGCGAACAAGCAAACGAAACAATCGGCTTTATAAGAACGACGTTAGGCAATATTTTTTGCGAAAACTGTGCGCAAAAAGTTAGAATTCAATACGGTGGTTCTATGAAACCAAACAACGCAAAAGAACTTATGGCAATGGACGAAATTGACGGCGGTTTAATAGGCGGTGCATCGCTTAAAGCAGTTGATTTTTCAGCGATTGTTAATTACGATAAATAAAACGGTTTAGCCACTTTTTTAAAGTGGTTAAATTTTTATAAAACAAGGACGGTATTTTTATGAAAAACAAACCTGTATGTCTAATAATTATGGACGGGTACGGAATAAACGAAAGCGCAAGCGGAAACGCTATTAAAATAGCAAACGCGGGCGTTATAGAAAACTACTTAAAAACATATCCATCAACGCTTATAGGCGCAAGCGGTATGAGTGTTGGTCTTCCCGATGGGCAGATGGGCAACAGCGAAGTAGGGCACTTGAATATGGGTGCAGGCAGAATAGTTTATCAAGATTTAACAAGAATTACGAAAGAAATTCAAGACGGAACTTTTTTTGATAATAAAGAGTTAAACTTTGCAATAGACAGCGCTAAAAAAAGCGGTAAAAAGTTGCACCTTTACGGTCTTTTATCAACGGGTGGCGTGCATAGTCACGTTTCGCACTTATACGCGCTTTTAAAAATGTGTAAACTCAAAGAGTTTAGTAACGTTTACGTTCACTGCTTTTTAGACGGTAGAGACGTTGCCCCAACAAGCGGTGCGTCGTTTATAAGCGAACTTCAAAAAGAAATTGAAAATATAGGCGTTGGCGAAATTGCGTCCGTTTGCGGTAGATACTACGTTATGGATAGAGACAACCGTTGGGATAGGGTAGAAAAGGCTTACGATATGCTTACCGTGGGCAGTCAAAATACGGCGACTAACCCCGTTGACGCTGTAAACGAAAGTTATAATAACGGCGTTACCGACGAATTCGTTTTACCAACTACGATAGTTAAAAACGGAAAGCCCGTCGCTTTAATTGAAGACGGCGATTCAATAGTCTTTTTCAATTTTCGCCCCGATAGAGCAAGGGAAATTACAAGGGCAATGACCGTTAAAGACTTTGACGGTTTTGAAAGAAAAACGGGCTATTTAACGCTTAACTACGTCGGCTTTACTAAATACGACGCAACGTTTGAAAACGTTAAAATCGCCTTTGAAAAAATATCGTTAGATAACACTTTGGGCAAGTTCTTGTCGGATAAAGGCTACACTCAACTTAGAATTGCCGAAACGGAAAAATACGCGCACGTTACTTTCTTCTTTAACGGCGGTGTAGAAGCGCCCGAAAAAAACGAAGAGCGCGACCTTATACCTTCGCCAAAAGTTGCAACTTACGACTTGCAACCCGAAATGAGCGCCTATTTGGTTACCGACAAGGTGTTTGAAGAAATAAATGCGAACAAATTTGACGTTATAATTTTAAACTTTGCAAACTGCGATATGGTTGGGCATACCGGCGTTTTAGACGCCGCCGTTAAAGCCGTTCAAACAGTTGAAGAATGCGTTAAAAAGATAACTGATTGTATAGTAGAAAAGGGCGGTAGCGTTCTTATTACGGCTGACCACGGCAATGCCGATAGAATGTATGAAGACGAAGTTTCTAAAAAGCCTTTTACCGCACACACGACTAACGAAGTGCCTTTCATTTTAATTTCAAATAAGTTTAGCAATTGCAAGTTAAGAAGCGGTGGCGTGCTTGCCGATATAGCGCCAACATTACTTGAAGTTTTAGGCGAAACACAGCCTATCGAAATGACGGGTAAAAGCCTTATAATAAAATAATTTTTTAAAAATTAAAGAAGTGGTTTTAAAATATAAACCACTTCTTTTTTCGTTATAAAAGTTCATTTTTTTCTACTAAATTTTTATGGTATTTTTTAGGCATATAGTTTAGCATTTGCTTTAAATTTTGGCGTTGTTTTATAAAAATCGTGTCGTAATACGTTTTAAAAAGTTTTGCGTATTCGTCGCTTAAATTTATCGCTTTATAACAGTTAAAAACCTTTTTAGTTTGCTTTTTATAAGACGCTATCATCACGCCCCTTTTAACGTCGTGCAGTACAAACGGCATATTGTAAAACCGCTGTTTAAAATGCGGTAAGATAGTGTCGATTATATCGTTTGTGGGTTCAAATTTAGAGTAAAAAACGCCGTCTTTCGTTTTAGAAAATCGTATAAAACCCGTAAACCTATGCGCTTCAAGTTTGACGGCGCTAGTTAGTTTATTAAGGTTAAAAAAGTCGACGTCTTTAAAGTTTTCTAGCAAGTTTTTTTGATTGTTTAAAGTTTTTAACGCGCATTTATATATGGTGCTATCTTTACTTGCGTCGTCGCTTTTAAAGGCTATTTCTAACTCTTTAAAAGTTTTTGCACTTATTTTAATAAGTGCATTTTTTATATACTCTGCCTTTTTTTCGTCGGTTACAACTTCTTCTTGATTATAAAAAAACGACGGTTGATAGTTTAGTTTTGTGCTTAATAAATCTTCGCTTTTGTTTTTAAAACTCTTGTAAACGGCGGTTAAAATGCCGTTAAAAGTGCAGTCCGTTATATAAAATTTCATAATTCCCCCGTAATTACCGATAGTGAAGTTTCGTAATTTGAAAACATTGACAGTTGAGTGTAGTTTTCATTTATTTCGCTTGCGATTAAAAAGTTTTTTATTTGGCTTTCGTTTTTAACGCCTTCGTATTTTCCGTTTACCGTTATAAAGTGCATCGCGCGTTTTAGCGATATTTTCATATTCTTAATATCGTTAAAATTTAGCGCGCCGTATCTTCGCGCGGATATTATTTTGTAAGCGCTTCTTAAACCTATCCCCGGCACTCTAACGAGCATTTCGACGGGCGCGGTGTTTATTTCGACGGGGAATAGTTCGGGGTGCGCAAGCGCCCAAGCGCATTTTGGGTCGTATTCGGCGCTTAAATTTTCGTCTTTTTCTATAAGTTCGTCAACCCTAAACCCGTAAAACCTAATTAGCCAATCGGCTTGATACAGCCTGTGTTCACGAAGTAACCCCGTAGGCGTTGAAGGAAGCAGTTTTTCGTTTAAATTTACGGGCGTATACGAAGAATAATAAACCCTTTTTAAACTGTATTTGTTGTAAAGCGCACTAGTTAGGCGGAGTATTTGACCATCACTTTCAGGGCTTGCGCCTATTATCATTTGAGTAGTTTGACCGGCAGGCAAAAACCTACTTTTTATAGACTTGTCCGCTTCTTTTTCACTGCGAATTAACGATATGGGCGTAAGTATGCTTTTTTTAGACTTTTGCGGTGCAAGTAGTTTTAAACTTTTTTCGGACGGAAGTTCTAAATTAAAACTCATTCTGTCAACGTATTCGCCCGCGCGCATTATTAGTTTGTTATCCGCACCGGGTATGCCTTTTAAGTGGATATATCCGTTAAATCCGTATAGTTTGCGTAGGCGGATTACGGTGTCTAGCAAAAGTTCCATAGTGTAATCGGCGTTTTTATAGACGGCTGACGATAAAAATAACCCTTCAACGTAGTTTCGCTTGTAAAATTCAAGGGTAACGTTGCAAATTTCGTCGGGCGTCATGATTGCGCGCTTTACACAGTTGCTACGCCTACTGCCACAGTATAGACAGTCGTAACAGCAATCGTTAGTCATAAGCAATTTTAACAAAGAAACGCACCTGCCGTCTTTTGTAAAAGAGTGGCAAATTCCGCCGTAACTTCCGTTACCTATACCGCCGTTGTTTTTTCTATTGCTACCCGAAGACGAACAAGAAACGTCAAATTTAGCGCTTTCGGTAAGTATTTTTAACTTTTCTTCAAAATCCATACAAACACCCTTTTACAAACATTTGTTTGTATTATACACCGTCAAAAATAAAAAGTCAAACATTTGTTTGTAAATTTTTAAATTGTCATAATAACTTTTTTTAAAGGGGTTAAAGTTTTATAATATAGTCGGGGAAAAGTGGTTAAAAGGAGCATAAATGGAAGGTAGAATTATAAACAAAAGTATAATTCCCGACAAGTTTGAAATTTATGAAAAAGACGTAAATTCTTCAAGTATAGTTTTCGTAGTAAAAAAAGAAAACGACGGTTTAGACTTTACGCAATTAGACGGCTATGCGCACGTAGAGTTTGAAAGCGGTAGGGTTGACAGGGCTAAACTTTTAAAAGAAGTTAGGCAAACGGACGTTGCTTTCACTTTAAAAATAACGGCAAACGTCAGTTGCGAAGAAGGTAGCCACAGAATTCAACTTTCATTTGAAAATCAAGACCTTGAAATCGTTTACAACACTTCTATATTTACCTTTGAAGTAAAGGAATCTATCGACGGCAATTTGGCGTATGAAACGCTACCGCCGTCAATATTAAACGATATAGAGCAAAACTTTAACGGCATTTTAAACGAGTGTAAAGAAGTTAAAACTTCAACGGAAAAGTTGCTTGAAGACGCAGGCGAAATAAAAGAAGAAGTTGAAGATTTAAAGGTTAAAGCCGACGAAATAGCGCAAACGACAATCGATTATTTTGAAAGTGTTGAAGTTGCTAAAACCGAAGTTATAGATGCTAAAAGTGTGGTGCAAGGTTACGTAAGTCAAGCGCAAGAAAGCAAGAATTTAGCGTCGCAATCGGCAATAAACGCAGAAGAAAGCAAAGATTTAGCGCAAAATTACGCAAGCCAAACCGAAACAAACAAAAATCTAGCGTCGCAATCGGCAACGAGCGTGGAAACAAACAAGAATTTGGCGCAAAGTTACGCAAGTCAAGCCGAAACAAGCAAAAATTTGGCGCAAAATTACGCTAGTCAAGCCGAAAGCGATAAAAACGTTGCCGAACAAGCAAAAAACGAAGTTATCGACATCGTAATGCATATGGAAGACTACGCCGTAACTTCGGTAAACGGAAAGACGGGTTACGTAGAGTTGACCCCGTCGGATATCGGCGCGTTGCCCGACACTTGTGAAATACCAACCGAACTAAAAAATCCATACCCGTTAATAGTTGACGGCGTTAGTTACGACGGTTCAAGCGAAGTTGAAGTTGTAATAAATAAGATTTGCAACGTTTATAACGAAGAACAAACTACTATTTACGTAGACGAAAGCACCGTAAACGTTTGTACGGGCGTTTCAAAATTAAGAATTTTAAAAGGAAATATAAGCGTTTCAAAAGCAAGCGTTGCCGAAATTTATTTTACGGCACTAGACGACTTTGCCTTTTCTAGCGAATCGGGTTTTTACTACTATGGCGACAGTTGTTTAGACGGCAACTTTATGCCTAAAAAAGGGCATTTTAAATTTAGTTTATACAGCGTTTTAAACGGAAATAATATTTACGTTGAAGTTAAAGAAATAACGGCAAAACAAGTTGAATACAGCGCTTTGAAAGACTTGCCAACCAAAGTATATAGCCAAAGCGAAGGGCATACTTACGGCTTGTCTTTATACGGAAACTTAAAAACTCAAACTGTAAACGGAGTAACGAGTCCAGTATTTCCTTGTCAAGGCGTGGGCGATACTTACGACGATTTTGACGCTTTGACAAATAGCGCCGTAACGGTTACGGCGCAAAACGAAAACTATTTTAACTGCCTTTGGTTTTTTGAAAGTTTTAGCGATGTTGATATAGGTTATAACGAAGAAGAATTCCATATTTGGTTTCAAGGCGAAGTTACGGAAGGCCATGAATTAACTATACCGCTTGGCAAAGTGCTTGAAAGTGGCTCAACGTATACTTTGTGGGCGTTTAAAAAGCCGGGTGTAGTAGAAAACTTGCCAACTTCGGGCTTGATTATGGAACTTGGGCTTTTAAATTCTTCAAACGAACAAGTTGCAAAAATCGGTTTAGACTATGAGTTAAACGCTTGTGAAATTAGCGGTTTTTCACATACGGTAACGGCAAGTAAAGACATAACCTCCGTAAGCGTTAAAATTTTAGAAAACGCAATGGGCGTAATGTTTGATCCGTTTAATCTTGGCGTAATGATTACGGGCGGAACTGTGCCAACAACTTACTTGACACCGATAATAAAGGAATATAAAATTTATTACGACAATCAACTATTAGGTTTTAACAACAACTACGACGAAATTTCGCTTAACAACGGCAAACTTTATCGTAGACTAAAAGAGTTTACCATAACTTCTAAAAGTCAATTAAAGGCTTACGACTCTACGGCAAACGCACAAGCGGTGCTTCGAAATAACGGAAATATAATACCGATTCCCGCATATAACAGAAGCGGTATTATTTGGGTTGAAGGCAAAACGCTAGAAGAAAGTAAACTTGCCGTAACGCCGTATTCAGGCGGTTTTAAACTAAACCCCGAAATTTACGGAACGTATGCAAACTTTAACGAAAGTATGTTGCCTATAAAATTCGTCTACGTAAAAATGAACCCTACCGTCGAAGATATAAAAACAAGATGCGCAATCAAATTATTTGAAGGCAACACGTCGATATCCGTTGAAAGTTCTTTACCTTGCAGTAAAGCGCGAATAAAAACTATTGTAAAATGACCTTTAAAGCATTGACTTTTTTACACTTAAAGTTTAAAATATACATATAATTTATACTTGGAGTGCATAATATGGCGGAAAATATGGGTAATCTTAAAAGAACGCACTATTGCGGTGTGTTTACTTTAAACAACTGTGGTGAAAACGTCGTTTGTATGGGATGGGTTCAAAAAAGAAGAAACCTTGGCAGTTTATTGTTCGTTGACCTTCGCGACAGAACGGGTATCGTTCAAGTTGTTTTAGACTCTTCTAAAACCCCCGATTTATTCTTAAAAGCCGAAGGCATAAGAACGGAATACGTTATTGCCGTTAGCGGTGTAGTTAGGGAAAGGGAAAGCAAAACTAATAAAATTGCAACGGGTGACGTTGAAATTGTTGCTCAAGATTTAAAGGTTTTAGCCGAAGCCGAAACCACGCCTTTTGAAATTAACGACGATTTGTCCGTAAACGAAAATTTAAGGCTCAAATATAGATATCTTGATTTAAGAAGACCGTCTTTACAAAGCAACTTATACGCTCGTTATAAAATAGCAAGCGCGGCACGCCATTATCTTGACGATAACGGATTTATGGAGATTGAAACGCCTATGCTTGGCAAATCTTCGCCAGAAGGCGCGCGCGAATATCTTGTGCCATCAAGAGTTCATCCAACTTGCTTTTACGCTTTGCCACAGTCGCCACAACTCTTTAAACAACTTCTTATGATTTCGGGTTTTGATAGATACTATCAAATAACTAAATGTTTTAGAGACGAAGACTTGCGCGCAAACCGTCAACCAGAATTTACGCAAGTAGATATGGAAATGAGTTTCGTTGAACAAGTTGAAGACGTTATCTATCCTATGGAAGGTTTAATCAAAAACATATTTAAGGAAGCCTGCAACATAGACCTTGGCGAAGGGCATTTTAAACGCCTTTCTTATAAAGAAGCTATGACTCGCTACGGTTCGGACAAGCCCGATACTCGCTTTAAACTTGAATTAGTTGACTGTTCGGATATAGCAAAAGATATCGACTTTAAAGTGTTTAGCGACGCGCTTGCAATAAAAGGCGTCGTAAACGGTAGCGTTAGGGCAATCAACGCAAAGGGCTTTGCATCTAAACTTTCAAGAAAAGATATCGACGGACTTGTAGAGTTCGTTAAAACTTTGGGCGCAAAAGGTCTTGCTTGGCTTTCTAAATCACAAGGCGGAGAAGTTAAAGGATCTTTCTTAAAATTCTTAACGCAAGAAAACGTTGACGCTTTGTCAACAAGGCTTGATTTTGAAGATGGCGACGTGTTGTTCTTTGCCGCCGATAAAGACGGCGTAGTGTTCAACACTCTTGGCGGTTTAAGGTTACACCTTGCTGAAAAATACGGTCTTATCGACAAAAACACTTACGATATTTTATGGGTAACGGAATTTCCTATGTTTGAATTTAGCGAAGAAGAAAACAGATTCGTTGCAGTTCACCATCCGTTTACCGCGCCTATGGACGAAGACTTGGAACTTTGCCAAACAAACCCTGCGCTTGCAAGGGCAAAGGCTTACGATATCGTAATTAACGGTCAAGAAGCGGGCGGTGGTTCAATAAGAATACACAGGCGCGATATTCAACAAAAAATGTTTGAAATTCTTGGCTTTACAAAAGAAGATATCGAAAAGAAATTCGGCTTTTTCGTAGACGCGTTCAAGTATGGCGCGCCCCCACACGGCGGTATTGCGCTTGGTCTTGACCGTATGGTTATGTTGCTTACTAAAAACGATTCTATTAAAGACGTTATCGCCTTTCCAAAGGTTCAAACGGCGTCTTGCTTAATGACGGGCGCACCCGATATCGTTGACGAAAAGCAATTAAACGAACTTCACGTTTCGGCGTTAAAAGAAAACTAAAAATTTAGCGTATAAGCAAGTCGTTTAAAACGATTTAACTTATACGCTTTTTTTTATTTCGGTTTATAAAATGCAATATAATTGTTTATAAATTAAAATGTAATATTGATAAAAAAATTGTTATAATTATTTACGAAAAGGGGTTTATTTTATTATAAAAGTATGTTATAATAAACGTAATCACTAAAAAGTGTAATAAATAAGGAGAAATTTTTATGAAAATGACTTTTCGCTGGTATGGCGAAAACGACTGCATACCACTTAATTACATTAAGCAAATTCAAGGTATGACGGGTGTCGTTACCGCTGTGTACGACGAACCCGTTGGCGAAGTTTGGCCACTTGAAAAACTTTTAAAACTCAAAAAACTTGCTAACGACGCAGGCTTGGAAATGGAAGTTATAGAATCCGTTCCCGTTCATGAAGACATTAAACTTGGTAAGCCAACGAGAGATAGGCTTATTGAAAACTACAAACAAAACATAATCAACTGTGGAAAAGCAGGCGTTAAGTGCATATGCTACAACTTTATGCCTGTTTTCGACTGGTTTAGAACTAACCTTTACTATAAGCATCAAGACGGTTCAACTTCTCTTTCTTATAGCGAAGCGGACTTTGCTAAACTTGACAAACACAACCTTCGTCTTCCCGGTTGGGACGAAAGTTATACCAGCGAACAATTAAACGACTTGCTTAAAGAGTATGAAGGTATGACTCACGAAAAACTCTTTGAAAACTTCGTTTATTTCTTAAACGGCATTATGCCAGCGTGTGACGAGTCCGGCGTTAATATGGCCGTTCACCCAGACGATCCACCATGGGATATTTTTGACTTGCCAAGAATCGTTGGTTGCGAAGAAGATTACGACAGGTTGTTTAAAGCCGTTCCAAACAAACACAACGGCATAACTTTCTGTACGGGTAGTTTGGGCGCAGGCAGATTTAACGACCTTCCAAAAATGGCTGCAAAATACGCTAAACGCATATACTTCTTACACCTTCGTCAATTAAAATACACAAGCGAAACGGACTTCTTTGAAAACGGTCACCAAACAGCCGAAGGCAACGTTGACGTTTACGAA
Source organism: Christensenellaceae bacterium (assembly GCA_045651725.1). Taxonomy (GTDB): domain Bacteria; phylum Bacillota; class Clostridia; order Christensenellales; family Borkfalkiaceae; genus HGM11412. The sequence continues at coordinate 29,445 of JAZRSX010000018.1, forward strand.
ATAGTAAAAGCGCTTGAAGAAAACGGCTTTGAAGGTTACCTTCGTCCAGACCACGGCAGAAACGTTTGGGGTGAAGACGCTAAACCAGGCTACGGCTTATACGATAGGGCTATGGGCGCGTGCTATTTGTCGGGTTTATTTGAAGCAGTGCAAAAAGGCAAAAAATAAAATATTTTAATTTTAATATATAGGAGAGTATTATGAAATTACCTTTTAACGTAGATTTAAGCAACAAAGTAGTTGCAATTACGGGTGCGGGCGGAATTATTTGCGGTGAATTTGCAAAAGCGCTTGCATTATGCGGTGCAAAAGTTGCACTTTTAGATATCAATTACGACGCTGCCGAAAAAATCGCCCTTGAAATAGGCGAAAACGCTTTGGCGGTTAGATGTAACTGTCTTGACAAAAAGAGTATAGAAGAAGCCAAAAAAACTATCAACGATAGTTTTGGTTTAGTAAACTTCTTAATCAACGGTGCAGGTGGAAACAATCCAAAAGCAAGTACGGACATTGAAACTATGACGCCCGACGTTGAAGGCGTAAAAACTTTCTTTGATATTGACGAAGCAGGTTTTAAATTCGTATTTGACCTTAATATTACTTCGGCGTTTTTAGTAACTCAAGTATTTGCGCAAGATATGATTAAAACAGGCGGTAACATCATAAATATTTCGTCTATGAACGCATTTAGACCACTTACTAAAATACCTGCATATTCTTCGGCAAAAGCCGGCATTTCTAACTTTACGGAATGGCTTGCAGTTCACTTTGCGCCTTGTAATATCCGTTGCAACGCAATAGCGCCTGGTTTCTTCGTAACCAACCAAAATAGAAGCCTTCTCTTTAATGAAGACGGCACGCCAACAGCAAGAACAGGCAAGATTTTAAACGCTACGCCTATGAAAAAATTTGGCGAAATTTCCGACCTTATCGGCGCTCTTTTATGGCTTTCGGACGATAGCGCAAGCGGTTTCGTTACGGGTACGGTTATTCCTGTTGACGGCGGTTTCTCTGCTTACAGCGGTGTTTAATTTTTAATTAAAAAATCTATAATTTTAACGCTTTGCATTTTTGCAAGGCGTTATTTTTTATGCAAAAGTATTATATTTTTAAAAATGGGGCAATAATATAGTGGGAGGCAGTTATGGAACTAAAAAATAGTAAAACTTTTGAAAATTTAAAAAGGGCTTTCGTTGCCGAATGTTCGGCAAGAACAAGGTATGAATTCGTTGAATACGGGCAACGCGCAAAGGGTTACGAAGGGCTTGCAAAAATTACGGATATGATTGCATATCAAGAATTTAACCACGCGCGCATGCTTTACACTTATATAGAAAAAGTGTCTGACCAAACGATAGATAACGAAGAAATTTCCGCGTCTTTACCTTTTAGGCAAAAGTGGGATATGCTTGAAAATTTAGAACTCTCCGCCGAAGACGAAGAACAAGAAGCAATCTTTTATCAAGAAGCCGAAAAAACGGCGAAAGAAGAAGGCTTTATAGAAATTGCAAACTTATTTAATATGATTAAAAAAGTTGAAGAAAAACACAAAAAAATATTTAGGTATTTACACGAAAAATTAAAGGAAAAACAACTTTATAAAAGCGATACTTCTAAAAGGTGGATATGTCCTGCGTGCGGTTATGAAGAAACGGGAAAAGAAGCGTTTACGGAATGTCCGCTTTGCAAGGCAAAATTAGAAACGGTAGAAATTTTATTGCCAAAAGAATTAGCGCTATAAGTGGTGGGCTATGAAAAAAAAGAGTAAAATTACAAAGTTAAACGACAAAGATTATTCCGACTATATAGCATCGTTAACGGGCGGTGAAAGTGTTGAAATTCCCGAAATTAACGAAGCAAAAAAAGATTAAACTTATTGTTTTATAAACAATAAAAGCATAAATAACGACTGTAAAATTAGTTGCAGTCGTTATTTTTTTATAAAAATTGATAAAACGGTTGTTTTTTTGAAATAAATTTGCAAAATTAACTAGCAAAATATAAGTATATATGTTATACTAAAATATAATTTATATAACAAGACTTTTGGTTTTTAGGAGATTTTATGTGCACTAAAACGGAAATTAAAACTTTATACGCTAACAAAGAATATTACGCTAACAAAAAAGTTATCGTAAACGGTTGGGCAAAAACTATAAGAGACAGCAAGGCTTTCGGCTTTATCGAACTTAACGACGGCACTTATTTTAAGTCCGTTCAAATAGTTTTTGAAAGGGAAAAATTATCTAATTACGACGAAATTGCAAAGCAAAACGTCGGCTGTGCTTTAATAGTGGAAGGAACTGTGGTTTTAACGCCCGAATTAAAACAACCTTTTGAAATTAAGGCGGAAAAAATAGTCGTAGAAGGCGCGTCAACGCCAGATTATCCACTTCAAAAGAAAAGGCACTCTTTCGAATATTTAAGAGAAATTGCGTACTTGCGCCCAAGAACTAACACCTTTAACGCGGTGTTTAGAATTAGAAGTGAAGCGGCTTACGCTATTCACGACTACTTTAACAAAAACGGCTTCGTATACGTAAACACGCCTTTAATAACGGGGTCGGACTGTGAAGGCGCGGGTGCAATGTTCCAAGTTACCACACTTGATTTAGAAAACGTGCCAAAAACTCAAGACGGCAAAGTTGATTATAAAAAAGACTTTTTTGAAAAGCCTGCAAGTTTAACGGTTTCGGGGCAACTTTCAGCCGAAGCGTACGCAATGGCGTTTTCAAAAGTTTACACGTTTGGGCCAACTTTTAGGGCGGAACGCTCTAACACGGTAAGGCACGCTGCGGAATTTTGGATGATAGAACCCGAAATTGCCTTTGCTGACTTAAACGACGATATGAACTGTGCCGAAGGTATGGTAAAAGCCGTTATAAACCACGTTTTAAACACTTGCGTTGAAGAAATTGAATTTTTAAACAATTTTGTAGACAAAGGCTTAAAAGAAAGATTGCAAAACGTTGCTAGTAGCGAATTCGTAAGGCTTACTTACACCGAAGCAATTAAAATTTTAGAACCTATCAAAGATAGATTTGAATTCCCCGTATATTGGGGTTGCGACTTACAGTCCGAACACGAAAGGTATATAACGGAAGAAGTGTTTAAAAAGCCCGTATTTTTAACGGACTATCCAAAGGAAATTAAAGCCTTTTATATGCGCCTTAACGACGACGGCAAAACGGTTGCGGCTGCCGACCTTTTAGTGCCTGGAATAGGCGAACTTGTAGGTGGCTCTCAAAGAGAAGAACGCGAAGATATTTTAAAATCGCGTATGGCGGAATTTGGTCTTAAAGAAAGCGACTACGATTGGTATATAAATTTAAGAAAATACGGCGGAACAAAACACGCGGGCTTTGGTTTAGGCTTTGAAAGAATGATAATGTACTTAACGGGTATTTCTAATATTAGAGACGTTATACCTTTCCCAAGAACGGTTTCTAATTTAGAGTACTAAAATTTACAATACAAAAAAAACAAAAGGAAAATATTTATGAAAATTTTAATGGACGCTTACGGTGGCGATAACGCGCCACTTGAAGCCGTAAAAGGCGCAGTAGAATACGTTGCCGAAGGTGGCAAAAGTGAAATTTGCCTTGTCGGTATGGTAGACGAAATAAAAAAGATAATGGAAGAAAACAACTTTTCTTCAAAAAACATTACCTTTATGAACGCAACGGAAGTTATCACTTGCGACGAATCTCCAACGGAAGCCTTTAAGAAAAAACCCGATTCTACTATAACCGTTGCATTAAACGCTTTAAAAACAAAAGAATACGACGCTTTCGTATCGGCAGGCTCAACGGGGGCGCTACTTACTGCTTGCGTATTAAAAACAGGCAGAATTAAAGGCGTTTCTCGCCCTGCGCTTGCAACTTTAATGCCAAAGCCAAACGGCGAAAGTTGTATGTTTTTAGACTGTGGCGCAAACGCCGATTGCAAACCTGTAAATTTAGTTCATTTTGCCGTAATGGCTGACGTTTATATGAAACAAATCTACGGTTTAAAATCGCCAAAAATAGGTTTATTATGTAACGGCACGGAAGATAAAAAGGGCAACGAACTTACGCACGCCGTATTTAATGCGTTAAAAGAAGTTAAAAGCCTTAACTTCGTAGGTAACGTTGAAGGTCGCGACATTTTGTCGGGCGCTTGTGACGTTATCGTTGCCGACGGATTTACGGGCAACGCCGCATTAAAGTCAATCGAAGGCGCGGTAAACGCTATGCTTGGTACTTTAAAAACTAACATAATGGAATCAAAGTCGGCAAAACTTGGTTTCTTGTTTATGAAAAAGGCGTTTAAAAAGACTATGAATCATTTAGACTATACAAAACGCGGTGGCGCCGTATTTTTAGGTGTAAACGGCGTTATTGCAAAATCTCACGGTTCGTCGAAAGCAACGTCTTTTAAAGCGACTTTAAAGCAAGCGGAAGAAGCGGTATATAGAAACGTAAATCAAGAAATTGCAGTAAGGCTTTCAGCAGACGAAATTAAAGAATTGAAATTTGAATAATAAAAACGATATGATATTTTATTTAGACGAAGTACAGCAAAAGATAGGTTATGAGTTTAAAGATAGCGAATTATTGCGTCAATGCTTTACTCATAAATCGGCGGTAGACGAAAAGAAAGGCGAATTAAACAACGAAAGGTTAGAGTATTTAGGCGATAGCGTTTTAGGGTTTATCGTTGCCGAATATCTTTTTAAAAGCGGATTTTACAGCGAAGGGGATATGACGGCTAAAAAACAAACGCTAGTGTCTTCTAAACCGCTTGCCGAAGCCGTTAAAAAACTTGATATAGATAAGTATTTGTTAAAGGCAGACGGTATGATTATTTCAGACAATATCCGCGAAAACTTATACGAATCTATCGTTGCTGGGCTATATTTAGACGGTGGTATTAACGAAGCAAAAAAGTTCGTAACGAAAACTTTGCTTGTAAATAACGCTAAAATAAAACAAACTAAAAAAATAGTAGACTACAAGAGTTTATTAAACGAATATTGCCTAAAAAAACGCTTGGGGCAAGTTAAATACGTTCTTGTTAAAAAGAGCGGTAAAGACCATAACCCCGAATTTGAAATGGCGGTAGTAATAGGCGAAAATCAAATAGCAACGGGCGTTGGTTTTAGCAAAAAAAATGCAGAACAACAATCGGCGGAAAAAGCCTATAATATTTTAAAAAGAAAAAATTAAAAGACGGAAATAAAAAATGTTAAATTTTGAAAAAATCGAATTGCTAGGGTTTAAATCCTTTGCAGACAAGGTAAAAATAGAAGTGTTAGACGGTATTACCGCAATAGTTGGTCCTAACGGTTGCGGAAAGTCAAACGTAGCGGACGCAATTAAGTGGGTGCTTGGCGAACAGTCGGCAAAAACTATGCGCGGAACTTCTATGCAAGACGTTATCTTTAACGGCACGCAAACAAGAAAATCTCTTTCTTATTGCGAAGTGTCGCTATACTTTAACAATACCGAAAAACTCTTTTCAAACCTTGAATATTCGCAAGTAGTATTTACAAGAAAGTTGTTTAGAAGTGGCGAAAGCGAATATTTTATTAACCGTCAACCTTGTAGGATGAAAGACATTGTTGACGCTTTGCACGAATGCGGTGTAAGTAAAGACGGCTACACTATTATAGGGCAAGGCAAGGTGTCTGAAATTCTTTCTTCTAAACCGGAAGATAGGCGCGCTATTTTTGAAGAAGCGGTTGGTATTGCTAAAACAAAGCGCGATAGAAAAGAAACTATAAACAAACTTGCAAGAACAAACGACAATATTACGCGTGTGTCCGACATTTTAACGGAAAGAGAACACCGTTTAGAGCCACTTGCAAAGCAAGCCGAAAAAACGCGCGCTTATAGGGCGCTTACCGAAGACTTAAAGCACCACGAAATCAACGCTTATTTGTATAAATACGACCACGCAAGCGAAACGAAAAACAAAATTCAAACTAGAATTCAAGGTTTAAACGAAGAACTCTACGCGCGCAAGAAAGAACTTGAAGAAACGCTTGCCGTTTACACCGCGCACCAAGCCGAAATCGCTAGTGCAGACGAATACATACGTTCTTTAAACGCCGAAATAACCGAGCGTGCCGTTGGCATAGAAAAGCAAACGGGCGCGTCGAAGGTTTTTGCTGAAAAAATCTCTTTTTTGCGTTCTGAAATCGAAAGGTTAAACGGCGAAATTGAAAACGATAACGATAAGGTTAAAGAACTTGAAACTACCCTTAAATTCAAAAGAGAATACGGCAAAAAATGTAACGGCGAAATAGACGCTTTAACAAAAACGGCGCAAGAAGTTGCCGAAAAAATCAGCAGTTTAACAAGTGAAATTAGTTACGGCGAAGATTTAGAGCAATCTATTCAAAACAAGGTTTTAAAAAGCGTAGAATCGCTTGCCGATATCAATAAGAATTTAGGCGCGCTTTCTCAAGAAGAAAACGTTATAACCTTAAATCAAAAGGGCATTGTAGAAAAAGTTAACGCCCTTGTTGATAGATACACAGCCGTAGTTAGCGACGGCGAACTTTACAAAGAAGAACTTAATAAAAACGAAAAAAATATAATAGATTTTACGGAAGAAATTAAAGATAAGTCTAACGACGTTAGCGCAACTAACGAATTTATCGCTAAAATAGACAGCAAGGTTTACGCTTTAAAAAATAGGCTTGCAAGTGAAGAAACTAGCCTTAAATTCTATATGGGTTTAAAAGAGTCTTTCGACGGCTACAATTCTTCTGTAAAGCGCCTTATGTCAAACGCTAAAAACGACGAAGTTTTAGCGTCTAAAATCAAGGGCGTAGTTGCGTCTATTATTTCAACCGACAAAAAATACGAAGTTGCAATTCAAACGGCAATCGGCGGTGCAATGCAAAACGTTGTAACGGCGGATACTAGCGATGCAGAATACTTAATCAACTATCTTAAAAAGACGGACGGCGGTAGGGTTACGTTTTTACCCGTAACTTCGGTTAAAACAAGGGGGAATTCTAGCGAACTTTTAAGCGCGCTTAAAGAAAACGGCGCATTAGGTTTAGCAACCGACCTTGTTAAATACGACGGCTATTACGAAAACGTCGTAAGTTTCTTGCTTGGCGGAACGCTAATTGCAGAAAACTTATCGCTTGCAACTCAAATTGCTAAAAAATATAAATTCAACTTTAAAATCGTTACGCTAGACGGCGACGTTTTATCTCAAAGCGGTTCAATGACGGGCGGTTCAAGAAGAAATAACGAAGTGAACTTGCTTTCTATCGACAGGTCGGTTTTAGAATATCAAAACGCCGTTAAAGTGGATACGGAAGAACTTAATAGGCTTGATGCAAACAAGAAGAACTTGCTTAATCAAGTAAACCGCGAAGTTGCAGAGTTAGACGAGTTAAAGAACAAGCTTTTAGAGGCAAAGCAAAACGTCGTTTCTTTGCGTGAAAAGGTTAACGCGTCAACCGTAATGGCGGAAAGTATCCAACAAGAAATTGAAAAGAACAAAGACGAAATCGCAATAATAGGCGCAAGACTTCAACAAATCAAAACGGAATTTACGGATATATCCGTAGGTAACGAAAAACTTGCAAAAGAAAAGGAAGACGCGTCTAAAGAACAAAGCGAAAGAAGAGAAAAATTCGTTAAGTTAAGGGCAGAGCGCGACGAAATCTTAAAGCAAAACACCGAAGTTCAAGCAAGATTATCTTATTTGCGTGCCGAAATAAGCGCGTCGCAAACGGATATTGAAAGAATTAGCGGTGAAATAGTTGCGCTTAATGAAACTACTAAAAAGAACGGCGAAATTATTGTTAGCAACAATAAAATTATAGGCGAGTTAAAACTTCAAGCCGAAAAAGTTGCGTTAACGAAAGAAGAACAATCAAAGTTGAGCGAATTGCGTGCAAACCTTGCCGAATTCGACGAAAAGAAAGTAAAACTTAACGAAATGGTTATTCAAGATAACTTAAAGCGTGACGTTTTGCAAGCCGATATCAATAAAATTACCGAAAAGAAAGCGCAAGAAGACGTCAACTACACCAAAGTTGACACCGAACTTGACTTTATGAGCCAAAACTTGTTTAACGAATATCAACTCACTTACGAAACTTGCTTGCCGTATAGAGACGAAAATTACGACGTTTCAATGAGCCATCAAGATATTCAAACGTTAAAGCGCAAGATTTCAGGGCTTGGAAGTATCAACCCTAACGCAATAGAAGAGTATAACGAATTAAGTGGCGAATACAACGAACTTTTATCTCAACGCGACGATTTGTTTAAGGCGCAAGACGATTTACAAAAAGTCATCGACGACTTAACCAAAGAAATGACGCTTACTTTCAACGAAGGCTTTAAAACTATTAGAAGTAACTTTACAAAGATTTTTAAAGAACTTTTCGGTGGCGGTACAGCCGACTTAATAGTTGAAGAAAGTGAAACGGGCGACCCGCTTGACGCAGGCATAGAAATAGTTGCCGAACCACCTGGGAAGAAACTTCAAAAAATCTCGCTTTTATCGGGTGGCGAAATGTCGCTTACGGCAATAGCAATCTTATTTGCCATATTAAAACTTCGTCCTATGCCATTTTGCGTGCTTGACGAAATTGAAGCGGCGCTTGACGACGCTAACGTTGAAAGATTTGCAAAATACTTACGCAACTTCTCAAAAGAAACGCAATTTATTTGCATTACGCACAAGAAAGTTACAATGGAAAACGCCGACGGTTTATTCGGTGTAACGATGCCTGAAAAAGGCGTTTCAAGTATAGTATCCGTTAAACTTTCAGACGTAGGCAATATGGATATCAATTAAAGGTGTATAAATGAGTTTATTTTCAAAAATAGCCGAATCTTTAAAAAAGACTAAAAACAAAATAGCCGACACTTTTTCAAGGGTGTTTTCAATCGATAGAATAGGCGAAGAGTTTTACGACGAGTTGACCGACGCGCTTATATCGTCAGACATTTCTTACACGACCGCAAGCGATATCGTAGACGCCTTGCGCGAAGAAATGATTGAAGGTAGCGTAAAAGACAAAAACGAAGTTATAACCGCGTTAAAGGGCGTTATCGTAGACAAAATGCTTGAATGTGATAGCGTAGAGTACGAATATCCGCTTGTCTTAATGATGGTCGGTGTAAACGGCGTTGGAAAGACTACTACAATCGGCAAGTTGGCGTCTTATTTTTGCAAAAATAATAAAAGCGTAACAATCGTTGCCGGCGACACTTTTAGGGCGGCGGCAAGCGAACAACTTTCCGTTTGGGCGGATAGGGCAAACGTGCGCATAATTAAACATAGCGAAGGCGCAGACCCGTCTGCCGTTGTGTATGATGCAATAGCATCGGCAAAGGCTAAAAAGACCGACGTTTTAATCATAGACACCGCAGGTAGACTTCACGTTAAGAGCAACTTAATGGAAGAACTTAAAAAAATGAACCGCGTCGTTATGCGTGAGTATAGCGAAGCAAGTTTTTATAAGTTTATTGTGCTTGACGCTACTACGGGGCAAAACGCAATTAACCAAGTTGACGCGTTTAACGAAGCAATTGAACTTGACGGCGTTGTGCTTACGAAGTTAGACGGCACCGCTAAAGGCGGTTTTGTAGTTTCATTATGCTATGAAAAACAAATCCCCGTTGCCTTTGTTGGCGTTGGCGAAAAAATAGACGATTTAGAAGAATTTAACGCCGAAGATTTCGTTGACGGACTTTTCTAAAAAGTATATTAGCGCATAAAAGCGCAACGATATATAATAATAAAACCCTTGCTTTTTGTTTAAGGCAAGGGTTTTTTGCAATAAAAAACCATAGGCAAATTTACCTATGGTTTATATTCGTTTAGTTTTGCGCCTTATATTCTTCAAGCGCTTTTGAAAGTTGGTCGGGGCAAGAAGTGTTATTCCTACATTTTATGCCTTTTAATAAAGAAATAACTTCGTCTACTTTTTTATTTTCAACGAGTTTAGAAATGCCTTGCAAGTTGCCGGAACAACCGCCTATAAATTTTACGTTATAAACTTTATCGTCTTTAACTTCAAAAAGTATTTGCCTTGAACAAGTGCCAAGCGTTTTGTATGTATGCATAATCTCTCCTTTAATCTACCAAATTTTCATAAATAAGCGCGTATAGATTGCCGGCTTTATCTTCCCACTTTTTGTAAATGCTTTTAGCAATTTGCCTGTTAGGTACGTTAAACTTTAACTCTAAAAGTGGTTGTGTAGTGTCGTTAATTTTTAAATAAACGGTATAGGTTGAATCTTTATTCATATAGTAATCGGCAACGCACTCTTGCTTTTTGCGATAGTGTGAACGGTTGCTTTTTACAAACGTTGAAATAGATTCTCTTATAGACGAAGGGATTTTGATGTAAAATTCCGCCAAACAATATCTGCCGTCTGGGGTGATAGAGTAAAGCGCGTCGCCATAAGTTGCAACGTTATACACAAAACCTTCTTCAATAAGTTTATTTAAAACGGGTTTATAGTCCATATACGAAATCCAAGTGTTAGAAGAACAGCACATATCAACTAACGTGTTTTCTGATAGTGGACACTCCATCTTATCAAAGACGAACAATAATATTAACTTGTTAATAAACGAATCGCCTTTAATAAGCACAGTTTTATCCTCCGCAATAAATTAAGTTGCTAAAAAATTTTAGCAAGAAAATTGTTTTAATTCTTCTAAAAGGTCGTCACAGTTGTTTGAGTGAATTTCAACGGTAACGGGTTTAGTTAAGTCTAAACTAAAAATACCTAAAATTGATTTTGCGTCTACAACGTATTTGCCGTGTTTAAGGTCAATATCGTATGGATATTTTTGAACGATTGTAACGAATTGTGAAACTTGGCTTGTCATTAAAAGTGATATTTGTAAAGATTTCATAGTAAATATTCTCCTATTATTTTAGTTAGAAAACATTATACATAAATTTTAATTAAAAAGCAACAGTTTTTGAAATTTTTGTTGATACTTACAAAAAGTTGTGGTACAATAAAATTGTTAATCAATATAAGGGGTTGTTATGAGAACGAGAGAAGAATCTTTAAACAATTTTTGCAAATTAGTTAACGAACTTATAAGCGTAAATTATCTTTTGGCAAACTCAAAAATATTTGAAGTTGTAACTTCGATAAATTCGTCTAAACTCTTAACCGAAATGTTCAATTATTTTTCAGAAAGTTTTGATTTTGAAAGCGTTTTATCTTCTTGTTTTACGGAAGAAGACGGCGTTAAAAAGTTTACTTTGCCACAAAGAAACACAGACGTTTTAGCGCTTGTCTATCTAATTTTGCGTGAAATAAATTTTAAAAATTTACAACTTACGGACTTGCTAGAATATTTTGACGGCGGTAAAAACTACGAACAAGCCTACAACAATTTTGGGCAAGAAGTTTTACTTCCTTTTAAAACGTATTCTTATCAAATAGGTCGCATTATGATAAACAGCACTCAATCTGAAAGCGAAGCAATGGCGGTAAGTGTGCCCGTCGTTGAAGAACCTATAAGCGGTGAAACTTTAAACGCCGTTGAAAAAGAAGTTTCAACAAGCGCCGTTAACGTTGCGGTTAAGGTTGAAGAAAAACCTGCTGTAAACGACGCTACAAGGCTTGTAAGGTTAATTGAACTTGACAAGTTGTCGGTAACGCAAAGTCGCTTGTCAAAGGACGAAAAGAACGAATTAAACTACGTTTTAGAACTTTTTGAAAGCGAAATTAAAAAGGGCGATAGCGAACGCATAAACCTTGCATATTTAGCGTACGTTTACGCTTTTAAATCGTTTAAAAAAGTTAAAAACAACATTAAAGAAATTACGGATATAATTTTTAGTTAAGAATAATTTTTGGTAAATTTATAAGTTAAAAAATAGGTGTAAAAAATGCGTGCGGTAGTTCAAAGAGTAAAAGAAACAACGCTTAAAGTCGACGGAAATCTAATTAGCAGTATCCCTTTTGGCCTAGTAGTGTTTTTAGGCGTAAAAAAGGGCGATAGCGTTGAAACGGCAATAAAACTTGCCGACAAAATTTCTTCTTTACGCGTGTTTGAAGATGAAAACGGAAAAATGAACAAAGGCATTAAAGAAGTGGGTGGCGAAATTTTAAGCGTTTCGCAATTTACTTTGTACGGCGATACTTCGCATGGTAACCGCCCTGGGTTTAGCGATGCCGAAGTTCCCGAAAAAGCAGTTGAAATTTACAAAATATTTTCAAATAGGCTTATGGAAAACGGCATAACCACTAAACTTGGAATTTTTGGTGCGGATATGAAAATTTGTCAATTAAACGACGGACCCGTAACGCTTATTTACGATATGTAACTATGATAGATAAAGACCTTTTAAAACAAAACTTAATAGATTTAGGGGCCGACCTTGTCGGCTTTTCGCATTTAGAAAAAAGCCCTATAAATAATCAGCCCGAATTAGTTTATGCTATAACGGTTGCGGTAAAACTTCCAGATGCCGTTTTAAAGACGATAGATAATAGGCCAACAATATCTTATTTTCACGAATATCGCTCTGCAAACGCATTACTTGATAGCATAACTTTTAGGGGCGCAAGGCTACTTGAAAAACAAGGCTATTCGTCGTATCCTATCCCCGCGTCGCAAAGTACGGCGGAAGACAAGTCTTTATATAAAGGCACTTATCAACACAAGACGCCCGCAAGACTTTCGGGGCTTGGTTTTATCGGCAAAAGCGGACTATTTATAAGCGAAGAATACGGCAGTAAAATAAGGCTTGCAACCATACTTACAAACGCGCCTTTAACGGCTAAAAATTCGCCTATAAACAGCAAATGCGGTAGTTGTAACTTGTGTGTTAAGGCGTGTCCTGGTGGCGCTATTAGCGGAAAAGAATACGTTGAAGGTATGCAAAGAGACGACTTTTTTTCAGCGGAAAAATGTTCGAATAACATGAAGAATTATAAAGATATAGGCAGGGGTGCAGTTTGTGGTATATGTATAAAAGTTTGCCCCTATAATAAACTTAAATAGTTGCGCGCAAAATAGCAAGGTATAAAGACTTTAAAGCGTTGACATTTTGCTTTAAATTTGTTATATTATTAAAAATATACCGAAAGCGGAGTATACTTAATTTATGAAGAACTACAAAATCTCATTAGCGGGCGATTTAGGTAGCGGAAAAAGTACGGTTGGAAAATTGCTTACTCAAAAATACGGTCTAGAAACCGTATCGATAGGCAAAATTCATCGCCAAATGGCAAGTGATAGGGGTATGGACGTTACCGAGTTTAACGTCTATATGGAAACGCATCCGGAAATCGATAAAGAACTTGACGATAGGCTTAAAGCCTACGAAAATAAAGACGGCAAATTTTTGTTTGATTCGCGATTAGCGTTTCACTTTGTACCATCAAGTTTTTCCGTATATATGGCGGTTGATTCTTTAATTGCCGCAAAGCGTATTTTTGACGAAGGTAGGCAAACTGAAACCTATTCTTCTATTGAAGAAACGGCAAAAAAACTTACCGAAAGGCGCAACAGCGAAGCGTTAAGGTACAGCAAGTTTTACGGTGTAGACATTATGGATATGAAAAACTATAACTACGTTATAGATACGGGTAATTTAACCCCCGAACAAGTTTTTGAAAACATTAGCAACGCGTTTGAGCGTTGGCTTAAAGATTGAGGTTTAATATGCATTGGGCTGAAAAATTAGCAGAAGAAGTTATAAGTAGAAATCCTAACAAAGAAGAATACGTATGCGCGGCGGGTATTAGTCCGTCGGGCTCTGTTCACATCGGTAATTTTAGAGATATAGCAACTAGTTTTTACGTTGTTAAGGCTTTGCAAAAAGCGGGCAAAAAAGCAAAACTTCTCTTTTCGTGGGACGAGTTTGATAGATTGCGTAAAGTTCCGTCAAACATAGCAAAAATCGCGCCCGATTTTGATAAATATTTAGGTATGCCATATGCTTTAATTCCAGACCCATACGGCGTTTATTCTTCATACGCGGAATACAACGAAAAAGAGTTTGAAGCGTCTTTAAAAGAACTTGGCATTGAAGCGGATTATCGCTATCAAGCAAAAAATTATATGTCGGGCATGTACGTTGAGGGTATTATTAACGCCATAGTTAAAAGAAAAGAAATCTATGACGTTTTAATGAAATACAAAACGCAAGACTCCGACGAAGGCGAAAGAGAAAACTATTATCCTATCAACGTTTATTGTAAAGAGTGTAATAAAGACACTACGAAGGTAATTTCTTCTTCAAGTGACGGCGAAGAAATAACGTACGCTTGTAAGTGTGGCGCAACTCATACCGTAAAAGTTAGAGAATATAATATGATTAAACTTGTTTGGAAAATGGACTGGCCTATGCGTTGGGGTTACGAAGGCGTTGACTTTGAACCAGGTGGAATAGACCACGCCGCGGCAAGTGGTAGTTACGTCGTTGCAAGCGACCTTGCCGAAAGCGTTTTGGGTATTAAACCACCGCTTTTTCAAGGCTACGGTTGGCTTTCTATTGCAGGTCTTGGCGACATGCACTCGTCAACGGGTAACAACATAACTCCTGCAACCGTTTTAAAGGTTTACGAGCCGGATATGGTACGTTGGCTTTTTGCTAAATACGAACCAAAAGCACCGTTTTCGTTTAATTTTGACGATACTATTATTCGTCACTACTCTGAATTTGACAAAGGTTTAGAAGCCTATAAAAACGGCGAAACCGATGAATACAACTCATCCGTTTACGAATTTAGTTTGTTAGACGGCAAAGAAACTATTTCAAAAGTGCCTTTCGGCGTGTTATCTAGCGTTGCAACAATCGTTGACTTTAATCCTGTTGCCGTTAAAGAAATTTTAAAGAAAGTTGGCGTTGAGTTTACAAAGCAAGACGAATCAAGGCTTCAAAGAGTTAAAGACTGGATAACCATTCATCAACCATCTAAATTATATAAACTTTTAGGTGCTAAAAACCAAGAATTTTACGATAGTTTAGAAGACGAAGAAAAAAACGCGGTTAAAAAATTGCACGATTATATAAGCGAAACCGAAGTTATTAACGAAAAAGAAATTCAACAATATCTTTACACGGTAATAAATTGTGAAACGTTGACTAAAAAAGAAAATATGGCGCGTCAACAAAGGTTCTTTAAAGTATTTTATAATCTTTTATTCGGTACGGATATGGGGCCAAGACTTTACTTATTCCTTGCCGCTATTGATAAAAAAGAATATTTAGAACTCTTAAACTTCTAAAATAAAAACCCTTTGCCTATAATAAGGCAAGGGGTTATTTTTTATTATTTAGCGTCATAACTTGTTGCAAACTAAAAAGGTTAGTGTTTTACTAACCTTATAGTTAAAATTTTAATTATTGATAAAAGCGCTTTTAAACCTTTTTAAAAAGTAAGCGTTTAAAATAAAGAAAAAACAAAAAGACCGTTTAAAACGGCCATAATGTTTTTATACTCTTTCAACTTTTTTGCTTTTTAAACAACGTGCACAAACGTATTCAGTAGAAATAGCACCATCGTTAACTACTCTTACCTTTTGAACGTTAGCGTTATATAAGCGAGGAGTTTTACGGTTACTGTGGCTTACCAAGTTTCCTGATAATTTACCTTTACCGCATACGCTACAAACTTTTGACATAACTACACCTCCGATTGTTCTAGGTTCATTTTTTTTGCATACATAATATAACATTATTTGCGGTAAAAAGCAAGCATTATAACGCATTTTGCTAAATTTTATTTTAATTAAGTTAAAAATCAGTCAAATTACTTAAAAACTCTTGCAAAAATTCAACTATTATTGTAAAATACATATAAGAATATTCGTTAGGAGGTTAACATGTCGGTAAAAACTAGCAACGCTTACGGTAAAATATCTATATCTGACGAGGCAATCGCAAAAGTAACAGCGTATGCCTCTTTAGAGTGTTACGGTATTGTTGAAATGGTATCTAGGCGCGCTTCCGACAGTTTCTTCAAACTTTTTGGTATAGATAAGGGCGCTAAAGGTGTTAAAGTGGTAACTAATGGCGACCGTATCTTTATTGACGTGTACGTTATTATTAAATTTGGCGTTTCAATATCCGCCGTTGCAAACTCTTTAAAAGATGCAATAAAGTATAAGGTAGAGAGTTTTACGGGTATGGTTGTTGATACGGTAAACGTTAACATAACAGGCGTCAAACTTTAATTTTTATTAGGGGTTTGTTATTCATGAAAATGATAAACGGCGCGATGTTTGCCAAAATGGTAATCAACGCTTCAAAATTATTAGATATAAATAAAGATAGGATAGACTCTTTAAACGTATTCCCCGTGCCAGACGGCGATACGGGTACGAATATGTCGCTTACTATTAAGTCGGCTGTAAAAGAGTTGCAACAATGCAAGTCAAATAACCTTTCGCAAATTGCAGATAGCGTTATGCGTGGCGCTTTAAAGGGCGCGCGCGGTAATAGTGGCGTTATTTCTTCACAAGTACTTCGCGGTATGTGTTCGGTTATTAAAGACAATAGCGAAGCGGACGTTAAGTTGTTCGTCAAAGCCTTAAAGAACGCAACCGACGTTGCTTATAGTGCCGTTTCTAATCCAAAAGAAGGCACGATGCTTACCGTTTCACGCATGATTTCGGAGTGTGTGGTTGAGTCAAAGGCAAAAACTTTTGAAGACTTATTTGTAGACATTATCAAAAGTGGCGAAGATGCTTTAAACAAAACCCCCGAACTTTTACCCGTATTAAAAAAGGCGGGCGTAGTAGATTCGGGCGGTATGGGTTTGCTTACTATATATAAAGGTATGCAAAAGGCCATTTTAGGCGAAGAAATTGAAGGCGAAGCCGTTGACGTTGAAGTTAAAAAAGAAGACGTTACGCTTGAACATGCCGACATTTTAAACCTTGGCACTATTGAATTTGGCTATTGTACCGAATTTTTCATTACAAATTTAAAGAAAAAGACGACTCTTGCCGATATTGATAAACTTCGCGAGTATTTAATGACGATAGGCGATTGCGTATTAGTTATAGGCGACCTTGAATTTGTAAAAGTTCACGTTCACACTAATAATCCGGGCAGGGCGCTTTCTCACGCATTAGAACTTGGCGAAATTGACAAGGTAAAAATTGAAAATATGCTTGAACAAAACCGCGAACTTATTAAAAAGTACAATGCGGAAAAGAAAAAGTTGGGTATGCTTTCAATTTGTTCGGGCGAAGGCTTTGCAAGTATCTTTAAAGACATAAGCGTAGACCAAGTTATCGAAGGCGGTCAAACGATGAACCCAAGCGCGTCAGATATTGCCGATGCCGTTTGCAAAATAAACGCCGAAAATATCTTTATTTTTCCAAACAATAAAAACATTATTTTGGCTGCGGAACAATCTAAACAGTTGATTGAAGGCAAAAAAATCCACGTAATACCTACGAAAAACGTTCCACAAGGTATTAGCGCGGCGCTTGCCTTTGACCCAGAAGAAGATGCAGACGTTAATAAAATAAATATGCTTCACGCAATAGATAACGTCGTATCGGGGCAAGTAACTTATGCGGTAAGAACTACTAAAATAGATAATTTTAGTTTGAAAAAGGGCGATATTATCGGTCTTAACGACAAGCGCATTTTATCAAAAGGCAACGATATTGAGTCTTGCTTAATTTCTTTAATAGAATCGTTAAAAGAAAGTTCTCATAGTACGATAAACCTTTACTACGGGTCAGACATTTCAGAAAGTGATGCCGAAAAAATTTGCAGTGCGGTTGAGGCAAAATACCCAGATTTTGACGTTGCTACTTTTAACGGCGGTCAAGCGGTTTACTACTTTATTGTATCGTTAGAATAATTTTATGAGAGAAACTCTTTTGGTTTCTCTCTTTTATTTATAAAAGGTGTAAAATGAAGTTAAATTCAATTAAAAACGTAAGCGATAAGCGAGCGTTAGAATTTAATAAGTTAGGTATTTATAGCGTAGAAGACTTGGTAAAACACTATCCACGCTATTATCTTGATATGACCAAAATTACGCCTATAAAAGACGCCTACAACAACGATTGCATACTAACCGTTGCAAAAGTAGAGATAGAACCAAGGGTGCAATCGGGTGGCAGAATAAAATACGTTAAAACCTATTGTTCGCAAGGTAAAGACACTTTTGAAATTATATGGTTTAATCAACCTTACGTTGCAAATAAGTTAAAAAGTGGCGAAGAATACTTTTTTTACGGGCGCATACAAAACAAATTCGGGCTTGTTTCTATGGTTAACCCCGTATTTGAGCCCGTAACTAAAAACAATAAGTTAAAGGGCGTCGTTCCCGTTTATAAGGCTACGGGTACGCTTACTCAAAGCGTGGTAAGAAACTCTTGTTACGAAGCGGTAAAACTACTTGATATAACTAGCGATATCCCCGCTAATTTACAGTATAAATACGCTTTAATGCCACTAAATAAGGCTTATAGAGAAATTCACAACCCAACTAGCCAAATCAACCTTAATAATGCCGAAGAAAGAATAGCGCTTGAAGAATACTTTACGTTAATTTCTGCGTTTAAAGTAATAAAAGGCGACAAAAAACGCGTTAGAATTAACAAATATGGCTGTAATTTAGATAAATTAAAAGAATTTATTAAACAGTTTAAATTTGAGTTTACCGACGGGCAAAAGTCCGCCGTAAACGATATTTACAAAGATTTAACCGGTCCAACCGTTATGAATAGGCTTATTCAAGGCGACGTTGGTTGCGGTAAAACCGCCGTATCGCTATGCGCTATTTTTATGGCGTATTCAAGCGGAAAGCAAACGGCGTTTTTAGCGCCTACCGAAGTTTTGGCTCGTCAAAACTACAACGTTGCAACGAAGTATTTTAATAGCGAAGAAGTTTGCTTTTTAAGTGGGTCGCTTTCTATAAAAGAAAAGAAACTTATTAAGCAAAAAATCAAGCAAGGCGTTTATAAAATTATTATAGGCACTCACGCAATTATTCAACCCGACGTTGAGTTTAACAATTTATCGTTGTGCGTGTGTGACGAACAGCAACGCTTTGGTGTGGCGCAAAGAAGTTCTCTTGAAGGCAAGGGCGAATCGGTTGACGTGTTAGTTATGAGCGCAACGCCTATACCAAGAACGCTTTCTTTAATTTTCTATGGCGATTTAGATATTTCTACAATTCACGATAAACCCGTAAAGCGTGCAACGGTAACTACAAGAATAGTGCCGGAACACAAATACGACGATATGCTTGAATTTATACGCAAAGAAATTAAAAAGGGAAATCGCGCGTATTTTGTTTGTCCTAAAATTGAAGGAGACGACGAAGGCACGTTTATGAGCGTAAAGCAACTTTACGAAGAACTCACTTCGGCGCTATCGGGCGTTAAAGTCGGCTTAATGCATGGAAAGTTAAAAGATGCCGAAAAAACTAGCCTTATGGACGATTTTAAAACGGGCAAAATCGAAGCGCTTGTTTCAACAACGGTAATTGAAGTTGGCGTTGACGTTTCAGACGCAACTATAATGGTAATATACAATGCCGAAAGATTCGGGCTTTCACAACTACATCAATTAAGGGGGCGCGTTGGTCGTAGCGATAAAGACAGTTTTTGCTTTTTATTAGACACCGCTAAAAACCAAACGGCAAAAGATAGGCTACAAATTATAAAAACTTGTTCAAACGGTTTTGATATTAGCGAAGCCGACTACGATATAAGGGGTGGCGGTGACTTTTTAGGCGAAAGGCAATCGGGCAGGTTTATGATGCAACTTGGCGGTTTAAAGTATTCTTCAAAGGTAATATTTTTTGCAAAAGAATTAAGTGACGAAGCCTTTTCTAACCCCGAAAACATAGAAAAACTTAACAAAGTTGCAAGTTTAAAATACGAAAAACTAAAAGATATTATATTGAACTAACGCGTTGCAAAATTTAATATAAAGTGGTAAAATATTTTTATGAAATATGTTGAACTAACAATCAATACAACTTCACAGGTTCAAGAGTTAATTTGCGATAAATTGTGGGATTTTACGTCTTACGGCGTTGCCGTTTGCGACGATAACGACGTTTTAGAGTTAATCAACAAAAGGCGTAATACTTGGGATTATTTAGAAGACGGAGTAACAAAAAATCTTGGCAATAACGCAACGCTTATCAAATGTTATTTAGACGTTGACGGCAGTCAAGAAAAAATTGCTAAAATAAATAGCGAACTTCAAGTTTTAAAATCTAACGGAAGTGAGTTTTTTAACTTCGGCACGCTAGAAATTGTTACAAGGCTTGTTGACGGCGACGACTGGATAGAAATTTGGCGCAA
The DNA here is from genome assembly GCA_045651725.1 of Christensenellaceae bacterium. Classification (GTDB taxonomy): domain Bacteria; phylum Bacillota; class Clostridia; order Christensenellales; family Borkfalkiaceae; genus HGM11412. The sequence continues at coordinate 49,737 of JAZRSX010000018.1, forward strand.
ACATTATAGACCTATGCAAATGGGCAACGTAGTAATTTGCCCCGAGTGGATAGACTACGTTAAAAAAGACGGTCAAGTCGTTGTTAAAATCGACAGCAATATGGCTTTTGGTACGGGCGAACACGAAACTACGTCTATGTGCATAGATTTTTTAAACGAATACGTTAAAGATACAAGTACGGTTTTAGATATCGGCACGGGTTCGGGAATTTTAGGAATAACCGCCGTAAAACTAGGCGCAAAAAAAGCCGTTATGACGGATATAGACGAAGTTGCCGTAAACGTTGCTAAACACAACGCAATACTCAACGGCGTAGAAGACAAGTGTTTTATAACTCTTGACAATTTGCTTTCTAAAAGCGACGGAATAGGCGATATAGTCGTTGCAAACATAACGGCGGATATTTTGTGCGTTTTAAGTAAAGATATAATAAATCATTGTACCGCTAATACTTTGCTAATTTTAAGCGGAATATTGCGCGAAAAAGCCGAACAAGTAGTAGATTGCTATAAAGAAATAGGCTTTAATACTATAAATTCTATGAGTAAGGGCGAGTGGGTTGCGCTTGTGTTAAAAAGAGTATGAAAGCAGTAGTTTTTACGCTAGGTTGTAAAGTCAATAGTTGCGAAAGCGCGTCAATAATCAAGAGTTTAGAAAATTTAGGCTACGAAGTAAGCGAAAAATTGCAAAAAGCCGACGTTTACGTTATAAACACTTGCGCTGTTACAAGCGAAGCCGAAAAAAAGTCGCGCCAAGCGATTGCAAGAGTTAAAAAGTTTAACCCAAACGCAAAGATTATCGTTGCGGGGTGCGCTTCTCAAAAATGCCCCGAAGACTTTTTGAAAAAAGACGGCGTAACGATGGTTATGGGGACTGTTGGCAAAAGCCAAATTAGTTCGAACTTAAACGAAGTTGGCAATAAAATTCAACCTTTAACAACTAAATACGAAGAATTTTGTCCGCCAAAACAAGTAAAAACGCGCGCGTTTATTAAAATTCAAGACGGGTGCAACAACTTTTGTTCTTATTGCATAATACCGTATTTGCGTGGCGAAAGTAGGTCGCGTAGCATTGAAAGTATTGTGGAAGAAATAAAAAGTCAAAGCGCGCTAGAAGTAGTTTTAACGGCAATAAACGTTACGGCTTATAACTATAACGGCAAAACTTTAACCGACCTTATTTCAAGTTTAATAGGGGTAAATAGTCGCGTAAGGCTTGGCAGTATTGAAGAAAACGCAATAACAAGCGAACTTTTAATTGCGTTGTCGAAACTGCCTAATTTTGCACCGCATTTTCATCTTTCACTTCAATCGGGTAGCGACAAGGTGCTAAAAGATATGAACAGAAAGTATACGGCGTCTACGTTTTTAGACGGCGTAAACCTAATAAGAAAATACTTTAAAAACGCGGGCGTTACAACCGATATAATCGTTGGGTATCCAACCGAAACGGAAGAAGATTTTTTAAAGACCTATGAATTTGCCAAAACGGCTAAATTTTCGGATGTTCATTGTTTTGCTTTTTCAAGTAGGGAAGGCACGGTTGCAAGCAAGTTAAAAGACTTGCCAAGTAGCGTCAAAAAAGACCGTATAGACAGGCTTATAGAGTTAAAAAACAAGTTAAAACTTGATTTTATAAACCAAAATATAAATGCACGGCACGAAGTTATTTTAGAAGATTTTGACGGCGAATACACAAGCGGATATACCGCAAACTACATAAAGGTTTACGTTTTAGGCAACAAGCCTAGCGGAAAATATAAAATTAAATTAGAAAATGCGTTTAAAGACGGCGCGTTTGGTAAAATTATAGAGGTGTAATTATGAAAGATTGTTTATTTTGCAAATTTATTAGTGGAGAAATTCCTGTAAACAAGGTTTATGAAGACGATAATATGATAATCATTAACGATATAGACCCAAAGGCAACAAACCACTATTTACTTATTGTAAAAAGCCACTTTAAACTTTTGTCGGAAATGACGGTTGAACAAGCCGAAACGTTAAAAAACGCGCTTTTAACTTTGCCTAAACTTACTTCTTTATTGAAGTTAGAAAACGGTTATAGGTTAGTTATAAATCAAGGCGACGATGCAGGGCAAACTATAAACCACCTTCACGTCCACGTGCTTTGCGGTCAAAAAATGGGCTGGCAACCTGCATAATTTTACAAAATAGTTGTTTTTACGGCTAAAAAACAGTTGTAAAATTATAATTTATGTGATATAATACCATAAGTTGTAAATACTTGTGGGCAAGTTTTCAACTTTAAAGCATTAAAAAATATTAAAATAAAGGTGAATTATGTTAAATTTACTTGCAACTAATCCATATACTTGGTATAAAGTTTTAAGCATCGTTTGTTTAATTCTTTCATTGATATCGGCAATTTTCGTTATAATTATAGTAATTATGCAACCAAGCAATTCCGAAGGTATCGGCGCTATAAGCGGTCATTCGGAAACGTTTTACGGCAAAAACAAGTCTAAAACGCTTGAAAGCAAAATGAGAAGGTTAACGATAATCTCTATCGCAGTTTTAGCGGTTTGTATGATTTTATTTTTTATCCTTCCAAACTTATTCTATTGATAACAAACGAAAAACGGCTTGATCAAGCCGTTTTTTTATTCTATTTAGTATTATGATAAAAAAAGTGTTACTTGAAAAATTTAATAGTGGGGAAATTGAAAATCTTGGCATAAAAAGGATATGTCAAGAATTTTCGGCAAACTCTCAACTAGAAAAGAATATTGTAAGGGACGCTTTAATTAGTTTAGAAGACGAAGGCAAAATAGTATACAAAAACGGAAGGTTCGTAACTTTTGAAAACAGCGGTTTTTTAAAGGGCGTTATTCGTGGCAACGAGCGTGGCTTTGCGTTTTTAACCACCGATAATTTAGGCGACTTTTTTATTCCAAACCGCAACTTAAACGGCGCGTTTGACGGCGATGAAGTAATTGCTAAACGCGTTGACGGTTCTAGGGGTAGTAACGACGAGTGCGAAGTTGTAAAAATCGTTTCGCGCGGAATTAAAAAACTTGTCGGCACTTTTCAAGGCGAAAACGGTTTCGGCTTTGTTATACCCGACAGCAAAAGTTATTTCGTAGATATCTATATCCCCATAAAAAGCACTATGGGCGCAAAAACGGGCAATAAAGTAGTAGTTTTAATAACGGACTATCCGCAAAACCGAAAAAACCCCGAAGGCAAAGTAATTGAAATTTTAGGTAATAAATACGACCTTAAAACCGAAGAACTTTCTATAATTAAAAACGCGGGGCTAGAAACGGAATTTAGTAAAGAAGTTTTAAAAGAAGTTGAAAAAATACCCGAAGTCGTTTCAGAAGTTGAACTTCAAGATAGGCGCGATTTTACTAACGACTTAATTATTACGATAGACGGCGAAGACTCTCGCGATTTTGACGATGCAATATCCGTCGTTAAAAACGCAAGCGGAACTTATACGCTAGGCGTTCATATTGCCGACGTAACGCACTACGTAAAATACGGAACTAATATATATAAAGAAGCATTGTCGCGCGCAACGAGCGTGTATTTTCCAGAAAGGGTAATACCTATGCTACCTAAAAAGTTGTCAAACGGAATTTGTTCGCTTAACGAAAACCAAATTCGCCTTACTTTATCCGTAATAATGGAAATTGATAAAAACGGCGAAATTATAAATTTTGACATTGAAAAGTCGGCAATTTGCTCTAAAAAGCGTATGACTTATACCGCCGTTCAAAAGATTATAGACGGCGACGAGACTGCGCTTAACGAATATAAAGATTTAGTGCCACTTATAAAAAACTGTCAAGAATTAAAAGATATTTTAAGTAATAAGCGAAAAAAACGCGGGACTATTGACCTTGAAGTTAACGAAAGCCATATAATAGTTGAAAACGGAAAAATTACGATAGAGCCACGTTCAAGCATTGACGCATACAAAATTATTGAAGAGTTTATGATTTTGACAAACGAGTGCGTCAGCGAATACGTCTTTTACCTTAATTTGCCGTTTTGCTATCGCGTACACGAAAAACCCGACGGCGAGAAACTTGAAACGTTTAAAAACTTTCTAAATGCGCTTGGCATAAACGTAAAATGGCAAGCCGACAACTGTTATCCTAAAAATTTTAGCGATTTGTTAGACAAATTAAAAGGCGAACGCGTATACGGTGTTGTAAACAAAGTTATGTTGCGTTCGTTAAAAAAGGCAAAGTATTCGCCACAAAATTTAGGGCATTTTGGACTTTCAAGCAAGTGTTATTGCCATTTTACTTCACCTATTAGGCGTTTTCCAGACCTTACCGTCCACGCAATTATCAAGGGTATTTTAGACGGTAAAGACGTTGAAAAACTTTATGGCGACAAGGTGGCGGAAATTTGCAATATTTCGTCCGAAAAAGAAAGAAGGGCCGACGAAGTTGAACGCACTATGGACGATTATTATAAATGTAGGTATATGCGTTCTTATATAGGCGAAGAATTTAGCGGAATTATTAGTGGCGTAACGAGTTTTGGCGTTTTCGTTGAATTAGAAAACACCGTTGAAGGTCTTGTAAAAGTCGAAACGTTGCCAAAAGGCAATTATAAGTTTGACGAAAAGACGTTTACGCTGTATTCTAATAGTAGGTATTATGCTTTGGGCGAAAGCGTAACTGTAAAAATTTTAAGTGCCGAAACAAGCACAAGGCGTATAGAAATGAAAATTACGGAAGATAAGTACTATAAAAAAGCGAATTTATAAAAATGAAGATAATAACGGAAAACAAACAAGCAAGATTTGAATATTTTATAGACGAAACTTACGAAACGGGCATTGTTTTAGAGGGTGCGGAAGTAAAGTCTATTAGAGCGGGAAACGTTAACTTAAAAGATAGTTTTTGCTCTATATATAACGGCGAAGTATTTTTAAGAAACGCCCATATTTCCGCATATAATAAAATAAGCGCCTTTAATAGTCACAACGAAAAACGCGATAGGAAGCTACTTTTAAGGCGTGCGGAAATAAATAAAATCGTTGGCAAAGTGTCCGAAAAAGGCTATACGCTTGTACCGTTAAGTATGTATTTTGAAGGTAATTTAGTAAAAGTTAAAATGGGGCTTTGCAAAGGCAAACACACCTATGATAAAAAAGAAAGTATTAAAGAAAAGGATATAAAAAGATATTACGATAGAGAATTAAAAAATTATTAATATGGGGATGCACCGGATTCGATTGGTCGGTGAGGTTGACGTAAGCGTGTCGAAGTTTCCCGAGGCTTCGTAAAAACGGGAACTTAAATTTAAATGCAAATAATAACAAATTAGCATTTGCTGCTTAATTAAAAGTGGCTGCCCGATATAAAAGTGTCGCCGAGTTATAAAGGGTATCATTTTAGGCGGAACTTCTTATAAAAATTTGATTGCGTTTTATTAAGAGTATTTAGCAATACACGTTAGCGATGGTTTGACTGCTTCAAATCGCTAAAAGGGATCAAAACAGTATACGCACGTAGAAAGCGCAAATGACCCGATTAAGACGAGGGTTCAACTCCCTCCATCTCCACCAATAATAAAAGGGGCAACGTAAAAGTTGCCCCTTTTATTATTGCATAAAAAGTATAAGGGAGGGAGTTGAACAAAAACGTAAAAAAAATATGCAATGCTCTGCATATTTTTAGTGGCTGACCGAAGATTTTTTGCAACCACCAAGTTAAATAAGTGTTAAATGGTTGCAAAAAAGCAAGAGCAACTCCCTCCATCTCCACCAACAAAAAACGCACTTTTGTCTACCAACAAAGGTGCGTTTTTTGAATGATGTTTGCCTGTCACGCAAATGATGTTGTCTTCACCAATGATGACGGCTTCGCCTAATGATGCGTGGCTTCGCCACATTTTGGGGCAAACATCGCATCATTGCGAGTAAAACGAGCAACATCATATTTGCGAAGCAAATGCATCATATCGCCGAAGGGCGACGCATCATTTGACAAACAACTGATTTTATGGTTTAATTATGATATAATAATGGCAATAGGAGGTGTAGCTATGAAAGAAAACAAACTTGTTGAACTTTCTATGGACTTTTCCGTTGATATTATAAATCTTGTGAAATTCTTAAAATCAAACCACGAAACGATTATTTCCAATCAAATCGGCAGAAGCGGCACCTCAATCGGTGCCAATATCCACGAAGCACAATATGCGCAAGGCACAAAGGATTTTATATCGAAATTTGAAATCGCGCTCAAAGAAGCAAGTGAAACAGGCTATTGGCTTGAACTTTTACACAGAACAAACTATATTGATGATCAAACTTTCAAAACGCTTTCTTCAAAATGCACCTCGTTACGCGTTATGCTAATCGCATCGTGTAAAACTGTAAAGGAGAATGCAAATGACAAAAAATGAGTTTTACAAGAATTGGTTAGAGCATTTCGCGGCTGGAATTGCCCCGGAAGATTTAAAAAAGTACGTTGTTTCCACCGGAAACTTGATATGGCATACATTCTCTTGGGATTTGCTTGATGACAGCAAGTTTTTAGAAGGCGATGACGCCAGAAAAGCATATAATGAAATAAACAAAAGCGGAGCACAATACATAGAGTGGTTTAAGGACGAAAAGACGCACGATATAACAAGGGAGTTGAATTCGGCAACTGCGCTTGACAAACTGTTAGAAGTTTATGTCATAGCTTCGGATTTCTCGTGGACTTACATAAAGACGCACGAAAGCACCTGCGGTCCTTATTTTATGAAACTTTAACTTTTATCTTCATTTACGCACCTTTTTACTGCTCTTTCGCACGTCGAAGCACCGCTTAATGTCAGCAATTTGCCTAAACGCAAGTTGCAAGACTTATGGGCGGGCTTCTCCTTTTTTTCAAAAATCTTTTGCTATGCAAAATCTTTTCGGGAACCCTAATAATATTTGGTGTCCTTAACGCGTATTTCACATTGTCAAATCAGCCAAACAATAAAAAACACCCATTATGGAGTTCCTATAAGGGAAATTTAATTTCACACAAAAGTGTAGCCCACCATATTTCGCATAAGGCGAAATATGGTGGGCTTTTCTTATCCACAAATAATTAAGTTGAACAAGTGATATTTTTAGCCGTGTGGCTAAAAGTTATAAGCAAAACGAGTTTTGCGTTATATTGCGACTTTTAGTCGCAGTTATATTA
>JAZRSX010000019.1:0-79519 GCA_045651725.1 Christensenellaceae bacterium
GGCAACCTATACCCCCTAAAAATCTTGCCGTCCCTTTAGCCGAAAGGGAAGGTGGCAACCTATACCCCCTAAAAATCTTGCCGTCCCTTTAGTTGAAAGGGAAGGTGGCAACGAAGTTGACGGAAGGGATTGTAGTGGATACTTAACAATTATTTATAATATCTTAACAACTTGTGGTTTGTTTTATTAGCAAAGTTTATTATATAAACAACTAATCCCTATCGTAGCATTGTACCGACACTTTCCGTTGCACATCAAGGGGAAGCAAGAAAAAATATAATAAAAAAAAGTAGCAAATTATTTGCTACTTTTTAACTCTTTGTTTAACTATCATATCTATATATTCGCACACGCTTTTAAAATTTCTATTTATTTCTAAATTTGATATTCTTATAATTTCAACGCCATATTGCTTTAAATATTCAGTACGTTCAAGGTCGTTGTTTTCGCTTGGAATATAATGTTGCGAACCATCTATCTCTATAACTAAATTTGCCCTTGCAGAATAAAAATCAACTATATATTTGCCAAAAACTTTTTGCCTATAAAATCTTCCGTCATGTTTAGATAAAAACGTATACCATAATCTGCGTTCTTCTTTTGTTGCGTTCTTTCTTAACATTTTGGCAACGTTATTCAATTTTTGGTTTCGCTTTACTATCATATTTGTATTATAGCATTGTTTTGTATTATTGTCAAAAACATATTTTTTATCTTTTGCCGTTCATTTAGTGTGGGTGGCAACTCTTACACTACCTCCTTGCCGTCCCTTTAGCCGAAAGGGAAGGTAGCAACCTATCCCCCCAACCCTTGCCGTCCCTTTAGCCGAAAGGGAAGGTGGCAACGAAGTTGACGGAAGGGATTGTGGTTTATTGTATCAGCAAAGTTTATTATATTAAAAACTAATCCCTATCGCTGCGTGAACGCACCACTTCCCCTTGCACATCAAGGGGAAGCAAGGATTTATACTTTACTCTTGCCGTCCCTTTAGCCGAAAGGGAAGGTGGCAACGAAGTTGACGGAAGGGATTGTAGTGGATACTTAACAATTATTTATAATATCTTAACAACTTGTAGTTTATTTTATTAGCAAAGTTTATTATATAAACAACTAATCCCTATCGTCGCATTGTAGCGACACTTCCCCTTGCACATCAAGGGGAAGCAAGAAGGTGTAGTGGGTGGCACATCAAGGTAAAGCAAGAATAACTATTTGGCAGTATTAAAAACTAATCCCACCCCAAAGCTAGTTTATTTTTCTACGCAAACGTCAATACTAATCAAAAACGTAACAGCAAAAAATGTAAACAAAGTTATATAATATCGTTGACAAATTATATAATAAGATATACAATATAATAAACAAAGGGGATACTTTATGTCAAAATCATTATACAGTTTAATATTAAACGACGAAGTTGTTAGCAAAATTGATAAAATGTGTAGAATTAACGGAATAAGCCGTTCTAATATGATAGAAAAAATACTTGCAAACGCCGTTGGTTATGAAACACCCGAAATGCGCGCAGGCAATATTTTTGACGAAATAGAAAAGTTGCTTTCAACAAGCAATAATATGCGATATTTAGCAAATCAATCGCAATATATGGCGTCGATAATGAGCGCGCTAGACTATCGCTATAACCCTGCCATAAAATATAGCGTTGAACTTTTTAAAGCGTCGGACCATTTAGGGCAATTAAAGGTTGCCTTGCGTACGCAAAACGGAATTTTGCTTGACCTTTTAAGCGACTTTTTTAATATTTATACTTACCTAGAACGTGAACATTACAATCCAAGTGCAACGTTTATTGTTGAACGCGGTAAACTAACAAGGCTTTTTAACTATCCAACGGTTGCCGTAACGACCAAAGAACTTGCCGAAACTTTTACCGAATACGTCAAAGATTTTGACGAACTTTTAAACTTATACTTTAATAACCTTGATTCAAGAAACTTGCTTTTAATTATGCAAACAAGGTTTATAAGTCTAAAACAAAACAAAATAGTTATATAAAGGGGGTATGGTTATGAATATGCAAAAATTTACTCAAAAATCAATAGAATCTATAAACGGCGCAACCATAACTTCGCGCCAAAACAAAAACGGGCAAATTGATTGCGTGCACCTTTTAAACGCGCTAATTAGCGAAGAAGACGGCGTAGTTTGCTCTTTACTTAATGCGTTAAACGTAAGCCTAAACGATTTTAGGCGTAGCGTACTTGACGCTATAAACAAGTTGCCAAAAGTTAGTGGTAGTAGTGGCGAATACTTGTCGTCGTCGCTATCAAGCGCGCTTGAAATTGCCGAAAAAAAAGCAACCGATATGAAAGACGAATTTATTTCGGTTGAACACCTTTTTTACGGCTTATTAGAAAGCAAAAATTCGCAAGTAGACGAAATATTTAATAAATACGGAATAAACACTCAAAACTTTTTAAACGCGCTTTTAAAAATACGCGGTAACACAAGGGTTACAAGCGACAATCCCGAATCAACCTATGACGTGCTTAATAAATACGGGCAAGACCTTGTTGAAAAGGCGCGCGCGCAAAAAATCGACCCCGTTATCGGTAGAGACGAAGAAATTCGTAGCGTTATTCGTATACTTTCAAGAAAGACCAAAAACAACCCCGTTTTGATAGGCGAGGCAGGTGTTGGTAAAACTGCTATTGCCGAAGGGCTTGCAATTCGCATTATGAAAGGCGACGTGCCCGAGCAATTAAAAGACAGAAAGTTGTTTTCGCTTGATATCGGCGCTTTAATTGCGGGCGCAAAATATCGTGGCGAGTTTGAAGAAAGGCTAAAAGCGGTGCTTAACGAAGTTAAAAAAAGCGAAGGCAAAATAATACTTTTTATCGACGAATTACACACTATCGTGGGCGCGGGCAAAACCGACGGCGCTATGGACGCGGGCAACCTTTTAAAGCCTATGCTTGCGCGTGGCGAACTTCACTGCATAGGCGCAACCACGCTTGACGAATATAGAAAATATATCGAAAAAGACCCCGCGTTAGAAAGAAGATTTCAACCTGTTACCATAAACGAGCCAACGGTTTTAGATACCGTTTCTATTTTGCGTGGTCTAAAAGAAAGATACGAAGTTTACCACGGCGTAAAAATTCAAGACTCCGCGCTAATTTCGGCTGCAACGCTTTCTAATAGGTATATAACGGACAGATTTTTGCCCGATAAAGCAATAGACCTTGTAGACGAGGCGTGCGCCATTATAAAAACGGAAATGAACTCTATGCCAAGCGAAATGGACGAAGTTTCAAGAAAAATTATTCAACTAGAAATTGAAGAAACGGCGCTTAAAAAAGAGAGTGACGAACTTTCAAAAGAAAGGCTTACCGCTATAAATCAAGAACTTGAAACGCTAAAAAACACTTACGACAAGCAAAAGGCAATTTGGGAAGCCGAAAAGAAAGGCATAAACGCCGTTCAAGATTTGCGCAAGCAAATAGAAGAAGTAAATAATCAAATAGATAAAGCCGAAAGGGAATACGACTTAAACAAGGCGTCCGAATTAAAATACGGCAAATTGCCTGCCTTAAAAAAGCAATTAGAAGAAGCCGAAAAGCAAGGCGAAACGGCAAAAGAAACAACGCTACTTCGCGATAAAGTAACAAGCGAAGAAATAGAAAAAGTCGTATCGCGTTGGACGGGAATACCCGTTTCTAGACTAAAAAGTACGGAAAAAGACAAACTTTTATCGCTAGAAACGACGTTGCACGAACGCGTTATAGGGCAAAACGAAGCGGTAACCAAAGTTGCAAACGCAATATTAAGGTCGCGCGCAGGCATACAAGACCCCGACAGACCTATCGGTTCGTTCTTGTTTTTAGGTCCAACGGGCGTAGGCAAAACGGAACTTGCCAAAACGCTTGCAAAAGCGCTTTTTGACGACGAAAAAAACCTTATTAGAATTGATATGACGGAATATATGGAAAAGTTCAGCGTTTCAAGGCTAATAGGTGCGCCCCCAGGCTACGTTGGGTTTGAAGACGGCGGTCAACTTACCGAAGCGGTTAGAAGAAAGCCGTATTCCGTCGTTTTGTTTGACGAAATTGAAAAGGCACACCCCGACGTGTTTAACGTGTTGTTGCAAGTGTTGGACGACGGGCGAATAACCGACTCTCAAGGCCGTACGGTTGACTTTAAAAACACTATTATAATATTAACGTCAAACATAGGCTCGCCTTATATTTTAGACGGCATAAACGCCGACGGCGAAATTAAAAGCGATGCAAAGGCGCAAGTTGAAGGGCTTTTAAAACAAAGTTTTAGACCTGAATTTTTAAATAGGCTTGACGATATCGTCTTTTATAAACCGCTTACAAAAGCCGAAATTTCGGGCGTTGTTAAACTACTTTTAGACTCTTTAAAAAAGCGTTTAGAAGAAAAACAGTTGCATTTAGAGTTAACTAAACCTGCCGTTGACTATATTATTGAAAACGGTTACGACGCAACCTACGGCGCGCGCCCATTAAAAAGGTTTATTCAAAACAAAGTTGAAACTATGGTTGCTAAAACCATTGTGGCGTCTAACTTAAAGCCAAACGACGTTTTGGTGGTTGACGAACTTAACGGCGAACTAACTTTAAGTGTTAAGTAAATAAAAAAGTAGCAAATAGTCGCTTTTCCCGTAGTGAATTAGCGACAACTAAATAAATCTTTGCGAATTTATTTAATATAACTTTGGCAAAGCCAAAATATAACTGCTTGTAGAACTAGCAATATAACTTTTAGCCACAAGGATAAAAATATCACTATTTACCGTTCGATATTTTGTGGATAAGAAAAGCCCACTATATTTCGCTTTTTGCGAAGTATAGTGGGCTACACTTTTGTGCTTTTTTATTTGCTTTATCTTGCTTTCGCAATTATATATTTTTCTCTTGCTTCCCCTTGATGTGCAAGGGGAAGAGGTGCGTTCACGCACCGATAGGGATTAGTTTTTAATATAATAAACTTTGCTGATACAATAAACCCCAATCCCTTCCGTCAACTTCGTTGCCACCTTCCCTTTCGGCTAAAGGGACGGCAAGGGTGAAGTATAAATTCTTGCTTCCCCTTGATGCGCAAGGGGAAGTGGTGCGTTCACGCACCGATAGGGATTAGTTGTTAATATAAGAAACTTTGCAAATAATATCCACCCCAATCCCTTCCGTCAACTTCGTTGACACCTTCCCTTTCAACTAAAGGGCAGGCAAGATTTTTAGGGGGTATAGGTTGACACCTTCCCTTTCAACTAAAGGGCAGGCAAGGTGGGTGGTAGTGTAAAAGTTGCTACCAACGATAAAGCGACGGCAAGAAGACATAGTTGTGGCACGTCAAGGGCAAGCAAGGGGCAATATAATCAAGGCAAGCAAAAAAATATATAATTAGAATACAAGGTTTTTCGCACTTAAAGCGTTTTTATTTTTTTATTCTACTACACTTTGCGTTGAAATTTTAAATTGCTTTTGGTTGCCTAGTTTTTTACAAAGTTTATTAAGGTTTAAAATTGCCGTATAACCTTGCTCACAAGCAATAGGCAAACCGCCGGGCGATTTTAACCATTGCGACGCAATAAGTCCGTTTTTAACACCTTTAATTTTTTGGCTAGCGTTTGTTTGAAACCTTAATTTTGTTAAAATATTAGACATATAAGCACCGCTTTCTTGCCCAAAATAGCGGTGATAGGTTGCAGGTGTCCAAGCGTCTAAAAGCGAAATTTTGCCCTTTAAAACGGGGTATTCTTCTTCTAAAATTTTAATGCACAACTTCGCCAAAGAAACTTTATTTTTTTGATATTTTTGCTTGTTCTTTTTCTTTAATTCTATCCATTTTAAACTGCACGCATTAGAGCAAATAAACATTGTTTCTATTAAAATTTTGCCGTCTTTATTCGCGTTTTTAATATACGGAAAGTTTCTTACAGTAAGCGTGTTGCCAACGAATTTAGAATATCCGTCTTTAACTTTTAAAAGCGTTTCGTCACTAAAAGGCAAGTCGCTATTATCAACTAAAAGTGCCGTTTGAAAACTAGAAAAGGTTTGATTTTTTATTTTGCAAAACACTTTTGGCAAAGGCAAGTCTAAAATTTTGTAAGTAGAAAAAACGTCACAACAAAAAATATAAAAGTCGGCGTACGCGTCGGGTTTATTAAACACGGTAATTTTGTTTATACTTTCGTTTAAAATTTCGGCGCTAGTTATATTGCAATGCGTTAAAATTTCGCCACCTAAACTTAAAAAACTTTGCCTTAAATTGTTTGCCATTTTTAGCGAGCCACCGTCGATAATACCGCCGTTTTTCGTTACGAAAGTGGAATACGAAACGATAAGCCCAAGCGCGCTAAAATTGCCTTGAATATATCCGCCAAAAACCATTTTAAGTAAAGGGTGTTTAAACAGTTTTTGCATATCGCTTGCACTCATTTTAACGTACCTTGCAAGTTTTAATGCGCATAAAATTTTAGTTGACGCGGAAGTTTTTTGGTTAAAATTTTCTCCGTCTAAATCGCTAATTTTGTTGACGCACTTAACGGCGTTTATAAACGCAAGTATTTCTCTTTTATCGGCTGGGCTAATTTTTAGCATATCGCTTTGCGTTTTATTTAGGTCTAAATTAAGCCCTATTTCTTCGCCGTTAAGCCTTGCCGTAAAAAAGTTTTGTTGTTGATATATCTTTTCGCCCCTAAACGCGCCTATTTCGCACCAAGTTTTGTAAGTTTTGCTGTTTTTGTTAGTGCCCGTAAGCCAATGTATGCAGTTGTCTATTTCATAGCCGTTTCTGTGCCAAGCGGTTAGGTTACCGCCAACGGTTGCCGTCTTTTCGTAAATGGTAACGTCGTATCCGTTTTTTAAGGCGTAAATGCCTGCCGTAAGTCCGCTTACGCCACCGCCTATAATTGCTATTTTTAACTTGTTTTTCATAGTAAAATTATTGACTTTTTTGCTACAATTAAAACGCATAGTTTACATTTTTTTTAATATAGTATATAATATTCTTATGAAAAAACCTTTAAAACTCAATTTTGAAATATTGCCGTCGGGCGCGTTTAACTATAACTTGCGCACAACACTTTCAAAAAAGGCGTGGGATTTTATAAGAAAAGACGCTTACGCGCGCTATAACCATAAGTGCGCAATATGCAACGCAAAAAACACGCGTTTAGAAGCGCACGAAAAGTGGGAATTTGACGCTAAAAACCACACTCAAACACTCGTTGACGTAATTGCCGTTTGTCATAGTTGTCACGCCGTAATTCATATTTCTAGGACGCAACTTGTTGGAAACGAAGATTTAGCCATAAAACACTTTAAAAGGGTAAATAACGCCGATTTTACCGATTACACAAAGGCTTTAAAGAAGGCAAACGAAACAAACGCTGATTTAGATAAAATTGACGACTGGGTTTTGGTTTTAGATTTTTTAAAAAGGTACGTTAATTTTTAATTGCAATTCGTTTAAAAATTTAATAAAAACATTTAAAATTAATTTTACGATATATAAAAAGTGACACTAAAAATAGTGCCACTTTTTTATATAATTAATTTAATAGGTTAAGGGGGTAACTATTTAAACCTATTAACCATTATTTATCGTTGTTAATTTGGGTAAATTACCGTAACGCCCTCAACTGCTTTAAGTCCTTTTACGCCATATTGGTCGCCACCGATTAATTGGTCAAACGGTATTACTTCCATATGGTGAATAGTGCATACGCTGTGGTCGTAATCTAATGCAATACCGCCATAGCTATATCCGGCTTCTACACGTATACCTCTAGCGCCTTCGGCACGGCAATATTTATAATTCATCCAGTCGCCATACGTAACCGTTACGTTATTGAACGTTAAATTGTATTTTGAAATATCAGGATAATTTTTGCCGTCAATAGTTGTCGTTTCTTCACAACGTCCAATAATCATACCGCACATACGATAGTTATAGTAGTCGTACGAAGCCGTCACGTCGTTGTAAACGTCTAATCTACAAGCGATTTCAACGTTTTCAAAGTTGTAAGTTGCACCTGGCTCTGCTTGACCAACGATACCGCCTATGCTACTATCAAATGAACCCCAAAGACCAGCAAGAACAACGTCTTCAGCTATTTTTATGTTTTTAAAAGTATAATTTCCTGCGCCTGACCAACCAATGATACCGCCGTTACCATTATTGTAGGTTGCAAGTTGACTGTCTGCTATTGTAATATTTTCAAAAACGCACGTTCCTTCAGCACTGCCTGTAACTCCGCCAACGTCGCCACCTTCAATATAGCTTTCAGTGCCTGTAATCGTAAGGTTTTTTATAGTTGCATCTTTAATTTGACCAAATAAACCGTAAGTACCATATACGCCCCACTCATAACCTAAATCCCAACCATTTTGATAAAGATTTGAAATTGTGTTTCCGTTACCGTCAAAAGTGCCTTCAAATAGTCCGTTTTTTGATTTGTCGCCGATAGGTCTAAAAGTCAATGGGTCGCCATCAGCTTGTGGCGTAGTGTCTTCACAGAAAAGGTTTAAGTCGCTTTCAAGAACGATGGTTTTACCAGCAAAAGTGTTGCCACCATTTACTAATTCGCTAAAACCAGCAAATTCTTCTGCGGAAGTTAAAGTAAATTCAACGTCAGTTTCGTTATACCAAGAAGTATCGGCAGTGCCGTTCCATTTTGAAGGAAGTTTTTCATATTCGGAATCTTTATCGTAATCGCTTCCAAAAATATCTTCTTCGTATTCGTATTGAGTTGCGTAAATAACTAAATCAAAATTATTTCCTATTGCCATATTTTGATATTCGTTTTTAAGCGAGTTCTTCATTTTAAACGCAATAGTTACGGCAACTTCGCCAACAACTTCATTTGCGCTGTTTGGCGTTGCGCCTAATGGAAGAAGTATTCCGTATGCGGCGCCGTCTGGGTCGGCAATTAAATCTGCAAGAGTGCCAACGTTTATACCGTTTTCAACGTCGCTACGGGCGTTTAATTTGGTTGCGCTAGTAAAGAAATAAACGTCTATAACGTCAGCAAGGGCTGAAACGTCGCCGTTTGGCAATATTGCTAGTTTATATTTAAACGCAAGAGAGCCACCGTTTACAACTTTAACGTGTTTAGCGTCAACAAAGCCCGGTTCCCATTTGTCGTAATTAAAAATAGGGTCGCCGTTAAATTCCACCCAATTAGCGCTGTCTAGCGGGTCTTGGTTTGCTTCCATCCAATATGCGTTTACGTTTAGATTTCCACTTTTAATAACGTTGCTGTTTGACGACGTTGAATCGGTAAACCAAGCAAACGTCGTGCCTAAAAGCATTGAAAAACTGCTTATAATTGCTACAATGCTAGCTAGTAATGTTTTCATTTTGTACATATATATACTCCTTTTAAATTGTTTTTAAAATTTCTATTACGTCAACCTTATTAAAGGTTGATTTTTTAATCGTTTCCTTTTTTTCCATTAACGCGGTTATAAGTTTAACGGCGTTAGTTTCCGCCCTTGCGCTTTTAACCTTAACGGTAAAGGGCACTTCGCTATAAGCCTTAACGTTAGATAAATCTTTTTGAAAGAACACGTTTTTGTTAAACCCGTTAACGTTTAACGCCAAATGCAACTTTAAAGTTTTACCCCTAACGGTCATTTTTGCAATAAGTTTTCTACCAATTCTGTAAGAAACGTGCTTAAACGAAACCCTTGCTTTAACTTTTTTATACGAAATTAATTCATTGTGTATCGTGTTAAAAAATTGTTGAGCGCTTTCTTCTAAATTTAAAAGTTTATCCACAAAAGGAACTTTTTTTGCCTTTATAATTAAGTTGCGTGGTTCTTCATATAGTGCAACTTCTTCAAGCGTTTGAACTTGTGGTTCTTCATATAGTGCAACTTCTTCAAGCGTTTCAACGCGTGGGGCTTCTTCGGTTAAACCTTTGTTATTTTTAAAATTAAAAACAACGTCTTCAAAAACGTATTTATTATTTTTTAATACGCCGTTTTTTTCCATTAGCGCATTTACTAGTTTAACGGCGTTAGTTTCTGCCCTTACACTTTTAACTTTAACGGTAAAGGGCACTTCGCTATAAGCCTTAACGTTAGATAAATCTTTTTGAAAGAACACGTTTTTGTTAAACTCGTTAACGTTTAACGCCAAATGCAACTTTAAAGTTTTACCCCTAACGGTTATTTTTGCAATAAGTTTTCTACCAATTCTATAAGAAACGTGCTTAAACGAAACCCTTGCTTTAACTTTTTTGTGTGAAACTATTTCATTATGTATAATATTAAACCTACCTTGAACGGTTTGGTCTAACGCTAAAAGTTTATCTACAAAAGAAAGCGTATTTTTATTTTTAATTTGAATAAATTGCCTTTCCGCGCTTGGCATTAAATTTTTATCTTCAATCTCTTTTATAGCAGCGCTTAACCCTAAACTTTTTTCAACTATATTCGGTGTAACTAACAACTTTAATTCGTTTTCAAGTAAATACACTCTATTACAAAGTTTTTCAAATTCTTCACTTTTTGCAACGCTAAATTGTTGCGAGTCGCCTTGTTCTAGTAGGGCTGTTCTTTTTCCAATATATTTGCCTACGGTTATGCTAAAAAATATAATCAATAAAACGGACGGAGTTAAAACGCTTATATAATATCCCATAGGAGTTTTTAAATACGAAAATATGTTGCCTAAATTTGGTATTTTGTTTACGTATTTGCCAATAATCGTATCGGGAACTACAACGGCTTTGTCGTTTACGCCCGTATAAATACCGTAGGTAGTGTAACTAACTACGTTGCCAGCCTTTGAAATATTAATATCTTTAATTTTATGCGTTAACGTTTTTCCAAAACTATCGGGATTGTGTGAAATAAAAGATATAACGTCTCCAATTTGATAGTTAGTTGCGTCTGTTGCGGTCTTTATTACGACAATATCGCCCGCATTAAAATAAATAGGCTCGTTTTCGCTTAATAAAGACTTTTGCATAGAATTGCTTGCAACAATTAAAAATTTAAATCCAAAAATTTCTTTTCCGTCTTTCTCGTCACTTGCGGAAGCAAATATAGTTAAAGCCGTAGTTATTAAAGAAATAAAAAAAACAAACCACGCAAAAACGTTTAAAATTGTTTCAAATATGTTTTTATTTTTCTTTTTACTCATAAACTTCCCCTTAAACTTTTCCTTGTTTATTTAGCGTTTTTTATTAAAAATTTTTTTATTTTGAAGGGAAAACGTTTGGAATTTTAATTATATGTGCATAACACATATTTGTCAAATAAAAAAACGCCTATTTTTAATTTTTTTTAACAAAATCAAACGATATTTTAATAAAATTACTTTTTTCTTGTATATAAACCATATTTTTTGTACAATGTATGTGTATTACACATAAACTAAAAAAATGATTGTGTTTGTGTTAAACTTGTTCTATGGGGTTTGGAGAGAATTTTAGAAAATTGAGGCAAGATGCAAAATTGTCTCAAAAAGAAGTAGCTCAAAAACTTGGCATATATCAATCAAACGTAAGCGATTGGGAAAACGATGTGTCTAGGCCTGAATATGAAAAACTTATCCAATTATCAAAGATTTACGCTTGTTCAATTGCCGAGCTTTTAGGCGTTGAAGAAGATTGTTAAAAATAATAATATATAATAAGATTATAAATTAAGGTTAGGCTTTAAATTGCGTTAGCACGATAGTTTAATGTAAAAATTAAGCATAATAAACAAGGTTTGGTTAAGTGCCGAACTTTTTTAATTTTATAAAAAAAGGCGGTTAGTTATTAGCGAGCGTATCGTTAATACTAACCACCTTATTTTATTTTTTATTTTATTTATTTTTAATATATTCGTCAATGGCTTTTGCCGCCGTTTTACCCGCGCCCATAGCCGAAATAACCGTAGATGCGCCCGTAACTGCGTCGCCACCTGCGTAAACGCCTAAAAGGGAAGTTGCGCCGTCTTCATTAACGACGATACCACCGCGTTTGTTTACGTCTAAACCTTCGGTTGTGTCTTTAATAAGTGGGTTTGGCGAAGTGCCTATCGACATAATTACAACGTCAACCGGAATTTCAAATTCGCTGTTTAAAACGGGAATAGGGCGTCTGCGACCTTGTTCGTCTGGTTCGCCAAGTTCCATTTTGATACAAATAATGCTTTTAACAAAGCCGTTTAATTTGTCAAACTTATCTTCACTATTAAAGTGCGCTTTAATTTCAACGGGGTTAGTTAAAAGGTTAAATTCTATGCCTTCTTCAATAGCGTTTTCAATTTCTTCGCGCCTTGCAGGCAATTCGTCCATAGAGCGCCTATAAATAACCTTAACACTTTCCGCGCCAAGCCTTAAAGCCGTACGAGCCGCGTCCATCGCAACGTTACCACCGCCAACAACGGCAACGGTTTTGCCTTTCATAATAGGCGTTGCGCTGTTTTTATACGCTTTCATTAAGTTGCTACGCGTTAAGAATTCGTTTGCCGAATATACGCCTTTATACGCTTCGCCCGGAATATTCATAAAGTTAGGCAAGCCTGCGCCCGAACCTACGAATACGGCTTCGTATCCGTCGTCAAAAAGTTCTTCTATATTAAGCGTTTTGCCTATAACCGTGTTAGTCATAAATTCTACGCCGTAGCCCTTTAACTTTTCAACTTCTTTTTTGACGATAGATTTTGGAAGTCTAAATTCTGGAATACCGTAAACCAAAACACCGCCTTCGGTGTGTAACGCTTCAAAAACGGTAACTGAATAGCCAAGTTTTGCAAGGTCGCCCGCGCAAGTAAGACCGGCAGGGCCAGAACCTATAACGGCAACTTTACGGCCGTTTTTAGCGCTAATTTCAACTTGTAAATCTTCGGCATTGTCGGCAACGAACCTTTCAAGCCTACCGATTGCAACGGGTTCGCCTTTAATACCGCGCAAGCACTTTGCTTCACATTGACTTTCTTGTGGGCAAACTCTACCGCAAATAGCGGGCAAGTTAGAAGTGTTGCTTATAATTTTGTATGCGCCGTTGATATCGTCGTTTTTAATGCAGTTTATAAACGCAGGGATATTTACCGCAACAGGGCAACCCGTCATACAAACGGCATTTTTACAGTTAAGACACCTTGACGCTTCTTCTTTTGCCATTTCGTAAGTGTAGCCCGTTGCTACTTCGTCAAAATTCTTTGCGCGAACTTTCGCGTCTTGCATTGGCATTTCTTGTTTTTGTAAACTCATATTTATTTTAGCCATTGCAGTCGTCTCCTTTCTTTATTAAATTACAAGTTTCTTCATAGGCGTGGCGTTCAAAATCTTTATAGGTTGCGCCTCTTGACATTGCTTCGTCAAAGTCAACTTCGTAAGCGTTAAAGTCTGGGCCGTCAACACACGCAAACTTCGTTACGCGCTTTCCGTCTTGAATAAGCGTAAGCCTACAACCGCCACACATACCGGTACCGTCTATCATAATAGGGTTCATAGAAACTTCGCAAGGAATTCCCGTTGGCTTAACGGCAAGCGAAACAAACTTCATCATAACGATAGGTCCGATAGCAATAACTTTATCAAACTTTTTGCCTTCGCTAAACATTTGGTTTAAAGGTACGCAAACGTTACCTTGCGTGCCGTAAGAGCCGTCGTCCGTATAAACGAAAAGTTTTTTAGAGTACGCTTTAAATTCGTCTTCTAAAATAACTAAATCTTTGGTTCTAAAACCGATAATGCTTGTAACTTCAACACCTTGTTCGCTCAACTTTTTAGCAATAGGAAGCGCAATAGCACAACCAACGCCACCGCCGACGATACAAACGCTTTTTAAACCTTCTAAATTTGTTGGTTTACCTAATGGACCAACGAAATCGCTAATGAATTCGCCTTCGTTTTTGTTGTTAAGAAGTGCGGTCGTTGCGCCAACTATTTGGAAAATAATAGTAATAGTGCCTTTTTGCCTATCGTAATTTGCGATAGTTAAAGGTATTCGTTCGCCTTCACCGTCAACCCTTAAAATTATAAATTGACCAGGCTCTGCCTTGCGCGCTACGAGTGGCGCTTCAATATCCATAAGCGTAACCGTTGGGTTTAATGAAACCTTTTTTACAATTTTGAACATTTCTATCCTCACTATAATTTTACTTAATTTTTAAATATCAATATATATTTTAGCACAAAAAAACGATATTGCCAACAAAACTATTCATATAACTTGACAAAAGTTTAGTATAATTGTAAAATAATACTACTTATAAAGAGGTGAATTATGAAAATTGCTATAACTTCAGATAGTACGATTGATTTGTCAAAAGAACTTTTAGAAAAATATGATATTAAAGTTTTGCCACTTCAACTTATTTTAGGCGACGAAGTTTATTTTGACGGTGAAGTTACTAACGAGTATATTTTTAATTACGTTAATGAAAACGGCATTTTGCCAAAAACAAGCGCCGCTAACGAACAAGCGTTTATTGATTTCTTTAATGAACAATTAAAAGATTACGATGCTATTATCCACTTTGACATTTCGTCGGATATGAGCGTAACTTATAGAAACGCAGTAGAAGCGTCAAAACAATTTGACGGCAAAGTTGAGGTTATAGATTCAAGAAATCTTTCAACGGGTATAGCGCTTCTTGCAATCTACGCGCGCGAATTAACAAAAACGGAAAGCGACGTAAAAGTTATTGCAGAAAAAGTTAGAAATAGGGTGGGTAACGTTCAAGCAAGTTTCGTTATTGAAAGGCTTGATTTCTTACATAAAGGCGGTAGGTGTTCGTCAGTTGCGTTATTAGGCGCAAACATTTTAAAAATTCGCCCACAAATTATCGTTAAAGACGGCAAAATGCACAGCCACAAAAAGTTTAACGGTTCAATGCCATCGGTTGTTACTAAATACTGTAAGGCTACCCTTGAAGAGTTTAACAATATAGATAAATCTATGGTGTTTATAACTTACAGTTCGGCAACTCCCGAAATGATTAAAGCCGCGCACGACGTCGTTGACGGTTTAGGTTTTAAAAACGTTTACGAAACGAAGGCAGGTTGTATCGTTTCTAGCCACTGTGGCGCAAACACGCTTGGCATATTATATATGAACGATGGCGATAAGGCTTAAAACTTCTAGCACACTTACTAAAAGTTAAGTGTGCTAATTTAATTAGTATGGAAATATTAAAATTTAGTAGTGAGTTTTTTAACGCGAAAGACACGCTTTCTTGCGGTCAAGTTTTTAGGTATACTTATAGTGACGGGGTTTACACTTTAATTTCTAAAAACAAGTGTTGCAATCTATACACGCAAGGCGATTATACTTATATCGAAACGGACGACGTTGAATATTTTTATAATTATTTTGACTTGTCAACTGATTATAAAAACATATATGAAAGCATAATAACGTTAGATAGTGATTTTTTAACGCTTGCCGTAAACAAGGCAAAGGGCATACGCATTTTAAAGCAAGATAGCGTTGAAACGGCATTTTCGTTTATAATCTCTCAAAACAACAATATTAAAAGAATACAAAAGTCAATAGAATTTTTATGCGCTAAACTAGGCGCGCCTATAAACTTTAACGGAAAAACTTATTATTCGTTCCCAACCACAGAAAGTTTGGCGGGCGCAAGTTTAGAAGTTTATAAAGACGCAGGGCTTGGGTATAGAGACGTTTACGTTAAAGATTTTGCCAAAAAACTATATTTAGGCTATGATTATAATAGTTTAAAAGAATTAGACACGCCTTCTTTAACCGCAGAACTTTTAAAAATTCGCGGTATAGGTAAAAAGGTTGCCGATTGCATTACCTTTTTCGGTTTTAATAGAAGTGACAGTTTTCCCGTTGATACTTGGATTGAAAAAATTTATAAAGAAAATTTAAACGGAAAACTTAAAGATAGAAATAAAATTTCAAAAGAACTTGTAAATGCTTACGGCGATTTGTCGGGCTATATACAACAATATTTATTTTATTATAAAAGAACGCTAGAAAGGAGTTAAAATGCTGTTTTATTTTCAAAACGCTATGCTTGGCGTAGGGCTTGCTATGGACGCTTGCGCCGTTTCAATGACGAACGGATTAAAAGACTCTAAAATGAGGCTTGCAAAATGCTTGTTTATTGCATTTTTGTTTGCGTTTTTTCAAAGTTTAATGCCACTTATAGGCTACTTTGCAGGGCATACGGTTATTTTGTACATAGAAAAATTTATTCCTTGGTTTGCACTTTTATTGCTTTTGTATTTGGGAATAAAAATGATAGTAGACGGCATTAAAAGTAAAGAAGAAGAAAGTGACGAAAAACCACTTACTTTTAAAAACTTGTTAACGCAAGCGCTTGCAACTTCAATAGACGCTTTAAGCGTTGGTTTAACTTTCAGCACGTATAGCGTAACCGACGCGTTGGTGGCGGTGCTTATAATAGGCACAATAACTTTTGCGCTTTGCTTAATTTCAATATACGTAGGCAAAATTTTTAAAAACAAACTTGGCAAAATATCCGTTATTTTTGGTGGAATAATACTAATTTGTATAGGTATTGAAATTTTTGTTGTAGATATGTTTTTCTAATTAAACAAACAAAAAAAGGAGAATTTTATGGTTAAAGTTGACGTAATTTCAGGTTTTTTAGGTGCAGGAAAAACTACGCTTATTAAAAAATTATTAGAAGGTTTAAACGGCAAAGAAAAAGTTGCCATAATAGAAAATGAGTTTGGCGAAATCGGTATAGACGGCGCTTTTTTAAAAAATTCAGGCATAGAAATTAAAGAAATAAACTCCGGTTGTATTTGCTGTTCGCTCGTAGGCAATTTTTCGCAGTCTTTAAAAGAATTGATAGAAAAATACCCGCTTGACAGAATAATTATAGAGCCATCGGGCGTTGGCAAACTTTCGGACGTTTTGTCGGCAATAAATAGCGCAAGCAGTGATATTAAAGTAAACGTTGTTTGCACCGTTGTTGACGGCGGAAAGTGTAAAATGTACTATAAAAACTTTGGCGAATTTTACCTAGACCAAATAAAAGAAGCGGGCGTTATCGTCGTTTCTAAAACTAGCAAACTTACCGAAGAAAAACTTATTGAAACTTGCGAATTTATTAAAACTTATAACCCTACGGCAATGCTTATTACAACACCCGTAGATATGCTTGACGGCAAGTTGTTGCTTGAAAATTTAGAAGACGGCATTTCTTTAACCGAAATTCTTATTAAACAATTAAAGGAACAAGAAGGCGGACGTCACCACCATCACCACCACGATGAAGAGTGTCACTGTCACGAACACGAACACCACCACCACGAAGAGTGCCACTGTCACGACCACGAACACCACCACGACGAAGAGTGCCATTGTCATGAACACGAACACCACCACGACGAAGAGTGCCACTGTCACGACCACGAACACCACCACGACGAAGAGTGTCATTGTCATGAACACGAACACCACCACGATGAAGAGTGTCACTGTCATGAACACCACCATGCAGATGAAGTGTTTGAAAGTTGGGGCATAGAAACGCCAAAATCTTACTCAATGCAAGAACTTAAAAATGCGTTAGAAGAATTAAAATGCGAAAGTTGTGGCATTGTTTTGCGTGCAAAAGGCGTTGTAAAAGCAAAAGACGGCGACTATTGGCATTATTTCGACTACGTTGCAGGCGATTACGAAGTTCGTAGTGGCGCGCCCGACGTAATAGGCAAAATTTGCGTAATAGGCAGTAAATTAAACAGTCAAAAAATACAATTATTATTTAATTAAATAGGGGGTAATTATGGGGATACCTACCGTAATAATTAGGGGAATGTTAGAAGCGGGCAAAACTACGTTTATAAAAGACTCTTTAATAAACGGTGATTTTGGCGATTTAGGAAGAACTTTAATAATGCTTCAAGAAGAAGGCGAATTTGAGTTTACACAGCAAGACCTAAAAAAATGCAACGCGTCTAGCGTTTTAATAGACGACAAAGAAAATTGGAACGATAAGTTTATAAACGAAACTATAAGACAGTATAAGCCACAAGTCGTGTTTATAGAAGTAAACGAAATGTGGAATTTTAACGAAATGAAGTTGCCGTCTTATTTAGATATCCAACAAGTAATGACGATAGTTGACGGCACTACTTTTAGCGCTTATTTTAACAATATGCGTCAAACTTTCGTGGATATGATACGCAGTAGCGAAATTGCAATAATAAATAGGTGCAAGCCAACGGAAGAAACTTCTAACTTAAAGCGCAGTTTAAAACTTATAAATTCTAACTGTACGGTAATTGCGCTTGACGATAACGGACAAGAACTAAAACTTGAAACGGACTTGCCGTATAGTTTAAAAACCGACCCTATAACTTTAAAACTTGAAGATTTCGGCGCGTTTTATATCGACTCTTTTGAAAGTAAAGATAGATACGACGGCAAAATGATAGAATTTGATTGTATGGCAGTTTTCGATAGGAAGTTGCCGCCAAAGTCTTTCGTAGCAGGTAGGCTTGCAATGACTTGTTGCGAAAACGATATTCAACTTATAGGGCACTTGTGCGCTTATTCAAAAGATATTCACTTAAAAAACAAAAGTTGGATACGATTAAAGGCAATAATTCACTATATGAAGTTTAGGGGTTCAAGCGAAGAACAACTAGTTTTTCAAGCGGTAGAAATAACGCCGATTGAAACGCCAAAAGAAGAAGATTGTTTAGTAACTTTAAACTAAAAAAAGCACGGCAAAGTTGCTTTTTCCGTAGGAATTTTTTAGTCCATTATAAAAGAGTAGTAAAAGTTTTACTACTCTTTTCTATTGCTTTACCCAACTATATTTTTTTCTTGCTTCCCCTTGATTATATTTTTTCGTGCTTTCCCTTGAAGTGCAAGGGGAAGTGGTGCGTTTACGCACCGATAGGGATTAGTTGTTAATGCTACTACATAGTTAATCTTGCTTCCCTTAATTATATTATCCTTGCTTCCCCTTGAAGTGCAAGGGGAAGTGTCGCTACAAAGCGACGATAGGGATTAGTTGTTAATTTAATAAACTTTGTTAATACAACAAACCCCAATCCCTTCCGTCAACTGCGTTTCCACCTTCCCTTTCAACTAAAGGGACGGCAAGTGGGGTAGTGTAAAAGTTGACACCTTCCCTTTGGGTTAAAGGGGCAGGCAAGTGGGTGGCGGTGTAAAAGTTGCCACCTACGATAAAGGGTAGGTTAGGTGGGGCATAGTGGTTGCCATATTAAAGCCGTACTTTTTTAATCTTTATCAATTTTAATAATTTCTTCAGATGGTGGATATCCAAAATATTCAATATAATTTCTGTAAAAAGAAGTGTATTCGTTAAACCCGCAATAAAGGTATACGTCGGTTGGTTTTTTGCCTAAAAGCAACATGTTTTGTGCGGCAAGAAGACGCTTTTCGTTTATGTATTTTTTAGGCGTTATGCCAAGTTCCTTTTTAAAAATTCTATATAGATATGCCGAAGAAACGAATAACTTTTCGCTAATTTCGTCAATATTGTCAATAGTAAACAAGTTGTTGTTAACGTAGCTTATAGCGTTTTGCAAAAGTTCTGAAAGCACGCCTGAATTTTCGGGTAAACCGGACTTAAAAAGTTTTAAGTTTATAAATAACTCTTTTAATAAACAATGGCTAACGCTAATAAAGTCGTTAATAGTTAGGTGCGAACAGTAATAGTCTAACTTTTTAAAAATATCAAGTATAATTTCGTTATGAGAAACGTTTATAACGTCCAGATTTTTGCAAAGTTCCATAACGTTTAATTCGCCAAAGTCCGACGGATAAAACGTAATATTATACCTTTCGTAAATAGTTGGCGAAGTGTTGTTTAAACAATGCAAAACGTTTGGTGGCGTTAAAATAAGGTCGTTCTTTTTAAGTTTAATAGTTGAATTTTCGGTATTATAAGTAAAGTCGCCGTCTAAAAACAAAATTAGTTCAAAATATTTATGAGTATGGAAAACGTGATGTGGATTTTCGTTTGCGCCTTTCGTCTTATAGTAGTTAAAAATTATATTGTCTGTATTCACGGAAGCGTGGACTCTTTCTTTAATCATAATGCACCTTTTTGTTCATTATATAACATTATAATAATAATGGCAACAATTATAGCCAAAAAACGCCGTTTTTATAATATTTTATGCAAATATACTAAATATTAAGCAAAATTTATTTATTTATCTACAATTTTAAAACAAAAAAACAATTAAAAAAAACAAAAAAGGTTAAAATAGTTTATAAAATGCAATATGGTTGTATAGTTTTTTCAATTGCAAAAATCAAATAAAGGTGTATAATTTAATTAACTCATAGAGTTAAATTATGTAAATTTTAGGAGAATTACTATGAAAAAGTTAAATCTTGCTATTATCGGTCAAGGTAGAAGTGGTAGAAATATTCACGGTTACTACTACAAATCTGAAAGAAATATTTATTTCAACGTTAAATATATCGTTGAAGAAAACGAATATCGTCGTGGCGTTGCGCAACAACAATATCCAGATGCAGAAGTTTTAGAAAACTATACTCAACTTTATGACAAAAAGGACGTTGATATCGTTGTTAACGCAAGTTATTCCGACCAACACTTTTCAATCGCAAAAGACTTATTGCTTCACGGCTTTAACGTTATGAACGAAAAGCCACTTGGCGCAACTTTATTAGAATGCGAAACTTTAATTAAAATTGCAAAAGATAACGGCGTTAAAATAATTCCGTTCATGCAAACTTTCTATTCGCCAATCTACTATCAAAC
Organism: Christensenellaceae bacterium; assembly: GCA_045651725.1. Lineage (GTDB taxonomy): Bacteria > Bacillota > Clostridia > Christensenellales > Borkfalkiaceae > HGM11412. The sequence continues at coordinate 20,712 of JAZRSX010000019.1, forward strand.
AAAAGAAATTTTAAACAGCGGTATAATCGGCGAAGTTCAACAAATTTCTATGCGTTATAACGGCTTATGTCGTCGTTGGGACTGGCAAACTTTACAAAAAAGAGTTGCCGGCAACGCTTACAACACAGGCCCACACCCAATCGGTATGGCGGCAGGTTTCTTAGATTTTAGCGATGACATTAAGGTTGTTTACTCTAAACTTGCTTGCACTCCATTAAACTCTGGCGACTCTGACGACTACGCTAAAATTTTAGTAACTGCACCAGGCAAGCCACTTATTGATATCGAAATCAACTCTACCGACGCTTACGACGACGGTTACGTATTAAAAGCGCAAGGTACGTTAGGTACTTACGCTTGCGGTCACTTTGACTATAAATATACTTACGTTGTACCAGGCGAAAACGTTGAACGCAAAGTGTCAGAAACGTTTATTGAAAACGAAAACAGAAGACCTTGCTACTGCAGTGAAAAACTCATCACTCACGAAGAAACTGGCAAATTTGCTGGCGAACCATTTGAACTTGGAACGGCTACAATTTACGAAGCGCTTTACTTCTACTTAACGGAAGGCAAAGAAATGATGATTTCGGCAGACGATGCTAAATGGTCAATTGCTATCATTGAAGCAGCGCACGTTCAAAACCCACTTCCATTAAAATTCTAAAATAAAATTTGGCAATCAACCGTTTAAAACTAAACGGTTGATTAGTGCTATATTAAGGAGTAATTTATGAAGAAAAAAATAGTAATATTAGGTTGCGAAAACTCACACGCGTCTTTGTTTTTAGGTTTTTTAAAGAAAAATCCTAAATACAGTAACGTTGAAGTTTTGGGCGTTTATAGTGACGAAGAAGCCCCAGCGCAAAGATTACACGAAAGATTTGGCGTATACGTTATGAAGAGTTACGACGAATTCGTTGGTCAAGTAGACGGCGTTGTTAATACTGCAAGAGACGGTGCAAACCGTTATAAATACGTTAAGCCATATATGGAAGCAGGCGTACCTATGTTCCTTGATAAACCCGTATGTATCGGAGAAGAAGAAGCCCTTGAATTTATGCGCGAAGCAAAAAAATACGGCGTAAAAGTAACGGGTGGCTCTTCACTTAAACACGACGAAGGCGTAAAAACTATAATCAAAAAAGTTCAAGAAAACGAAAACGGCAAAACTTGTGGTGGTTTAGTTAGAAGTTCTATTGAATTTTTAAGTCAATACAGCGGATATTATTTCTATGCTCAACACTTTGTAGACGTTGCAACGGTTGCTTTCGGTAGATATCCTAATTCGGTTATGACTTATAAGCCTAACAAAGAATGGCAAAAGGGCGATACGGCAACGGTCGTTATCAATTACGATAACTATGCTATAACCGCTACGATAGACGAAGAAGGTGGCCACTACTTCGTTGGCCGTTTATCCGAAAAGAACTTTGAAGGATACGACATTTTAATCGACACACCTATCTTCCTTTCTGAATGGGAAGAGTTCTATGAACTTTTAATGGGTGGTGAACAAAAAGAAAGTTACGAAGACTTTATTGCCCCCGTATTCGTTATGGAAGCGGCTATGCGTTCATTTGAAAGTGGCAAAGAAGAAAAAGTAAATAGGTTTAAATTATAATTATAAGGATAGATATGAAAACTTTTAAAAAAGACGAATTATTAGTAAAAATTTTTCCAACGCGTGAAGAAATGGGCGCTGTTGCCGCAAGCGACATTAAGGCAAAATTCAAAGAACTTTTAGAAAAGAAAGAAGAAATCAACGTAATTTTTGCCGCTGCGCCATCTCAAAACGACGTTTTAAAATCTCTTGCAGAAGATAAAGAAATTGAATGGAATAGAATTAACGCGTATCATATGGACGAATATATCGGCTTATCTAAAGATGCGCCACAAGGCTTTGGCAACTTCTTAAAAGACCATATTTTCGGTTTAGCGCCATTTAAGTCAATCAACTATATTGACTGTACGGCAAGCGACCCCGAAAAAGAAGCCGAAAGATACTCTAAAGTTTTACTTGAAAACCCAACGGACGTTGTAATTATGGGTATCGGCGAAAACGGGCACATTGCGTTTAACGACCCACCCGTTGCCGATTTTAACGACAAAAAGGTTGTAAAACCCGTTAAACTTGACGAAATTTGCCGTAACCAACAAGTAAACGACGGTTGCTTTAAAACTATTGACGAAGTTCCAACACACGCTCTTACTTTAACCGTGCCTACGCTTATGTCAGCGCCATACTTATTCTGTATCGTGCCTGCGCCTACGAAGGCAAATGCCGTTAAAGCAACTCTTGAAGGACCTATCGGCGAAGTTTGCCCTGCTACCGCTTTAAGACTTCACAAAGATTCTATTTTATATCTTGACGGTGCAAGTTCATCGTTACTTAAATAAAAAATAAAACGAATACGGCGAATCTTTCGCCGTATTTATAATGTGGTTGATATGTTAAAGATTAAAAGTGATAAAATTATAAAAGGTAATTCCGTTATAAGCGGAAACGTTTACGTTGAAGACGGAAAAATAGTTGCCGTAACGGATAAAGAACTTAAATGTGACGAATGCGTTGACTATACGGGTAGTTACGTTTCGGCAGGATTTATTGATATGCATACTCACGGCGCGGGCGGTTACGCGTTTATGAACTCTACCGTTCAAGACGTTGTTGACGGCTGTAACTTCCATTTAGCGCACGGCACAACTACTATCGTGCCAACGGTATCGGCAGGCGAGTTTGAAACTATGCGCAAAGCCGTTATAAATATAGACAAGGCTAAAAAAGAAAAATCGCTTAAAAGTAACGTTTTAGGCGCGCATTTAGAAGGTCCATATTTATCTAAAAATCAAGCGGGCGCGCAATGCCCAACGTTTATAACGCCCCCACAAAAAGAGTGCTATACTCAACTTATTAAAGACTATAAAGATTCGGTTACAAGGTGGACTTACGCCCCAGAAAACGACGAAAACGGCGAATTTTGTAAATTTCTTGCCGACAACGGCGTTATAGTTTCGGCAGGTCATACAGACGCAAAATATAAAGATATGAAGATTGCAATGAAAAACGGTTGCAACCTTATAACTCACCTTTATTCTTGCACGTCTACTATTACAAGAGACCATGGTTTTAGAAGTCTTGGCGTTATAGAAACGGCGTATTTAGAAGACGATATGTACGTTGAAATTATTGCCGACGGCAAGCACTTGCCACCCGAACTTGTAAACTTAATTATTAAACTTAAAGGTCAAGACAAGGTTGCCTTAATAACCGACAGTTTAGAAATTGCCGGCACGGATATTAAAGAAGGCGTTATGTCTGGCACAGAGTTCATCGTTGAAGACGGTGTTTGCAAACTAAAAGACAGGTCCGCTTTTGCAGGTAGCGTTTCTACCGCCGACGTTTTAATTAGGGTTATGACCAAAGAATGCGGTTACGAAATACCTTTTGCCGTTAGAATGATGACGGAAATTCCTGCAAAAATATTAAAGGTTAACAAGGGTACGCTTGAAGAAGGTAAAGATGCCGATATTATTGTATTTGACGACGATATCAACGTTAAAGCAGTATACGTAATGGGTAAAAAACAAGCATAAAAATCAAAAATAACAAAGGCGTTTGCATACTAGCAAACGCTTTTCTTTTTTAGTAAACTTTATAACGGACTAATTATTTTTTAAAAGTTTCGTTAAAGTTTTTAATGTTTTTTGCAATAGTCTCTCTTGCAATTTCGCTTGAAGCAACTTCTAAAACGTGAACTTGCTTTTGTTCAAGTTGTTTATATACGTTTAAGAAATGTCTTAATTCGTCAACAAGGTGAGTTGGAAGGTCCTTTATATCGTGATATTCGTTATATTGTGGGTCGCCAAAGGGGATTGCTATAATTTTTTCGTCGTCTTCTTCGCCGTCAGTCATAAATACAACGCCGATAGGGTAACACCTTACCAAACTCATTTTTTCAATGGGTTGACTACATAAAACGAACACGTCAAGTGGGTCGTTATCGCCCGATAAAGTGCATGGGATAAATCCGTAGTTCATAGGGTAGTGTGTGCTTGTATAAAGGACGCGGTCAAGAATAATAAAGCCCGTTTCTTTGTCAAGTTCGTATTTGTTCTTTGAGCCTTGTTCAATTTCTATATAGGCAACGAAGTCTTCGGGTTTAATTCTTTCGGGGTTCATATCTTTCCAAATGTTCATAGTATATTCCTTTATATGTTAAGATTTTAATTTTAGTTTTAATAAAAGTTCTTTATTAGATAATAGCGCGCCACCGCCTAATATTGAAGAAAGCGTAGGCTCGCTTGCCATAATCGTCTTATAGCCTAGTTTTGCATAGATATAGTCGCTTAATCCGTAAAGCAACGCGCCACCGCCCGTAAGCAAAATTCCGTTGCGGTTAATTTCTTCTAAACTTTCGTTAGGAAGTTTATTAAGCACCATTGACGTAATTTCAAGAATTTTATCGATGTATTTTAAAACCGATTCGCTTATCATTGATGCCGAAACAAGCATTGTTTTTGCCTTTCCAGAAGAAGTTTCTTTTCCGCTTACGACGATTTTAAAATCGTCGTCTGTAACCAAACTAGAAACCGCTTTTTTTAACGTTTCGGCTTGATAGTTAGTTATAGTAAGATTAACGTCTTGTTCAAGTTGTTTAATTATAAGTTTGTTAAGGTCGTTTCCGCCATAAGTTGCCGAAACGCCCGATATAACGCCGTTTAAGTTAAGAACGCATATCGTCGTTTGCCCACCGCCAAAGTCAATTATAGCGTTGCACGAAGACGGCGTTAACGCTGTTTCCGTTCCAACGATAGATAAAACGGGTGTTTCAACACAAACTACGTTATATAACCCTGCACTTTGCAAAACGTTTTCAAACTTCTTTATAATTTCGCCGTCCGAACCACATTGAATACTTAATAAAACGTTAGTAATAAATTCAAAACGCCCCTTAATTTTAGCAACAAATGCCGAAATTAAAGAAGATAAAGCGTTAAAATCGGTAATTTCCGTAGCGTTTACGGGATATATAATTTCAATTTCTTCGGCTGTTTTACCTATAAGTTTTTCGGCATCTTCACCAACGGCGTAAGGCTTTTTATAGTTGCCGTTTTTAATGGCAATTACAGTCGGCTCATATAAAACCACGTCACAGCCAAGTTTGAAAATTTTTGTGTAAGAAGTGCCTACTTCTATTGCAATTTCCGTCCTCATAGTTTTCCTTCTAAAATTTCTAATATTTTATCTATCGGCAAGCCCACAACGTTGTTAAAATCGCCAACTATACTTTTTACAAGTGGATATCCGTCTTGAATACCGTACCCGCCCGCTTTATCAAAGGGCGAACCGCTTGAAATATAGTCGCAAATAAGTTCGTCGCTTAACTGGTTAAAAGTAACAAGGGTTTCTAAATAATTAGAAATAACCTTTCCGTTTTTAATAACGCAATACCCCGTAATAACCTTGTGCGTCTTATTAGATAGTTTTTTTAATACGTTATAAGCGTCGTTTACGCTATTAGGTTTTTTAATAATTTCGCCATCTAAACAAACGATAGTGTCCGCCCCGATAACTGTTTTACCGTCGCCTTTATACACGCTTTTTGCTTTTAAAACGGCAAGGTTTTTACAGTAATTTTCAGGGGTTATACCGCTTGTAACGTCTTCGTTTACGTTGGGCGGAATAACCGTAACTTTTAATCCGCGTTCTTCTAAAAGTCGTTTGCGCCTTGGCGAAGCGCTAGCCAAAATCACGTCCATAACCTTATTATATAACTTTTATTTATTTTTGTAAAGGCATTTTAAATATTAAAAAACGCTAACTGCTTAAAGCAATTAGCGTCAATTTATTAAAGTTTAGATTTAGCAAGGTCGCGTATTTCTTCCGTTGCAAGCGATACTTTTGTAATAACGTCTTTAACGTTAAGCGGACGCATCCAAACGCTGTCGCCAGGTATAGAGAAGTCCAAGAAGTCGCCGTCTTTAACTTTATAGTTATATTCAACGTGTACGCTTTCAAGTTGCGTGCCTTTGTATTCAATAATCTTGTCTTCACCATAAAGGTTTACTGTTAAACGCGTTACGAAACTGTCTTGATACAACTTGCCTTTGCCTTGTTTAACAAAACCTTGCGAACTAGGTAGCGTAAACACGTCGCATTCGCACTCAAACTTGTAGTTTCCAGAAAATACTTCTTCGTGGACGTTTTGCTTTTGCCACTTGAACCAATCGGGGATATGCTCAAATTCGGTATTGCCGTCTAATGCTTTTAAAGAACCGTCTTCACACATTTCCCAAGACTTGTTACAGTGTTTGCACGTTAAAACCGTTCCATTGCCAAGCATTTCGTGTTCCGTTTTACAGTTAGGGCATTGATACAAAATCGCGTTAAGGTTTTTGGCGCGATTTTTATAAGTAAGTTTGTTTCCGCTTTCTTTAAGCCACTTCCAATCGTCATAAACGAAGTTTTCTTCAATTCTTGCGTTAATTTCGTCAACCGAAAGGGTTTGTATGTCTTCAAGAGTTATAAGTTCCGTAACGTCGGCTTCAAGCGGTATTTTGTTTTGTTTATACTTATACCATTGTGGGTCGCTTACGTAGTTACCCTTTAACATAATAGTGTAAACGGGAACGTTTAAAAACTTAACTAACTTTCCAAGAGATTCTGGCAAATAACTTGTAGTACCGTCAAGAGAATATCTTGCTTCGGGATATATTACCACGCCTGTTTTAAGGTCGTTTACGCAATATTTTAAGTTCTTCATAAGCGAAAGGTCGGATATAAACTTACGCTTTGCAACAGCGCCTATTTCGTGCATAAGCCAGTTGCTCATATCGTTGAAGGCGTCGATTGCTACAACGTAGTTTATTTTAGGCTCTCTAATCGCTTTAAAAAGCATATAAAAGTCGTTAAACGAACCGTGGTTTCCAAGAAGTAAAAACGGCGCGGTTGGCTTTTTGCCATGATACCTTACCGTACACTTTCTGCCTATACGCATAATCCAACTTAAAAAATGGACTAAATAGATAAGCGGAAAAGGTTTTTTTGGTTTAAATCTAAAATCATAGTGTTTTGGCTTTTTGCCCTTAAACATTTTCATAAATATAAATCCCCTATATTTTAAGTATAATTTATTTTTTAAAACTATTCAATTTTCATTAAAGACAAATTTTAAATTGTGCAGTTGCGCAATACTTTACTAATAGAAATATTGCAAAAATGTTGTAAAAATAATAAAAAAGTGATAAAATAAAATATATCAAATAAAAGAGGCGAAGAAATGATAGATTTAAGAATTAACAAACTAGCAAAAGGTCTTGTAAATTATTCGGTAGAATTAAAAAAGGGCGAAAAGTGTTTAATAGAAGCATACGGTATTGATAATGCGCTTGTAAAAGCGCTTGTAGAAGAAGTTTATAAGGTTGGCGGATATCCTTTCGTGCAAATTAGGGATAGCGCGATAACGCGTGCCATCATAAACGGCGCAACCAAAGAATCTATTGAACTTATGGCTTGTTACGACAGTTATATTATGAAAGATATGGACGCGTACATAGGTATTCGCGGTGGCGACAACTGCTTTGAACTTTGTGACGTAGACGGTAAAAGAAACGAACTTTACCAAAACTTATACAGTAAGCCCGTACACCACGAAATACGCGTTAATCAAACCAAGTGGGTTGTGTTAAGGTATCCAAATCCGTCAATGGCGCAACTTGCTGGCAAAAGTACCGAAGCGTTTGAAGATTATTATTTTAACGTTTGCACGCTTGACTATTCAAAAATGGATAGGGCAATGGACGCTTTAAAAGAACTTATGGAAAAAACCGACAAAGTTAGGCTTGTTGCAAAGGATACCGACTTAACGTTTTCTATAAAAGGCATGCCTGCGATAAAGTGTTCCGGCAAGCGAAATATCCCTGACGGCGAAATTTTTACCGCGCCTATTAAAAACAGCGTTAACGGTGTTATAACTTATAACGCTCCGTCTATTCACGACGGCTTAAAGTTTGAAAACGTAAGGTTAGAGTTTAAAGACGGCAAGATTGTAAAGGCAACTTCAAACTACACCGAAAAAATCAATCAAGTTTTTGATATAGACGAAGGGGCAAGATACGTTGGCGAATTTTCGTTTGGCGTAAACCCTTATATTGAAGACTCTATCGGCGACATTTTGTTTGACGAAAAAATTTCCGGCTCAATACATTTTACCCCAGGCTCTTGCTATGAAGAGTGCGACAACGGTAACAATTCCGCGCTTCACTGGGATTTAGTTTTAATTATGACTAAAAAATATGGTGGCGGTGAAATTTACTTTGACGATAAATTGATAAGAAAAGACGGACTTTTTACGCTAAAAGAGTTAGATTGTTTAAACCCACAAAACTTAAAAGACTAATAAAAAAGCCTTTGGGTAACTTTGCCCAAAGGCTTTTTTTATTGTTTAAAATGGCGTTGTTATTCTTTATAGTGTTCGTTTTTGATTGAAAAGTCTAACACTTCGTAAAGCATATATGCGGTAAAAATTATTGAGCATGAGTTGTAAATTACGTGAAATAAAAATACCGAAGTGTTAATGTTTATAAGAGTGTTTATAACGATACACAAAATTATCATCATTAAACTTGAAGTTTTAGTTTTGTCGGCAATAGTTGCGTTTTCAAAGTATAAATTAAGTGAAAACCCTATTATACAACAAAGCGAAATAAACATTAAAGGTTGATAAAAACCAAAAAAGGATATGTTTTTAATCAAATTATCTATGCTTGTTTTTGCCCAATTACTAGAATTTATTATTGCGCCTACGGTTTCGTTGGGTTCACCAATTATTTCTACTTTAACAAATAGAGAGTCAAAAGTGCTTGCTAAACTTTTAGAAAACGAAAACCCGCTTGCAATGGTGCAGGCTATAAGCATTAAAGTTATTTGCCCAGTCTTTGTATTTTTTTTGTAAAATAACGAAGTTATGGCAATTATGGCGGATATTTCTAAAACACTTTGCAATAATGTTAAAAGGTAGTTGTTTGTATTAATATATTTAGAAAAAGTTGTAAACAGCGTTTCGGTTATAAAAAATACGCAAGCGCCAATGGTTAATAGTTTAAACATCGTTAAAAACGGGTATTTGCTACGCGTATCAAGTTTATAAAAAAAGTGGGTTAAAAGTAAGGGAAACGTGGCGCAACAAATAATAATAAGCGCTATTGCAAGCGAAATTTTTAGAGTAAAATAGCAAAATAAACCGACGATAACGTCTATTACAAAAAGAAGTAAACCAATGGTAATAGTGCTAAAAAGTTTAGGTTTTTCGGTTGCTATTTCAACGTGGTTGTAAATAGTTTTTAAACTGTCTGCTTCTTCAAAAATCAATGACGCAATACTCGTTTTATGCTTTGTTTCTTCGAGTTTTTTAGTGCCGTCAAAGTGCGAAACGTTAAATTCTTTATCGTCTTTATCGTGATTTTTTAAGCGCAAAATTTCATTATCCATATCACACCTTTAACTCTTTATCTAATTTATTATTGTTTACAACGTCAAAAACCGCATAGAAGTTACTGCCTAATCCTTCTTTACTTATAACGCCAAAGTCTATTTCGTGGCTTAATAAAATTGCCTTAACAATAGATAAACCTAGCCCCGTACCCTTAATAGGCCTTTGGTGAGTTTCGGACGAGCGGTAGTATTTTTCCCAAATAGTGTCGATTTTATTTGACTGTATGCCTTTGCCAGAGTCTATAATTTCAAGCGATGCCTTGCCGTCTTTAACTGACAAATAAACCTTAACAATCTTGTCTTCGCCCGTATAGTTAATTGCGTTTCCTATAAGGTTATGTATAACTTCTTCAATCTTTTGTTCGTTTGCGTTTACCATTACGTTGGGCTGAATTTTGTTTACTAAAACGTATCCGCCGTTTTTTAATATAGGCTCAAATTTTAACAAAACGTCTTCAACCGTTTTAGATAGGTTAAAGTTAGTTTTTTCAAGTGGCAAAACTTTTGCTTGAAGTTTAGATAAGTTTAAAATATCGTTTACAAGTGAAGTAAGCCTGTCGGCTTCGTCAATAATAATTTCGGTGTGCTTCGTGCGTTTTTCTTTATTTTCGCCCGAAATATCTTTAATCGTTTCGGCATAAGCCTTTATCATTGTTAAAGGCGTTTTTAAGTCGTGCGAAACGTTTGCAAGCAAGTCGCGTTGTAAAACTTGGCTCTTTTCTTTTTCGGTTTTTGCATAGTTTAGCGTTTTGGCAAGTTCTGTAATTTCGGTGTAACCGATTTCGTTAAAAGTGGCGTTTTCGTCGCCACTCGCCCATTTTTTAGCAACTTTACTCATTTCGTTTATAGGCGAACTTAACCTTCCCGCAATAAGCCAAGAGAAGAAAAGCGAAAGCACGATAACTATTAACGTGGTCATTATAAGTTGAAATCTCATAACCTTTGCAATTTCGTCAAGCGACTGCATATCGCTAATAAGAAGTAGGTAGGCGTTGTCGTTTTTATACTCTACTCTAGATATGTTATACATAGCCGTTTTATTTTGCGTAAACGATTGCTCTCCGCTAAAAGAAGTAACGCCTTCTTTCATATAATTGTTTAATATGTTAGAGTAAATTTCATATAGTTGCGATTGCGGAGTTACGTATTGTGGTCTTGGATATAACACGCCGATAGAGTTTGGGTTGGGCGTGGTTAAAATTATTGCGTCTATGCCGTTTTCTTTTAAAGTCAAAACGGCGCTTTCGTTAACTTGTCCGTTAAAGTCTATGCCTTGCTTAATAATGTCCGAATAAGTTCTCATAGTTTGATAACGCACGTTCTTATAGTTAGACTCAAAAAAAACGGCCTGCAATATCCATACAATAAATATCAAAGCGACCGTAAATATCAAAAAATATATAAATATGTTAAATCTTAAATTTTTTAAATTATTTTTAAGTTTCATAGTTCAAATTTATAGCCCACACTTCTTAAAGTAACGATAAATTTGCGGTATTCTTTAAGGTTTCCGCGTAGCATTTTAACGTGAGTGTCAACCGTTCTATCGTCGCCGTAAAAATCGTAACCCCAAACTTCACGAAGTAAGAGTTCTCTTGATAGGGCGATTCCGTTGTTTTTTACAAAGTAAAATAAAAGTTCGTATTCCTTTGGCGTAAGAGTTGCTTTTTCGCCGTCAACGTATACGTTTCTGCCCGAAAAATCAATTTCAAGCCCTTCAAATTTTACGATGTTTACGGACGTTGTGTCTTTATTCGTGTTGCGTTTAATTATTGCGTTTATTCTTGCAATAACTTCTTTTGGCGAAAATGGTTTAACGACGTAATCGTCTGCACCAATTTCAAACCCAAATAGTTTATCGTATTCTTCCGCCCTTGCTGAAAGCATTAAAACGGGAACGTTTTTAATCTTTTTAATTTCCTTTACGGCAGAAAATCCGTCAAGTTTTGGCATCATAACGTCCATAATTACAATGTCAAAATCTTCTTCTTTACACATTTTTACGGCTTCCATACCGTCGCACGCTTCTTTCGTTGCGTAACCTTCAAATTCGGCATATTCCTTTAAAACTTCTCTAATTTTTGCCTCATCGTCTACAATTAAAATTTTATACATAATTTACCCCTTTACCCCTAGGCATATTTTACTAAACTTTTTTATATATAACAAAAAAATTATGTGAAAATTTTGTGAAATCAAAGGTTTTTTACTTGTAATTTATCGTCAATACAGTTTAAAAGGTAAGCGCTGTTTGATAAACTTATACTTTTAACGAACTTTTCGTCTATAAATTCAATGGCGCAATCGTCTTCAACGGCGTAGGCGTTAGTTATGTTGTTTCTAACAACGGCTTGTTCAAAATCTTGCTTTCTATGGTTAAAGTGCGGACAAAACGTGCCGTCAATAATACCTAAACCGTCGTATAGTTTATAGTCGGAGTCTTTGCCGTTTAAAATTTCGCTGTCGGTATACATAGTTTTAAACCAACACACCGCACCTGCAGAGCGCCCGACGATTATAACGCCTTTATTATACGCGTCTAAAAGTTTTTTAACAAGCCCTTTTTCTTTCCATTTTTCAAGCATAAAAAGAGTGTCGCCACCGCCGACGTAGATAAAGTCCGCCTTGCTTATTTTTTCGTCAATTCTCTCTTCGGGCGTGTCTACGTTAACGGTAAGTAGGCAGTCGGCTTTTATATCAAAAACCGAAGTATAAGTTTTTCTAAAAGTGTTAAAGGCGGGCATAAAATCGTGCGACGCAGTGCCTATAAACAAGCCATAGGCGCGTTTTTCGCCTGCTTTTTGCTTTGCAAGTTCGGCAACGTACCTGTCGATTTCTATCGTCGTTTTTTCTTTCATATCACCGCCACCAAGGGCAATAAGTCTTCTCATAAATATCCTTTAATACGTTAGTCTTCAAAAATCATGGTTAAATCTTTAATATCAAAAATTTTACCAAAACTATATTTTTTAGAAGTAAACGGCTCTACGCAAATAGGCGTTAAAGTTGAAAGCCCGTTTGCATCGTTAAAGTCTTTAAACGTGCCGTTATTAGCGCAAATATAACTTCTTACGTATTGCGAAGTTATAACGGGCATAGCAAGTCTTTTAACGTACATTTGCCCAGGAGTAATGTGGTCTAGTAAACTTACGGGTATTAAAGGTACTTCGCTTATTTGGTTGTTAGACGAAACGAGTTTAGATTCAAGCGTAGGAATATTGTGTTTGCCACACTCTTTTGAAAAAATTTGTTTCGTATCCATGTTTTGCGAGCCTAAAAAGATTTGGCTGTTGCAGTTATCTCTTATAATAACCGAACGCTTTTCGTTGTAAATGTGGTCTATTTGCATATACGATTGAACGACTAAATGAAACCAAATATTTCTTGAACGCGAAGTTGCAATTTTGTTTTCCAAATCTCTAATTTCGGGAATATTTCCAAATTCATCAAGCAAGAAGTGTAGGGCGCGTGGCTTTTTAACGGTTTCGGCTTTTTTAATCATTTGCCTATATACCCAGTCTATAAATAAGCCCGCAATTAAGAAGTCGCTTTTTTCGTAATCGCGCGTTATTAAAAATATTGCAAAAGGCTTGTCTAAATTATCTAAATTTACGGTGTTGCCCGAAGTCAAGGCAAAAATATGCCCTTGAAACCACTCTTTAAGGCAGTTGTCAAACACACCGCAATAACTTCTCATAGTGTTAGGCGCGTTTGCAAGCGAAGTTGACATAAGCGTTTTTGGTTTTTTGCTTTTGTTCTTTAAAAGTGGGTGATTATCTAGTGAAACGCCCGTTTGGTCTCTGTTTAAAATAGGGGTTTTTAAAGCAAGGTAATATTGCTGTAAATTCCTAAAATTCATCATATCGGCGGTAAAGCCCGAAGTTGGGTCTATCGCGTCTTCAAGCATACATTGTAAAATGCCTTTTAAAAGGTCTTGCGCGCCGTATTCCCACGACTTGTCTACCGTACTTTGAACTTTGACCATCATATTAGATAGTTGGCTTAATAAAGAGTCTATTTCCGCTTCTAAATAGTCTTTTTCAAAAGAGACGTAGTTTTTAAAAGACGCCATACTATAAAACGCCATACCTTCGTATTCAACGTGGTATTTATCCGAAAATTCTTCGGGTTTTCCCATCAATTTTAACGATTGTTTAATTTTACCACTTTTTTCTTTTTTCGTAGAGCCGATAGTTTTTAACTTCATTTTGGTTTCGTAAAGTTCTAAAAGTGGGTTCCATTTATCAGAGTGCGTAAGGTCTTTAAAGTTTAAGACGATAGTTTGATACCCGTTATCTTGCAAGTGCTTTGCGTTTCTATCAAAAAGTTCGCCTTTTGGGTCGGTCAAAAATAGGTTGGGCTTGTTTTTTTGCGAAGATATTGCGCGAAGTTGTGGTTCTACGCACCCCGTCGTCTTTCCGCTACCCGTCGTGCCTATGTAAAGTTCGTGGGTGTATGGAAGATAGTAATAGCGAAGTTTACAATCGCGTTGCTTTTTTGTGGATAAACGTAAAAATTCGTCAACGGTATACGAAGTGCCGTCACTTGAAACGTAGTCGCTTGCTACGGGATATCCTTCAATTTCGGTGTTGGGTAAGTCTTCATAAAGAACTTTAATTAACCCACTTTTTTCGGGAATTTCCGTATAGTTTATCTTTTGCGCGCTTTCTAAATACTTCTCTATATATTCTTTTCTAATGCTTTCAGTAACCGAATATTTATTCATAACACACCTCACTTAAACCCTAACTCTCTAGATGGTTTTTCAGATGAATTAGTTACGTTTTTCCACTCTTTTCTATCGTAGTTATTTATGTAGTTCATTCTTGCAAAATAGTCAAGTTTGTCTGACGAAATTGCTTCTATAAACGATAGGTCGATGTTGGGTTTGTTGTATGCGTAAACAACGTCTTGCTTAATGGTTGAAATATAAACGTAATAAGTGCGCGCTTCTTCGCTGTATTTTTGCTTTGCTTCGTGGGGTAGTACGGTATAGCCCGCCTTTAAATATTTTCTAGACATTTCCGCAAGTTCGTAAAAGATTTTCGATTGCTTATTATCGCCTATTTTTTCGTATGCGTAAGCCAAGAAAAACATTGCGGGAATATTGCCCCAAAAGACACAGTTTTTAAATCTTCTTATAGCGTCGGCGGAGTTTTTTTCGCAACCTATTCCAAGCATTTGCAAAATGCCAACTTGCCTCGTTGCTATAACGTTTCCACATGCACTTGCACTTTTAATTTTAGAAAAGCGCACGTTTGATTGATAGGTTTTGTAATGCGAATAGTCAAACCAACTTTCGTTTATTTCGGGGTTGCTTTGTTTGCCTATGTTTTGAAGTTTAGACAAAACGTCGCCTTTAATATCAAAAAGAACGTCTTTTTCCCCATAAACGTCGCCGTATTTTCTACTGCTATACACGGCTTCTTGGTCGGTGGTTAAGGCAAGCGAAGATAGGTCGTTTAAAATAACCGAAGTACAGTGTTTTATAAGTTCGCCGTCTAACTTATAGGCTTTGCCTATAAATTCTATTATCTTTTTAGCGTCTTTTTCATATTCTTGCGTAGGTGAGTTAGACATAATAGTGGTTGAAAGCACCATATTGTAAAACGCGCCGTAGTTTTTAAAAATTTGATTTATCAATTTTATCCCCCTAAACGTAAAATAAATTTTGCTCTTAAAATTAGTTTTGCCGTTTTTAAGCAATACTTAACGTAAAAATTATATAATAAAAATGTGTTCAAGTCAATAAATAACTTGCCAAAAAACCAAATTAAACCTGCCACTTTTTACCTTAAATGGAAGGGATTTCCACTTTTATCATATAACTATACATTTTATTTATATTTTTTGTAAAACGCGTGCAAATTGCTTTGCAGATAAAAAAAATTGTGATATAATTAGACCGTAAATAGCAAAAAAGCTTGTTTTTCGGGCTTTTTGGCTATCCGTTTTTTTTAAACGACTTTGTTAAATTTTTAACAATCATAAAACGAAATAATTTGTTCTAACTGTTAGGAGGTAGAAAAGTGAAAAGAAAAATAACTATTATAGGCGCAGGTGCCGTTGGTTCAACGATAGCATACACGTTGATTACGAAGTCAATAGCAACGGAAATTTTGTTTATTGATATCAACAAAGAAAAAGCAATGGGTGAAGCAACGGATATTCACCAAGCAACGCCGTTTTTATCACCCGTAGTCGTACGCGCGGGCGAATATGAAGACGCTGTAAATTCTGATATCGTAATCATAACTTCGGGTATTGCAAGAAAACCAGGTCAATCGCGTTTAGAACTTGCGCAAACAAACGTTAACATTTTAAAGAGTATAGCGCCACAAATTACGGCTGTATGCCCTAACGCAATTTACGTTATCGTATCTAACCCCGTAGACGTGTTAACTTACGCTTTCGTTAAAATGACGGGTATACCATCTGAAAGAGTTATCGGCTCTGGCACAAGTTTGGATACGGCAAGGTTAAGAACTAAACTTTCTTCTTCACTTCGCATAAGTCCTATACAAATTGAGTGTAGTGTATTCGGTGAACACGGCGACTCTTCGTTTATCCCTTGGTCGCTTGGTAGAATTGAAGGCGTATCGGTAGAAGAATATGCAACCGCTATTACGCAATCAAGCAGTAAAATTAGTTTTGATAAAGAAGCCATTGAAGACTACGTAAGAAAGTCGGGTGGCGAAATTATAAGCAGAAAGGGCGCAACTTATTACGGTGTTGCTTCTGCCGTTTCTTACGTTTGCAAATGTATTTACGGTGGTGTTGCAAGCGTTCTTTGCGTTTCTTCGTTGTTGACGGGCGAATACGGTATAGAAGACGTATGTTTAAGTATCCCTACAATCATTAGCCGTAAGGGTATAAAGTCAACGTTAACGCCAACTTTAACTAAAGAAGAAACTGAAAAATTACACGCAAGCGCAAACGCTTTAAAGAAAGTTATTAACGAAATAAAATTTTAACGACAAATAAGGAATAACGTTATGGAATATCGCATTGAAAAAGACACTATGGGGGAAATGAAAGTTCCCGCGGATAAGTATTGGGGCGCGCAAACTCAAAGAAGTTATCAAAACTTTGAAATAGGCAAAGAAGTTATGCCAAGAGAAATTACGCACGCTTTTGGAATTTTAAAAATGGCTGCGGCGCGCGCAAACTACAAACTTGGTAAAATAAGTGAAGAAAAGTTAGCCGTTATCGAAACGGCTTGTAAAGAAGTTACGGCGGGCAGTTTGAACGACAACTTTCCACTCGTAGTTTGGCAAACGGGTTCGGGCACTCAATCGAATATGAACGCAAACGAAGTTATAGCAAATCGCGGTAACGAAATTGCGGGCAAAAAACTTTTACACCCAAACGACGATATAAATAAAAGCCAAAGTAGTAACGACACTTTCCCAACCGCTATGCACATTTCGGCAGTAGTTGAAATTGAAGACAAATTATTTCCTGCAATAGACGGTTTAATCGCAACTTTTAAACGACTTGAAAAAGAAAACAAAGGCATTGTTAAAAGTGGCAGAACGCACCTTCAAGACGCTGTGCCTATTAGTTTCTCGCAAGAAATTAGCGGTTGGCGTAATATGCTTGAAAAGGGCAAAGATATGATTAAGGCAAGTTTGGTTGAATTAAAAGAACTTGCGCTTGGCGGAACTGCGGTTGGCACGGGTCTTAACGCTCCAAAAGATTTTGACAGGTTAGTTGCCGAAGAAGTTAGTTTAATAACGGGCAAAACTTTCAAAACCGCAAAAAATAAATTCCACGCATTAACTTCAAAAGACGAATTAGTGTTTACTCACGGCGCTTTAAAAGCGCTTGCCGCAAACTTAATGAAGATTGCAAACGACGTTCGTTGGCTTTCGTCAGGTCCACGCTGTGGTATAGGCGAAATATTTATTCCAGAAAACGAACCGGGTTCTTCAATTATGCCGGGCAAGGTAAACCCAACGCAATGCGAATCTTTAACGATGGTTGCCGTGCAAGTTATTGCTAACGACGTTGCCGTTGGCTTTGGCGCGTCGCAAGGCAATTTTGAACTCAACGTGTTTATGCCTGTAATTATTTATAACTTCTTGCAATCGGTAAGGCTTTTAGCAGACGGCATAAATTCGTTCAACAAAAACTGTGCGTCTGGAATTAAAGCAAACAAAGAAAAAATGAAACATAACTTACATAACTCTTTAATGCTCGTTACGGCATTAAACCCATATATAGGTTATGAAAACGCTGCAAAAACGGCGAAAAAGGCACATAAAGAAAATATAAGTTTAAAAGAGGCTTGTGTTTCATTAGGATTTTTAACGGAAGCGGAATTTGACAAAGTATTCCACCCCGAACAAATGATTTAAAAGGAAGGCAATATGGTATTTAGTTATTATCCAGGGTGTACCCTAAAAACAAAGGCAAAAGAACTTGACGAATACGGAAGAAAAAGTCTTAAAGCCCTTGGCGTAGATTTTGAAGAAGTCAAAGAGTGGCAATGTTGTGGCGCAGTGTATCCCGTTGCAAAAGACGAAGTTGCAACTAAACTTTCTGCGGTTAGAACTCTTGAACTAGCAAGGCGTCAAGACGGCAAATTATTGACTTTGTGTTCGGCTTGTCACAACGTTATTAAACGCGTAAACGAAGATATGAAATCGGACGAAAATATGCGTTTAAAAGCAAACAATTATTTAGAACTTGAAACGCCGTACTACGGCGAAACCGACGTAATTCACTATTTAGAATTATTGCGTGACTACGTTGGGTTTGACAAGATTAAAGAAAAAGTCGTTAACCCACTTAAAAACGTAAAAATAGGTGCGTACTACGGTTGTTTATTGTTACGTCCAAACAGCGTTTTGGCGTTTGACAATCCAGAAAATCCAACGATAATAGAAGATTTTATAAAGGCGATAGGCGCAACTCCCGTAGTTTACGCTTTTAGAAACGAATGTTGTGGCGCATACGTTTCAACTACGAATAAAGCGCTTGCCGAAAAGAAGAGTTCGGCTGTTATAAAATCTGCAAAAGACGAAGGCGCAGAAATGCTTGTAACGGCTTGTCCGCTTTGTATGTACAACTTGCGTGAAAACGGCAAGAACGGCATAGAAGTTAAGTATTTTACTGAACTTTTAGCAACTGCTTTGGGGGTAAAAGACTAATATGGATAAAAAAGAAACGACGAAGATTATAAAGGAAAGAAGTGGCACGGACGCAAGCAAATGTATGAAATGCGGTAAGTGTTCGGGAAGATGTCCTGCATATCACGAAATGGATATTAAGCCCCATCAATTCGTATCTTATATAGAAAAGGGCGAAATAGATAAACTTTTAAACTGCAAGGCAATCTACAACTGTTTAAGTTGTTTTGCGTGCGTAGAAAGATGCCCAAGAAACGTTGCCCCAGCCGCTATTATAGAGGCTGTTAGACAAGAGGTTATAAGAGAGCAAAACAAAAATGCAATCGCCTCTGAAGAAATACCACAAATTGTAGATGAAAAAATTCCTCAACAACTTTTAGTAAGTATGTTTAGGAAATTTAATAAGTAATAGGAAGTAATGTTATGCAAAGAATAGGCGTATTTGTATGTTGGTGCGGAAGTAACATTTCCGCCACGGTAGACGTTGTCAAAGTTGCCGAAGTTTTAGCACTTGAACCAAACGTTGTAGTTTCTCAAAATTATCAATATATGTGTTCAGAAAACGGGCAAACTTTAATAAAAAATGCCATTAAAGAGCACAACTTAACGGGTGTAGTAGTATGTTCTTGTTCACCAAGAATGCACGAAGCAACTTTTAGAAGGGCTTGTGAAAGCGCAGGTCTTAACCCATATATGGTTGAAGTTGCAAATATCCGCGAACAATGCTCTTGGATACATAAGGATATGGACGAAGCAACCGAAAAGGCTATTATTTTAGGTAGAAGTGCTATTGCAAAACTTCGCTTAAACACACCTTTAACGTCGGGCGAAAGTCCTGTTGTTAAACGCGCACTCGTAATAGGTGGCGGTATTGCAGGTATTCAATCTGCACTTGATATTGCAGAAGCACGTTACGAAGTTGATATAGTAGAGCAAGCCCCAACAATCGGTGGCAATATGGCTAAACTTGATAAAACTTTTCCAACCCTAGACTGTGCCGCTTGTATCTT
Source organism: Christensenellaceae bacterium (assembly GCA_045651725.1). Classification (GTDB taxonomy): domain Bacteria; phylum Bacillota; class Clostridia; order Christensenellales; family Borkfalkiaceae; genus HGM11412. The sequence goes on from JAZRSX010000019.1 coordinate 40,352, forward strand.
AACACCAAAAATGGTTGACTGCGCGCAAAACGAAAAGATTGATATTTTAACGTTTAGCGAAATAGAATCGGTTAAAGGTTTCGTTGGCAACTTTAAAGTTCAAATTAGAAGAAAGGCAAGATTTGTCAATGAAAAGACTTGTACGGGTTGCGGACTTTGTACTCAAAAATGTCCGTCTAAAAAAGGTTTAAACGACTTTAATATGGGTTTAAACACTCGTCCTGCAATTTATATTCCGTTTGCTCAAGCAATTCCAAACGTGGCTATAATCGACCCAGAACAATGTTTAAAAATTAAAAACGGCAAGTGCGGTCTTTGTGCAATGCAATGTCCTACAAAGGCAATAGACTACACTATGCAAGACGAAATCGTTGAAAGAGAATACGGCGCAATAGTAGTAGCAACGGGCTACAAACCTATCTCGCTTGAAAACTTTAACGAATACGGTTACAGCACTTATAAAGACGTTGTAACGTCACTTGAATTTGAAAGAATTATGAACGCCGCAGGTCCAACAAACGGGCATTTAGAACGTCCGTCCGACCACAAGCAACCAAAGGTTATAACCTTTATTCAATGCGTTGGTTCTAGGGATACTTCGGGTTGCGGTAAGCCATATTGTAGCAAGATTTGTTGTATGTATACGGCAAAACACGCTATGTTGCTTCGTGAAAAATACCCAGACACAGAAGTTCATATTTTCTATATAGACGTAAGAACGCCAGGTAAAAACTACGACGAATTCTTCCGTCGCGCCGTTGAGCAATACGGTGTCGACTACATTAAAGGTATGGTCGGCAAAGTGTATAAAGACGGCGAAAAACTTATGGTTCAAGGTTCAGACCTTATAAACGGCGAACAAGTCGTAATACCAAGCGATATGGTAGTTTTAGCGGCTGCTATTGAACCAAACCCATCGGTAAGAAAGATAGCAACTATGCTTACTGCAAGCATAGATACAAACAACTTCTTAACCGAAGCGCACGCAAAACTTAAACCTGTTGAAAGCCCAACGGCAGGTATATTCTTATCGGGCGTATGTCAAGGTCCAAAAGATATACCAGAAACAGTTTCTCAAGCAAGCGCTTGCGCCGCAAAGGTTATAGGTCTTTTAGCAAAAGACAAACTCAAATGCAACGCTTCCGTTGCAGGTGCAGACGAAATGCTTTGTACGGGTTGTTCGGTTTGCGAAAACGTTTGTCCTTACGGCGCAATAACTTACGTTGACAAAGAGTTTAGGCTTGGTGGCGGTAAGACGGAAGTTAGAAGAGTTGCGTCGGTTAACCCAGCCGTATGTCAAGGTTGCGGTGCTTGTACCGTTACTTGCCCATCGGGCGCTATGGACCTTAAAGGGTTCTCGACTAAACAAATTATGGCGGAGGTAGATGCTATATGCAAGAAGTAAACAAAGAGTTTAAACCTACGATAGTTGCATTTTGTTGTAACTGGTGTAGTTATGCGGGCGCAGACCTTGCCGGTTCAAGTAGATTATCTTATCCTGCAAACGTCAAGATTATAAGAGTTCCTTGTTCTTGTAGAGTTAACCCAACGTTTATTTTAAAGGCGTTCCAACGCGGTGCTGACGGCGTAATTTTATGCGGTTGTCACCCAGGCGACTGCCATTATACAACGGGTAATTATTACGCAAGAAGAAGAATGTCGCTTTTGTTTAATATGTTAGACTATTTGGGAATTGAACGCCAAAGAACGCGCGTTGAGTGGGTTTCAGCAGCGGAAGGCGCAAAATTCTCTACTGTAATGAACGATTTTGCCAAAACTATTACGGAACTTGGCGAAAACAAAAGGTTGGAGGATTTACGATGCAAAGATTAGAAAATGCTTGTAAGCAAAAGGCAATAGAACTTCTTTCAAACGGAACTTGCAATCGCGTTCTTGGCTACACAAAGGGCGAATTTATACACGACGTATCGCCTGCGGTATTTTATAATGAAGAAGACTTAAAGAACTTTGTATACAACGGTTTTTGCGGTGCTAATTTATCAAAATACTTAATAGAAGAAAGCAAGAAAGAAGGCAAAATAGCGGTATTTTTAAAGCCTTGCGATACTTATAGTTTTAATCAACTTATAAAAGAACACAGAATAACTAGACAAAACGTTTACGTTATTGCGGTTGAATGTCAAGGCAAGTTTGCGGTAGAAAAATTCCACGAAAACGGAATAGAATTTATCGAAGAAGTTGAAGAAACTTTAAACGACGTAAAAGTAAACGGCGAAACGACGCTTAATAGAGACGCCGTTAAACTTGAAAGGTGTTTAGTTTGCAAAAAGCACCACGCCGTATACGACGAAATTATAGAGTTTAACGAAAAGGTTGACGCAACTAACGATAGATTTGAAATGGTTAAAAAACTTGAATCTATGTCAAGCGACGAAAGGTTTGCGTTTTGGAAGCAAGAACTTTCAAAATGTATAAGGTGTAACGCTTGTAGAAACGTATGCCCAGCGTGCACTTGCACGAAATGTGTGTTTGATAACGACGATTCTCAAATTTCTTCAAAGGCAAACGCAGATTCGTTTGAAGAAAAAATGTTCCATATTATAAGGGCTTTTCACGTTGCAGGTCGTTGTACGGACTGTGGTGAGTGTTCAAGGGTTTGCCCACAACACATACCACTTCACCTTTTAAATAGAAAGTTTATCGGCGATATTAACAGATTATACGGTGAATACGAAGCGGGTAAAGACGATTCTTCAAAAGGTCCTTTAACAAGTTACACTGTTCAAGATAGCGAACCAAACGATTCTTTCGGAGGTAATAAATAATGAAAAAGATTGCTTACGAAAATATCAATTTATTATATAAGGAAATATCAAGCGTTTTAGACCTTTATTTACCTATCAAAAAGGCGGGTGCTTTAAACTTTGCAAAGTATGAAGAAGGCGAAACGGTAGATATCGAATCGTTACAAACTGTAAAATCGGCAAAAGACTTGTTCTTTCCACAAACGGAAAATATCGTAGATTTTAAAACCGACGGAACTAAAATTGAAATTATAGACTCTCGCGAAAAAAGAGAAGAATTCGTTATTTTCGGTGTTCGCGCTTGCGATTTTAAGAGTTTTGAAGTTTTAGACAAAGTATTTTTGCAAGAACCCGTTGACAGTATGTATAAAAACAAACGCGAAAACGGTATTATCTTTACACTTTCTTGTAACAATCCACAACAATCTTGTTTTTGTAAGGTGTTTGACGTTGACGCGTCTAATCCAAAAGGCGACGTAGAGTGCCACTTGGTAAACGGTTATTTATATCTTGACGCAAAGACGGATAAAGGCGCTAATTTATTAAACAAATTAACTTGCCTTGAAGACGCTAGCGACGTTGACGCAGTTGAAAAGAACAAAGAAGAAATCAAGCAAAAAATTAGCAAACTTCCATTTTCAAATTTAGACCTTTCTAACTTTAAAGGCGAAAATTTAATGCAACTTTTCGAAAGAAAAGAATGGGAAGAACTTTCAAAGGCTTGTTTAGGTTGCGGAACTTGTACGTTCGTTTGTCCAACTTGTCAATGCTTTGACGTTAGAGATTTTAAAACGAACAGCGGTGTTAAGCGTTTTAGGTGTTGGGACTCTTGTATGTATTCCGACTTTACTAAAATGGCAGCCGAAAACCCAAGAAAGAACCAAATGCAAAGATATAGGCAAAGGTTTATGCACAAATTAGTGTATTTTCCATCAAACAATAACGGCGAATACGGTTGCGTTGGTTGTGGCAGATGCGTTAAAAAATGCCCACAATCGTTAAACATTGTAAAAGTTATTAAAAAACTAGGGGGTAAAGAAAATGACTAATGAAATTTTAATTCCACACGTCGGCGTTATAACCAACGTTAGAAAAGACACCCCCGACGTTAAAACTTTTAGAGTCGTAGGGCTTGACGGCAAAAAACTTTTCGAGCATATGCCAGGTCAATGCGCTATGCTTTCAATTCCAGGCGTAGGCGAGGCGATGTTCTCTATTACGTCTTCGCCAACGAATACGGAATTTATGGAATTTTCCATTAAAAAATGCGGTTGTGTAACGACTTGGCTTCACTCTATGGTTGAAGGTCAACAAATTACGGTAAGAGGCCCTTACGGAAACGGCTTTCCAGTAGCAACCGAATTTAAAGGAAAAAATATGTTGTTTATTGCAGGCGGTATAGGTTTGGCGCCTTTGCGTTCGGTAATAAATTACATAAGAGACAACAGGCAAGATTACGGTACGGTTGATATCGTTTACGGTTCTCGTTCAATGGACGACCTTGTAGACTTTAAAGAAATTCAAGAAGAGTGGAAGAACGAAAAAGACTTCAACGTATATCTTACGATAGATAGACCGCAAGACGGTTGGGACGGGCACGTTGGTTTCGTACCTGCGTACGTTAAAGAAGTTAATATACCAACCGATAGAACGGCGGTTTTATGCGGACCACCTATTATGATTAAGTTTACGCTTCAAGCGCTTTTAGAACTTGGTTTTGACAAACAACAAGTTTACACTACACTTGAATTTAAAATGAAATGCGGTGTAGGAAAATGCGGTAGGTGTAACGTAGGCGACAAGTATATTTGTAAAGACGGCCCTGTATTTAGAATGGACCAACTACAAGAACTTCCATCAGAATATTAAGGAGAAACGAAAATGGAAAATATGGTAAATGTTTATCTTTTTGGTAAAAAGTATCAAGTTCCAAAAAGCCTTACGATAATGAAGGCTATGGAATATGCGGGATATAAGTTAATTCGTGGCTGTGGTTGCCGTAACGGTTTTTGCGGTGCTTGTGCTACTATTTATAGAATTAAAGGACAAACGGCATTAAAAACTTGCCTTGCTTGTCAACAACAAGTTGAAGAAGGTATGTACGTTGCTACACTTCCTTTCTTCCCACTCGTAAAACAAGTTTACGACATACAAAAAATTAAACCAACAGAACAAATTATGATGCAACTTTATCCAGAAATTTATAGTTGTATCGGCTGTAACGCTTGTACGAAGGCTTGTCCACAAAGCCTTAAAGTAATGCAATACATAGCATACGCGCAAAGGGGCGAATACGAAAAGTGCGCCGAAGAATCTTTTGACTGCGTAATGTGTGGTATTTGTTCTTCACGTTGCCCTGCGGGCATTTCTCATCCACAAGTTGCTATTTTAGCGCGTCGTTTATACGGCAAATACATTGCGCCAGAAAGCAAGCACTTGTTAGATAGAGTTGCCGAAATCAACGAAGGTAAGTGCAGTGCCGATATGCTTGAAATTATGAACAAACCGTTAAGCGAACAACAAGCGCTTTACAACACGCGTGAAATAGAGAAGTAAGGAGGGGCGGAATATGTATCAATACACTAATGAACAATTAGAGTCAATGAAAAAAGTAGAGGCTACAAGAGCCGAAAGAACTGCAAACCTTTTTAGGCGTATGACTGCCGAAGAAAAAACGGCTGTTTTACAACAATATCACCCAGACTATATTGAAAGCGCTTACGAAACTTTAAAAGTAGGAAAGAATAAAGGTGGTAAGGTTTTACACGAACTTGCTAACTTACTTCAAGGCAAGTCTAGAATACACGATTATAACGTAGATTTAGAAAACCCAACTTACGACGTAGACGTTTTAGTTATCGGCGGTGGCGGTGCAGGTTCTTCTGCGGCTATCACGGCGCACGACAACGGTTGCAACGTTATGATAGTAACTAAACTTCGTATAGGCGATGCTAACACTATGATGGCAGAAGGCGGTATTCAAGCGGCAGACAAGCCAAACGATAGCCCTGCAATTCACTATTTAGACGCGTTTGGTGGCGGTCACTTTGCCGCTAAACCATCACTTTTAGAAAAGTTGGTTTGCGAAGCGCCGGACGCTATCCGTTGGCTTAACGACCTTGGCGTTATGTTCGACAAAGCCGAAGACGGCACGATGGTTACGACTCACGGTGGCGGAACTTCTAGAAAGAGAATGCACGCTTGTAAAGACTATTCGGGCGCAGAAATTATGAGAACTTTGCGTGACGAAGTTATAAACAGGGGTATTCCAGTCGTAGACTTTACAGCCGCTATTGAAATTGTTAAAGACGATAAGGGCAACGCCGCAGGTGCTGTGCTTTTGAATATGGAAACTAACGAAATTATGGTTGCAAAGGCTAAAACGGTTATTATTGCAACGGGTGGTGCAGGAAGACTTCACTATCAAGGTTTCCCAACATCAAACCACTATGGCGCAACGGCTGACGGTTTAGTTCTTGCATATCGTGCAGGCGCAAAACTTATGTACCCAGAAACTTTACAATATCACCCAACGGGCGTTGCTGAACCTACGCAAATTTTCGGTGCGTTAGTTACTGAAAAAGTACGTTCACTTGGCGCGCAACTTGTAAATAAAGACGGCGAAGCGTTCGTTTACTCTTTAGAAACAAGAGACGTTACTGCATCAACTATTATTAGAGAATGCAAGGGTAGAAACAACAGCATTAAGACTACGGACGGCGAAGGCGTTTGGCTTGATACGCCGATGATTGACCAAATTAACGGCGAAGGCACTATCGAAAAGAGAATTCCCGCTATGATGAGAATGTTTGGTAAATACGGCATTGATATTAGAAAAGAGCCTATTTTAGTTTACCCAACGCTTCACTATCAAAACGGCGGTATTGATATTGCGGCAAACGGCGAAAGCGAAGACGTTGGCAACCTTTTCGTTGCGGGCGAAGCAGTTGGCGGTATCCACGGCAAAAACAGGCTTATGGGCAACTCTCTTTTAGACATTATAGTTTTCGGCAGGAACGCGGGTAAATTTGCAAGTAAAAAGGTTAAAGACGTTGAAGTTGGCAAGTTAACTCTTGCTCACGTTGAAAAGTTCGAACAAGAACTTAAAGACGCAGGCGTTGATACGGGCGTCGTTTCACCAAAATTATTACCAGACTACACTAGAAAAGATATGTAATTTAAACGCAAAATAAGGTTGATACAGGCGCAAAACAGCGTCTGTATTAAACGCTTAATGGACAGGAGAAAAAATGGAAAATCAAAACAAAAAAAATCTTAAATGGCTATGGATAGCCATTGCTTGCGTATTAGTCGTTGGTGTAACGATTTGGTGTGTAATCAATGCAATCAATAATCCTGCAAACGGCAAGGTTGGGGCTGAAAGCGTGCTTAATTTTAGCAATACTTTCGTGCTTTTCGTAATATCTTTTTTAGTGCTTGCAGTAGGATATTTATTAGGCGCTATTTCAATAAAAGGCATAACTCTTGGAACGGCAGGCGTATTTTTAGTTGCTATATTAGTAGGCTTTTTATGTACGCTTATTCCAAAAGACGCCGTATTATTTAAAGCGTTTCACTTAAACGAAAGCCACAAAGTAGTAACTTTTTTAAACGGACCTATTCAAAATATCGGCCTTATATTCTTCGTAGGCGCAGTTGGCTTTATTGCAGGGCCAAACTTCTTTAAAGATTTAGTTAAAAACTTTAAGACTTATATTTTACTTGGTTTTGTCATCATTTTAGTTGGCACGTTAGTTGCAGTTGTTTGCATTTTAACGTCGGGTTATAGTCCTGAATTTTGGTCGGGCGTATTATCCGGCGCGTTAACTTCAACCCCAGGTTTTTCGGCAGCGCAAGACGCCGCTACAACAGCAAGTCAATATTATAAAGAAATAACTTTAGGTCACGCTATTGCGTATCCTTTCGGCGTTATAGGCGTCGTTCTTTTCGTTCAAATTATGCCAAAAATTTTAAAAGTTAATATGGATAAAGAAAGGCAACTTTTATCAGTTGGCGCTGAACAAGAAGGCGAAAGGTTTAAAGGTAAAAAACTTTTTGAAATTGAACCTTTTGGTTTTGCCGCTTTTGGCATTGCAATCGTTTGCGGTCTTTTATTAGGCTCAATCAAAATTCCTTTAACGGGTAAAGGCTATACGGGTGCTTGTTTCTCACTTGGAACAACGGGTGGCGTACTTATTATGTGCTTGCTGTTTGGTCATTTTGGCAAAATAGGTAAACTTTCTTTCCAAGTGCCAACGTCTACTTTAAAAGTGTTAAAAGAACTTGGTTTAGCGTTATTCTTACTTGGCGCTGGTGTTGACGGTGGCGTTGCATTAGTTGAACAAATTTCTCAATACGGTGGAGGAATCGTCGCTTGGGGATTTATCGGTGGCGCAGTTATGACTATAATTCCTATGATCGTAGGTTTCTTAATTGCAAAATACCTTTTAAAATTGCCACTTTTAAACAACCTTGGTTCAATTACGGGCGGTATGACTTCTACGCCTGCGCTTGGAACTTTAATCAATACGGCACAAACCGATAACGTTGCTTCGGCTTACGCTTCAACTTATCCAATAGCGCTTGTTTTAATAGTTTTAGCATCGCAACTTTTAATCTTAATATTCTAATTAAATATTTTTTTTGAGTGTACTATACGTACGAAAGCAAGGGAAGTGTAGTGAAATTCTACCGCAACAGTCATTGCCGTTAAAGTCGGATATCTTGCCAAAAAAAACATCAAGGTAATAATTTATTTTGGACAGGGAAAATAAAAGCCTACAAGCAAAGTTTTTTGTGCGCCCTATTATCTTGATAGGGCGCTTTTTATTGTAGGTTTTAAGGTATATATGAAAAAATTTTTAACCGTTTTGCTAGTTCTAACGACTGTGCAAACCAAAAGGCTTTTTAGCGGTTGCGCTTATATTTCGATATATCAATCTTTTTAATTATGAAAACGGCAAAAGAAATAACTGTATTAGGTTTATTCGTCGCGCTTCTTATCGGCGGACAATTTGTGTTTAGTGGCATTAGCGGTATAGAAATAGTTACCGTGCTATTTACAAGTTTTTGTTTCTATTTCGGCGTTTTGCGTGGCACTATCGTTGCAACGGCATTTTCGCTTATTAGATGTTTAATTTTCGGCTTTTTTCTAAACGTAGTTTCGCTATATCTAATTTACTATAACGTTTTGGCAATAGCGTTTGGGCTACTAGGAAAAACTTTAAAAACGGTCAATATCAAAAGGCTAATAACGATAGTTATTTTAGCAGTTGCGTTTACGCTATTATTTACGGTTTTAGACGTAAGTTTAATGGTAATTTTTTATAGTTTTACTATAAAATCTGCCGTCGCTTATTTTATGGCGGGTTTGCCCACTTTAATTATGCAAACCGTTTGCGTTGCAGTAAGCGTTTCGTGTTTGTTTATTCCACTTTTAAAGGTATACAAAACAATAAAAATCAATTAAAAAAAGCACTGAAAAGTGCTTTTTTTATTCGCCTTTAATACGGGCAATTTTATAGTTGTCGTGCTTTTTGTTCCTTAATTCTTTAATAGGGTGTGGGCTTTCTTCAAAGCGTAAATCTTCGCCTTTTTTAGAAATATATTTTTCAATAACAACGTGGCTAGGAACGGTTTTTTCGTTTTTAACAACGGCTTGTTGATAACTAAAAAACGTGTTTTTTTGAGGCAATTTATCAACGGCGATATAGTCTTCTTTTTGGCTTGTTAACCTAACGCTTTTTAAAACTTCGCGGATATAGTTTTTGTTTTCTCTAAAACTTAAAAGTGACGGAAATTCGGGCGTTAAAATAACTTCTAAATAGTGCTTGCCTTCGTATTTATAAAGTAAGTTGGCAATTTTTGAAAGGTGTACTAATTCGTCTTCAAAGTGCGCTTGCCAAACAGTTTTTAAATATTCGTCGCTTTCGTCTTTATAGCAAGAATAATACAAATAGCATTCGGTGTATTCGTGCATTAAAGCGCATTCAAGCCAAGTTGGTTTTACGCACTTTAAACTTTCATAACCCGTAACGTGTTGTTCTTCTATCATAGCAATTTCGCTATACATTTTTCTGCCGTAATCACTGTGATAAAACGCGCCAACGTTCATATAGTAGTTCATCGTTTGTTGTTCCGCCGCCGTAATAATTGAAACGTGTAGTTTAGTTAAAGGATTAGCAAGAGTAAAGTTTACGGGTTTTCTAACGTCGTCAAAAGGGTGGCGATGCTCTGCTATGGTTGGGCGACCGGGCATAATTTCGGTGTAACTGCCTATAAGTTTTTTATAGTTTTGCTTTTCGTCCATTTCAAGTAAGTCGGTAAAGCGATAAAGGTGGTCAAAGTCTTCTAAAAGGGCAAAGTCAAGTTGATTTTTAACGGTTATATCACTTTCTTTTTGAGCCATAATGGCGGTTAGGTCAACGGCGAGTTGTTCGTAACTTAAAGTCGTTTCAAGGATAGTTTCGTTTAGCGGTTTTAAAGAGCAAAGTCGCTTTTGTTGTTGCTGTTCTTGTCTTCTAATTTCGCTAATTTCTCTACGAATTTCGTTATTAGAACAGTGTCTTGCAAACTGATGATAAAACCAGTTAGACTCAAATTCCGTTCCGTTCATTAAAATAATTCTGGTTTTACTGTAAGGTAAAAGTTCATACTTATCATAGGGCTTTAAAGCCAAATTTTTTAGTGAATAGTAAGAGATTTTATTGTTTTTAATATCTTGTAAAAATGGGTTCATAGTTACTCCTCCTACTTCATTATTGAATACAAATAAAAAATTTATAACAAAAATAAATCAAAAAACGACTTTTACAAAAAAATAGTAAAAATTAGTAAAAAAATCGTTTTTATACTATACAAAAGGCAATTTTGTTGCTATAATATACGTAATAATAAAAAAGGAGTTATTTTTATGGATAACATTAAAGTTGTTCCCGTTGTGGTTATCAACAAAATAGAAGACGCAGTGCCTACTTTACAAGCACTTTGTGACGGCGACCTTCCCGTTGCGGAAATTACTTTTAGAACTGCTTGCGCAGAAGAAGCAATAAAGTTGGGCGTTAAAAACTTTCCCGATATGTATATCGGCGCAGGTACGGTTATAAACAAAGAACAAGCCGTTAAAGCCTATAATGCAGGCGCAAAATTTATCGTTTCGCCAGGTTTGTCGGAAGAAGTTGCAATTTTTTGTAAAGAAAAGGGTTTAGCATACTATCCAGGTTGCGTTACGCCAACCGAAATTATGAAAGCAATTGCTTTGGGTATTACAACCGTTAAATTTTTCCCTGCAAACGTATACGGCGGTCTTAAAGCGGTTAAAGCACTTGCAGGTCCTTTCCCACAAGTTAAGTTCTTGCCAACGGGTGGCGTTAGCGAAGAAAACTTAAAAGAGTTTTTAGATTGCGATAAAGTATTTGCCGTTGGCGGTAGTTGGATGATGAAAGGCGACATCGTTCAAAACTGTAAAAAAATTAACGAAATTATAAACGGATAATATGCAATCGTTAAGAGAGTTATATAAAATCGGTCGCGGTCCGTCAAGTTCGCACACGATTGGCCCAGAACGAATTGCCATGCACGTTAAAAACTCGTACGAAAACTGTCGTTTTAAAGTTTATTTATACGGCTCGCTTGCTTATACGGGCAAAGGGCACGGAACGGATAAAGTGCTTAAAGAAGTGCTTGGCGAAGAAACTGAAATAGTTTTTGACAAAAGCAAAATAGATTTATCGCATCCAAACACCTTGCTTATAGAAGTTTATAGGCAAAACGAGTTAATTAAGTCCATAAACGCCGAAAGTATCGGCGGTGGCTCGGTTAAAATTGAGGGTATAGATTACGTTCCACCAAAAAACGTATATCCGCACACCACTTTTGACGAAATTAAAAACTACGTTACAAAAAACAATATTTCGCTTGCCCAATACGTTTACGAAGTAGAAAGCGACGTTAAAGAGCATTTATCGCATATTTGGCAAGTAATGAAAAATTGTGTAGAAGGCGGTCTTAACAAGTCTGGAATATTGCCGGGTGGTTTAGGAATAGAAAGAAAGGCAAAAACGCTTCTTACTAGCGGAACTTTGATGGGCGGGCTTGATTTAGAATGTACTAAATTCGTAAGCGCTTACGCGTTTGCGGTAGCGGAAGAAAACGCCGATAATCAAACTATTGTAACAGCGCCAACTTGTGGTGCGGCGGGCGTAGTTCCGGCAACGCTTTATTATCTTTATAGAAATAAATGCGTTGAAGAAGAAAAGATAATCGACGCTTTGGCTGTTGCAGGTCTTATAGGTAATATAGTAAAACGTAACGCTTCTATTAGCGGTGCGGAATGTGGTTGTCAAGCGGAAGTAGGAACGGCTTGTTCAATGGCTGCAAGTGCCGTTGCATTTGTTTGCGGGCTTGACGTTAAAGGTATTGAATGCTCGGCGGAAATTGCTATGGAACACAGTTTAGGGCTTACTTGCGACCCCGTTAAAGGGCTTGTTCAAGTTCCGTGTATTGAAAGAAACGCTATGGCTGGAATGAAGGCTATAAACGCCTATTATATAGCAAGATTTTTATCGAATAAAAGCAAAGTGTCGTTTGATAACATAGTTAAAACTATGTACGAAACGGGAAAAGACTTGTGCTCAAAATATAGAGAAACTTCCGAGGGTGGACTTGCTAAAATTTATTGTGATTAAATAGAGGGTTTTATGAAATTAAATTTATTAGAAGGCAAAGTTGCCGTAGTAACGGGTGGCACGCGCGGAATAGGTTTTGCTATCGTTAAAACTTATTTAGACAACGGCGCAAAAGTTGCTCTTTTCGGTTCGCGCAAAGAAACGGTGGACAAGGCAATTGATAGCCTTAAAGAAATCAATCCAAATTACGAAGTTATGGGTTTATACCCATCGCTTACTAATTATAGCGAAGTTGAAGATGCTATTAACCAAGTTAAAACGGCTTACGGCAAAATTGATATTTTGGTTAACAACGCAGGCGTTTCGGCAAGAGACAGCGTGTATAACTACAAAATAGAAGATTTTGATAAGACTATTGACTTAAACGTAAACGGCGTGTTCTATCCTATACGCGCAGTCGTTTCTTTAATGAAAGAACAAGGTGGCGGTGTTATTTTAAACACGAGTTCAATGGTTGGTTTTTACGGTCAACCTGCGGGCGTTGCTTACCCAACTTCAAAGTTTGCCGTTAACGGTATGACGAAGAGTTTGGCAAGAGAACTTGGACGCGATAACATTAGAGTTAACGCTATTGCGCCAGGCGTGACTAGAACGGATATGGTTGCGGCGCTTCCACAACAAATGGTAGACGCAATATCTAAAAATATCCCACTTGGTAGAGTTGGCGAACCGGAAGACGTTGCAAACGCTTTCTTGTTCTTGGCAAGCGATTTAGCGTCTTATATTACGGGCGTTACTCTTCACGTAGACGGCGCTACGATGTGCTAAAATCAAATAAAATTAAATAAATATATATTTTTAAAAATAAGGAGAATATTATGAAAGTTATTACTTTTGGCGAACTTATGTTAAGGCTTGCACCCGAAGGATATCTTCGTTTCGTGCAATCTAAAAAATTCCAATCAACCTTTGGTGGAGCAGAAGCAAACGTTGCGGTTTCTCTTGCAAACTACGGTGTAGACGCATCTTTCGTTTCTAAACTTCCATCACACGAAATAGGTCAAATGGCTGTTAACAGTTTAAGGGAATTTGGCGTTGATACTTCATTAGTAGTTCGTGGTGGCGATAGAGTTGGTATTTATTACTGCGAAAAAGGCGCGTCTCAAAGACCTTCAAAGGTTATTTACGACAGGGCATTTTCAGCAATAGCGCTTGCTAAACCAAGTGATTTTAACTGGGCAAAAATCTTTAAAGGCGTAGACTGGTTCCACTTTACAGGCATCACGCCAGCGCTTTCAGACAGTATGGCAAAAATAACTATTGCCGCTTGTAAAGAAGCAAAGAAAAGGGGCGTTAAAATTTCTTGCGACCTTAACTTCCGTAAAAAACTTTGGTCTAAAGAAAAAGCAGGCGAAGTTATGGGCGAAGTTTGTAAATACCTTGACTACTGCATAGCAAATGAAGAAGACGCTAAAGACGTATTCGGCATTGAAGCAGATAATACGGATATTTACAGCGGTAAACTTGATAGAAACGGCTACATTTCAGTTGCTCAAAAACTTACTGAAAGATTTGGCTTTAAAGGCGTTGCAATCACTCTTCGCGAAAGCCTTTCAGCAAACGACAATAACTGGTCTGCAATGCTTTATACGGACGGCGAGGCTTACTTCTCTAAAAAATATGCAATGCATATCGTAGATAGAGTTGGCGGTGGCGACAGTTTCGGCGCAGGCTTAATCTACGCTCTTTTAAACGGATACGATAGTCAAAAAGCCATTGAATTTGCAGTTGCCGCATCTTGCTTAAAGCACTCTATTGAAGGCGACTACAATATGGTTAGCGTAGACGAAGTTAAGAAACTTGCCGAAGGCGACGCATCGGGTAGAGTTCAAAGATAAATAATTTATTAGTTATTGCGCAACCTATCTTTAAGGGGGTATTATGCGCGATAACAAAGACGTTAGCGATATAGTGTGGGACCTGTTCGTAAAAACGGGCAATATTAACTACTATATTTTGCAAAACAAGTTAAAAAATAAAGATAAATAAGGCGGTTAAAAATGGAAGTAAAAGTCAACGCACTTGTAATTAAATCTGTTGATTATAAGGATAACGACAAGATACTTACTTTATATTCCCTTGAAAACGGAAAAATAACCACCAACATAAAAGGCGTTAAAAGGGCGGGGGCAAAGTTAAAATTTGCTTCCGACCCCTTTTGTTTTTGCGAATATATTTTGGCGCAAAAAAGCGGTAGAAACACCGTTATTAACGCTAGTTATATAGACAGTTTTTATGCTTTGCGTTTAGACGTAAAAAAGTATTATGCAAGCGCGGTTATAGCCGAAATTTTAAACTTATTTATAGAGCCCGAAGTTAGTAGCCCCGAAATTTTTGGCGCTACGATAAACGCCGTAAAAGATATTTGTTATAACGACGGCGAAGTTTCTTCCCTTTTAAAATTCTTGTATACGATAACTAATTTGCTAGGTTACGGCTATGGTTTTAGCGGTTGTTTTTGTTGTAAAGAACAAATAAAAGGGCGTGTTTATTATAGGTTTAAAGACTCTCAATTTAGTTGCCAAAACTGTTTATTAGAAGGTTTTAGCGAAATAAAAGAAACCACTTATTTGGCATTTTTAAAGTTGCAAAATGCCGTTGAAAACAATTTTAGCCTAGTTTTAACTAGCGAAGAAGAGTTGTTTTTAACTAAATTTATGCTGTATTATTTGGGCTATAAAACTGATGCCAAAATTAAAAGTGGCGACGCTTTAACTTTATTTTTAACTAAAAATATAGGCTAAAATTTTATAAATTTAAAATAAAACGTGTATTTTTTTTAACTAACAACGCAAAGATTTTGGGCTTACAAAATACACTTGAAAAATATACACTAAGAGTGTATAATCTAAAATAGAAAAAAATGCGTTAATCGCAGGTAAGGAGATATTTATGAAATACGTTTATTTGTTTAGCGAAGGCAATGCTCAAATGCGTGAATTGCTTGGTGGTAAGGGTGCAAACCTTGCGGAAATGACTAACATCGGTCTTCCCGTTCCACAAGGCTTCACAATTTCTACGGAAGCTTGTACGCAATATTATGAAGACGGTAAAAAAATCAACGACGAAATCCAAGCGCAAATTATGGAATACGTTGACAAAATGGAAGCCATTACGGGCAAGAAGTTTGGCGATAAAGAAAATCCACTTTTAGTTTCGGTTCGTTCAGGTGCAAGGGCATCAATGCCAGGTATGATGGACACTATCTTAAACCTTGGTTTAAATGAAGAAGTCGTTGAAATTCTTGCTAAAAAGTCAAACAACCCACGTTGGGCTTACGACTGCTATCGTCGTTTTATCCAAATGTATTCAGACGTTGTTATGGAAGTTGGCAAAAAGTACTTTGAAGAACTTATTGACAAAATGAAAGAAGAAACAGGCGTTACGCAAGACGTTGAATTATCGGCTGACGACTTAAAGACTTTGGCAAATCAATTTAAAGAAGAATATAAAAACAAAATCGGCGAAGATTTCCCATCAGACCCAAAAGAACAACTTATGGGCGCTATCAAAGCCGTATTCCGCAGTTGGGACAACCCACGTGCTAACGTATATCGTCGTGATAACGATATCCCATATTCTTGGGGTACTGCGGTTAACGTTCAAGCAATGGCTTTCGGTAATATGGGTGACGATTGCGGTACGGGCGTTGCTTTCACGCGTGACCCTGCAACGGGCGAAAAGAAACTTATGGGCGAATTCTTAACAAACGCTCAAGGTGAAGACGTTGTTGCCGGTGTTCGTACGCCAATGCCTATTGCTCAAATGGCAGAAAAATTCCCAGAAGCGTTTGCTCAATTCGAAAACGTTTGCAAAATTCTTGAAAATCACTATCACGATATGCAAGATATGGAATTTACCGTTGAAAACGGCAAGTTATATATGCTTCAAACTCGTAACGGCAAAAGAACTGCGCAAGCGGCTCTTCAAATTGCGGTTGACCTTGTAAAAGAAGGCCACAAGACGGAACAAGAAGCAATCCAAATGATAGACCCAAGAAACCTTGACACTTTATTACACCCACAATTTGACGTTAAGGCTATAAAGGCAGTTAAGCCGTTAGGTCGTGGTCTTGGCGCATCTCCAGGTGCTGCTTGCGGTCAAGTCGTATTCACAGCGGAAGACGCTGAAATTTGGAACGGCAAGGGCAAAAAGGTCGTATTAGTAAGACTTGAAACTTCCCCAGAAGATATTTCGGGTATGAAAGCCGCACAAGGCATTTTAACCGTTCGCGGTGGTATGACTTCACACGCAGCCGTTGTTGCTCGTGGTATGGGTAAATGTTGCGTTTCAGGTTGTGGCGACATTAAGATGGACGAAGCAAACAAGAAATTTACTTTGGCTGGCAAAGTGTTTAACGAAGGCGATTACATTTCTATCGACGGTTCAACGGGTGCTATCTATGAAGGCATTATTCCTACTGTTGACGCTGAAATTTCAGGCAACTTTGGAATTATTATGGGTTGGGCAGATAAGTATAGAAGTTTAAAAGTTAGAACAAACGCAGATACTCCTGCCGATGCTAAAAAGGCAAGAGAACTCGGCGCAGAAGGTATCGGTCTTTGCCGTACGGAACACATGTTCTTCGGCGAAGGTAGAATTGACGCTTTCCGCGAAATGATTTGTTCGGAAACGGTTGAAGAAAGAGAAGTTGCGCTTGCAAAAATTCTTCCTATGCAACAAGCGGATTTTGAAGGTTTATTTGAAGCGCTTGAAGGCACGCCTGTATGTATTCGTTTCCTTGACCCACCACTTCACGAATTCGTACCTACGGCTGAAGAAGATATTGCAACTTTAGCAAAAGCACAAGGCAAAACTATTGAAACAATTAAGGCTATAATTTCTTCATTACACGAATTCAACCCAATGATGGGTCACCGTGGTTGCCGTCTTGCAGTTACTTATCCAGAAATTGCTAAAATGCAAACTTCGGCAGTTATTCGCGCTGCTATCAACGTTCAAAAAGCGCACGCTGACTGGAAAGTTAAACCAGAAATTATGATTCCACTTGTTGGCGACGTTAAAGAACTTAAATTCGTTAAATCAGTAGTAGTTGAAACTGCAAATGCAGAAATCGCTGCCGCTGGCGTTAACCTTGAATACGAAGTAGGCACAATGATAGAAATTCCAAGAGCATGTCTTACGGCAGACGAAATTGCTCAAAATGCGGACTTCTTCTGTTTCGGTACAAACGACTTAACTCAAATGACATACGGTTTCAGCCGTGATGATGCAGGTAAGTTCCTTGATGCTTACTACGATACAAAGATTTTTGAAAACGACCCATTTGCTAAACTTGACCAAGTTGGCGTTGGCAAACTTATGAAAATGGCAATCAGCCTTGGCAAGCCAGAAAACAAGAACCTTCACGTAGGTATTTGTGGCGAACACGGTGGCGACCCAACTTCTGTTGAATTCTGCCACGAAATAGGTCTTGATTACGTTTCATGCTCTCCATTCCGTGTTCCTATCGCACGTCTTGCAGCAGCACAAGCTAATATCCGTAATCCTAGGGGCTAAGATTTAGCTTTAAATACGGTAAAAATTTACTATTTTAATTAAAAATTTGTTTTTAAGTGGCCATTCTCCCAAAAGAGTGGCTACTTTTTTTCTCTTGAAATACTCTTGCAAAGTCAAAAATCGGTCAAAAAAACGGGGTGGTTCCTCAAATTGAACACTTTTCTGTATCTACTGATATAGGTAAAAAAGGGCGATAAAATAGGAGAAAATTATGACAAAATACAAATTAATCGTAGAATATTACAAAAAAGGCAACAATCAAAAGCAAATCGCTACTCTTTGTAGTTGTTCTCGCACGACTGTGTGGACGGTTTTGAAGCGATTTCAAGCTTTGGAGATTGCGTTTGTGGACGTTTTGGAAATGAGTGAAACGGAATTTGCGCATTTATTGTTCCCCGAAAGGGCGAAAGCAGGGGATGGATATTTGATTCCCGACTTTAAGTGGGAAGAGTTCCAAATGTGTAAACACCAATCGTCAATTCGCTTATGTCATCGAAGATATTGCAAACGTGCGGCAAAGCAAAACTTGATGGCTTATAGTTGGAAATGTTTTCTGTATTTATATAATGATTATAGGAGACCGAAGATTGTGGTTGAAGACCCCAACGACAAGATTCGCAACAAGTTAAAAGATTTTAACTTTCTATTATCGTGTTGTCCGCGTGGAAGTATAAAGTACGAAGTAATCCTAAGACAAAAAGAAGAGTGGCTCAAATCTTTAAAACTCGAAGAAGATAAAATCTTGGACGATGAAGAGTAAAATATACCCGTTAGGGTATAATCCGTTCTTAATACTTAAAAATAGTCCCGAAAGGGTATAATTTGCTCCATAAAATTGTGTTCAAAGCAATTATGTGGAGCAAATATATTTTATATAAAAATTAACTAAACTTACACAAAACCCCCAAGAAATGCAGTGCTTTACGTCAAAATGGTTAAAAAATCAAGGATTTTATTATTTGCGAAATAAAAATTACTTAAATTGCGCAAAAACCGTTGACATTTATTCGTAATTTGAGTAAAATAAGTATAACAAGATAAGGAAATGATAGTAATGGAAGATTTTTATTTGAGTCAAGCCCTATTCCGCACGCAAGAAATCTTAGACAATTTTACAAACGAACGAAGTATGCAAGTCAGATTAAAGGCGTTAACGGAAAATGGGCGTATTGAAAAAATAAAAAATGGATTATATGCGACGGTCAATTCGTTGACGGGCGATATTTTCGCGAGCCGTTTTGAGATAGCTTCGGCGCTTTTTGAAAATGCTTGCGTGGCATATCACTCTGCGTTAGAATTTCACGGGCTTGGAAATCAAATGTTTTCAGAAGTGCAAGTTTTTACTGAGAAGCGTTATAATCCCTTTACTTATAACGGGCTTGAATATAAATTCTTCTCATACACTGCAAAAGGTGGAATAATGCGCTTAGAACAAAATGCGGAAATCGTCGTTACGGATTTGGAAAGAACGGTAGTGGACTGTATTGACCGTATTGACCTTGCCGGTGGACTTGAAGAACTTGTCACGGCATTAAACGGCATAACGCATCTTGACGAGCAAGCCTTATTATCCTACTTGAAAGAGTATAACAAGAAATTTGTTTATAAAAAAGCAGGCTTTTTACTTTCATTACTTAAAAAAGACCTGCTCTCGCAAAACTTCTTTGATATATGCAAGCAAAACTGCTCTATAAAATTAGAAGATATAAGCGAAAACAAAAAGATGCCGAGAAAAACGGATAAGTATTGGGGACTTATGTATCCTGAAAAACTTATAAACACGGAGAACTGATATGATAAACCTATCTCAAAAAAACGTAGTTAAAATAGCAAAAGAAACGAACTTTATAAAAGATAACGTTGAAAAGGTTATGCGCCTTGCGGATATTTTAGAGTTTGTGTTTACGTCCAAATGGAAAGATAAACTTGCTCTTAAAGGCGGAACGGCTATCAATTTGTTCTATCGTGAACTTCCAAGACTTTCGGTTGATATTGATTTAGACTATATTGGCAACACGAAAGAAGAAATGGAAAAAGATAAGGAAGAAATTTGGAATTTTTTGCAAATGGCGTTATTCCAAAAGAATTATTCGCTTTCGCCACAAAGCAAAAGATATTTTGCTTTAGATTCTGCCGTTTTTCAATATATCAATAACGCGGGCAACCGTGATAACATCAAAATAGAAATAAATTATCTTGATAGAAAGCACGTTCTTCCTTTGAACGATAAACCTATCAAAACTCCCGTTGCCGAAGGTGATACGTGCGTAAAAGTTTTAAGTGCGTGTGAGTTGTATGGAAGCAAACTTGCAGCTTTAATTGGGCGTTGTAAACCAAGAGATATTTACGACGTTTACGGGTTAATTGAAAGTGGCATTATCGAAGATAAAGAAATGCTTAAAAAATGTACTATCTTCTATAATTGTATCGGTGGAGATTCTAATATTTGCGAAGTTTCCCTTGATATTTTAGATGGTGTTACCGATAGAGATATCAATAGGCAACTCAGACCTATGCTTAATAAGAATGACCGCTTCAAAAAAGACGTGGTAATCGTTTCAATAAAAGAATATTTACAAGATTTACTTGTACTTAGCGATAACGAAAAAGAATTTGTGAAAGAATTCGCAAACAAGAACTATCGCCCCGAACTTTTATTTGAAGACAAAGATATTGTAGAACGCATCTTCGCGCACCCTATGGCGTTGTGGCGCGTTAGAGAAAATTAAAAAACTTTCATAGATATGACGAAGGTTGTCATATTTACTGTGCTAAAATCAAAATGATTTTAGCAAAAGCTTAAACCAAGGAGAAGTGTTATGGCTAAGAAAATACAAAATAATCCATCACCTAAGATATTAATGAATTCAATGCGAGCTATTGGCTATAGTTTTAAGACGGCTGTTGCTGATATTTTAGATAATTCAATTTCAGCACGTGCTACAGAGATAAAAATATATACGCCAATAAATGATGAATTGTATTTAGCCTTTTTTGATAATGGGGAAGGGATGTCTCATGATGAATTATTGAACGCCATGAAGTATGGTTCTCAAAGAGATTCGTATGGTGCGCATGATTTAGGTAGATTTGGTTTAGGATTAAAGTCAGCTTCTTTATCTCAGTGTAAAAAACTTACGGTTGTATCTAAAAAAGAAGGAATAATATCTGCATTTAGATGGGATTTAGATATCGTATTAGAAGATTGGGATTGTTTAGAGTTAGATGAGTTAGAAATAAAAGAGTTGCCAAAAATAGATTTATTGGATGCTGTAGAACAAGGAACAATTGTTGTTTGGCAAGAATTTGATATAGCATACAAAAAATCGAACGGTCATGTAAGGGAAATCTTATCAGAGGAAGTGGAAGAGACTGAAAAGCATTTATCCTTAGTTTTCCATCGCTTTATAAACAGACCGTTTAATCCTATTAAGATTTATATCAACGATGATAGAATTCGCGGGTTGGACCCTTTCTTGGAAGACCATCCTAAAACAGATTCACAAAAACCAAGCCCTATCAATTGTGAAGGAACTGAAATTATGGTTCAACAATTTATTTTGCCTCATCAAAATGATTTATCTAATGATGATATAGAAAAGCTTGGTGGAATTGATTATTTAAGAAATGGGCAAGGCTTTTATGTTTATAGAAATGACCGATTAATTATATATGGAACTTGGTTTAAACTTGCTTCTTCAAATTTCAATTCCGAGCTTTATAAGTATGGAAGAATTAAAGTAGATATTCCTAACACATTGGATGAGATTTGGGATATAGATATAAAAAAGCAAAATGCAAGCATACCAAGGGTTATATTAAACAGTCTAAAAAAGGCGGTAAGTAATGTTCGTGGCCGTTCCAAGGAAAAGACGGCAAAAAGGGTTCGTTTGACATTAGATAAAGACGATTCTAAGATATGGAATAAAAGTTTGGACAGAGATGGTAAGGAAATTTATTTTGTTAATAGTGAATCTAATTTTGTAAAGAATTTTATTGATGAATTTGATGATAGGGATAAATCAAAAATTATTCACTTTTTAGAAATACTTTCTTCAATGGTACCATACGACGATATTTATAATTCTATGTGCAACAAGGCTTTAGCACAAAAAATAAGCCAAGACGGTATAGATTCAATAGTTATAGAGGGTGTGAACCAATTTAATTATTTAAAAAAATTACTTCAGTTACCTAATGAAAAAATATTTGAAGTTTTAAGAACGTATGAACCTTTCGATAATGAGGAGATTTTTAAGTTGGTAGAGGAGAGAATCAAAAATGAGAAATAGAAATGACATCTTTAAAATGTATATAAGCGATTTTGATTCTTTTAAAACCGCTCAAGAATACATAAATCCTAATTTTATTACAACAGAAGAGTTGATAAGAGAATCGATAGCTAAAACTAGAGATAGATTTATTAGTTTTATACCAGAAGTTGTGTTAAATGAAGAGGAAGAGCTGTACGTTGTTAATAAAATAAAATCTATTCACTCAATTTACCAAGAAGAAGGAGACGTAATATTAGGTGATTATGACCATGATTATGATTGGTATAAAAACTTTTTGAATTCGGAAAATGCTAAAACATATTTTTGGGATAGATACAAAAATCATTTGCACACAGTTAAACATTTTCCAAAAGAAGTAGTTGATAGGTTGGAGCAAGATACACTTTTTAGATTAATGTCGTATTTGGGAAACCCTAATGAAGAGGCTGCTTTTTCCGTAAGGGGTTTAGTTGTTGGCGATGTGCAATCGGGAAAAACTTCAAACTATTTAGGTTTGCTTACTAAAGCTGCAGATGCGGGTTATAAAGTTATATTTATTTTAACAGGTACAATTGAGAGTTTAAGGAAACAAACACAGCAACGTGTTGAAGAAGGTTTTATTGGTTGGGATAGCTTTAATGGTGTACCTGTTGGTGTTGGACGTGGAGACCCTACCCCAAAAGCTTTTACGAGTAGAGGAAAGGATTTTGTTGGTACAGATAATCAAAACACAACGTATAAATTAAGCAACTATTCATCTGAACCTATGATTTTTGTATTGAAGAAAAATGTGTCTGTATTGAAAAAGGTTTATTCTTCACTAAGAAATATCAATACAAATGCGGTTCAAACAAAAATAAATTATCCAGCTTTAATTATTGATGATGAAGCGGATAATGCATCTATAAATACAAATAAGCCAGATGATGACCCTACTAAAATAAATAAGTATATAAGGAGTTTATTATCTCTCTTTACTAGAAGTAGCTATGTTGGATTTACAGCTACGCCTTTTGCTAATGTATTTATTAGTTACGATAAAGAAGACGAAATGCTTAAAGATGACCTTTTTCCAAGAGATTTCATTTATGCGTTAAAGTCGCCAAGTAATTATTGCGGTGCTAGGAAATATTTTGTTGAGGCGAATGATAATATTAGGATTATTAAAGATTTCAACGAACAGTTATTTCCTATGAAACACAAAAAAGAATGGGAAGGAGAAAAATTATTTGATTCCTTATATGAGGCAATAAGAACGTTTTTATTAGCAAACGCTATTAGAGATATTAGAGATGTGGATAAAAACACGCATCGTTCTATGCTTATCAATATGTCTCGATTTACAAAAGTTCAATCAGTAATTATGAACATAGTTCAAGATTACTTTGATGAGATAAAAAGAACGGTTAAACAAACTCATAAATTATCAATGGATTATGCTTTGACCAATCCTATTGTAAACGCGCTAAAAACCACTTTTGAGAATCAATTCTCTACATTAATAGGTGGTATTGAAGGAGTGAGCTGGGAAGAAACATTTAATCAATTATATGATTCTATATCTAAAATTAAAATTGTGGTTGTAAACTCGGGCAAAAACTCTTCAAAATTAAATTATGACGAGGCAAAAGATGGGCTTAGAGTAATTGCTGTTGGCGGATTAGCTCTTTCAAGAGGTTTAACTTTGGAAGGGCTTATGACTAGTTATTTCTATAGAAACACGTCTACTTTCGACGTTTTAATGCAAATGGGAAGATGGTTTGGTTATAGAGAAGGATATGGTGACCTTTGTAGAATTTGGCTTACGAGCTCTTCCTACAATTACTATAAATATATCTATCAATCAACTGAAGCCTTAAAGAGTGATATTAAAACTATGGGGTTAGAAAAAAGAAAACCGGAGGATTTCGGTATTCGCGTTATGAATGATTCAATAGAATTAGGGATTACTGCCGCAAACAAGATGAGAAATACCATGCGAAAAGTGGTAAGAAAATCTTTTTATGGTAGTTTATTTGAAACTCCTTATATTAAAAGAGACCTTGATTTAATTGAAGAAAATATAGATAACACCATTAAATTTTTTGACAAAATCGTGTTAGACAAACGTGATAATAGCGTAGTTCAACATCCATACTTAAAAGATATTCCTTACGCTGATGTGGTTGAATTAATAGATTCTCTTAATATTTCTGAAGAAGGTGATACCTATTTTGATAAAAAACAAATCATGACATTCTTAAAAAAGAGTTCGGCAGAATTAGGCAATTTCGATGTTCTTATTATGGGTGGTGAAAGGATAATAAACGGGGAAGAGAATCCTAATAGATTTAGATATGATAGATTAGGGATTAACGAACCTTTAGTAGGCAGAATTTTTGATGTTAGAGAAACTAATATTAGAATTAATAAAAATAGATTAAGGTTAGGCGGTAAAGAGGATACCAAATTTGGCTTAACGGAGAAACAAATACCCTTGACGCACACAAAAGCACAAGACTATTTGATTAAAGGCAGAAATCCTTTACTTATTATTTATTTTGTTCATCCGTCAATAGAATTTGATGATGAAGTATATTCGTCTGATAAAACTGTAAGTGAAGAGGCTAGGGATGCGATAAAACTATACAGGGAATTACAAACAAGGAAATATAAATATCTTGTTGGCTATGCATTAGGATTTCCACAAAAAGATGGAGCATCTTTTAAATCTACAATGTACACAGTTAATAAAACGGTTAATTATTTTGATAAAGACCATGAAAATGAATCTGTGGAGGAATAATCTATGAGATTTGATGAAATTAAAGAAAAGCTTGAAGCGGTAAAAAGTTTCTCCCAATACGTTAGAGTAAGTGTTGGGCATCCTTTAGAATTGTACTTAGGAAAAAACGAAAAGGGATTTCCAACCCTTAGATATAACGGAAACTTTACTCCTATTAAAGTTGTTGGAACTAATTTGATTGAGATAAAACAAGTAAAAACAAGCGGTTATAATTCTATTCTTTTCTCTTTTGCCGCAGAGGATAACTTCTCGCTTTTCTATCATTTTTGCGAAGATATGATAACTGAAACTGAAAATTATAAAGGTGATGATGGATATAAAGAAGTTGTTAACAGATATAATCAATGGAAAAAGATGTTTACTGGAAACAATAAAATATTAACAGAGAATGAAGTTCTTGGTTTAATAGGTGAATTGTTATTTTTGAAAGATAAAGCTATTCCTACGTATGGTGTTACTGATGGTTTAAATGGCTGGAGCGGGCCGGAACCTACGCATAAGGATTTTTCTTATAAGAATGATTGGTATGAAATTAAATCCATAAATACTTTCAAGAGCTCAGTATTAATTTCTTCCTTAGAGCAGTTGGATAGTGAATTGGATGGGCGCTTGGTAGTTTATAGCTTTGAAAAAATGAGTTCTAGCTTTTCGGGTATAACTTTAAACAAATTAATAGCTGAAATATCAAAACAATTAGAATATGAAACAGACAGGGATATTTTCTTTAATAAGTTGAAACAAGTTGGGTATTCTTACAACGAAGTTTATGATAACTATGTTTATAATTTCGTTAAACACAGTACGTATATTGTAAATAATGAATTCCCAAGAATTAAAGCTGATGATTTGCCTAAAGGGATTGCAAAGGTTCAATACGAAGTTTTACTTTCACTTATAGAAAAGAATAGAGAGGAATAAGAAATGGAACAAACATATGAAGAATTTGAGAAAGAGTTTTTGGATGATATTAGAATAAATGCTCAAATTGAAGGAACAACGCCAGACGATTATTTTCTCAATGATATATTAGGAAGATTAACTTCAATGGGTGAATTGATTGACCCACAAATTCGTCCAATGCAAAAAAGATGTAGAAATCAAAAGATAATGTCTTTTGATGCCTTTGCTTTTGACGAGTCCGATAAATCTGTAGTGTTAATTACTAACGATTATATAGATGACGTAGAAGGTGTTTTAAATAAAACTTTAATCGAGCAACATAAGCAAAGAATGCTGAACTTTTTGCAAGAAGCTTATGATGAAAGACTTCAATCATTTTTTGATTTGACAGACGATTTGTTAAAAATAGGCAAAAATATCGGCGAAAGAATGAAAATTGATTACGTCGACTTAGACAAGGATTCTTCTATTGACAAAATAAAGCTTATAATAATAACAAATAAAAAATTAAGTGAGAGAATTAAGACTTTACCATCAGAAGATTTCTTGGGTAAGAGGGTAGAACTAAACGTTTGGTCTTTAACTAGATTTTATGAATTATATGAGTCTGGTAGAGAAAAGGAGCCTATTTTAATAGAAACAAAAAAATATGGTGTTGGCGGTATTCCTTGCATAAAGGCAGAAATGAGCGGGAATCTTGATTATGATGCCTATTTAGCGATTGTACCGGG
Source organism: Christensenellaceae bacterium (assembly GCA_045651725.1). GTDB lineage: Bacteria > Bacillota > Clostridia > Christensenellales > Borkfalkiaceae > HGM11412. The sequence continues at coordinate 67,013 of JAZRSX010000019.1, forward strand.
TGCTTTTTTGCATGCTATTTATTATGAACATGGTTCTAGACTTTTAGAAGGTAACGTTCGTGCATTTTTAAGTAATAGAGGTAAGATTAACAAGGGAATAAGAGAAACCATACGGAAAGAGCCTACTAAATTTTTCACATATAATAACGGTATTGCGTGTACAGCATCAAAGGTTGAGCTTTCAAGCGATGGGCACACTATTGTTTCAATGGAAGATTTGCAAATAATAAATGGTGGGCAAACCACGGCTTCATTAACTTCAGCTATTTTGAAAGACAAAATGTCTTTGGAAAATATATTTGTACCAATGAAACTTACAGTGGTAAAAAATGAAGATTATGATACGATGATACAAAATATTTCTAAGTATGCAAATAGCCAAAACAAAGTTAAGGATTCCGACTTGTTTTCTAACCATCCATTCCATAGAGCTTTTGAAGCGCTTGCAAAGAGAATACAAGCTCCTGCACATGGCGATTCTATTAACAATACATTATGGTATTATGAAAGGTCTAGAGGTAAGTACGACCAAGAACAATTCAAGTTTACCAAGAAAAGCGAAAAAGAGAACTTTATTAAAAAGTATCCTAAAAATCAAGTTATTAAGAAAGAAGAACTTTCAAAATATTTTACATGCGCAAAACTTTTGAGACCTGATTTGGTAAGCAAAGGTTCGGAAAAATGTATGTCGTATTTTGCTGAATATGTTGATGATAGATATCAAAAAAATCCGGGCATTTTTAGCGATACGTTTTATAAAAAATGCATTTGTTATGCTATTTTGTTTAGAACCACAGATAGAATTGTAAATAAAGCATCTTGGTATAATGTAGGTGGTTATAAGCTTAATATTGTACCTTATACAATTAGTAAGCTTATATCACAAATTCCACAAGGATATTGCCTCGATTATGAATTAATTTGGAGAAAGCAAGAGTTATATTCAGCATTAAATTATGAAATAGAAAAACTTGCTAAAATTACCAATGAATTTATTCAACAATCAAACGGTGTTATAGTCACAGAATATTGTAAAAAAGAAGAAACTTGGAAAAAGTATAAGGATGTTCCATATCAATTCTCTAAAGAATTTTTAGATTCTTTAATAAATAAAGAACTTATAGAGTCCAAAGAAAAAGCGGAGACAAAAGACAATAAACTTTCAGTTGATATAAATATTGAAAAAGAAATAGTTGTATTGGGTGGACCGTATTGGAGAAATTTAATTGAAGAAGGTTTGAGGCGTAAATTATTATCACCTATGGAGATAGATTTGTTGAATATTGCAGCATCAATTGATACTCCAAGACCTAAAATTGCAAGTCCAAAACAAGCTAAGCTTATTTGGAAGATTAGAGAAAAATTAGAAAACGCGGGAGTTCTTGTGTGAAAGACAGAATAAATAGTGGGCACCAAGGAAAATTTTATGAAAAAGCAATATAATATAGTCGAATTTTTTAGTGGTATAGGAAGTCAAGCACGTGCACTAGAAAATATCGGAATTAAAAAGAAAGTTTTAGCTACTTGTGAATGGGATATGCATGCTTTTATTGCGTATGATGCAATTCATGAGAGCACAGAAAACTTACAACAGTTAGAATCTTTAACCAAGGATGAGCTGATAGATTTTTTAAGTCAATATACATTAAGCCATGACGGGAAAACGCCAATGTCTTATAAAACTCTTTGTTCTTATGATGTAGAGATTTTGAGAAGAATGTATTCTGCTATAGTAAGGACAAACAATCTAGTAGATATAAGTTGTGTTACTGGTGATAAAATGCCGAATAAAGTAGATATACTTACATATTCGTTTCCATGCCAAGATTTATCCAACGTAGGCGCTTTTCATGGCTACAATAAAGGGATTGATAAAGATTCTGGCAGTCGTTCTAGTTTGCTATGGCAAGTAGGAAGAATTCTTTCAGAAATGCAACAATTGAAAAAGCAAATGCCTAGGTATCTTTTATTGGAAAATGTTCCAACTTTGTTATCAGAGAGACACCTTCCTAATTTTAACTTATGGATTGAACAACTTAGAGAAATGGGGTATATTAGTCATTATGTGAGAGTAAATGCTAGACATTATGGTATTCCACAAAATAGACCAAGATTGTTAATGTTAAGCGTATATGTCGGAGATAACGCAGCGAAAGAAGAAACAATAAAAAATTATTTCGACTCTTTAACTGAAGATAAGATTATTGAGGACTATAAAAACTCTAAATATTACAACCCTAAAAAGATTGAAGACTTATTGCGTATACCTAAAAATAGAAAGTCACAATTATGGCAAGAGGCTTTAGATTGTACACCAAATGATACTCCATCAAGAAGAAAAATTTGGGAAGAAAACCCTCAGATTGTTGGTAAAAATGGGGAATTGTTTGGCGAAGAGTTTATTAGAACTATAACAACAAAACAAGATAGACATCCTAACTCTGGTAACATTTATTTTGACAGCGGTGTTGAAAAACGAGGTAAATTTAGATATTTGACGCCTCGTGAATGTTTACTTTTCATGGGTTTTAATGACGAAGATTATGATAATCTTCAAAAAAACAATCCTGTGCAAAGAGGAAGGAGTTGTTTGTTCCCAAGAGATAAGATAATTAGGATGGCAGGCAATAGCATTCCAGTTAAAATGTTAGAAGGTTTCTTCTATCAATTATACGAGATTGAAGAATTGATGAAATAAAAAGAAAACATATGAACATCACTGAAAAATTAGAAAAAATATACTATCCACCTATAAAATCGCTACAGACAGGAAAAGCTAAAACCATTAGCAGTTTTTGGGATAGTCTTATAACCGAATATTTACCCTCGCCTGAAACTGCTTTGAAATGGCATGATGTTTTATTGAAATATGTGAAAACAGTACATCCAGTTTTTGCAATTAGAGGTTATAATAATGCGCCCAAAGAAAGGTATGGCGATTTAAGACGTGGTTTTTTAACGGAAACACCGGAATATAATTTCTTTTATACAGATAATTTTTTTGCAGCATATTTTCAAAAAATGGCGATAGATGGTTTTGTTCCTACATTAGATGAATTAAGTTTAGTTTTTAAGGAAAGAAAATTTCCGTCTCGTTTCGGAATAAATACATCGGAAGAAAGAGAATTGTTGGCTGTTAGGCAAGGGAAAGACCCTAGGATAAACGTAAACGGATTCAAAATTGCCCACATTATTCCGGTTGGGATGAATTATGTGTTAGATAATAAAACCTTAGGGATGCAAGAAGTTTTACAAGCGTATTTCCCTAGAGGAGAACGAGAGGATTATATTAAAAAAACGGATAACTTAGGTAGTTATCGAGCAAGGGATTTTTATCCGCACGAAAGTGCCAAGAAGTTTGCAATAGCTCATTTCTTAAGATTTGTTCACCCCTTTAATTACTTTTTATGTCCCAAGAAAACGTGCGAAGAAAATAATACATGCAAAGAAATTGCTGAATATACACATTTGTTAAATTACGCTCATGATTATAATCTTGCAGTGTATGGGGATAGGTATAAAGAGTTTCTTGATTTAATAATGCCTCTAGATATTTATTATAACGAATGCTTTAATCCAGCGTATAATGACATTTTGGTCAATTACGGTTTGAATTTAAAACAAGAAGAAAAAACTAAGGTTTTATTGAAGAAGAAAAATGAAAACACCAAAGCAACCGTAAATAATCAATATAAAAATATTGATGTTGCAAACGTTGATGTTAATCTTAAAATGGCATTTGAGTATTTAAATAATCCACATACAAGCTTTCGCAAACTTGAAGTGAAATTTTTAGGATTAGATAGCCCTGCGCGTGGTGGAGGATTCGTTTCTAAAGGAATAATCAATTCGCTTGGCATAACGGCAGAGATGAAAGGCATTTTACAATTAAAAAGTTTAGATGAAATAATAGGAGATTCAACTGGAATATTGACGAATACGCTTTTAAAAATTAAGGCAAACATACGATACGTAAATTATAGATGAAATCCCTAAAAAATTAAAGAATAGAATCGATTGTTAAAAACAAAGGAGAGCTTGATGAACATACCAATAAAACTAATTTCGGACGCTAAAGGTTATTTTGATAGGGAATGTCCTAATGAAAATTGCCTTTATACTTTTAAGATAAATATGCAGGATTGGGAAGAAAAGGTGTCCGATGAAGCTGTGTATTGTCCAATGTGTGGACATGTTGATACGTCTGATAAGTGGTGGACAAAAGAACAGTTAGAAGCGATGCAAAAGATTGCGGCCGATTATGCTATGGAAATGATAACGGGCAAGTTGGATAAGGCTTTTGGGAAATTGGCTCGCTCGACAAGGAATAACAAATTTGTTAAAATAACATATAAGCCTGGCAAAAGAATTAGTTTTGTTAACAATCCTATTGGGCAAAGAGAGGAATGGGAACAAGATATTCAGTGCCCTTACTGTTTTACAAGATATAGTGTAATTGGTACGGCTCATTTTTGTCCTTGTTGTGGAAAAACTATTATCGATTCAACATTTGATAGTTCTATTGACAATACGGTCAAAATGATAGAGTCTTTAGAAGAGATGGAAGACCTTTTCAAAAAACAATATGGTATCGATAAGGCAAAGAGTATGTGTACTGATATGCTTGAAGGAACTTTTGGGGATATAGTTTCAGCGTTTCAATTATTTGCAGCAACAATATACACTCAAATCTCGTCAAAGAATGTACGAAAAAATGATTTTCAAATAATAGAGAAAGGCAGTAAATTGTTTTTTGAAACATGTGGTAAAAGTTATGATGACTTTATTGCCACTTCTGAAATTGACAAGTTAAATGTGGCTTTTCAAAAAAGGCACGTTTTTGAACACGGTGGTGGCATTGTTGATGAAGACTATTTAAGAAAGTCTAGAGATACTTCTTACAAACTTGGTCAAAGATTAATTATACATAAATCAGAAGTATTAGAAACTATCGAAATTGTAAAAAAATTATCGGCAGGATTAAAGAGTATAAAATAGCAAAGGAGAACATATATAATGTCAAAGGAAACTAAATTTATCATATTACAAGCAAGCGTGGTTTTTAATCGACAAATATCTTTATTTGATGAAAAATATGAGGATACTAAAGAAGGGAGGAACAAGGCTTTTAGAGATACGATACATAAACTTCAAGAAAAAAAAGTTATAAAAATAAGTCCGCGCATAACTGAATATGTATTAGTATACAAAACGTCAATAAGTGAAGATATTATATATTGTCAATTAGCCAAGCGTACTCAAATGGAAACTTATAAATTGAGTGATAATGATATTAAGCAAGAGCAAATTGATAGTTATCCTCCACTCGATGTGTTCATTAATCTCAAACAGCAACAATTTGCTGTGGAATTAAACACGTCCATTCTAATAGAATCATCAATTGAAACTAATATTAAAAATTTAATTAACAGTTTGGTTAAAGAATTTAGCATATTTGTTAATACTGTTCAAAGTAAAAAAGAATTTTGGGATTTGGTTGATGATGAAGATGAAATTCAAGAAATTTCCTTTGATTTAGTTGTCCCCAACTTCTTTAATGCTACAGGAGACGCAAACGATTTAGTTTCTAACGCAAAGGATAAGCTAAATGCAGATAGCGTTGGTTTAACAATTAAAAATAAAAAGGGTAAATTAAAAGCTGAACTTTCTGCAATTGATAGTTATGTCCGCTATGCGTCCCAAACAGGTGCGTGGAAGTTAAAAATCAAACAAAATGGTGAAACAAAATATAAAACTATTCATAGTACCGATTGTTGCTTAAAAAAGACAATAGAATTAGATTTGTTAGACTTGTTAAAGAAAGTAGATGAAAACTGGCAAGTTGGAACAGATGTATATAATGGCTTGTTAGCCAAATTGAATGGGTTGTTTAATGATGAAAACTAAAACTATAATAAAAGAAAAAGAACAAAAAACTAAAAAGCAGAAAATAAATCTAATATTAACGATAGCGTTTATTATCATTAGTTTAGGTTGTGGCTTTCTAATTAGTTACTTCGGTAATGGAATTAGTTTTATAGAAAATGATTTGATTACTTCAATTATAACATTATTTGGTTTTGGTTTAACGTCAACAGTTTTTGTTCATCAAGCATTTAGGGACAAGGAATCAAATAAAACAAGTAGAGTAATTAAGTCTTTAGCTAAAACCTTATTACTTACCTTCATTTTAATCATCGTGGCATTAATTTTAGATTTTTTAAGTTCCGTATCAATCTCAAACTGTTTTACAATTATAATGAACTCATTAAAATTTGCGTCCCTAATATATGCGTTCATTTGTCAAGTTGATATATTATTGTCTTTTATTATCATAGTAAAAAATTAAAAACTTTTACAAAAGCGGTCGGATGTCCCAAAACTTGGACATTTGACCGTTGCTATTTTTAGCGAAATTTTATATAATATATGACGTAAGTTGTCATATTTACTATGATATAATATAGGCAGACAATAGAAGGATTAGGTTAAAATGAAACAAGGATACAGAATTATTTCAATTGAAGCAGCGGATATTTATCGCCAAGAGCAGGAAAACGGCGTTAGCGTTGGGTATAAAATGCCCGAAAGTAAAAGCGACGCCTATTTTCGTTTGTTCAAAATCTACTTAGATAATTCGCTCGACTCAGTTGAACTTGAAAAGGCGTATAAGCGTATTTGCCGTAAAAAGTTTTCTTTTCAAGATACGAGCGAAAATGAATATACCCTTGCCGTAATTAACTTAAAATTTAACTATACGTATAAACCCCAAGAAGGAAAGCCCGTTAAAATAAAAGAACTTAGAGAACATTTTTATCAAAGCGGTTTTTATTTAGACGGTATTCACTACGTAAGATATAAGCGTAGCGCGGGCAGTTCAAGAGAAGGTAAATGCCTTTTTATCGACGAAAGATTATATAAAGCAATGGATAAGTGGAGCAGTTGCGGATTGAAAGCGCAAACCGACCTTGCTTCATGGGAATCGTATAAGGCGTTGTCGCTCAGTAGTATCAAAGGAACGGTGGATATTCCACTTGAGGGAATACTTTTCGTCCCTGATTATAAAAGCGTATTTACGGAAGAAGTAATTTCCGTAGAACTTAAAGACGGAAAACTAGTAGCCGAGCAAAAGCAAACGGAAATATCCAACGACATTTGGGACGGCGAAAGCCTTTTAGACGAGAGCGTGTTTGAAAAGGGCTATGCGGACAAGCATATGTTGCTTCTTCGTAACAAGTTTTTTAAGTCTTGCGCGTTTAGAACAAAACTCCAAAAATGGATAAAAGATAAAAATATTACGCTTGACGACATAAAGAAAAGGGGATTTACTCTTGCAACCGACGTTAGTCAAATCGTAATGGTAACGACACCAAACAGTTTGAAATATCTTAAATTTGCAGGTGGTCTTACCGAAAAGAATATTCGCAAATGGATAGAGAGCGTAGAGAATACTTTCGGCGTGGTAAAATGGGATAAAGGCACGAGATTTTTTCACGGCGATATGGTGCAAAGCAGTTATCAACTTCTCAATACGTTGGGGCTTGATAAGGCTCAAGCGGAAGAATTATTAAAGCCGAGCTTTGATTATATTTCGCTTATCCGTAAAGATGTGGAATTTATGCGCTATCACTTTAGCGATGCTTATGCAAGAGAAAAGGACGGGGAAGAAAAGAAAACTCCCGACGGAATTACTGAGCGCGCGGAAGTCATTTTTCGATTGCTTCTTTATTGTACAACGTTTGATTATACTGCTTTGTATGCGAATTTTAGAGATGACGTAGTAAGCGGACTTAAAAGCAATTTGCGCCGTGGACATATTCTTCTAAACGGCACGAACGCAACGTTGTTTGGTAATGGTCCGGAACTGTTAAAGTACATAGCCGGCGAACAGATAACAAGCGAATTAAAGAAAGGGCAAATACACTCTAAACGCTTTGCAAATGGTGCAAAACTTCTTTGCACGCGCTCACCGCATATCACGATGGGAAATCTTTACTGCGTGGAAAATAATCTTGACGGCGATATTTGGAATTACTTTGACTTAGGTAAAAATATCGTGTGCGTAAACGCTATTGGAGAGAATATTCAACAGCGCCTAAACGGTTGCGATTACGATTCAGACGCTATGCTCATAACCGATGATAAGCTATTAGTAGAAGCCGCCGAGAAACATAAAGAACATTTTAAAGTTCCCGTTTGCGGTATTCCGTCTATGAGTAAAAACGGTCAAATTCTTGCCGAACTTGACCACGATACAAGCGAAAATAAAATAGGCGAGATTGTAAACCTTTCGCAAAAGTTAAACAGTATTATATGGAACGAAATCCATCACGGCGCACAAGCGGAGAAAGTTTTAGATATTTATAACGACGTTTGCAAACTTGCCGTTTTATCGGGTTTGGAAATAGATAAAGCAAAGCGCGCTTATGACAACGTAAACGTTGGAAAAGAACTTTCCGCTTTGCGTAAAAAGTATAATCGCCCTGCACCAACTTTCTTTAAGGAGATAGACGAAAAGGGCAAGGAAAACGAGTACGCATTTTACGATACGGCGATGGATTATATCTATCAGGCGGTTAGAAAATTCAACTTCCAAAAGGGCAAAAAGAAAAAGGTAGATTATACGCCTATATCTTGGGTAATTGGATATAAGACGACGTCCGACAATGCTACTGACTATCGGCATAGGGATAAAATCATTGAGATATGTGATGAATCTAAAAAGAGGATTAGTCGATTGTATATGGAGCTCCGCGTGGCGGACGACCAAGAAAAGGAACTTATTTATGATAAGATAATGGAAGAAAAAGCCGAGAGGGATAGACAAGTATCCAAGTGGCTAACAAGTGAAAACGTACTTATCTTTGTGGTAAGGCATTACGAAAAGAATAGCCCTTCCGATTGGAGAATATATGCACCTATCGTAACGTCTCCCGCGTTTAAGAAATTTTCGCGCGAACGAGCCCTTCCTATAGGGTGTGTTGCGGAAAAGGAAGGTGGAGAGTTCACCGTTTATGGCAAGCAATTCGCAAGAATATGGTAAAAAGTGAAAGAGTCTGTTTATAGAATACTATTTTCAAATTAGGGTTTTACCTTTCTATGAAAGGGAAAGGCTTGGCAAAAATATAAAATGGGTAAACGGCATAATAGAACCCGTTTTCCCAAAGCGTGGAAATGAAAGCTCGACAGTGATAAACTGTCGGGCTTTTTCTACGTCCAAAATACAATTTAATATATGGGTATAAAGGTTGGTTTCGTCGATATAGCGAGGAACGTATTTGTCTTGCCAAATACCGATTTTTCAAATCGCCTCGTTAGGGGAAACCCCTAATACCCCAAACAACAAAAAAAGAAAAGGAGGAGAAAGTATAGGAAGGAGAACAAGACCATTTGCCTACAATTTTAGGGCAAGCGAAAAAGAGAAAAATTTAATAAATAACGCAATAGCGAAAAGCGGACTGACGATAACGGACTTTGTAATTCGGTCAATTATCGATAAGCCGATTACCGTGATAGAAAACGGCAACGAAATTTTAGCCGAACTAAAACGGCAAGGTAACAACCTAAACCAAATAACAAGAAACAGTTATAACGGCTTGGTTTCGGAAGAAGAAATACGAAGTTGTATTGCCGAATTAAAGAAATTATACCGCAAAATATCTATTGCAATCGGAGGTGGATAATGCCACTTTTTAAGTGTAGCGCAAGTAAAGCAAAACCGAAAAATGGTATCGCTTATATCACCGACGAAAAGAAAGCAAAGATAGTGACGGTTAGAAATCTTTTTGAAGACGAGGACTATGCTAAGCAGTTTGACGAAACGGCAAGCAGGTTTGGTAAAGGAGATAAGTTTGACGAGCGCAAATATTATCATTGTAAATTATCGTGCGCGCGTCAAGATAACGTAACGCCTGAAAAGGCGCACGCTTACGCGGAAGAACTCACGGCAAAACTATTCCAAAATTACGAATGCGTAATTGCAACCCACACGGACACGCAAACGGTACATAGTCATATTATCGTAAACGCTGTTGACCCGATAACGGGTAAAAAATTGCAGTTCAACAAACAAGACTACGTGAAGATGAAAGACGAAGCGAATAGGATAGGAAAGAAATACGGGTTTAGTGAAACGGATTTTAGAAAGCGTGGCAAGAACAGTAGAACGGCAGTCGAAAAGAAGATAATGCTCAAAGGCGGTACGAGTTGGAAAGAAGAACTACGAGAAGTAATTGCGGAAGCAACGAGGAACTCAATTACGCCTGATAAGTTCAAGGAATATCTTGAAAAGTGTTACGGCGTAAAAATCACAAGGGATGGAAAGGATTATTCTTATCTTCATCCTGAAAAACAAAAACCTATCCGAGGGGAAAAGCTCGGAATAAATTATACAAAAAGTGAGGTAATAAGGAAAATTGATGAACAAAATAACGGGCGAGCGTCCTCAGCCCGTAATAGAGGACGAACAAGTGGATTTATCACACAACCCGTCGGCACTAGAACTGTGCGAGCAGGTACAACGTTTGGCAACGGAAGCACGAGACGGTATGTTGTCGAAAGCCTTAACGATGTCGCGCGAGCAATGCAACAACTTAATCGCGATGCAGAATGTGCGAATCGCGGAACAGACGCAGCAACTGAAGAACTTAGAGAGAACCAACGAAAGGCTCGTGAGCGAGCTGAGAGGAGACGTTTGGCTGATATCGAGAGAAGTGAAAGAGAGCAACAACCAATTGTCGAAGAGTCTCAACCAAACGCTGAGCAAGATATCGGAAACAGTAACGGACATCGAGCACCAAGTAAGTACAGCTACGGCAAAGGCGACTGACGAAGCGGTAAGAGTTATGAAGCAAAGTATCACTAAAATGGCGGATAACGCCGTAATCGCTGTAAATGAAAGTGCCGGTAAGATGATAAGCGAGGTAAATAAAGCGAAGAAAGAAATTGAAAAAGCGAAAGACGAAATCCATTTTGAAAGCGGTTTTAGAAAGTTTATGTTTTGGCTTTCACCCGTGTTAGCGATTGCGCAAACCATCGCGTTAGCAATAATGATATTTGGTTAAAAAATTTTCTCATACAGATATGAAATAGCTTGACTATCTCGTGATATCACGGTATAATGTTACTACAATTATATCTAAGGAGAAAATACAATGGAAAAACAATTAACGCCGAAACAAAAGGCAAGACAAAAGTATGAAATCGTGCATAGGGAAGAGCGTGAACAAGCTACAAGACAATTTAATACGCGCCTTCCCGTTAAAGAGCACGATGAAATAATGGCTTTCTTAAAGAGAAAAAGAATTTCAAAAGTAGATTTGATTAGAATGGGATATCAAGCGCTACTGCAAGAAACAAAAGAAAGCGAATGACAGCGGAACATTAGCCTAGGCTATATGCTTAACACACCCGTAATGCCGGGAATTGATAAGGAGAAAATATTGAAAGGGGAATCCGTACTTATCTTTCCGTTAAAAGTGCGGATAAAAAACCCTAAAAATAAAAAATTAAGGAGAATTGAATTATAAGGAATTAAAATTAAAAGAAGAAAAATTGAATAGTGAAGTAGAAAATCAAGTTTATACTTCTTCCAAAGAGGTTGAAAAAGTCGATAAATCGAAAATAAATATGGAGGTGTTAAATAAAATCATTGCTTTTAAGATGTTGGAGATTATGCGAGAGAACGATATGATAACCGAGTATGATTATTCCAAAATCGAAAAGAAGCGAAACCAATTTGGGGAAAGTGTAATAAAGCAAAATAAATTATTTAAAGGAGGCAATTTAACTTGATTGAAAACGGAATGGTAATGCCCACTAACGTTAATTATAACAGGGCAAGGCAAAGAAGAGTGGTTTTCTATGGACGAGTAAGTACCGAGCACGAAGCGCAACTTTCGGCTTTAGAAAATCAAATGCAATGGTATGAGGACATAGCGGAAAGAAATCCTAATTGGTGTGTTATTAAAAGATATATCGATGAAGGGATTACGGGAACGCAAGCGAAAAAGAGACCTGCATTTTTAAGAATGTTGCAGGACGCAAAGGAAAAGAAGTTTGATTTAATCGTAACGAGAGAAGTGTGTCGTTTTGCAAGAAATACGGTAGATACGCTTGTGGTTACGAGAGAATTGAAAGAGTACGGCATCGAAGTTTATTTCGTGGAAGATAATATTTGGACGATGGACGGAGACGGCGAACTTAGACTTACGATTATGGCCACGCTTGCACAAGAAGAAAGTAGAAAGATTTCCGAGCGTGTTCGAGCAGGACAAAAAATCAGTAGGGACAAAGGCGTTATTTACGGCAATGGTAATATTCTTGGATATGACCGTGATAAGGCGACGGGAAACTACGTAATCAACGAAGAACAAGCGGAAACGGTGAGAATGATTTATGATTTGTACTCCGCCGGCAAAGGAATCTCGCAAATTCGTGACGAGATGATACGTCGAAAACGAAAAGACAGTTCAGGACTAGTTCAAGTCGGATCGTAGCCATGTCGTT
>JAZRSX010000020.1:0-5470 GCA_045651725.1 Christensenellaceae bacterium
TGTAGCATATTGAATAATAAATTAAAAGAAAGGGTTAGTTATGAATAAAGATAAAAACAAAGAATTAATTTGGGGCGAAATTGAAGTCCAAGACTTGCTTAAAAAGCTTTATAAAGGTAAAAGCTTAGATCAGATGTCTGAACGAGATGTTGATAGAATGCTAGAAGATTTAATATAAAGATTTGTGCTTTTGTGATGTTTTCCGACTAATATGTCAAACTTGCGATACTTTATGTCAAAATCCCTGACACACAACAGCACTCTGCTCGCTCCTCGCTCGAACTTCAAAAGAAGCTTCTCGCTATCAAAACACTCAAAATAAAAGAGATGATAACAAATGTCATCATCTCTTTTATGGTGGACTTAAACCGACGTTGTTAGAACTTTCTATAAAAGAATTTGTAGAAGAATTAGCTAAGCCGGAAGTTATAGAATTGATTAAATGTATTGATAGATTCAATTTAGCCGCTTAAAAATTTGCATAAAAAAACCCGGTGTAAAAACCGGGTTTTTGACATACAAAAAAGAAAGGAGTTTTACAAGGTTCTTACAAAATCTCTAAGAATAAATACACGATTTAACCAACCATGTAAATATTTTTGTAATACTTTTTTCCTTTTTGCCCTCTCGTTATATTCTTCTATTCGTGCAAAAAAGAACATAGTAAGGTCGTTATATTGGCAAGCTTCTAAAAGCGGTTTTACGGTACTAACTCCCATATTTACCGCCGTATCAAAGCAAGCTACGGCAAATTTAGACGTCATTTTTTGACACCCCGCCGCAAGCCAATAATTTTTATAGTAAATTTCCTTTACTTCGTATTCTGATATATTTTTAACGTCTTCAGCCGGTTTATTTTGTTTAGCCCGGTATGCGTTATATGTTCTTTGCGTTATACCTCTATTTGTTGCCCCGCCTGGGTCGTCCGGGTCGTTTACATACCCGCCCTCGCGAATCAAAACAAAAGTTAGCGCTTTTTTAAAAATTTCGCTATCCATTTTTTAACCTTTCCAAAAATAATTAAATAACCAACTTAAAAAGCCGCCGACTACCATACCGCAACCGGCGCAAAAGCCGCAAAATTTTCCTTGGTTTTCGCGACATTTATACATGTTAGATTCAATTTTTTTAACGTCTTTTTCTAAATTCTCTACCCTGTGAAATAGCCCCGGCTCTCCGTTGCCTAAAATAGCTTGCTTAATGCATGCTACATCTGCTACTAATTGCGTAAAATTTATATCTGTTTTTATCTCTGTCATGCCGGTAAATCCCCCTTGTACGCTAATAAAATTTCCTTTAGGTCTTCCGGGGTTGTTTCGTTAGCGTTATTGTCTTTAAATAATCCTTGCTCTTGAAGCTCTTTTAAATGAATTTCGCTACAATGTTCGCGCAATGGATACCACAAAAATTTAAAAGCGGATTGAATAGCCGACAAATAGCCGTAGCGTTGATTTATTCTTGATAAAATACCTAAACTAAATTTTTCCGTATCTATTCCAAAATTACGCATTACTAATAAATATTCGTCTTTAGTAGTTGCTAAGTAGTCTTCAAACTTGGTTAAAGTAGGTTTAGGCGGCTTCATATCAAATAAATAAATATGCCCGCCGCAAAGAATCAAAGACCCAACATGCGACGGTATAAATTTTTCGTCTTTTGCCTTGCCTTTGCAAACCCAACTAACTAATTTTGATACAATACTTTCATTTTTTGCAAATAAAGCCGACCCGATTAACTGATATTCGTTAAGGTCGCAAAATTGCCTTATTTCTTCGCGGCTCATACCGCTAAAAGCGCTATTATAATGACATGTTACCATTTCTAGCCCTCACTATTTTTTAGTTCTTTCAATATTGCTATAATTGCGTCCGCATGTTCTTTTAATTCCGGCGCGGCGTCTTTTACAGTTTCAACAATATTTTTAAATTCTTCATACTTGCCCTTGTTGTTTTTAATAAGGTCTTCAACCTTATCAACTGCCGCCAAAACTTTTTTAGCAACTTTAATTTTTTTAAAAAACTTTTTAAACATTTTAGCCCCTCTTTCTCTTACTTTTATTGCTTCTTCCAATAGGTATATTTATTTGAAATTTAAAACCGCCGTTTAAATCGGTCGGAATAATCCAAAATCTTTTAAAAAAATTTATTAGCTTTTTCATGCCGGTTTACCAAATTTTCTTACCAAGCCTAATACTACGGATTTCATGCGACAAGTTGCCGGGGTTATTGATTCGCAATTACGCAAAACGGTACACTTGTAGCAATTACACCCGCTTTTATAGCATTTAATAGCTAAAGGCGTCCAACGTCTTAAAAGAGTTGGCGAAATATTATTTAATATGCACATTGTTGCCCCTGTTGTAATAATTCCGTAACGGTTTTTATAATCATTTTTATATATTCGTCGCCGTCAAATCCTTTAACCTTAACCCCGATAAACTGCGCCAAATACTTTTTAATATTTTCCCATGTAGCAAATTCCCAAAGCGGTCTATTGCCCCTTGCTTGGTTTGCTTCCTTAGAAGTTATAACCAAATTACTATAAATAGTTTTCCCGCCTTGCGAAGCCGGCTTTAAATGTTCTAATGAAGCGTTTTTAATTGTGATTTTTTCGCCATAAAACCCGTATTTTAGCCTAATTTGCCCTTTTTTATACATGGTTTTAAGCGGGTGCGAATATCCAAACGCCGGATTTTTCGCCCCAATAGCTTTTATATCCATAAAAAACCGCCTTAGAGTTGCGACGGGGCAAGCGCCCCGCCTAGCATAATGCAAAAAAACTTATAAAAGCCCTGCCCGAACTCTAGCCCGCTAAAGCGCGCCGCAAGCTAAATACCCAACCGCCCAACCAAAAATTATTAGTCTTTAGTATACTTTTCAAAAACCGCTATTACTTCGGCTTCGGTTTTTCCTAAAGGCAAGGTACTTAGAAAAGGTCTTATAATTCCATAATATACATGGTTGCATAAATCCCATTCGGCTTGCATGTCTACTTGTTCAACCGCCCCTAATAATTCTTTATAGGTTATTCCCGCCGGTTTGCAAAGATAATTATAAAAATCCTGTTTTGTTATATGTAAATTTGCAATGCGTTTTAATTCTGCTTCTTTTTCTTCCGCTTGCCAATTTGGATTTAAAATTATTTCGCCGTTATCTACTGTATAATGGGTTGGAAATACTAAAAAATCTTCGTAAATTGTTTCTTGAATATCTGCTATTTTTAATTTTGCTAAAGAATCAACCCATACGCTATATTTATCGGCGTCTATATTTTCCCTTTCGCCGGCGTCATATTGCCCTATAAGGTTTGTTAATTCCGCTATTTTGCTTTGTTTTGTTTCTTCTGCTACTAACATTGTTTGCACTCCTTTTTATTAAATAATTCGTTATATATTTTATCCATGTTATAAACTGTTCTACGGGCGTTTCTACGCGCCATAGACCCGCGCCAGCTTTGATAACTTGTATTTGCGGCTTCTTTCGTTAATTTACCTTTTTTAAATAACCTGTATTGCCCTTTTAGTTTTCTACGTTCGCGCGTAATTGAATCGCGACAAGGTTTTAAAATCACTTTGCCGGTATCGGTTAATTTAAACCGGGTTTTTAAAAATGTAAAACCATGCTTTAAATCCGCTATATATGTCTTTTTAGAATTAAGCGTTACGCCTAATTCTGCATATAAAATTTTTAAATCTTCTAACAATTTTTCTAAAAATTCCTTTGATATATGGATAGCTAAACTATCGTCCATGTATCTTTCGTAACCTCTAATTCTTGCAACTTCTTTTATATAATGGTCTACGCGATTAACATGTACGATAGCGTTAATTTGGCTTGTTTCACTTCCTAACCCTAGCCCAATATCGCCAAAAGCGTCTACAAAATCGTCCGCAAGTTTTATTATTTTTTCGTCTTTAAAATATTTTCTAAAAGCTGCTTTTAAAGGTTCGTGCCGGATATTATCAAAATAGCTTTTAAAATCTATCAATAATATATAGCCGTCGTTGCCATACTTGCGGTAGTGTTCATGTAAAAATTTTACTACGCGTTTTATAGCAAAGTGCGTACCTTTACCCTTTTGGCTTGCGCAATTATCTAAAATCACGTTATAAGTTAAAACCGGATATAACGCATTTATACATAATGATTTTTGTACTACTCTTTCGTAAAAATGTACGCTTTTAATATGTCTTGGCTTACCACGTTCGCATAAATCAAATTCTATAAAACCTTTGCGCATATCTTTACCCGCTAATAATTCTTTGCGGGTTTGTGCTATGTTTGAAAATAAATTACACATGTAGCGTTGTACGCTAGCTTTCCATTTTACACCCTTTGCGGATTCTTCAGCCGCTTTATATAAAGAAGCAAAACTAGCTACGCTTTCAAAGTCTAAAAAATCCTTTAATGCTTCTAGTCTACGTTTTTCGCGTTTTTCTTTTCGTCTTTTATACCTATTTTCTCGTCTGCTCATAATATGCCTTGTACGGTAGGTTAAAGCTTTTTGGGGCTTTGTATATTAGCCTAACAACCCGCGAAGCAATAGGCATAAAATAAAGCTATAATATACAAAGTTGCTAAACTATGCACATTTTCATGGCGTCCGCCTATTAACATCAAGACACCTATTTACAAGGTCTAAGCCTTGAGGGTTACTCGTTCCTTCCATTGTTGTACTGTTTTCGTTTCCTACTCATTCTGACAAAATTTTAATAGAATCAAACCGGCACACGAATACCCGCATTAGTGCAACGGTTGTTGTTCGCATTACCGTTGTTGTTCACATTGCACGCGTTCGTAGTGTTGCCGCCGTTCGCTACACACAACCACCAAGTCGAACGGGTAATATAACGAATAACCTTTTAATTATTTTTCGGGCATTATTTTAGTTGATTTTTTCCAACTCTTTAAAAGTCTTATTTCTTCTGCTATTCTTCCTATAATATTTTCTATATCTTTTACTTTTACCGTTTGTACGCATTTTTCGGCTAAAATTAGTTTATTTTGTAATCTATAACAAGTTGCAATAGCCATAGTTTGTAAAATTTTTCGTAAAATTATTTCTTTAAAATTTTGCGGATATATTGAATTTGCCATAACTATAAAATCCATGAGTAAATCCGCCTTTTTAATTAAATCGTAGCCTATCGCATAGCGCCACTTTTTAGGTAAAACTTTTTCGCGCATGGCGTATTCGGTTATATCTTTTTGTAATTCTAAAGCATTAACGTAAAATTGTAATTTTGTTTCTTCTCTATCGCCTAAATATACATTACTCATTTTAACCCCTTACAATACTACCGCACAAGGCGGTAGCATTGTAGATATTAGATTAACCAATACGGAAGCAAACCGGCACACGAATACCCGCAATAGTGCAACGGGCGTAGGTCGCATGACCGTAGCTGTACACATGGCACGCGTGCGCAGTGTCGCCGCCGCGCGCTACACACAACCACCAAGTCGAACGG
>JAZRSX010000021.1:0-180541 GCA_045651725.1 Christensenellaceae bacterium
ATATCACTTGCGTAAGCAAATCTAACAAATCCGTTCACGGATTTATTTAGTTGCCGAATCCCTTGCAGGGACTCGGCTTTGGGTGTTTTTTTGTTGCAATTTATATTTTAAATCAATTTTTTGTTAAGAAAGTTGTTATTAATATAATGCATAGTGCTAATTTTATAGTGCTTTTTTAGTTCTTTATTTTTTAAAACCTGAAAAAATCTTTTTGTTAAACTTGAAGAAAAAGTCTATTAAGAAAGAGTCTAAAAGTAATAGCGTTAAAAGTAGTAGTGGGAATTGCCAGTTGTATCTTGTGCAAGGGAATATGTTTACTAAATCGAATAGTTTTATGCCGTTTAAGATTGAACTTGAATCTAAAAGCATTGTAACCCAAAGCGTCATAGCAATACTTATTATAATCATAAGTATAGTGCGCATTGCGTTAAACGGCTTACATATCTTATATAAATAGATTGTTCCACCGAAAGTAAACCCTATAACTTGCATTGTTATTGCTAATTTTTCGCCTTCAATAATCGTACCGCTTGCACTTAAAACGCTGTCAAAAATGCCGTAAATATTCAAATACTTAATAACGTAAACGTTAAATAACATTATTAGAGCGCCAGGGATAGCGTTACTAAATATCGTTATTAAGAAGTCGCCTTCAACGCGTTTTTCGTTTGGTTGAAGTGAAAGCGTAAACGACGCTAAACCTATAACGAAAACTTCAAGCATCGTAAGCATACCCGTATCAAATGGGAAAGGCTTGCTTGTAAGTATAGAGAGTAGGGCAAGTAGCGTTATAAACACTGTTTTCATTAAAAATAGCGATGCCGATTGTTGTATGTTGTTTATAACCCTTCTACCTTCGGCAACAACTTTTGGCATAGAGTTAAAGTTATTGTCTGCAAGTATTATGTGGGATATGTTTTTTGCAGAGTCCGCACCCGATGCAACCGTTATAGAACAGTCGGCTTCGCGCATTGCTAAAATATCGTTAACGCCGTCACCCGTCATTGCAACGGTATGCCCAACGCGTTTTAAAGCCTTAACTAAAACGGCTTTTTGGTCGGGCGAAACTCTGCCGAAAACAGTATATTTTTTTGCTATTGACGCAATTTCTTTGTCGGTAAGACCTTCTAAACTTATCCAGTTAGATGCATTTTCAATGCCGGCACGCCTTGCTATTTCGGATACCGTTATAGGATTGTCGCCCGAAATAACTTTTACTTCGACGGCATTGTCTTTAAACCATTTTATAGTTTCTATTGCCTCTTTTCTAATATTGTCGGAAATAACTATTAAAGCAATAGGTTTCATAGTTAAAGGCAATTGTTCTTTACTAGTTATGCTTGCGCCGGAGTGGGCAAGTAAAAGCACGCGGTTACCCATAAAAGTAAACTTATCAATTTTAACTTTTAATTCTTCGGGAATTTCTTTTAAAATAAATTCGGGCGCGCCTAATGCGTAAGTGCCTATATCTTCAAAAGTAACGGCGCTAAATTTTCTTGCCGAAGAAAACGGCAAAACTTTTAAAACGGTAAAATTGTTTTGCGGTATATAGTGCGCCCTTAAAGCAACGGCTGTTTGGTTATGTTCGTCAAGGATATTTTCCATAGAGCCGATAATATCTTCAAGTGAGTATTTATGGCGTTCAACAAGCATAACTTCTTCTTCAATTTTCATTTTGCCGTCAGTTATAGTGCCTGTTTTATCTAAACACAAAACGTCAACCCTTGCAAGCATTTCTAACGAATACATATCTTGAACGAGAGTATTGTTTTTATATAGTCTAATAACGCCAAGCGAAAGGGCAATAGTCGTAAGTAACATAAGCCCCGCGGGTATCATACCTAAAATGACAGAACCCGTACGCATAACCGTGTATTGAGCAAGCGTATCGTTAATTTTATATAATTCGTCGCCAAGACTTATACCGCTTTTGTGGTTTACAAGCCCCATACCTATTGCGATAGGAATAATAAGTAAACCTAAAATTTTAATTGTCCAAGTAAGCGTACTCATAAGTTCCGAGTGTGGTTTTTTGAACTTTTTGGCTTTTGCCGTCAATTTTTGAACGTAGCACTCACTTGAAACCTTGTCCGCCTTTGCGTAACAACTACCGCTAGTAACGAAACTGCCCGCAAGCAAAACGTCGTTAACACATTTTTTTACGGGTACGGATTCGCCCGTAAGTAAAGATTCGTTTACTTCAACGATGCCGTCAAGCACGATGCCGTCAACGGCAATTTGATTGCCAGTTGTAACTTTAAAGATATCGTCAAGCACGATGCTAGAAGACAAAATATCTTGTTCCACGCCGTCACGAACGACGGTTGTTGTAGGCGCTTGCAAAATAGATAATTTTTCAACCGAAATTTTAGCCCTAATTTCTTGAATTATGCTTATTATAAGGTTAGCCGTAAAGGGAAGTATAAACGAATAGTTCATAAACGACCTTGGCTTAACCGTTAAGTACGCTATAAAAACTAGCACGCAAAGTAAGTTAAAAAAGGTAAAAGTGTTGCCAAAAATTATAGAAAGCATAGATTTACTATACTTTTCGGTAACGATATTTGAAAGCCCGTCAACGTACCTATCTTCTGCCTGTTTAGTGGTTAAACCATCTTTAATAGTTGCGTTAATTCTAACCGCTTTATTTTGTGGCGTGCGTTTACGCTTGCTTTTAATCTTTAATTTTTTTTGTTTTTGGGCAAGTTGTTTTTCTTGTGTTTGGTTATCTTTTAACTCATCGTCAATAGTTAAAGATATTTCTTCACTAATAACGCCTTCGTTTAAAGGTGTTTCTTGCACCGCAATTTTGTTTTCTTTTTTTGATTTCATTTTAAACCTTTTATAATACAAAAGTCGTAGTATTAAAAATTGTAACACGATACTTAAAATTTTTCAATGATTTTTTGACATTTTTTATTTTTAAATAAAAAAATTAAACTATTTTACACAATAACGGCAAAATTTTATTAAAAAATTGACAAAACGAGCAAAAAATATTATAATAAAATGGTAATTTGTTTGTGATTAGTTTTTGCAGGCAATATTAAAAGAGAGCGCATATGGATAGAGATATAAAAAGAATAAAAATTTTAAACGCCACAACTCTTGATACTTTGTCTATTATTGACAGTTTAACTTCAATAAAAGGTGTTTTAGACGTTAAAATAGACGCTGTAAACGGCGGTTTCGTTGCGTCTTATATAATTGACGACTGGGCTAGCGATTACGACGTTATGGTTGCTATTATGGACGTGTTGAATAACGAATATAACCTTGATAGCGAGCCTTTGTTTGATGGCGAAGAAGAGCAATTTTCTAGCGAAGTTTCAGGCGAAGATAATAACCAAACTAAAAACGGCGAAACCGAGTTAAAAGTCTTTGACGAAAAAGAGTGCTATGGCGAAGAAGAATACGAAGAAGAGTCGGAAGAAGAAATCGAAATTGCTAACAAGAAAAACGAAGTAAAATATAAGTTTATTGAAATGGGAATTTCACTTTTATTTATAATTGCGGGCGTTATTTTAGATTGCTTTTCTAAAACCGAAGACTATTCTAGATACGCCTACGTTTTAGGCTTTGCGGTTGGCGGTTACGAAATTATAATCGACGCGTTCACAAGCATTGTTAAAAAGAAATTTGATATAGAAAAATTGTTCGTAGTGTTAATTTCGTTTAGTGCGATACTATTAAATTTATCTTTACTTTCGGCTGTAATAGTTTTAAGTTATTCGCTACTTTCTTTCTTGTTTAAACAGTTTGCCGAAAAGTATAATTTTAGCGAAGAAACGCAACTAAAAAAATACTTTGATATTTTATTGATTGCGGTATTTGGCGCTTGCTTAATAATTGCGTTTATACCACCTATCTTTACGGGCATATACAAATTTCAACTTTACGTTTGGGCGCAAAGGGCAGTGGGTATAGCGTCGTTATTTACAGTTTCGCCACTACTACTTTCTATACCGTTTTGCTATGCTTTTTGCTTTAACAACGGCGAAAAAAACGGCATAATAATTAAAGATAAAAAATCGCTATTCGCCTTGTCAAAAGTAAATAAAATTGCATTTACTAACGACGAAGTTTTGCTTGATAACGGCAACGTAAAAGAAGATGCTTACGGCGTAATTTTAGAAAGTTACGATGCTAAAATTAAAGAGACTATACTTCTTTCGTCATCAAATAAAGAACAAACTTCAAGTTTAAGAAAAGAACTAAATATAACAAGGTCTGTTTCTCAACTTGATAACGACGGCAAAGAAAAAGAAGTTTTAGATTTTAAAAATAAAGACAAAAACACCTTTGTTTTAAGTGTTGGAACTTTCTTAAAAAGCAGTGACGTTTCGCTAGAATTTGCCGAAAATTATAACGACGTAAATTCACAAATTTGCATAACTGATAGCGATTTAAAACGCATGCCAAAATCAATAAAACTTGCAAGGCGCTTTAAATATGTAATAAAGCAAAATTTGGTTTTTGGCATTATTTTAAAACTTGCGTTATCGTTGCTTATAGCCTTTGGCGCTTTAACAAATGCTTATATAGGCGTAATTGCCGTTTCGCTATTTAGCGTACTTGCGGTACTTAACGCATTTAGAAACAATCAAGAAATTATATAAGAAATTGCAAAATAAAAAGTTGGCAAATTTGCCAACTTTTTTGTTTGTTTAATCGAGTTTGTATAACCCGAACTTGATTTTTGTATATGGACTTAATTATGCAATTACGTTAACAAGCCTTGACTTAATAACGATAACTTTTTTAACTTGCTTGCCGTCTAAAAGCGATTTTATAATATCGTTTTCAAGGGCAATTTGTTCAATTTCTTTATCCGTTGCCGTTTGAGAAACTACTATTTTAGCCTTAACTTTACTGTTAATTTGAACGGCTAATTCAATTTCGTCTTTTACAAGTGCCGTTTCGTCAAAAGTAGGGTATTGCGATAAGAAAATTGATTTTTTATTTCCGCAAACGGACCATAATTCTTCGCTAAAATGTGGCGCGAACGGTGCTAAAATTAAGAGTAAATCGCTAACGCAATCCTTCATAAGCGCAACGTTTTTAAGGTTTTGTTCTTTCGCGTCGTATTTATAAATTGCGCTAACAAATTCCATAAGTCTAGCAATAGCGGTATTAAAAGAGAAGTTTTCCATATCTCTATCAACGCACTTTATAGCGTAGTTTCTAGCGTAGTTAAGTTCTTTTTCATCGCTACCCATTTCGCTAAACTTTGTGTTTTTATATGAATTTACAGTATTTACGATTTTTTCAACTCTATCTAAAAATTTAGATATAGACTTGATACCGCCGTCGTTCCAAGGTCCGCCTTCGGTGTATGCAAAGCCAAACATAAGGTACATTCTAAACACGTCAGAGCCGTAAGTTTTAACGTAATCGTCAGGAGAGATAACGTTGCCCCTACTTTTACTCATACGATTGCCGTCAGGCCCTAAAATAATACCTTGGTGAACGAGTGATTTAAAAGGTTCGTCAAAGTTAATATATCCCATATCCCTTAACGCCTTTGTAAAGAACCTTGCGTATAAAAGGTGCATGCAAGCGTGTTCAGCACCGCCAACGTATTTATCAACAGGTAACATTTTGTTTATAAGTTCGCTGTCAAACGCTTGTTTTGAGTTGTGCGCGTCTGGATATCTTAAGAAATACCAACTTGAACATACGAAAGTGTCAAGAGTGTCAACGTCTCTCGTAGCGTCGCCACCGCATTTTGGACATTTGCATTTTACGAATTCTTCGCATTTAGCAAGTGGTGACTTGCCGTCAGGCTTAAATTCAACGTTATAAGGAAGTTTGACGGGTAAATCACTTTCGGGAACGGGAACAGTGCCACATTTATCGCAGTAAATAATAGGAATAGGCGCGCCCCAATATCTTTGACGAGATACGAGCCAGTCGCGTAATCTATAATTTACTTTAAACGAACCTAAATTTTGTTTAGCAAGGTCGGTTAAAATCTTTTTGCGCGCTTCTTCGCAAGTTAAACCGTCGTAATCAACGCTGTTTACCGTTACGCCTTCTTCAACAAATGGCAAATCGTCGTTAACGCCGTTTAAACCCTTAACGACTCTCGTAATAGGTAAGTTGTATTTAGTTGCAAAGGCAAAGTCTCTTTCATCGTGTGCAGGAACGCCCATTACACAGCCCGTGCCGTAAGAATATAAAACGTAGTCTGAAATCCATATAGGAACTTTCTTGTCGTTTACGGGGTTAATACAGTATGCGCCTATGAAAACACCCGTTTTTTCTCTATCAAGCGAAAGCCTTTCAATTTCTTTGGCTTTTGAAGTTTCTTCAATATATTTTAAAACTTCGGGCGCTTGCTTTTTAGTCATAAGTTTTTTAACGAGTGGGTGTTCGGGCGCTAAAACGACGTATGAAACGCCGAATACGGTGTCGGCACGGGTAGTAAATACCCTAAATTCGTCTTCACCGTTTTCGCACTTAAACAAAATTTCGCCACCGATAGATTTACCTATCCAGTTCTTTTGCATAGCCTTTGTTTTAGCAGGCCAGTCTAACTTGTCAAGCCCTTGTAAAAGTTCTTCGGCATAATCGGTAATTTTAAAGAACCATTGCGTTAAGTCCTTTTGAACAACGGTGTTGTGACACCTTTCGCAAGTGCCTTGAATAACTTGTTCGTTTGCAAGAACCGTTTGACAACTTGGACACCAGTTTACAGGCGCTTCTTTTCTATAAGCAAGGTTGTGTTTATAAAGTTGCAAGAAAATCCATTGCGTCCACTTGTAATAATCGGGCATACAAGTTTTAATTTCGTACGACCAATCAAACATTGCGCCCATTTCTTTTAAGGTGTTTTCCATCGTTTCCATATTAGTAATAGTGGAATCTTGTGGGTGAACACCCGTTTTTATAGCGTAATTTTCTGCAGGAAGACCGAAAGCGTCAAATCCCATAGGTTGAAAAACTTCATAACCTTTCATTTTTTTGTATCTAGCGAAACTGTCCGTAGGGCCGTAATTGTACCAGTGGCCAACGTGAAGTTTTGCGGCAGAAGGATAAGAGAACATTTCTAAAGTGTAATACTTTTTGTCCATATTCTTTTTGTTAAAAGTATTTACCTTGTCCTTCTCCCATTTTAATTGCCACTTTTTTTCTATTGCTTTCATATCCATAAATAGAAAACCTCCGAAATATCGTAATAATATTAACAATTATACAGTATATCATAAATAAGTTAAAATGTAAAAATAAAAAAAGGGTAAAATTAAAAATTTTTTATATTGACAAAACTTTGCAAAGGTTATACAATGTATTAAACTAGAAAAATAAGATTTTATGCTTAATTACGGAGGGTTTATGTCTAAAACTGTTACTATTGACAACGGCATTTTAAAAGTAGAAATTGCAACTTTTGGCGCAGAGATTATAAGCGTTAAAAAAGACGGTATAGAAAAGATTTGGCAAGGTGGCGAAGGTTTTTGGAGCGACCACGCGCCCATACTTTTTCCATACTGCGGTAGGCTTGTTGACGGTTACTATACGATAGGCGATAAAAAGATAGAAAACGCCTTAATTCACGGCTACGCAAAAAGGCACGAATACGAAGTCGTTTCAAGCGAAAAAACTTCGGTTGCAATGCTTTTAAAAAGCAACGAAGAAACTAAAAAAATATATCCTTTTGACGTTGATTTTAGAGTTCTTTTTAAACTTAACAAAAACGTTTTAGAAGTTTATTATATGGTAGAAAATAACGAAAATAGCGAAGTTTATTACAGCGTTGGATGTCACGAAGCGTTTAGTTTAGACGGCGAGTTTACCGACTATGCAATAGAGTTTACAAACGACGAAAACAGCATTGAATGTATGGGGCTTGTAAACAACTTTTCTTCGAACATAAAATACGTTTTACCACTTGAAAACGGCAAACTTTTACCGCTAAATTACGAGTTTTTTGACGAAGACGAAAAGGACTATGGCGACGGCGTTTATTCAAGGGGTTCCGTGCTTATCGAAAACGTAAAATCAAAAAGGGTTAACCTTGTTTACAAGGGCGAACAAAAACTATCGCTTTACTATAACGACTTTAAAAACCTTGTTCTTTGGACGGAACCTGGTGCAAAGTTCATAGCAATAGAGCCTTGGAACGGCTTGCCCGATAATTACGACACTAACCATAAATTTGAAGAAAAGCGCGATATTTTAAAACTTGAACCAAAGGGCGCAAAAACTTTCTATCACTCAATATCGTTCGAAGACTAAATATATAAATAAAAGTTGCTGTGTGGCAACTTTTTTTATGCAAAAAAATTTAAAATATTACATATTTGCTTTGCCAAACTATTGAAATTTTTTACAATATATGGTATAATAAAAAAAATATTATCACAATTTGTAGGGGGCTTTAATTTGGCTAAAACAACTTATAGTTCGCAAGACATTGCAATACTTAAAGAACTTGAAGCGGTAAGGGTTAGACCTGGTATGTATATCGGCTCAACCGACTCGCGCGGATTACACCACGTACTTTGGGAAATCGTAGACAACGCCGTTGACGAAGCCGCAAACGGTTTTGCAAAAACGGTTACGGTTTGTCTTTACGACGACGGTAGCGTATCCGTTGAAGACGACGGTAGGGGTATGCCCGTTGATATTCACCCCGAGGCAAAAGTTAGCGGTGTAGAAGTTATCTTTACTCAACTTCACGCAGGTGGCAAATTTAATAACGATAACTACTCTTATTCGGGCGGTTTGCACGGCGTTGGAGCATCGGTAACCAACGCGCTTTCGGAATGGCTTAAAGTAGAAGTCTACAATAAAACCGTATACAAAATGGAATTTTCTTCTTACGAAGATAAAGCGCAAAAAAAGGTACTTTCGGGCGTACCGAAAGCGCCTTTATTCAATACGGGCATTAAAACCATTAAGCACGGCACGTTAGTTCATTTTAAACCCGATGCGCGAGTGTTTGAGACGGTTGAATTTAACGTAGACACTATTTGCACCCGACTTCGCGACACTTCGTTTTTAAACAAGGGCTTAAAACTTATTTTTAAAGACTTGCGTAGCGGAAAGGACGGCGAAGAACAAATATTTGTGTCAGAAAGCGGTATTAAAGACTACGTTTCTCACATAAACACAAGCAAAAACGTGTTGTATCCCGAACCTATTTATTTTAGCGGGACTGTAAACGATATTATCGTAGAAGTTTCACTTCAACATACGGACGGATATAGCGAAAATATCTTTTCTTTCGTAAACAATATTCCAACGATATACGGCGGTACGCACGACGTTGGCTTTAAGTCGGGCTTAACTAAATTTTTAAACGACTATTGCAAAGAAAATGCGTCTTCAAAAACTAAAAACGTAACCTTTAACGGCGAAGATTTTAGGGTTGGTATGACGGCTGTTGTATCCGTAAAAGTTAAAAACGCGCAATTTGAAGGTCAAACAAAAGGTAAACTTGGCAACGTTGAAGTAAAACCTGCCGTTGAAAGCGTTACTCTTGACGGGTTTGAAGCCGTTTTAAAAAATAAAAAGACGGCAAAGATTTTCGACGCTATTTTAGAAAAGGCAATATCCGCCGCAAAAGAGCGTGAAGCGGTAAGGCACACCAAAGAATTAAACAGGGCAAAAACGGGCGCGGATTCTACAAGGCTACTTGGTAAACTTGCAAACTGTTCTAGTAAAGACGCTAAAATGAACGAAATTTTCATAGTAGAAGGCGACTCTGCGGGCGGTAGCGCAAAAGAAGGGCGCGATAGAAAGCACCAAGCAATTTTACCACTTCGTGGTAAGCCTATAAACTGCGAAAAGAAATCTTTAATAGACGTTTTGAAAAACGAAGAAATAAAAACTATTATATCGGCGCTTGGTACGGGCATAGGCGCGGACTTTGACGTTGACGCATTAAACTACCACAAAGTTATAATTTTATCCGATGCCGACCAAGACGGTTACCATATTCGTTGCATACTTTTAACTTTCTTTTTTAGGCATATGAAAGAACTTATTAGTCAAGGGCACGTATACATAGGTATGCCACCACTTTATAAGGTGTACAAAAAAGATATGGTCGAATACGCTTACGACGAAAAGGAAAGAGAGATAGCACAGCAAAAAGTTGGTCGCGGTTATCAAATTCAAAGGTATAAAGGTTTAGGCGAAATGAACCCATCGCAACTTTGGGATACTACGCTTAACCCCGAAACCCGTATGCTTATGCAAGTTTCTATTGAAGAAGCCGCCGAAGCGGAAAGGCTTATAACGACGCTTATGGGCGACGATATAGAAGGAAGAAAAAAATATATTCAAAAGCACGCAAACTTTAACAAAGTTGACGATTTTGAAATAAAGGTAAAAGAGGTGTAATATGGAAGAAAAGAAAGACAATATAGTCGTAAGCAATATTGAAAGCGTATTACACAACTCAATGATACCTTACGCCGAACACGTTATTTTAGAAAGGGCTTTACCGCGTGTAGAAGACGGTTTAAAACCCGTTCAAAGAAGAATATTGTTTGCTATGAACGAACTTGGCTTAACACCCGACAAGCCACACAAAAAAAGCGCGCGCGTAGTAGGTGAGTGCCTTGCAAAATACCATCCACACGGCGATAGTTCGGTTTACGACGCTATGGTTAGACTTGCGCAACCTTTCAATATGCGAATGACTCTTGTTGACGGTCAAGGTAACTTTGGTTCGGTTGACGGCGACGGCGCTGCCGCAATGCGTTACACCGAAGCAAAACTCAATAATCTAGCGCTTGAAATGTTAAAAGACTTGGATAAAGATACCGTTGATTGGGAAAACAACTTCGACGATTCTTTAAAAGAGCCAAAAACTTTACCCGGTCGTTTTCCTAACATTTTAGTAAACGGCGCTATGGGTATAGCCGTTGGTCTTGCAACTAATATTCCACCGCACAATTTGGGCGAAGTTGTAGACGGCGCAGTTGCATATATAAATAATCCAAAAATAAAACTTGCCGATATGATGAAAATCGTTCGTGGTCCGGATTTTCCAACGGGCGGTTATATCATAGCGGGCGACGAACTTGAAAAAGCCTATGAAACGGGCAAGGGCAAAATCTTAATCCGTTCTAAATTAAGGGTTGAACAAGAAAGCCCAACAAAACAAAATATAGTAGTAGACGAAATACCATACCAAGTAAATAAAGCGGCTTTAATTCAAAAAATAGGTCAACTTATGGTTGATAAAAAAGAAGAATTCGGCGGTATTAACGACGTTGTAGACGAGTCGGATAGACACGGTATGCGTATCGTAATAAAGTTAAGAAAAGACGTTGACGCAAAAGACGTTTTAGATTTACTTTACAAAAACACTAGTTTACAGGTTTCTTACGGCATAAATATGGTTATGATTGCCGACGGCAAGCCACAACAACTTGGCTTACTTGAAATCTTCAAACATTACACCGACTATCAAAAACAAGTAGTTTTAAGGCGTACTAAATACGACTTGTCAAAGGCAAAAGTTCGCCACGAAATAGTTTCGGGTTTAATTATTGCCGTTACGGATATTGATAGGGTTATTCAAATCATCAAAAAATCGCCCGACACCGCAACTGCAAAACAAAATTTAAGAAAAGAATACGATTTAAGCGATATTCAAGCGCAAGCAATTTTAGATTTAAAGTTAAGCAGACTTACGCGTCTTGAAATCGATAACTTAAAAGAAGAATTAAGGCAACTTGAACTTTTAATTAAAGAGTTAACGGCTATTATTGAAAGCAAAAAGCGTCTTAACGAAGTTGTCGTTGACGAAATGACGGCTATTAAAAGAAGATACAAAGACGCTAGGAAAACTGAAATTTTATCTTCTATTGAAGATAACAAGGTTGAACGCTTTGACGACGAAAAGCCTGTTGAAAACTTAATTATAGGTTACAGTGGCAAGGGGTTAGTAAGAAAAGTTCCGCTTATGTCTTATTCAAGAAGTAAGACGGATACGCCTTCACCTGCCGAAGTATTTTCGTTTAGCGTTAAAGCAACTAATAAAGACGTTGTTTACGCGTTTACCAACAAAGGCAACTTATTCCGCCTTATACCCGACCAAATTGCCGAAGCGCGCGGTGCTGGGCAAGGTGGCGTAGCGTTTAAAAACTTGTTTAGCGAAGCGCTAAAAGATGAAGAGCCTATTGCGTTCTTTACAGCCGAAAACGGTGAAATTAGCGGTAAGGTTATAGCGTTTACCGAACAAGGCGTTATCAAGGCAACCGATTGGCAAGACTATCAATTCTCACGCGTGAGTTGTCAAGCAATAAAACTTAAAGACGGCGACGCCGTAATAAACGTTGAAACCCTTGACGAAACGAAAGATTTATTCTTCGTAACAAGTAAAGGTATGTGCTTGCGCGCTGAAAATAGCGTGCCTGTTCAAGGAAGAATTGCAGGTGGCGTAAAGGGTATGGACCTTAATGAAAACGACACCGTAGTTTACGCGTCGCAAATTGACGACGATACCGACACCGAAGCCGTAGTTATAACGAGTTTTGGAACTTTTAAAAAAGTTCTTACGGGAACTATAACTAAAACGAGTAGGGCAAGAAAGGGCGTTAAAATCGTTGACCTTGGAAACGAAACGTTAAACGAATGCGTAGTATTTTCTAAAACTTTTAAACAAACCGACAAGGCGTTGCTAACCATTGTGGATAGACTAGGTACGATATATCATATTGAACTTGACGATATCGCGCAAGATAGCAGGACGACGAAAGGTAAACTTGTGCCAAAACTAGGCGCTTGTCAACCGTTAGTCGTCTACTACGTCAGGCGTTGACCGTGCGCTTTTAAAAAACGTTGCCGTTAAAGACAATTTAATAAAAAATTCGCCTTTAACGAGCGTTAGCGTTGAAAAAGTTAGCACGGGTGTAGAAAGTTCTGGTAAAACTGTAAGCGTTGAAAAAGTTAGCACGGGTGTAGAAAGTTCTGGCAAAACTGTAAGCGTTGAAAAAGGCGAAGAAACTACTTTAAAACAAGCCCCTAAAACCGCAGTTTTAGAAATGGAAGAAAGCCTAAAAACTTTGGTGGCGGAAACTAGAAAAGAACAAAAAACCGTCGTTAAAGAAAACCCACAAGAACCAAAAACAGTCGTTAAAGAAAATCCACAAGAGCCAAAGCCTACCGAAACGGAAACGCCAAAAGAACTTATAAAGGTAGTAAAAGAAACGCCAAAACTTATAAAGGCGGAAGAGTCAAAGCCTTTAAGTAAAAAAGAAGTTGACGTTTTGGCGGTTAGAAAGGGTTTTGACGGCGCGCGTAAAATTATTCAAGAAACGTATAAAAAGTATTTTAATTCCGTTAATTTTACGCCTACTCAAAACGAAGTTATAGCCGACCTTTTAGTATCGATAGGCGCGTTAAGCGAAGAATACGGCACGGGCGAATATTACGAAAAAGCGTTTGGCATTTCAACAACTAAAATTTCGCAAAAATACAAGGTTAAAGGGTATATACCAAACTGTTTTAAACTATCCGTTTGGCTAGATAAAAACAAGGGCGAAACGATAACCGTTAAACTTTTAAACGAAGTTATAAGTTCGCTATACGAATTGACTTTTGGCGAAATTGAAGTCGTAAAAAAATCGCTTTACGGCGTAATTGATTTTATAGAAAGTAACGATATCAAAATAATATAATGATACCTTGTAATTGAATTTTAGTGCGTTTCGTAAAGCGTTGATTTTAAAAAGTTTTAACGCTTAACGAACGCAATAAAAATCATAATTAAAAAAGTATAAAAAAACGATAGACAAATCAGTTTTTATATGGTAACATAAAAAGGCTGATTTAATGCTTCTATGGCTCAGTAGGTAGAGCGTATCCATGGTAAGGATAAGGTCGCCGGTCCGATTCCGGCTAGAAGCTCCATATCTGGGTGTAGCGCAGTTTGGTAGCGCGCTTGAATGGGGTTCAAGAGGTCGGAAGTTCAAATCTTCTCACTCAGACCAAAAAATAATTAAAACAGCGTAATATTTGCGTGCTTACGGCACGCATTTTTTTTTGCGTTTTTACAACTTTTATTGCAACAAAAACGCAATCTGTTTATAGCGCTCGTGTATGCAAATAAAATATATTAAATAAATTATAAAATAATATTGACATTTAGTCGTTTTTGTTATAAAATGTAAATTAGTAGATAATGGCGAATTTTTTGCGAAATTTTAATAGTAAAATTAGCGGTTATTCGTATATTTCTATAAATTTATTTTTTTTACTAGGAGGGTACTTATGTTACAAAACACAACCTTCCTGTTACTTTCATCGCAAGTGATTTTAGGCGCTGTAATAGCGGGTATTGTCGGTATTATTTTAGGCGCTATAATCGTTTACATTTTGTTAAATTTTATAACAAATAAAAAAGTTGGCAACGCTAAAAAAGTTATTGCCGAAATGATGACTAACGCCGAAAACGAATGCAAAGCATTAAAAAAAGAGGCAATATTAGAGGCGAAAGAACAGGAAATAAAATTAAGAGCCGAATTTGAACACGAATCAAAAGAAAAAAGGGCTGAACTTCAAAGAATAGAGCAAAGGCTTAATCAAAAAGACGAAACTTTAAACAAAAAAGACGCAACCTTACTTCGCAGAAACGAAGAAGTTGAAGCGCTTGCTAAAAGTCTTGAAAAGAAACAAGCCCAAGCAGACGAACTCATAGAAAAGTTGGAAACTCAACACGAAGTCTTTGTACAAGAACTTGAAAGAGTTGCGCAAATGACTCAAGAAGAAGCCAAAACTATGATAATTGAAGAAATTAAAGACGAGGCAAGAAAAGAAGCGTCTTTATTCGTAAGAAATTCTGAACAACAAGCAAAAGACGAAGCCGATAAAAAGGCAAAAGAAATTATAAGTCTTGCAATTCAACGCTGTGCCGTTGACCAAAGCAACGAACTAACCGTAACGACTATATCTATACCAAACGACGATATGAAAGCGCGTTTAATAGGCAGGGAAGGAAGAAACATAACTGCGCTTGAAAACGCAACGGGCATAAGGCTTATAATTGACGATACGCCGGAAGTAGTAGTGGCGTCGGGTTTTGACCCCGTAAGGCGCGAAGTTGCTAGAAGGGCGCTTGAAAAGTTAATTAGCGACGGAAGAATTCAACCAACAAGAATTGAAGAAACTGTAGATAAAGTCAAAAAAGAACTTGACGTTATCATTAAAGAATCAGGCGAAAACGCCGTATTTGAAATGGGTTTATTCGGTATTCACCCAGAACTCATTAAAATTTTAGGTAAGTTAAGGTTTAGAACAAGTTACGGTCAAAACGTGTTAAAACACTCTTTAGAAGTTGCGCATATTGCGGGGCTTTTAGCGCAAGAACTTGGCGTTGACGTAAACCTTGCAAAACGCGGTGGTTTACTTCACGATATCGGTAAAGCCGTTGACTTTGAAAACGAAGGCACGCACATTAACTTGGGCGTAGAACTTGCTAAAAAATATAAAGAAAACAGATTTGTTATCAACTGTATAGAATCTCACCACGGTGACGTAGAGCCAAAGTGCATAGAGGCTGTTTTAGTACAAGCCGCCGATGCAATTTCGGGTGTTAGACCAGGTGCAAGAAAAGAAATTGAATCTAATTACGTTAAACGTTTAGAACAACTTGAAGATATCGCAACTGACTTTAAAGGCGTTGAAAAGGCTTATGCTATTCAAGCGGGTAGGGAAGTTAGAGTTATCGTTAAACCTGAACAAATTGATGATAGCCAAGCGCTATTTTTGGCAAAAGATATAGCCAAAAAAATAGAGGAATCTATGGAATATCCAGGTCAAATAAAAGTAAACGTTATAAGGGAATCGCGTAGCGTTGAATATGCAAAATAAAACGAGCCCAACTTGCTTTATGCAGGTTGGGTTTAGTGATAGCAAAAAAAATGTAAAAAGGTTATTATGACGGCAAAAGAAAGGTTTTTAGAAATTTTTGACGCAAACGTCAAGCGTGACGGCGCTGAAAAGTTAAGGGCGTATTTATTAAGTTCTAACTTCTTTATAACGCCAGCAAGCACAAGATATCATTGCGCTTATGAGGGCGGTTTATGTGAACATAGCGTAAACGTATACGAAAGGCTTTTAAAAAACGTAAAAGCCGAATACGGCGAAGATTTTAATAAAGTGGTTAGTTTAGAAACTATAACGATAGTTTCTTTACTTCACGACTTATGCAAAATTGACTTTTATAAAATTGATTATAAAAACGTAAAAGAAAACGGCGAATGGGTGCAAAAACCGTATTATACGAAAGACGAATTATTGCCTTACGGTCATGGCGAAAAATCCGTTTATATAATAAGTGGTTTTATGCGTTTAACTCGCGAAGAAGCCATTGCAATAAACTGGCATATGGGCGGTTTTGACGTTAGATATAAGGGTGGCGACGGTACTATTAGCGAAGCCTATGCAAAATTCCCACTTGCAGTTTTACTTCACGTAAGCGATTTAGAGGCAACTTATTTAGACGAAAAACGAAACTAATATTTTAAAAGGTGTATTATGGGCGCAGAGCAATTTGATAAAAATTTAAAAATTATTTCAACTAGTTTAGACGGTAAAGACGTTTACGACGTAACCAAGGGCATTTTTGATATTTACGGCGTTTCTTACGATAACGAAAACGGTTATTTCGTGCGCGTTCCGTCAAAATATTCAAACGAATTCGACAAGGGTTTAAAGGTGCTTAACACTTGCACTTCGGGTGGCAGAATAAGGTTTTCAACCAACTCTAAAAAAATAACCATTAACGTTAAATTTAGGTATATGTGCATGCTTTCAATTATGCCACTTTCAAGTATGGCAGGGTGTACGCTACTTGAAGACTTGCCAAACGGCAAAAAAAGATTTGTAACGACGATTACGCCAAACGTTAAAAACCCCGAAACAAAAGAATATACAAGCACCGTAGATTTTACAAAAATGCCAAGCGATTGGAAAGTGCCTAATAGTAAATCGGATATGCGTTATTATACGCTTTATTTGCCACTTTATAACGATTATATCGAAAGCATTTATATCGGTGTAGATAAAGGCGCAAAGGTTGAGGGCGGTAAAAAGTATAAAGACGTTTTGCCTATCTTATACTACGGCAGTTCAATTTCTATGGGCGCGGGCGCGTCAAGGACGGATAACTTATATCAAGGATTTATAGAAAAATGGTCAAACGTAGACTATTTTAATTTGGGTATAAGCGGAAACTGCCTAGCGCAACCGGAAATGGTTGAGTTTTTAAAAACAATTGATTGTAGCGTTTTCGTATGCGAGTTTGACTATAACGCGCCAAACGTCGAATTTTTACAGCAAAGGCATTATAATTTATACAAGGCGTTTAGGGAAACCCACAAAGATACGCCTATTATTTTCTTAACTGCCGTTAGTTGTTATTCGGGAAGATTAGACAAGGCAAAGCGCAGAAAAATAATAAAGGAAACTTATAAAAAAGCGATTGAAAGTGGCGATAAAAACGTTTACTATATAAACAGCGCAAAAACCATACCGAATAGCGAATACGTAAGCGCGTTTACGGAAGGTACGCACCCTAATGATTTGGGCTATTATTTTATGGCTAAATCAATATATAAAATACTTAAAAAATTGATATAGGTGACTTATGAAAAAAATTAGTAAAATTGCACTTATCGCGCACGACGGTAAAAAACAAGAAATTGTGTCGTGGGTATTTAAAAATAAAGAAATTTTAAAAAACTATAAACTTTGCGGAACGGGAACTACTGCAAAAAGAATTGAAGAAGCAACCGCTTTAAAGGTGGAAGGCTTTATGTCCGGTCCGCTTGGCGGTGACCAACAAATAGGCGCAAAAGTTGCCGAAGGTGATATTGACTTTATTATTTTCTTATGCGACCCGTTAACCGCGCAACCGCACGACCCCGACGTAAAAGCGCTTTTAAGAATAGCGGTATTATATAACGTTCCTATTGCAACTAATATTGCAACGGCAGATTACGTAATAAACTCAAAATTATTGTAAACTTATCGTAAAATATTTAATAAAAACTGTGAAATATTTTATAATGCTATAAAATGTAAAGTTAATTTTTAAAAAAATTAATTTTTTGCTAAAATCCGCTATACAAACGCGAATTTTAGTGATAAACTATAATAAAATACGATGGCTTAAAACGTCGTTGTAAAAAAATAAAAAAGAGGTAAGAAGTATGGCTAAATATAAAGTTAGTGGCGACGTTGCCATTGATTATTTAAGAGACACAACCGTTCAAGAACTTGCGTTTAACGAAGATGCTGATTTTGAAACTTGGAAAACGCAAATAAGAAATAAATTCACGGAACTTACGGGTATTGACCGCATTAAACAAAATATATGCCCGTTAAACGTTGAAATCGTTGAAGAAGTTGAGTGCGACGGATATAAGCGCATCAGATTTGAGTTTGATAGCGAACACGGCGTTGCAGTTCCTTGCTACTTACTTATCCCAAATACAGGGAAGAAAAAATATCCCGTTGCAATTACAATGCAAGGGCACACTACGGGCTTTCATAACTCAATAGGCGTTGCTAAAAGTAAAGAAGACGAAGATTACATAAACACAAGGGGCGCTATCGGTTTGCAAGCTATTGAAAGGGGTTTTATTGCTCTTGCGGTAGAACAACGCGGTATGGGCGAAGCGCAACCACTTGGCAACGGTTGGGATAGAGGCGCAGGCATACCTGAATATAGCGACTATATGTGCACTTATTCAGCGCAAGAAAAGTTTATGCTTGGCAGAACTTTAGTAGGCGAAAGAGTTTGGGATATTAGTAGGGCTATTGACGCTTTATCTTTATTCCCAGAGTGCGATATGGATAAAATCTTAATTACGGGTAACTCGGGCGGTGGAACGTCGTCTTATTACGGCGCTTGCTTCGACGAGCGCATTAAGTTAAGCGTGCCATCTTGCGGTGTTGCAAC
Organism: Christensenellaceae bacterium; assembly: GCA_045651725.1. GTDB lineage: Bacteria > Bacillota > Clostridia > Christensenellales > Borkfalkiaceae > HGM11412. The sequence continues at coordinate 18,929 of JAZRSX010000021.1, forward strand.
TTACAAAATGTCACTTTTAGATAGATATCACTGTACTTGTAACTTTATTCCTAACGCATATAGATACTTTGAAATGGGCGACGTTTCCGCAATGCTTTCAAATAGAAACATTATTATGGTTTCCGGCAAAAGCGACTTCTCTTTCCCAATTCAAAGCACTACGGAAGCGTTCAATAGAATAAAGGCTATCTTTACAAAAGCAGGAAACGAGCAAAACTGCGAATCAATCGTAACGCCAAAGGGTCACTATTGGTGCGCTGATATCGTTTGGGACGCAATCGTTAAAAAGACGACCGATATGGGTTGGTTTAAGTAATTATAAGGGGGTATATAATATGGCTAAATATAAAGTAGGTGGCAATATTGCAACCGATTATTTAAGAGATGCGACTACTCAACAACTTGCATTTAATGAAAATGCTGATTTTGAAACGTGGAAAAAGCAAATAAGAGATAAATTCACGGAACTTACGGGGCTTGACCGCATTAAAAAGAGTGTATGCCCACTTAACGTTGATATCGTTGAAGAAGTAGAGTGCGACGGATATAAACGCATAAGGTTTGAATTTGATAGTGAGGAAAGCGTTGCTGTTCCCGTATATATGTTAATTCCTAACACGGGTAAACAAAAATACCCCGTTGCTATAACTTTACAAGGTCACTCGTCGGGGTTTCATAATTCCGTTGGTATAGCAAAAAGTGAAAAAGATAAACAATACATAGAAACAAGGGGCGACTTTGCCGTTCAAGCCGTTAAAAAAGGTTTTATTGCAGTTGCAATAGAACAACGCGGTATGGGTGAAACAAAGCCACTTGGCAACGGTTGGAGTAGGGGCGCAGGCGTGCCACAATACGAAATGTTAATGTGCATTTATTCGGCGCAAGAATTGTTTATGCTTGGAAGAACGCTTATAGGCGAAAGAGTTTGGGATATTAGCAGGACTATTGACGCGTTATCGCAATTTCCACAATGCGATTTAGACAAAATCTTAATTACGGGCAACTCTGGTGGCGGTACGGCATCTTACTACGGCGCTTGCTATGACGAACGCATTAAGTTATGCGTACCATCTTGCGGTGTTGCAACTTACAAAATGTCGCTTTTAGATAGATTTCACTGTACTTGCAACTTTATTCCACACGCATATAGATATTTTGAAATGGGCGACGTTTCGGCTATGCTTTCGGATAGAAACCTTATTATGATTTCTGGTAAAGACGATTACTCTTTCCCAATTTATAGCACTACGGAAGCGTTTAATAGAATAGAGGCAATCTTTAAAAAAGCAGGAAACGAGAAAAACTGCAAGTCGATAGTTACTCCAAAAGGTCATTACTGGTGTAAAGATATCGTTTGGGACGCAATTATGGAAAAAACAACCGAAATGGGTTGGTGGAAATAATAAAGGAAATTAAAATGATTAAAATAGCACAATTTGGCGAAGGTGGGTTTTTAAGAACTTTTGTTGATTATTATTTTGATAATCTTAACAAAAAAGAAAAAAAGTATAGCGTTAGCATTATTAAGCCTATTACCTTTGGTAGTTTAGATAGTTTTATAAAGCAAGATAATAAGTATAACGTAGTTTTACGTGGTATGGAAAACGGAAAAGCCGTTGAAAACGTATACAAAGTAACTTGTGTAGACGAAGTAATTGACCCGTTTAACGAAATTGACAAGTTTTATGCTCTTGCAACTAATAAAGACTTAAAAATCGTAGTTTCTAACACGACTGAAGCAGGTATTTGCTATCACGATACCGACGAATTTGACGGTTTTGAAAATATCACTTACCCTGCAAAATTAACAAAATTCTTGTACGCGCGTTTTAAAGCGGGGCTTGACGGCGTTTATATGATGCCCGTTGAACTTATAGACAATAACGCAACGGAACTTGAAAAATGCGTTAAAAATTACGTTGAACTTTGGAAACTTGAAAGCGAATTTAAAACTTGGATAGAAGAAAAATGTTATTTTTCTAATACGCTAGTTGATAGGATAGTTTCTGGCTACCCACGCGATGAAAAAACTAAAAACCATTTAACCGAACTTATCGGGTATGAAGATAACTTAATGTCGGTTGGCGAGCCTTTCGGCTTGTGGGCGGTTGAAAAGAAAGGCGAAATTGACAAGTATATCGTTGAAGGCTTTAACGGTATTGACGTTGTCGTAACCGATAATATCAAGTACTACAAAAAAAGAAAGGTTCGCGTTTTAAACGGAAGTCATACGAATTTAGTTCCCGCTGGCTTATGGCTTGGCAAAACTACGGTTGACGAGTGTATGGGCGACGCTACTTTATACAAATTCTTAAACGACACTTTAAAAGAAGAAATTATACCTTTCGTATCCGACGATATATCGGCTACTACGCAATTTGCTAATTCAGTTGTTGAAAGGTTTTTCAATCCATACCTTAATCATCAACTTATAAGCATTTCGCTTAACAGCATATCAAAGTGGCGCGCAAGAGATTTACCATCTTTTAAAGACTATTACGAAAAATACGGCGTAATTCCTAAAAACTTAACGATAGGATTTTCGTATTTAATGGCAATCTATTCTTCACTTAAAAAAGAAGACGACGGAAAGTATTACGTAGAGTTACCGTCTAGAAAAGTTGAAATTAAAGACGATATTCCATACCTTGAATACTTTGCAAACGGTGGCGATATTATAAACTTTATGCAAGACGTTGAAGTTTGGGGCGAAGACCTTGACGAATACAAGGGCTTTACAAACGCGGTTAAAGAAAACGTAAAAACGATAAAAAGCGGAAAAAATCTTATATGAAAGATATTGTAATTATTAACGAAAAAGACAACGTTGGAATATCCCTTACAGGTGTAAGGGATATTCCTAGTGGTCATAAATTTGCTTTAAAAGATATCAAAAAAGGCGAATTTATAATAAAATACGGCGAAATTATAGGTAGGGCAAAAGAAGATATTAAAAAAGACGAGTGGGTACATACTCATAACGTAAAATCGCATTTAGACGAAGATTTTGAATATTCTTATAACCCAACGATAGTTGAAGTTAAAAAACTTGAAGGCACTTTTAAGGGCTATAAAAGAAGTTGCGGTCGTGCAGGCATAAGAAACGAAATTTATATTATTCCAACGGTTGGTTGCGTAAATAACGTTTGTATGCGTATAGAAAAGGAAGCGCAAAAACTCATTTGCGGTTCTATTGACGGCGTGTACGCCTTAACTCATCAATTTGGATGCTCTCAACTTGGCAACGACAACGAAAACGTTAAAAAACTTCTTTGTTCAATGGCGCTTAACCCTAACGCTACTTTCGTTTTATTCGTAGGTTTAGGTTGCGAAAATAACGGGCTTGACGGAATTAAGGAATACTTAAAGCCTTATAATAGAGATAATATTGAATACTTTAACTGTCAAGACGTTGAAGACGACGTTTCATACGGCTTAAACGTTGTTAAAGAATTTATTAAAAAAGCCAGCGCGTTAAAAAGGGAAGACGTATCTTTAAGCGAACTTTCAATCGGTTTAAAATGCGGTGGTTCTGACGGATATTCGGGTTTAACCGCTAATCCGTTAGTTGGTAAAATTAGCGATAAAATCGTTAGTTACGGCGGTTCGGCAGTTTTGACGGAAGTTCCTGAAATGTTTGGCGCGGAACAACTTTTAATGAATAAGTGCGAAAGTGTAGAAGTTTACGAAAAGTATAAAAAAATGATTGTAGACTTTAAAAACTTTTACGTTTCACAAGGTTTTCCCGTATATGAAAACCCAAGCCCAGGCAACAAAAAGGGCGGTATTACTACCCTTGAAGAAAAATCGCTTGGTTGCGTAGAAAAGGCGGGTACGACTAAAATCGTTGACGTTCTTGATTATGGCGAAATGGTTGCAAAAAGTGGTGTTACGGCTCTTAACGCCCCCGGAAACGACCTTATTGCAAGCACGGCGCTTGCGGCGGCTGGTTGTCAAATAGTGTTATTTACTACGGGTAGGGGCACGCCGTTTTCAACTTTCGTGCCAACGATGAAGATATCAACTAACAACAAACTTGCGTCTTTTAAAGAAAATTGGATAGATTTTAACGCTTATTCAATGGACGAAGAAGGACTTTTTGAACTTATTATAAAAACAGTTAACGGCGAATATAAATGTAAAAGTGAAGATATACGCGAAATTGCATTTTATAAAACGGGCGTAACACTTTAAAGGTAAACTATGTGGGATAATAAAAATAAGGCGGTAACGTTGAGTTTTGACGACGGCGCAGAAGCCGACGTAAAACTTATTGAAATTCTTGATAAATACGGTTTAAAAGCAACGTTTAACCTTAATTCAGGCTATTTAGGGCTTAAATGGGGTAAATACGTTAAAGAAGGTAACGAAATTTTAAGCAAGAAAGTAGACGCCGATAAACTTAAAGAAATTTATAAAAATCACGAAGTTGCAGGGCATACGCTTATACACCCAACGCTAACTTATTGTAGCGAATCGGCAATTATTCACCAAGTTGAAACGGATAGAAAGTTTTTAAGCGAACTTTGTGGATACGAAGTAGTTGGTTTTGCATACCCAGGTAACGGCGGGCCAAACACAAGCGCGCACGCAGCAAAGGTAATTAAAGAAAAAACGGGTATTAAATACGCAAGAACAAACGTAACGACTAAAAACTTTGATATTCAAACCGACTTATACAACTTTAACCCTACTTGCTATTTTGTTGACGATAAAGAAGAAACTTTAAAACTTGCAAAAGAGTTTGTAGAATTAAAAACTGACGAGCCAAAGTTATTTTACGCTTTCGGGCACTCTTATGAATTCGATGCCGACACTTACGGTTTAGACTGGGATTACGTTGAAGAGTTTTGTAAAATAATAAGCGGTAAAAGCGATATTTACTACGGCACTAATAAAGACGTGTTGCTGTAATTTAATTTAGGTAATTTATGACTAATAACAATGTAAAAAAAACAATAATTGCATTACTTACTATTATTGCAACTTCGGCTATTTCGTCGTTTGCAATTCACTTTTTTATATATCCTGCAAACTTTGCTTCAATCGGTTTAGACGGCATTGTAATAATGCTACACTCACTTTTTCCGGCAATTGATTCGGGTTTAGTTAACTTGCTTTTAAACTTGCCACTTATTATTTTGGCGTGGTTTAAACTCAATAAAAAATACGTGTTTTACGTTTTGCTTTCAACCTTGTTTTCTTCGTTATTTTTGACGCTTTTTAATCTATTAAAAATGCCACAATTCGTTCAACATGATAGCGGTATGATTTCTGCGCTTTTTGCAGGTGTGTTGTTAGGCGCAAAAGCGGGATATATGTATAAAATAGGCGGTTCAACGGGCGGAATTGAAATTATAGCAAACCTAGTGCAAAAGAAATATCCCTTTATAAACTGCGAAAGAATAGTAACTATCGTATGTATGATGCTAGTTGCGGTTTCTTATTTTGTTTATAACGATTTAAACTGTATTTTGCTTGCAATAATAGAACTTTTCGTTTATGAAAAAGTAGTTACTTTCATAATGCGTGACAACCGCGAGGCGATAGAAGTAAAAATAATAACTAGCCATCCCGAAGATTTGTATCACGACATAGTTGACGAACTAGGTCACTCGGCAACGATAGTTGCAAGTAAGGGTTTATATAGCGGTAGTCAAAACGCAATCGTGTTTATGATTATAAGCAGAAGGCAAATTGCACAATTTATTAAAATTTCAAAAAAATATCCAGACACTTTTATTTATTATATGGAAGTGCAAGGGGTTTACGGCAAGTTTAGAATGAATAAAAACGAGCCTATAGAAAATAGAAGAGGTAACATATGAGTTATATTAAAGATAATTTTTTATTAAAAAACAAAACGGCGGAAAAACTTTATAACGACTACGCAAAGAATATGCCTATATTTGACTATCACTGTCACTTGCCCGAAAAACAAATATTAGAAAACAAACAGTTTAACGACGTTTTTGAAATTTGGCTTGCAGGCGACCATTATAAATGGCGCTTAATGAGAAATTTTGGCATAGACGAAGAGTTTATTACGGGTTCAAAAAGCAATAAAGAAAAATTTATTGCATACTGTAAAACTTTGTCTACGGCTTTTGGAAATCCACTTTACCACTGGTCGCAAGTAGAGTTAAAGGAATTCTTTAATTGCGAACTTGAAATTAACGAAGAAAACGCTGAAACTATTTGGAACTGGTGTAACGACTTTATTGCCTTAAATAAAATTACGCCACAAAGTTTAATTGAACAATCAAACGTTAAAATTTTGTTTACTACTAACGAAATTTTTGACGATTTAGAAACCTTTAATTTAATTAAGCAAAAAGATTATAAGTTTAAAGTTATTCCTGCTTTTCGCGCCGATAAAATTATGAATTGCGACGCTAAAGCGTACAAGTCTTTTATTGAAAAGTTAGAATCTTTAACTAATAAAATTGAAAATATAGACGATTTGGAAACCGCAATTGAGTTAAGGCTTAAAGAATTTATTAAAGTTGGCACGACGGCCAGCGATATCGCGCTTGAAAAGGCTTTACCTATAACTGAAAAAAGCGATGCTAACGAAGTGTTTAAAAAAGCGTTAAGCGGTAAGGCGGTTAGCGAAAGCGAAACTGAAATTTTTAAAGGCTATTTAACTTATTTTTTAATGAAGTTATATGCTAAATACGATATAAGAACGGAAGTTCACCTTGGCGCAATGCGTAATAACAACTCTAAAATGCTTGAAAAATTAGGGCTTGACACGGGTTACGATAGCATAAGCGACACTAACTCTATGGGCGCGCTTTCAAGGCTTTTAGATAGGCTTAACAACGAAAATTCTTTACCAAAAACCATTTTGTTTAACTTAAACCCAAAAATGAATAGCGAAATGGTAACGCTTATGGGATGTTTTCAAGATTCTTCTTGTCGCGGTAAAATACAATACGGACCTGCTTGGTGGTTTTTAGATAATAAAGTTGGTATGGAAAAACACTTAAAAGACCTTACTGCAACGGGGCATTTAGGCGCGTTCGTTGGTATGCTTACGGACAGTCGTTCGCTTTTATCTTATCCACGACACCATTATTTCCGTAGAATACTTTGTTCGTATTTAGGCGAAATGATGGAAAATGGCGAAATGACTACTAACGTTGAATTTGTAGGAAAAGTAGTTGAAGATATTTCATACAACAACTCTATAAACTACTTTAATATGTAATTCGTACGATTAAAAAATAAAATGCTATAAATTATTAAAAAATATGAGGTTATTATGGAATACAAAAGAATTTTAACTATTCAAGATATTTCGTGCGTTGGGCAGTGCTCACTTACCGTTGCACTTCCCATACTTTCAGCGTGTGGTTTAGAAACGGCAATTTTACCATCAGCCGTACTTTCTACTCACACCGCTGGCTTTAAAGGTTTTACTTTTAGAGATTTATCGTCAGATATGCCTAAAATTAACGAACATTGGAAAAAAGAAGGCATAGATTTTAGTGCTATTTATACGGGTTATTTAGGCAGTAAAGAGCAAGTTGATATGGTGCTTGATATTTATAAGTCAACGCTTAAAAAGGGCGGTGTATTCGTTGTTGACCCTGCTATGGCAGATAACGGAAAGTTGTATCCGGGGTTTGACGATGAGTATGCAAACGCTATGAAAAAGTTGTGTTTATACGCCGACTATATTTTGCCAAATATTACCGAAGCGTGCTATTTGACGGGTATACCTTATAAAACGGAATACGACAAGTCGTATATTGACCAAATTATCTCTAAATTAAAGCAAGACGGGGCAAAAAACATAGTTTTAACGGGCGTTTCGTATAGACCTAATAAAACGGGCGTGTTGGTTGTTGAAGGCGATAATTACAATTATTACGAACACGATATGTTGCCAAATAGTTGTCACGGTACGGGCGATATTTATGCGTCCGCCTTCGTTGGCGCAATGCTTAACGGAAAGTCTGCTTTTATTTCGGCGCAAATTGCCGCAAACTACGTTGTTGACTGTATTAAAGCAACCGCCAAAGAAGACAACCACTGGTACGGCGCTAAATTTGAACCACTACTTAAAAACTTAATCGACTATATAAAATAAAAATAAAGCATAGTTTTTTATAAAAAATGCACCATAAAAGTTTGTTTAACTTACGTGGTGCATATTTTTTAAAAATTATTCTTTTTTATCTTATATTATAACGCAAAATAGCCACTATAAATAGTGGCTTTTATTGTTTAAAAAACGATTAGTTAAATCCAAACAAGTCGTTTGGCGTTATGTCAAGACGCTTGCATAAATAGACTATTTTTTCATAGTCTAATTGAATTTTACCGCTTTCATATTCGCTATAATCTGATTGATATTTGTTTAATTCCTTTGCAATTTCCTTCTGTGTAAGCCCCTTATATTTGCGTGCAAGTTTTAGATTATTTCCAACAATTACGCTTATTTCCATAATTCGTACCCAAAAATATTATAGGAAAAATAACTATATATTACTTGACATATAGGAAAAATACCTATATAATTTATTGTAATTTATAAATAAAGTTAAATTCACAAGCAAATGCTTTAAATAACGTGCTAGTTTTAATTAAGGTGATTTATAATGTTTATATTACAAATACTTATCGTAATTTTTTTAATTATTTTTATTATGCTTATAATATTATTTATGTATGGCGCGTCTAAATTAAATAAAAGTCAAGACGCAAAAAAACCTAATTCTTTAAACGTAAAAAAAGGAAAAAAGCAATAATAATATGTCCCCCATAGTATGATTGTTTTTTTTAAATTAAACCTTTTTTGTTATCAAGAAAGGTTTAATAAAGTAAAAAAAGTGCTGACAAAACGTCAGCACTTTATTATTTTTCGTTATTTTAGCCTGCAACGGTTTAATCTTCATTATTAGAGTTAGTTTCAACTTCTTCGTCGCTATTTTTAGGTAATTTTTTATTTTTAAGTTGTTCTTTTTGTTGCGCTTTTAACAATTTTTCTTGTTCTTTTTTTAAACGCGCCTCTTCTTTTTTAGTTTCTAACTCTTGTTGTTCTTTTGCCTTTTTTTCTTGCAATTCGGCTTTATCTTTTTTGTTTTGCTCTTTTATATCGCGCTTATTCATAATAGGCGCGGTAAAAGACGGCTCATCGCCTGCGGTAGTTTTAAAATACCTTACGGGTGTTTTAGAAATTTTAACTTCTTTATTAAAGTTTTTAAAGTTATCTTTAACTAAATACGCAAGTTCTTTTGTTGCCAAATCCATTGCAACGATATTAAGTGTTTTAACGCCGTTTAAAATGCTAGATGCGTATAATTCCGTAGGTTTAGCGCTAACTTTCTTTTTAAGCATTTTGTTAATTTTAGCGCCAACTTTTTTATTAGCGCGTTCTTTTGTAAGGTGTAAGCAAGGCGTAAAACTGTCAACAAAAAGAACTCTGCCTTTTAATTTGCTTAAAAGTTTAATTTTGCGTGCCGTATATTTTAATTGTTTTTTAAGATTTGTGTTGTCAATTTGTTCGGTTATAACTTCGGCAACAAAAATTATATTTTTATCAAGTGTTAAAAGAGTGGGGAATAATTTGTTAAACGACGCTTCGTTATCAAAATAGCAAAGGTTTAAATAGTCAACTTTTAAATTAGAAGATAATTGAAACGGAATTGAATTTGAAGGCTTGTCAAAATCGCCGTAACCAAGAGAAGTAGACCCAACAAACGCAATAGTTTTATTAGGCATTTCGTATTTTTGCGGATATTCCGTTTCGCCGTCAACCGAAACGAATAAAACGTTTTTAGCAGGTAACAAAATTCTAACAACGTTAGGGCTAAAATCTTTGTACGTTAAAGCGCTAATTTGTGGCATTTTTGCCTTTTCAAAAGTGTACTCAACACCATCTTCCGTAATTTCTAAAACGTAGTTATTGCCTGCAAAATAGTTGCCAAAATAAACTTCGCAAACAGCAGGAGATTGCCCATTTTCAAGTTTTAGTTTAATTTTAACGGTATCCGATATAACTTTAAAGCGAAGTTCAACACCAGTAGACAACTTGCCGTCGTTAAACTTTACTTCGGCATCGCCTAAAAGAGTTTCGTTATAACGGCTTAATAAATAGTTGCCGTCATCGGTTTTTTGCATTGAGTTTACGTTGTGAAAATAAATATTTTTATAAAACATAATACACCTTTAAAATATGATATCATATTATACTTACTTTGTAAATAGTAAGTAAATAACTTTTTGTTAAAATTTGTCATAAATTTTTGTTGCAAGTAAATAAAGTTTGGCGTCGATATTAAACAAGGCTTTTTGAGTTGAAAAAAAACGACATTTTACTTTGTTATTTAGCAATTATTCTATAAATTTTCGCGCGATTTGTTGTTATATTTAGTAAAAAGGTGAATTCATGGCAAAAAAAATTGTAATAACTTCGGGCAAGGGTGGTGTTGGCAAAACAACGGTAACTGCAAATTTAGGTTTACACCTTGCAAAAAAGGGCGCAAGAGTAGTGCTTGTAGACTGTGATTTTGGTCTTAACAATTTAGACGTAGTGCTTGGCATAGAAAACAGCGTAGTTTTTGACTTAACCGACGTTGTAAGTGGGCGTTGTAGGACAAGTCAAGCACTAGTTGAAAGCCCACTTAATAGTAATTTGTACGTTATACCTTGCACTCACAGTATGTCAAAAGCAAACTTAAATAGTCAATCTATAAAACTGTCGCTTGATAGCATTGACGCTAGTTTTGACTATATTTTGCTTGATTGCCCCGCGGGTATAGACGTGGGGTTTCATAGGGCGGTATCTATTGCTGACGAGGCGCTTGTAGTAACCACGCCGTTAATAACGAGCATAAGAGATGCCGACAAAGTAACGTCAATTTTGCGAAGTTACAAAATGCCGATGCGTGCCGTAGTTAATAAAATACGCGGGGACCTTGTTTTAAACGGGCAAATGTATAGTAAAGAAGACGTTGCAAACACGTTAAGAGTAGAAGTTGTAGGCGTTATTCCCGATGACGACGGCATAATAAACGGAATTGCCGACGTACCGTTGTCGCCGTCGCACAAAGCGTTTTTTTTGCTTGCGCAAACTATTTTAAAGGGAAAGGGTAAAAGTTTTGACTACCTATCAAAATATACGGGATTTTGGGGAAGTATTAGAAAGGAACTTAAAAAAAGATTATGAAAAACAATAAAATAAGGTTAAAAAGGGTTATAGAAACAGATAGGTTATTGATAAGTTCGGATATGTCTTCGCTTATAGCGTACGATTTAAAAAAACTATTAGACAACTACTTTAACACCGAAGGCGAAATTACTATTTCGGTTGAAGCGCTAAAAGATTGCTATGAAATAACCGTGATTGCGCGTGCAGATAGCATAAAACCGTTTAGTTTAGTAAAATAAGTTAAAATAACGCTTGATTTATTTTGCAAGTAGTTTTACAATATAGTAAAAGGTGGTATTATTATGGAATTTAACAAAGTATTAGAAACTAGATATTCGGTAAGAGATTTTAGCAGTAAAGAAGTTGAAGAAGATAAAATAAACGCAATTTTAAAAAGCGCTCAAATTGCGCCAACGGGCAAAAATAAACAATGCCAAACTATTTACGTTTTAAAAAGTAAACAAGCTATTGAAAAAATACGCGGAATAACCAACAACGCTTTTAACGCACCGCTCGTATTTATAACTTGCGCTAATCTAGATAGAGAGTGCGTTTTAACTTCTATAAACAAAAGTTTAAAGGATACGGACGTTGCCATCGTTCAAACCTATATGATGTTAACTGCAACTAATTTAGGTTTAGGCAGTTGTTGGGTTTGTCGCTTTGACCCTAATAAAGTTAAAAAAGAGTTTAATTTACCAAGTAACGTTGAACCGCTTAACCTATTAGTAGTGGGCTATCCGTCTGAAAATGCAGAGCCGTCGCCAAGGCATTTTGAAAGGATAGATTTTAGCGAATATACTACGATTTTATAAAATTAAAAACCTTGCAAAAATTTAGAATAAAATCTAAATTTTTGCAAGGTTTTTTTTGCGATTTTTATAAGCATTCGGTTGCTTTGCCTGCGCAACCTAAAACGTTAACTAACTTATGAGTAACTATTTCTTTAATAGTGTTTCTAGCTGGTTTTAAATATTCGCGTGGGTCAAACTTGTCTGGGTGTTCAGCCAAGAATTGTCTAACGCTAGCAGTCATTGCAAGGCGAATATCAGAGTCAATGTTAATTTTGCAAACTGCAAGTTTGCTTGCTTCTCTTAATTGTTCTTCTGGAACGCCGATTGCGTTAGGCATTTTTCCGCCAAAGTCGTTTACGATTTTAACGTATTCTTGTGGAACGGAAGAAGAACCGTGTAAAACGATAGGGAAGTTAGGCAACCTTTTTGAAACTTCTTCTAATATATCAAAGCGTAAAGCAGGGGGAATTAAAATGCCTTTTTCGTTAACCGTGCATTGTTCGGGTTTAAACTTATATGCCCCGTGCGAAGTGCCGATTGCAATAGCAAGCGAGTCAACACCCGTTTTAGTAACGAATTCTTCAACTTCTTCAGGTCTAGTGTAAGAACCGCATTCGTGTGAAACTTCGTCTTCAATACCGGCAAGCGTTCCAAGTTCGCCTTCAACTACAACACCGCGGTCGTGCGCGTAATCAACTACTTTTTTAGTAAGTTCAATATTTTCTAAAAACGAGTGAGAAGAACCGTCAATCATAACCGACGTGAAACCACCGTCAATACAAGACTTGCAAGTCTCAAAATCTGGGCCGTGGTCAAGGTGAAGCGCTATTGGAATTTCAGGACATTCCTTAACTGCCGCCTCAACTAATTTAACAAGATAAGTGTGGTTTGCGTATGCGCGCGCACCTTTTGAAACTTGTAAAATAACGGGCGCGTTTACTTCTTTGCACGCTTCCGTAATGCCTTGAACGATTTCCATATTATTAACGTTAAACGCACCGATTGCGTATCCGTTTTTGTATGCTTGTTCAAACATTTTTTTAGTGTTTACTAATGGCATAAAAAACCCTCCTAGGTAATTTAATATTTTAATTTATTATAACTCAAAAAAAAATAAAGAGCAACAAAAAAAAGGTGCAATATCAATAATTGTGGCATTTATTTTTTTCTTTTGCGGTTGCGTAGTATAAAAATTTTGAAAAAGTCAAAAATATGGGTGTAAACAAAAACGCTCTAAAATACATACTATGTAACGGGGCTTATAAGAGGTCTATTTATGATAAAACGCGGTGAACTTTATTACGCGGATTTAAGCCCTGTTGTCGGAAGTGAACAAGGCGGTGTAAGACCTGTACTAATAGTTCAAAACGATATAGGCAACAAGTACAGTCCAACCATTATAGCTGCCGCAGTAACAAGTAAGATAAACAAGGCTAAACTTCCAACTCACATTGAACTAAACGCAATAGAATTCGGTCTTTTAAAAGATTCGGTCGTGCTACTTGAACAAATTAGAACGATAGATAAGCGTAGGCTAAAAGATAGAATAGGCGAACTACCGCTTTCTACTATGAAAGAAGTTGACGACGCGCTTTTAGTCAGTTTAGGCTTTATCAAAAAAGCATATTGAATTCCCGTTATTTGATAATGGGAATTTTTTTATTTGCGCTAAATATAATTATAAGTTTTATTATATAAACCGCTAAAAAACATTGAAATTTGAAAAATGATATGATATAATTAAAAAAACAAAAGCGCAATAAATTAGTCAATTTAACTATAAAGAGTGGCCGTGCATATTAAAAAAGAATTGTAACTACGCTCGGGCTATAATAAAATTGATTAAAATTAAGTCGCTTTTATAATAACTAGCGTTTTATTTAATATTTCTTATAAATTTTATTAAAGGTTTAAAGGAGTTGCAAAATGAAAAAGAAAAATAAAGTTGCTTCAATAACCGTTTCGGCTATTGCGTTCATATTGATAATTGCAATAACGGCTGTTTTCGGCATTTTAATAGAAACGGAAAATATTAAAACGGATATTTCTTCGTTTTTAGTTATGCTTGTCATTATGCTTTTAGGCTTTGGCGCTTATATAACGGGCTATTCGCTAGTAGTTAAAGGCGGTTATGAATTCGTTATAGGTTCTGTTTTGCTTACAATAGGCGTTATAGTGCTTTTGGCAATATTAAACGTTTACTGGGTAATTATAGTAATCGTTGGCGTTGCTTTATTATTAATAGCATTTATCGGGCTATTTCTTTTAAAGGCTAAAATGCTACACGTTGAAAGGGCGGACGAAAAAGAAGACTTTATACCATACGCCGAAAAATTAAAAATGCAAAAAGAAGAAGAAAAGGCAAACGAAGGTGAAATGCCAACGTTAAAATCTTTTAAGAATACAGATAAAGAGTAAGGCTTATTATGAATTATAGAAATTTAACTTTATTGACGGATTTATACGAATTGACGATGATGAACGGCTACCTTAAAGAAGGTAAAGATAAAGAGTGGGTTGTATTCGACGTCTTTTTTAGACAAAACGAACTTATAACTTACTCACTCTTTGCAGGTCTTGAACAAGCCATTGATTATATTACGAACATTAGGTTTGATAAAGAAGATATCAACTATTTAAAAAGACTAAACCTTTTTAACGACGAATTTTTAAACTACCTTTCTACAATGAAATTTACAGGGGACGTTTATTCCGTTAAAGAAGGCACGATGGTTTTTCCAGGCGAACCCATTTTAACGGTAAAAGCGCCTATAATGGAAGCGCAGTTTATAGAAACTGCAATTTTAAACATAATCAACCATCAAACGCTTATTGCGTCAAAGGCGGCAAAGGTTTGCTATTCGGCAAAAGGCGACAACGTAATGGAGTTTGGGCTTCGTAGGGCGCAAGGTCCTGATGCAGGCATTTACGGCGCTAGGGCGGCTATAATAGGCGGTTGCAACTCTACAAGTAACGTTTTGGCAGGTCAAATGTTTGACGTACCCGTTTCGGGCACTCACGCGCACAGTTGGGTTATGAACTTTAATACGGAATACGAAGCGTTTAAAGCGTATGCCGACGCGTACCCAAATGCCGTACTTTTACTTGTCGACACCTACGACACTTTAAAAAGCGGTATACCAAACGCAATAAAGGTGTTTAAAGAAGTAAGGGCAAAGGGTGGAAAACCCGTTGGAATAAGGCTAGATAGCGGTGACTTGGCGTACTTAACTAAAAAAGCACGTCAAATGCTTGACGAAGCCGGTTTTGAAGACGCTATAATTTGCGCTAGTGGCGATTTAGACGAAAACTTAATTCAATCTTTAAAAGTTCAAGGCGCAAAAATCAATTCTTGGGGTATAGGCACGAAACTTATAACAAGCGCGAATATGCCTGCGCTTGGCGGTGTATATAAACTTGCGGGGGTAATAGACGAAAAGGGCGAAATTATACCCAAAATTAAAGTTTCGGAAAGTAGCGTAAAAATAACTAACCCCGGCTTTAAAAAGATTGTTAGAATTTACGATAACGACACTAATAAAGCCGAAGCAGACTTAATTATGCTTTACGATGAAGAAATTGACGAAACTAAACCGCTTACGATAACTCACCCCGTAGACACTTGGAAAAAGATTACCTTTACTAACTACACCGTAAAAACTCTTACTATGCAAGTAATAAAGGGCGGAAAAGTAGTTTACGATATGCCAAAACTTAAAGAAATTGCGTCTTTTGCAAAGAGTGAAATGTCTACTTTTTGGGACGAATATTTAAGAATAGACAGCCCACACATATATAAGGTTGACCTTTCTGACAAACTTTTACAATTAAAGAACGAAATGTTGTCTGAAATAAAAAAAGGAACTAATAAATAATGGTTGAAACTAATAACGCCACTCAAAAAACGGCTGAAGAAATTATAAAGAACGCAAGAATGCGCGCTAAAATAATAACTAATCAATCGCGTGAGCAATACAAGGCGGAAATAGAAAACTTAAAATCGTTTATTGATAGGTGGAACGCTTTTATAGAAGAAACGGTAAAAAGTTATCCTAGCGATAAAACGCGTAAACTTTTATATATTTCGGATATGATTAAAGAAATTTTGCAAAGTGAAGATACAGCCGAATTTTCTAGCAAAGAAAAAATAGACGCTATCTATCAACTTACAAAGCAAACCACCGTTCAAAACAAATCTCTTTACGGGGTAAGTGACAACGGGTTTAATATGGAAGACGTTTTAAACCCAAAAGGCGAACTTGACCTTATGGCTTTATGTAAAGAATTAGGGGTAACCAAATGACTTTTTACCTTATTTTGCTAGGCGTTGTTATAGGCGTTTTAGCGCTTGACTTTACAAGTAAATATTTTTCGGTTGCAAACGACTTTAACGTGGTAATTATTCCAAAAATTTTAAAGTTCGTGCAGTCGTATAATAAAGGCGCGGCTTTCGGCATGCTTAACGATAAGCCTTGGGCAAGATATGTCTTTATAGCCTTTACGATTTTATCGTGCCTTGCAATACTTGCATATTTTATATACAAAATCGTTACAAAAAAGCCCCTTTCTAAATGGTTTGCCGTTGCGCTTGCGTTAATTTTTGCAGGTGCTGTTGGCAACTTATACGATAGAATTGCCTTGGGTATGGTAAGAGATTTTATATTGTTTTTCTACGATACCAACGTATTTCCGTATATTTTTAACGTTGCGGATTCTTCGCTTGTAATAGGCGTAATAATGATAATAGCGTACCTACTTTTTATTGATAAAGACGCGGTATTTAAACTAAAAAAGAAAGAAGATAAAAATGAAAAATGAAACAATTATAGTAGACGTCGGTAATATAAGATCCGACGTTTATATTTCAAAAAAACTTAATTACACGCGTTCATTTGTCAAAAAGATTTTAGACGATAATTTGGCGTTTATAAACCAAAAACCTTTAAAACCAAGGGATATTTTAAAAGAAGGCGACGTTATAAACCTTACTATAAACGACCCCGTTTCTTTACAGGCAAAACCCGTTGATATTGAACTTGACGTAGTTTATCAAGACAGCGACCTTGCCGTAATAAACAAACCGCAAGGCTTAACCGTTCACGCAGGTAGCGGTACGGGTGACGATACTTTGGTAAACGCGCTTTTATATCGTCTAGATAGTTTAAGCGGTATAAACGGCGTTTTGCGTCCGGGTATAGTGCATAGAATTGATAAAGATACTTCGGGGCTTTTAGTCGTTGCTAAAAACGACAAGGCGCATTTGAGTTTAGCAAGCCAAATATCAAACAAAACTTGCGCGCGCGTTTACGAAGCGTTACTTGAAGGCAACTTAAAAACGGATAGTGGAATTATAGAAACTTTTATTTCGCGTTCAACCAAAAATAGAACTATGATGGCGGTTTCTTCAAGCGGAAGAAAGGCAATAACGGAATATAAAGTGCAACAACGCTATGAAGGTTACACTTTATGCGAATTTAGGTTAAAGACGGGTAGGACGCATCAAATAAGGGTGCACTCTAAATATTTAAATCATCCCATCGTCGGCGATATGGTATACGGCTATAAAACTAACAAGTTTAACTTAAAAGGGCAACTTCTTCACGCAAAGGAACTTTCTTTTACGCATCCGTCAACAAACGAAATCGTAACGTTTACGGCACCGCGCCCACAATATTTTGAAGAAGTTTTGGCAAAACTAAAAAAAATATAAAAACAAGACTTTGCATTGTTGCAAAACTTGTGGTATAATATCAAAATCAACAAAAGAAGGACTGTTATTTATGAAACAAAAACAAACTATTGCAGAAAAATTAGCAAAGCGTAAATACGCACCGCCACATAGGGTTATTTCGGCACTTTATAAATTTATTATGGTAAATATAGTTGCCCGCAAATACAACCCAAAATTTCATATTATAGATAAGGTTTCGGATTGTGACGGACCTTGCTTTGTAATTTTTAACCACCTTTCACGCATTGACCACGCATATATCGTAGGCGCAACTTATCCACGCAAAACGAATATGATGGCGGGCTACTGTGAATTTTACCGTAAAAAGTTTAGCACAATTTTCAAATTAAACAAGGTTATTCCTAAAAAACAATACACGGCAGACACTTTGCCTATCCGCGCCGTAAGTAAGGTTTTAAAAGCGGGCGGTTGCGTAACGTTTGCCCCCGAAGGTTTGGCAAGTGATTTTGGTGGAAACAAGCCTATCGTTCCAGGCACAAGCAAAATGTTTAAGCACTTTAAAGTTCCCGTATACTTATGTTATCTTGAAGGGCAATATCTACAAAACACGAAAGTTTGCCTTGACGAACGCTTTGGCGAAACCCACGCAACTATTTCTAAATTGTTTTCTAAAGAAGACGTTGAAAGGTTATCCGTTGATGAAATGGACGATATTATCAACGAAAAATTCCGTAGAAACGAATACGCTTGGAATAAAGAAAAGGGCATTAAATGGACTACTAACGGAAGAATTTGCCATCGTTTAGAAGATATTTGTTATAAATGTCCTAAATGTAAAAGCGAATTTACTATGAAAGGCGAAGGCGATAAAATAGTTTGTTCAAATTGTGGCAACGGCGCTACTATGGACGATTATTATCAATTCCACCCGTTTGAAAACGCCGTTATTCCAGAGTCCCCACACGATTGGTTCCAAAATCAACGTATGGATATCATAAAAGAAATTCGTCAAGACCCTAACTATCGTTTTGAAGACGAATGTGAAATCGGTAATTTAGACGAATATAAGTATATAAAAGACAAAACCAAAACTAGTAACAGAGTTGGTGGCGGTAAAATTTGGATAGACCATAGCGGTATGCATTACGTTGGAACAAGAAACGGCGAGCCTTACGAATTCCACGTAAACTATAAGCAACTTTACACGCTTATAACGGAAGTTGATGCAAGTTTCTTTAACTTCTATCTTAACGGCGAATACTTTGACGTTTTTCCAAAACACCAAACGGTTGGCAAGTTTATTTTATTAGTAGAAGAAATGCATCGTTACCACGTTAACTTCTATAAAAACTTTAAGTGGAACGACTATATGTACGAAGGTTTAGAACTTGGTATAGACGAAAAGTAAGAACTTAAAAATAAGTTAATAAAATTTTAATTTGATATTGACATCGTCGTTTTTAAGGTGTATAATTTTAGCAAATAAAGTCTTTAATAAAGTACAGTGATACTTTCAAGGCGTTATGCTAGTAGCGACAACATAGTTTTTATGCCTTGCTTTAAAGCAAGGCATTTTTTATAGGTATATTATGAGAGAAAAGACGGTTTTAATGGACGAAATAGCGCAAAATAGGGCGTTGTTTAGA
The DNA here is from genome assembly GCA_045651725.1 of Christensenellaceae bacterium. GTDB lineage: Bacteria > Bacillota > Clostridia > Christensenellales > Borkfalkiaceae > HGM11412. The sequence continues at coordinate 38,222 of JAZRSX010000021.1, forward strand.
ATTGCGCACGAAATTATAGAAAAAAACAAGGGCGCTAACAACCTTGTTTTACTTGGCATACACACGCGCGGTATACCTATGGCTAAAAGATTAAAAAAGAATATTTTTGATATTGAAGGCGTTGATATTCCTTTTGACACTATCGATATAACTTTATATCGTGACGATTTGTCGGAAATCGTGTCTTTACCCGAATCTAAAAACACTAACTTAAAAGTAGAAGTTAAGGGTAAAAACGTCATTTTATGCGACGACGTTTTATATACGGGTAGAACTGCGCGCGCAGGCATTGAAGCAATTTTAAAGGCGGGTAGACCGCAAAGCATTCAACTTGCCGTTTTGATTGATAGGGGGCATAGAGAACTTCCTATCCGCGCCGATTACGTTGGAAAAAACATACCAACTTCTATAAACGAACTAGTATCCGTAAAGTTTAAAGAAACTGATGGCGAAAACGCCGTAAAACTTTACGAAAAATAGATTTTTTAATTAAATTATACGGTTAAAACCGTTTAAATAATTTTATACAAAGGAGACGTATAGTTATGAAACTCATTTACAACGTAAATGAAAAGCCACCTATAACCAAATGGATTATAGCGTCTTTTCAACAATTGCTTGCTATTTTAGCGGCAACAATCGCAGTTCCTGCAATAATCGGAAACGGCATGTCGCAATCGGCTGCTTTATTCGGCGCAGGCGTAGGCACACTCGTATACCTTTTATTTACAAAGTTTAAAAGCCCAGTATTTTTAGGTAGTTCGTTTGCGTTTATCGGTTCAATGTTTGCGGCATTTGCAGGCAGTGTATCTATGTCGGTTGGATATTTAGGTTTAATTATCGGCGCTATTTTTGCTGGTCTTGTATACTTAATTATTGCATTAGTAGTTAAAAAGTTCGGCGTTAAATGGATAAACAAACTTATGCCATCCGTCGTTATAGGACCAACGGTTGCTCTTATCGGTTTATCACTTGCAGTAAACGCCGTTAAAGACGCTGTTAACGCAAACGGTATCGGTGCTCAATTTGACGCTGCAAACTCAACTTTCGTTATGAATTTAAACGGTGGTTTAAGTTTAATTTGCGCGCTCGTAACACTTGCAACTATTATGATTTGTTCAGTTTACGGCAACAAGAACTTTAAACTTTTCCCATTTATCATTGGTATTTTAGCAGGTTACGTTTTAGCAACAATCTTTACCGTTATCGGTATAATAGCAAAAGTTGAAGCGCTTAAAATAATTGACTTTACTAAATTCGCATCGATGAAATGGTATCCTGAATTTACGTTTATCAAAGCGTTTGATTTCGGAAGTTACGATTTTGGCGAATCGGGTAATTTCTGGGCATATTTAGTTGCTATTGCAGTTGCATACGTTCCAGTTGCTTTCGTAGTATTTGCCGAACACATTGCGGACCACAAAAACCTTTCTTCAATCATCGATAAAGAACTTTTAGAAGAACCGGGTCTTCACAGAACTTTACTTGGCGACGGTATTGGTTCTATGGCTGGCGCTTTCTTCGGCGGTTGTCCTAACACTACGTACGGCGAATCGGTTGGTTGCGTTGCAATTACGGGTAATGCGTCGGTTTACACAATTTTTGTAACGGCAATTATAGCGATAGCATCGTCTTTCTTTGCGCCTTTCGTAACTTTCCTTTCAACTATTCCATCGGCAGTTATGGGCGGTGTTTGTATAGCACTTTACGGATTTATCGCCGTTTCAGGTCTTAAAATGATTCAAAAAGTTGACCTTAACGACAATAAAAACTTATTCGTTGTATCTATAATTTTAATTACGGGTATCGGCGGTATGAGTTTAACTTTTGGGCAAATCAAAATAACTGCGGTTGCAGTTTCGTTGATTTTAGGTATTCTTGCTAACTTACTTCTTAACGTTAAATGCAAAAAACAACAAGAATTAGAAGAAACAAAAGTTGAAGAATAAAAAAACAAAAAACGCGTGAAAACGCGTTTTTTTATGCAATTTTTTCGTCTTTATATTGACACTTTTAGCGCTATAAAGTATAATATTTATATAACCAAACAAATTAAAAGGGGTACGATATGGCTATTAAATTATCTAAATTTATAAACACAACGAAAAGCAAAGTTTTTTGGCTTTATATAGTTATAGGCGCGCTTATTTCAGCGCTTTCAATTATGCTTATGCCTTTTTGGAAAGACGCGGAAATCGACGTTTTCTTTGCGCCTTGGGGCTACTCGATTATAAGCATAGTAATTGCTTGCACCTTAATATTGTATCTTGGCTTATACTTGTTTAAAAAAATGATAGGCAAATGCAATAAAATAGTAAGAGTTTTAATTATTATAGAATTTATTTTACTTTCACTTATCGCGCTAGGCTCTATAATGTCGCAATTTGACGTTATACCCGTAAAAGGCGTTGGGCAAATTTTAGGTTTAGTTTTATGGATTCGCGGTTCAATAGAAGTGTTTAGGGCGTATTATTACGATTCTTCTAACGGCTCTAAATATCCCGTTTGGCAACTTTTCGTTACTATATGTTTAATAACCGTTGGCGCATACTTTATAATAAGCAACGTGTTAACTGACAAAATCGTTTTGTGGATACTTACAATAACTTTACTTGTAGTAGGCGTGTTTTTAATAATTTTAGGTGTTATCAAAAAACCTGCGTCTAAAAAGAAAGTAAAAACAAAAGAAGATAAAAAAGACTAATTTAGCGTATAAAAAAACCGCCTTGAACCTGTAAGGCGGTTTTATCTTTTTTATTTTTCTAGCATTTTAAATAATTTATCCGTAGTTTTAGTTGCTTGCAAGGGGATAACCACCGCTAAACAAACTAAATAGTCGGGTAAAATATAAGTTATTTGATATAAAAACGAGTAAACAAAGGCATTGTCTTTTGGAAGATTTGCCCAAATTCCGCCGTTTTCGAAGTAAAGCATACCCGATAAAAAGTGGAAGAAAAATCTTAAAGCAAAAGTCATAGATAAGCCTATAATAAAAGAACCTTTGTTTTTAATAAACTTTCTTGCAACACTCATCATTACGATTGAAGAAAATGCAAAAATAAAGTCTAAAAAGAAAGTTGCATAGTTAAATATGTATGCCGAACTTTGAAAAAATTGAAGTATGCCGTAAATTATGCCAACGAAAAGTGCGGGCAAAAATCCAAAACAATAAGCGTATAAGCAAATTGCAAGCATACTGCAAAGCGTAATGCTACCGCCGTAGGTTACAGGCGTAACTTTTAAATAAGAAAGAGCGAAACTCGTTGCTATCGTTAGACCCGCAAAAACCAAAGTTTTTGTATCAAAAGTCTTTTTTCTAAAACAAAAAGCAACTAAAATAAGCGCTAATAACAAAACTACAATCGCGCTAATAACAATCATAGTTGTGCTTGCCGTATCGTCTATAACGGCAAAAACCGACAATAAATTAAACATAAAATCTCCTTTAACAAAAAAACAAAAAACCCTTGTTAAAAAACAAGGGTTAATCTAGCACGCAAAAAGACTATTACTTCCATTCAAGCATTACCTTGACAGGTTCAAAGGGTATAATCTCAGCCATACAGCACCCCTGCGTTTAATTTTGTTAATAATATTTTACAAAATCGCCACGCATTTGTCAACAATTTATGCTAACATATTGTAAATTGTTAAATTTTATGTTACAATTTAGTATATTTATAAGAGGTTTATATGAAATACGATTTTTTTGCATACCTAAATAGGTTAAAATACATAAAGCGTTGGTCGTTAATGCGTTCTCTTACCGAAGAAAACGTTTTAGAACATACGGGTCAAGTTTCCGTAATCACTCACGCGTTATGCACGCTAAAAAACAAACTCTTTAACGGTAAAGTAGACGTTTTAACCGCCGTTTTATACGCCGAGTATCACGAAACGGGCGAAGTTATAACGGGCGATTTGCCTACGCCTATAAAATACTTTAACAGTCAAATAAATTCAGCGTATAAAGAGATTGAACTTGGCGCTTGCAAAAAACTTGTAAACTCACTTCCAAGCCCCTTAAAAGAAGAGTATGAAAAATACGTTTTGGCGGACGAAAACAGCGAAGAATATTTAATTATGAAATGGGCGGACACGCTGTCAGCGTATATCAAATGTTTAGAAGAAATTAAACTTGGAAACAGCGAATTTATAAAGGCAAAAGAGAGTTTAGAAAAGAAGTTGTCAACTTGCGATAGAGAAGAAGTCCTATATTTTATAAAAGAAATTTTGCCAACTTACACTCTTTCGCTTGACGAACTTGAATAATTGCATTATTTTATTTGTAAATTTACAAATTTTTAAGTATAATGCATATAAATAATAGAATAAGGAAATATAAGTAATATGAAAATTTGTGTATACGGTGCTTCAAGCAATCAAATAAGCGCGGAACTAATAGCAGTTGGCGAAGCGCTAGGAAAAGAAATGGCAAAAAGGGGAATAAAACTTACCTTTGGTGCAGGTGCTAACGGTATGATGGGCGCGGTTGCGCGTGGCATAACGGCAGGCGGTGGCTATATGACGGGTATTGCGCCTAGTTTCTTTGAAGTTGACGGCGTGCTTTACGATAAGTGTGACGAACTTATCCGCCCCGAAACAATGTGGGATAGAAAAACCCTTCTTCGCGACTTTGCCGACGCGTATATCGTTACCGCGGGTGGCGTTGGTACGATGGACGAATTCTTTGAAGTTTTAACTTTAAAGCAACTTGGCAGAACGCAAAAAGCAATGGTTATTTTAAACACTAACGGCTATTACGATAAGTTGTTAGCGCTTTTAGACGATTTTATTTCACACAGTACCGTTAAAAAATCGGTATACGATTTGTTCTACGTTACTACGGATATAAACGACGCGCTTGACTATATCGAAAACTACAAGCCCGAAACTTATAATCCAACTAATTTCAAATTTATTTAGAATAAATGTAAAATATTGTTAATAAAAAGTTGACAACGAAAAATACCTTTGTTATAATAAAAAGGCTTTTAAAGTTACTTTTAAACCGTAGGGTAAAGGAGGGTTGTATATGTCAACAGTTAAAGTTGGTGAAAACGAATCATTAGATAGCGCACTTCGCCGTTTTAAACGCAAATGTTCGCGTGATGGTATCATTGGCGACCTTCGTCGTAAAGAATTTTACGAAAGACCTTCTGTAAGAAGAAAAAAGAAAGCAGAAGCCGCTAGAAAAAGAAATGTTAAAGGCTAAAAATAAATACGTTTTTACATCCGCAAAAATCATTTTGCGGATATTTTTTTTAGGAGATATATGAATAACGACAAAAGCATTAAACAATATGCAAAAGAGGCTAAAAAACGCTTAAAAAGTTCATTTTGGCAAGAGTATAAAGACAACGTAAAAAACGGCGTAAGTAAAGCCGAAGAAGAAGGGATATTGCCTTCAAAAGTCGTTGAATATTACCAAAACAAAGCAACCGTTACAATTCGCGGAGTTAAAAATAGCGACGAAGAGTTTTACCAAAAAGTAAAAGAATTGCTTTCAACCGTCGGCGAAGTTAGCGACGCTATCGGTAGGCTTACCGACAAAGAATATTTTAACGCCTTATCATACGAACAAAAACAAAGATACACTTTTGAACTTTCGGCAAAATACATAAAGGCGAAAGAAAGGTATTTTAAAGAAATTGAATACGAAAACTCAACTATAACAAAATAAAGGCACTTAAAATTTAATTTTAGGTGTTTTTTATTTTAAAAAATAAAAAAGTGTTGTAATTTTTTATATTTATGTTATTATAATATCGGCTAACCTATTAAAAAACTTTTAAAGTGAGGTATATATGATATATACGGTTATTACGGCAATTTGCCTTTTAGTGCTTATATTAGAAGTTATATTCGTTATAGTTTCTATTATCACTAAAAAAAGAAGTCAAAGAATAAAGTTTATAAGAAGTTTTAAAAAGGGCAAATGCGCCGTTATATTTTTGACGGCTATTCCACTTTACTGTATAGGGCATATCTATAAAGGTAGTGGGTTTTTAAAGGCTTTCTTTTCTTCGCTTAGCGAAATATTTAGTTTGGTAGTTTTAAAATACGATATAAAAAATCTTGAAGCCTTAATGAACGCAAATTCGCTTTATAACTTTACCATTTATTTTACGTTTACGCTTGTTTGCATAAACGCAATTATGTTTGCGGTTTCTCTTACGTTAAAGTATTTTTGGGGATTAAAAAGGGAAATAGGTGTAAAAATTTCTAAAAAAGACGAACTTGTTATAATCGGCAATAACCCCGAAAGTTTGCAAATTTATAGCAGTGACGATACTCGCACCAAAATGATAGTAGATAATTTTACAAGCGAAAGCGACGATTATTTATACCTAAACGACGTAACGCATTTTTCGGTTTTAAACTACGAAAATTTTATTGAAGACAAGATTAAAGAAGTTTTAACAAAAAATAAAAATAGAATCATAGTTATAAACACTAACGACGACGAAAAAAATATGATTATATCGCGTTACTTTATAAAGGGCATAGGCGATTTAACTAACGAACAAAAAGAAGTTGTTTTTTCACGCTTAAAAGTCTTTGTGTTTGGCGATAAAAGATATCAAACTATATACGACGATATCGTTAAGGACGCTTTTGGTTGTATTTCTTTTATAAACAAATACCATAAAATTGCTATGGACTATATAAACAAATATCCGCTTACTTTGTTTATGGACGAAAGGCATATAGATTATGAAACTTCGCTTATAAAAGACGACGTTGATATTAACGTTTGCTTTATAGGGTTTGGCAAAACAAATCAACAAGTGTTTTTAACTTCCGTTGCAAACAATCAATTCATAACGAAACAAGGCGATAGCGTCGTTTTAAAGAAAGTAAACTATCATATTTTTGATAAGTGCGACTCTAAAAACGATAAAAACCTTAATCACAGTTACTACCGCTATAAAAACGAAATCGTTGGTTGCAACGAAAAAGACTATTTGCCGTTTCCATCACTTCCAGCCGAAGAAACTTACTATAAACTTGATATTAACGACGTGTCTTTCTACGCTAAAATTAAGCAAATCGTTTCGCGTAACAAAAACGACGCAAACTTTATCGTAATTGGGTTTGGCAGTGATTTAGAAAACGTTGATATGGCGCAAAAAATAGTTGAAAAACGCAAAGAGTGGGGTTTAAACGACTTGACTGTGTTTGTTAAGGTTAGAAAGTTTAACAAAGAACAAACGCCGTTAGAACAAGAAAACTGCTACTTTATAGGCAACGAAAAAGAAGCCGTATACGATATTTCTAAAATTGTTGGCGACGATATTTACCGTATGGCAAAAATGAGAAACGAAGTTTACGAACTTGAATACGCAATAGACAAAACGGGCAAAACGCCTACTACGAATCAGTTTATAAACGACGTGTTCTATAACGCAAATAAAGGTTGGTATATAAGCAAAACTCAACTTGAAAGAGAGTCTAGCATATATTGTTGTTTAAGTTTGCGTTCAAAACTCAATCTTTTAGGGCTTGACTACGTTAAGGCTGACGACAAATCGTATGCCGATTGCAAAGGCTTAACCGAAAGCGAATTTTTAGATATTTACGCAAAAGGCGATATGCCAAACACTCAAAAATATACGGTTACGGCAAACGGTAAAAAAATAGTTGACTATCCGCTAGATTTTAAACGGTCAAAAAGGGGAAATCTTGCCATTTTAGAGCATTTGCGTTGGAATTCGTTTATGATAAGTAAAGGCGTAGTTCCGTCAACAAAATGGCAAATAGAAAATGAAACTATCGTGTTAAACGGCAAAGTTAAATACACAAACGGCAAAAATTACGCCGTAAGGCGTCACGGCAACTTAACTACTTTTGACGGACTTATAGATTTTAGAAAAATAGTTGCAAAGCGCGATAATCAACAAGAAATTGAAAAAGACGTTATAAAATACGACTATCAAATTTTAGACGACGCGCATTGGCTTTTAGCTACAAACGGATATAAAATTATTAAAATCAATTAAACTTAAACGCTTGTTTTTAGTAAGCGCACGTTTTTGATGCTAAATATTTATAAAACAACAAACTTTTTGATTGATTAAAATATTTTATAGTGCTATAATAAAATGGTTAGCGTAATTTTATTTACGCAAATATACGATTAAGAGGAATAGCAATGGTTCTTGGTATTTTAAAAGAAATTAAAGAAGGCGAATACAGGGTTATTTGTACACCACTTGAAGTTAAAAGTATCGTTAATAGCGGTCATAAAGTTCTTGCGCAAAAAGATTGTGGCAAGGCGGCGGGATTTTCTAACGAAAAATATATAGAAGCGGGCGCAGAAATTGTTGACACTATGCAAGAAATATACGCTAAATGCGATATGGTTGTAAAAGTTAAAGAATTTATGCAAGAAGAATATTCTCTTATTCGCGAAAATCAAATAATTTTAGGTTGTATTCACCCTGCGGGTCACCCCGAAGAAGTAGACGCACTTTTAAAAAGCAAGTGTATAGCGTTTACTGCGGAAGATAGCCATAGGTACGGCTCGCCAAACTGCGAAGCGGCAGGTAAGCAAGGCGCTTTATTCGGTCTTGAATCAATGCTTTCTATAAACGGCGGTAAGGGTAAATACGTCGGCGGTTTTGCAGGCGCACCGGGTATGAACGTTCTTATTTTAGGCGCAGGCGTAGTTGGTAAAAGCGCGTTGCAAGTTTTACACGCTTTGGGTGCAAATTGTACGGTTATGGACATTAACGTTGGCGTTTTGCGTGCGCTTATGGAACAATACGGCGGAAAAATCAACACTATGCTTTGCAATAAAGAAACTATTGCACAAGTGTTGCCACAAACGGATATGGTCCTTAACTGCGTAAAATGGCCAAAAGAAAGAAAAGACTTTTTAATTGATAAAGAAATGTTAAAACTTATGGAAGAAGGCTCTGTTTTAGTAGACATTTCTAACGACGACCCAGGCGCAATAGAATCAAGCCACGAAACTCACCACGACAACCCAAGATACGTCGTAAACGGCGTTGTTCACTATTGTGTTGCTAATATTCCGGGCGCAGTTGCAAATAGCACTTCGGTTGCTTATGCAAGTGCAATGTTACCGTTTATTTTAAGCGTGTTAAACGACGGTGTTAGTGAATGTTGCGTTAAAAACGGATTTTATCGTAGAAGTTTAACGACTTATAAAGGTCTTTTAACTCACGAAGAAACTTCGGCTATTCAAAATAGACCTTGGATAAAGCCGGAAGACGTTTTAAATATTAGCGACAAGCAACTTGATTTTGCGCCACCTGCAACGGTAACAAGGTCAAACAACTTTTATAAAAAATAAAAAAAATATCCATAGGTAACCCTATGGATTTTTTTATGCCAAAATTTTATAATTTTATTGTTTTTCTTCGTCTTTAACGATATTGTAAATTGCGTTATAGTAAATTTTGTATTTTTGTTTAAGTTTACTAATTTCAACTCTTTCGTTTGCTTGGTGAATTTTTGAGTCTTCGCCTATAAATTCCGGACCGAAAGTACAGCCGTTTTTAAACACGCGCGCAAACGAACAGCCAGACATTGCTTTCGCCTTTGCGTTTTCGTTCATAATAGAGTTATAAGCTGAAAGCAAAGTTTTAATAATCCAACTGTTTTTATCAACCATATGTGGTTGTTGATTACAATTAAGCGTATATTTTAATTTAGTTTTATCAAAAATTTCGTTTAAAATAGAAGTTTTTAGTGGTGGGGGAACACGCGTATCGCAAATTATTACTATTTCGTCGCCTTCTTCTTGGATAATGCCTGCATTTATAGTAAGCGCACCTTGTTCGTTCTTTATATCAAACATATGGTATTTATCCATAAATATAAGTTCGTAGGCTTCAATTAAGTCTTTATCGTCTTCGCCCATTTTAATGCAGTATTCAAAAAGTGGCTTAATTGCGTTTTTGCCTTTTCGTGGCGTAGAACCGTGTGCGGCTAAACCAAAACTTTCAATGGTTTTGCCGTCTTCGTTTAAAACCAAGCCCAACTCTTTAATTAAATCTTTGTTTATAGCGTCGCTATTAGCAACTACGCTTGCATAGTCGCATACGATATTTACGGCTTTTTTTGAACCGCTTGTAATACCGCTAAAACGTTTCATTTTAGGAATATAAAAAGTTGAACAAACCATACCTTTTTCGGAATACGAAGTTGGAAAAGTGCCGTCTGGCGAATATCCGTCTTCGGGAAGTGTAGTGTGTTCTTTTAAGTAATCAATATCTTTCCAATAACTTTCTTCGTTGCAACCTAAAATAAGGCGAATTTTTTTATTAAACTTAACGCCACTATCAACAAGGTCTTTAATAACGTATAATTGTAAAAGAGTAGGCCCTATATCGTCGTTTACGCCACGACCATATAAAAACCCGTCGCGTTCGGTAAGTGTAAAGGGGTAAGTATCCCAATTAGGGCCAACGGCAACAACGTCAAGATGACCGATTATGCCAAATTCTTTGCCACTGCCTATTACGACTTCGCCTGCATAGTTGTCGTAATTTATAGTTTCAAAACCCATATTTGAAGCTATTTGTAAGAAAGTGTTAAGTGCTTTTTTTACGCCTTGTCCAAAAGGTGCGTTATCTTCGGGGTTACCTAGTACGCTTTCGCACGCAATTAAGGATGCCAAGTCTTTTTTATAATTTTCCAAATTAAACATATTAAACCTGTAAAAAAATAAAAATTATTATAGAAAAAGTGCTTAAAAAAAGCACTTTTAAAATTTTGCACAAAGTATTTTTGCAAATAGTTTATTGTTTAGCATAAATATCGCCTTTGCCATTTTTAGATAGGGCAAGGGCGAATATAACTAAAATAATGATTTTACTTTTTAAAATAATTACTTGCTTGCTTTTAAAGCGTTTAATTTTTTAGCAAGACCACTCTTTTTGTTTGCAGCCGTATTTTTAGTGAAAATGTTTTTAGTAACAGCCTTGTCAATCGCTGCAACAGTTGCAGGGAATACTTTTTCTGCTTCTTCAATCTTGCCTTCGTCAAGCAATAAGTTAAGGTTTTTAATGTAAGTTTTTACTTCTGATTTTTCACTTTTGTTAATAGTTGCTTTTTTGCTATTTACAAGTACGCGCTTTTTAGCCGATTTAATGTTAGGCACTATAATATCTCCTTTGAAATTTACTCAATTTTTTACTATGGTTATTTTAGCACACTTTTTTTAAAGTTGCAACTTTTTTTTATGTTAAAAACAAAAAGGTTTAAAATTTTTTAAAATAATGCCGTTTTTATCGTTTTTACGCGTATTTTTATCACTTTTTTTAACTTGTTTTAATACTTTTATATATAAAGGAGAAAGTTTTTGATAAAAAACGACTTGCCGATAGGCGTTTTTGATAGTGGCATAGGCGGTTTAAACGTCTTAAACTATCTGTGTAACAATTTAAAAAATGAAAGTTTCGTTTATCTTGGCGATAACAACAACGCGCCTTACGGCAATAAAAGTAGGGAAGAATTAAAAAAACTGTCTATAAGTTGCGTTAAAAATTTGATTGATTTTAAAGTAAAGGCAATAGTAATTGCGTGCAACACGTTGTCTACTAATTGTTATAAAGATATAAAAGATTATTCAAAATTAAACGTCGTTGGCACGTATCCAACGATAGTTAAAGACGATAACAGCGTGTTATTTTGCACAAATAAAACGGCATCAAGTAGTTTTGTAAAAGATAATTTTAACGATAGTTGCGTGTATCCGCTATCTTCACTTGCTAAAAAAATTGAAGATAGTATTTATTTTAACGCGCCACTAAATTTGCAAAATCTATTGCCTAAACTCAATAAAAAACCAAGTGCCGTAATTTTAGGTTGCACTCACTATATTTTTTTGAAAGACGAATTTAAAAGACTTTTTAACTGTAAAGTTTACGACGGTTTAGACGGCGTTTTAACTTCGCTTAACGACGCTATAAAGGATATAAAAAGCAATTTTAAAAGTCCAAAAATCTATTTTATAAGTGCAACGGCAAGCCATAACGCAAGCGTATATAAAAAGGTGTTTTGTGGCTGTAAAAGTCATAAAGTGGTCGTTGTTTCCCAAAAATAATAAAAAAATTTCATAAATTTTCACAAAAGTGGTTGCAAGTTACCAAAAAGTGTGCTATGATAATGCTAACATACTATCAAAAGGAGGGATAAACCATGTTATTTGGCGAGTACGACCATCAAGTTGATGCTAAAAATAGAATAAGAATACCCGCGCGCTTTAAAAATGAAATAGGCAATAACTACGTTTTTATGAAAGGCCCTTCTAAATGTATTAGTGTGTATCCGTTAAGCGTATTTGAAAACCGCTTTGGCAAGTTTTTAGAAGTAAGCGTTTTTGATAGCGACGGGCAAAAAGCACTTGCCGAAGTATTTGCATCTTGCTTTAACGCAGTAGAAGACGGGCAAGGCAGAGCCGTTATCCCTGAAAAATTAAGGGCGTATGCGGGTATTGATAAAGATATAGTTTCAATCGGTATGGGCGACCATATAGATATTTATTCTATTAACGAGCGCAACGCGTTAAAAGAGGGTACGAGTTATTTAGATATGCTTTCTATTTTAAAAAGCAAAATTGAGTAATGGAATTTAAGCATATACCCGTAATGCTAAACGAATGTTTAGACGGTTTAAACTTAAAAAAAGGCGGAATTTATTTTGACGGCACTCTTGGTGGGGGCGGTCATTCGGAAGAAATTTTAAAAAGAATAGGCGACGGCGGATTTTTATTCGCAACCGACCGCGACGACGACGCTATTTTAAGCACTTCAAAAAGGCTAGAAAAATACGCAAATTCTTTTAAGGCGGTAAAAAGTAATTTTAAAAACTTTAACGAAGTTGCCGACAGTTTAAACGTAATAAATATTGACGGCGCAATTTTAGATTTAGGCGTAAGTTCTTATCAATTAGACAATCGCGAAAGGGGTTTCAGTTATATGTCTTTAAACACGCGTTTAGATATGCGTATGGACAGGCAAAACGACTTTTCGGCTTACGAACTTGTAAACGAATATAGCGAAAGCAAATTAAAGTATATTCTAGAAACTTACGGCGAAGAAAGATTTGCGTTTCAAATTGCAAAAAACATAGTAAGTTTTAGAAAGGACAAGCCTATAACTACAACCGGCGAACTAGTTGAAATTTGCGATAAATCAATACCGTACAAGTTTAAAAGGGACGGACACCCCGCAAAAAAGACGTTTCAAGCAATAAGAATTGCCGTAAACGAAGAACTTGACGGTTTAGAACAAGCAATAAGGCAAATAATAGCAAGGCTTAATAAAGGTGGAAGAATAGCAATACTAACTTTTCACAGTTTAGAAGATAGAATTGTAAAAACGACTTTTAAAGACTTGTCAACCGCATGTATTTGCGACAAGCGATATCCTTGCGTTTGCAACAGAAAACAAATTATAGAAGAAATAAATAAAAAGCCGATAACGGCAAGCGAAGAAGAGTGTAATATAAATTCAAGAAGTAAATGCGCAAAACTTCGCATAGCCGAAAAACTTTAAAGTTTTGTTAGTAAAACCGTAATAATAAAAGGAAGGTTAAAATATGTTTAATAGTAGACAAAGTGATATAATTGAAAAAAGCACTTATCAAGACGAGTTTGAAACTGTAAACACGTCTTCGTCAATTGCCGAAACTTCAAACGAAGCTACTGCTTTTAATTCAAGAATACCCGACAATTTTGACAAAATTATTCATTACGATTTATACAGCAATCAACAAGAAGTGCGCGATAGAAACGAAGCGTACGCTAAATATACAAACGCCGTAAACAGCGATATTAACCCATCGTCAACGACGATGCAGTTTAAAGGCGTAAGCAAAACGGAAATTTACCGCGATTTGCGTGAAGTTAACGCATACGAACAAAAAACAACCGTTCGTCCACGCGGAAAACTCTTGCTTTTTGCTATAACAAGCGTAATAGTGCTTTTATCGGCGCTTGTCGTGTTTAATACGGCGCTTTTAAACAATATGAACAACTTAATACAAGAAAAAACTGCTAAAATAGAGAATTTGCAACAAGAAGAGCAAATGTATAACGATATTTTAGAAGAAGTTTCAAGCGACCAAACGGTTATTGACACCGCGAAGGGCAACGGTATGATTGATTAGTTAACAAAAGAGGTTATTGCGATAAGCAACAACCTTTTTTTATTTATAGAGAGGTTTAAATTTTGTTTTCAATAACAATGGCACGAAAGAGGTTATTTGCGGTAATTTTAGCAATAACCTTTATTTTTTTGTTTGTATTTGCAAGGCTTTTTTATATCCAAATAATTTGGGGCGAAACTTTACAACAAAAAGCGCTTGACCAATGGACTAGGAACGTGCCTATTTTGGCAAAAAGGGGCAATATAGTTGATAGAAACGGCGTGGTTTTGGCAACTACAAAAAGCACTTATACCGTTTACGTCCGCCCGCGCGCAGTTTTAAAAATTGACGAAGTTTGCGATGTTTTATCAAGTATTTTTAGTTTAGACAAAGAAAAACTAAAACAAAAAATAACGACTACTAAAACAAGCGAATTAAAAATAGTAAAGCACGTTGAAAAACAACTTATAGACACGCTTTCAAGTTACGTTTTAGACGGCGTTTACTTTGCCGAAGACGTTACAAGGTATTATCCGTATAACGACTTACTGTGTCAAACTTTGGGCTACACTTCGCAAGACGGCAACGGCATTTCGGGGCTAGAACTTTACTACGACGCGTACTTATCGGGAATAAACGGCGAAATTTTATACGAAGCCGACCTTACGGGCGTTGATATATCTAAAAATCAACCGCATTATATAGAAGCAACCGACGGTTTAAACCTTAAACTTACGATAGATTACGAAATACAACAAATTTTAGAAGCCGTTACCGACGAAGCCGTTAGTAAATACACGCCAAAATCAAGTTCGGCAATAGTTATGGACGCTACTAACGGTGAAATTTTAGGTATGAGTATGAAACCGTCTTTTAATCTTAACAGCGTTCCGTACGGCGACCTTGATTTTTTAAACAGCGCAGGAAGAATATCGCTAATTGCCGACAGTTACGAGCCGGGCTCAACTTTTAAAGTTTTAACGGCATCGGCAAATATAGAAGAATATTCAAAAGGCAATAAAAACGCGTATTCTACAAATCACGTTTTTTCTTCTTCAAGGTATAGATACGTTGAAGGCTCAAAAATTAAGTGTTGGTCTAATCATCAAAACGGCAAACACTCTAACGAAAAGTTATCCGACGCATTAAACAATAGTTGTAACCCCATATTCGTTGACCTAGCGCTAGCGCTTGGAAAAGATATTTTTTATAAATACCTAGACGCTTTTGGCTACGGCAAATGTACGGGCATAGACTTAAACGGCGAAGCGCAAGGTATGATTTTGCCAAAGAGCGCCGTAAAACTTGGCGATTTAGCAAGAATTTCTTTTGGTCAAACGATTGCTTGCACGCCTTTACAACTGCTTAACGCAACGGCAACGGCGGTAAACGGCGGATATTTGCTTACTCCGCATTTAGTTAAGAGCATTTATTCAACAAACGGCGAACTTTACGAAGAAATTAAAATAAAAAAAGATAAAATAGATTTATCAGAGCAAACTTCAAAAACCATTAGGGAATATTTAGAAAACGTAGTTTCTGTGGGGTCGGGCAAGCAAGCGTATATAGACGGCTACAAGGTTGGCGGAAAAACGGGAACGGCGCAAAAATATCAAAACGGCGTAATAAACGTTGGCAAATACGTTATGAGTTTCGTAGGGTTTTTTCCTGCGGATAATCCAAAATACATATGTTTAGTTGTCGTTGACGAGCCCGTTGGCGGAACTTACGGTTCAACCGTTGCCGCACCGCTTTGCAAAAAGATTTTTGAAGGAATTATTAACGTAAAAAACTTATAGGGGATATTATGAAACTATCAAAACTAATAAAGGGAATAGAAACCGTTAAAACTTTAAATTTTTTAGACCACGATATTCAAAATATTTTTGAAGACAGCAGAGAAGTTACTTTCGGCAGTTTGTTTTTTGCCGTAAAAGGCAATAATTTAGACGGCTTTGAATATATAGGCGAAGCCTTAAAAAACGGCGCAAAAGTTATCGTTACCGATAGGGAATACGACGCAAATTGCACTCAAATTATCGTTAAAGACGTAAAGTGCGCTATGGCTCAAATATCGTTTAGGTTTTTTGAACCTAAAAATAAAAGGGTAAAGGTTATAGGCGTTGTTGGAACTAACGGAAAAACGACGACTACTTACGTTATAAAAAGCATTTTTGACAGCGTAAATATAGACGTTGGCATTATCGGTACGCTTGGTATTTCATATAAAAACGTATTTATTAGCCCAGAACTTACTACGCCTAGTAGCATAACTTTGTTTAAAACTTTGATGGATATGAGTGATAAAGGCGTTAAGTATTGCGTTATGGAACTTTCGGCGCACGCAATACATCTTAACCGCGCAAAAGGTTTAAAATATGAAGCCTTAATTTTTACTAATTGCACGCAAGACCACCTAGATTATTTTAAAGATTTTTACGAGTACGAAAAAGTAAAAATGAGTGTTTTTACTAGCGAAAACGCAAAGTTTTGCGTAGTTAACGCCGACGATACTACGGGGCAAAAAATCATAAAAAACAATACTTTAAAATGCTATACTTACGGATTAAATAATCCTAGCGACACTTTTTGCGTAAACGTTGAGTGCGATATAAAGGGGTCGTCTTTCGTTATGAATATAGACGATGAATTGATATCCGTTGACTTTTGCTTAACGGGAAACTACAACGTATATAACTGTATGGCGGCGTCAACCGTATGTAAAAAACTTGGCGTAAAAAGTCAAGATATATCGCGCGGAACTTCAATGCTTACGGGTGTTTTAGGTAGGGCGGAATTTATAGAAGAGTTAAACGGCGCGGACATTTTCGTAGACTACGCACACACGCCGGACGGCGTTTTAAACGTCTTAAAAACTTTTAAAGAACTTACGGATAAACGGCTTTTTGTAGTTTTCGGTTGTGGCGGTAACAGAGATAGTAAAAAACGACCTATAATGGGCGAAGTAGTTGGAAAAATTTGCGATTTTGCGATTATAACCGACGATAACCCTAGATATGAAAACTCAATGGATATAATAACTCAAATAGAAACGGGAATAAAAAAGTATACGCAAAACTACGTTATAATACAAAATCGCGCGCTTGCAATAGAGTACGCCGTATCTAATCTTTTACGTGGCGACGTGCTTTTAGTTTTAGGAAAAGGTGCGGAAGAATACCAAGAAATAATGGGGGTTAAAACCGAATTTAGCGATAAAAAGGCTATTTTAAATGCTATAAAGAAAATAAAATTCGGCAAAATGTAAATTGAAATCATTGCTTTTAGGACTTGTGTTGTCGGCTATAATATCTTGTTTGTTGGGTGCTGTTTTTATACCTTTGTTTAAAAGATATAAAATAGGGCAACCCATACTAAAATACGTTGAAGAACATAACTACAAAAGTGGCACGCCTACAATGGGCGGTGTGTTTTTTATACTTTCTTCAATTATAGCGTTTGTAATTATAAACGGCATAAAAAGTAATATGACTTTAACTATAATTACGGTTGTTTTAGGTTTTACTTTGGTTGGGTTTATAGACGATTTTATAAAAATAAAAAGTCGCAACAACGAGGGTTTAAAAGCTTGGCAAAAATTTTTGTTTCAATTTATTGTTGCAGTAATTTCGTCAGTCTACGTTTATCAAGGCGGACTAGATTTTTTATATATTCCTTTCACTACTAAAATTATAAAACTAGGCTTATTTTCTATACCGCTTAACGTACTTGTCTTTTTAAGCGCGGTAAACGGCGTAAACTTAACCGACGGTTTAGACGGGCTTTGCAGTTTAGTTACAGCCGTAGTTTTAACGGCAATTTCTTGCCTTATTCTAATTCAAATAAACCAAAATAGCGAATATTATTTAGTTATAAGCGAATATTTTAGCGTAAGTAATTACGCTTTTACAATAGTTGGCGGTTTACTTGGCTACTTGATTTTTAATATGCCAAAAGCAAGCGTTTTTATGGGCGATACGGGCTCGCTTGCGCTAGGCGGTGCGGTTGCGATGATTTCGCTTGTTTCGGGAAACACTTTATTCGTGCCTATTTTTGGAATAGTTTACGTCGTAACCGTTTTATCCGTAATTATTCAAGTGCTTTACTATAAAAAGACCAAAAAACGAATATTTTTAATGGCGCCGTTGCATCACCATTTTCAACACAAAGGGCATAGCGAAGCCAAAATATCTTATTGCTACGCTTTAATTACGGCAATCATTTCGATTTTAACTATAATTTTTTTTTATGAGGGGTAATAAATGTATTATAAAAACACTACTTTTTTAGTTTTAGGTATGCAAAGAAGCGGTTATAGTGCGACAAACCTTTTGCTTTCAGAAGGCGCAACCGTATATATGTTTGACGAAAGCAACAGCACGACGGTTAAACAAAATTTAAAAGAATTAGAAAGCAAAGGCGCAAAAATTTGCACTCAACCGCTAATTCAAATAGAATACGTCGACGTGTTAGTTTTAAGCCCCGCTGTCCCCGTAGACCACGAAATAGCCGTTAGGGCAAGAGAGTTAAAAAAGCGTATTATAGGGGAATTTGAACTTGCATCGCAGTTTACGACTAACACTTGTATAGCCGTTACGGGCACTAACGGAAAAACTACCACTTGTTCTTTATTAGAGCACACGCTTAAAAAAGTTATGAACGACGTTTGCCTAGTTGGAAACGTAGGTATTCCGTTTTCTTCAAAGGTTATAGAAGATAAAAAAAATAGAGTATACATAGCCGAAGTTTCTAGTTTTCAACTTGAAACGATTACGCGTTTTACGCCACATATCGCCTGCATTTTAAACGTAACGCCCGACCACTTAAACAGGCATTATAATATGGATAATTACGTCTTTTTAAAAAGCAAACTTCTTTTAAACTTGCGTGAAAGCGAATATGCCGTTTTAAACTATGACGACGGTTTGGTTTCAAGTTTAGCACAAAAAACGCGTGGAAAAGTAATTTGGTTTTCACTCAACGAAAAAGTAGACGGCGCTTATCTTGACGGCGATTTTATATATTTTAAAGACGAACTAATTATGAACGTAAACGAAATGGGGTTAAAGGGTAAGCACAATATAGAAAACGCCCTATGCGCCGTTTGCGCGCTTAAAATTATAGGTGTTTCAAACGAAGATATCGCAAGCGGTTTAAAAGATTTTTCGGGTGTTAAGCACCGCATACAAAATATAAAAACTATAAACGGCGTTACTTTTTATAACGATTCAAAATCAACTAACGTTGACTCTTGCATAAACGCAATAAAAAGTATGACTTCGCCAACGGTTTTAATAATGGGCGGTTACGATAAAGGGCTTGATTACGAAAGTCTTATGCGTCAAATTAAAGAAAGTAAAACTATTATTAAAATCGTTTTGACGGGGCAAAGTGCAAACGCTATGTTTAAAGAAGCAATACGTTGCGGTTTAAGTGAAGTTTACGTTATTAAAGACTTTGCTATTGCCGTTAAAGTTGCCTATAATTTAGCGGGCGAAGGGTATAGCGTACTATTATCGCCGGCAACGTCTAGTTTTGACTGTTTTTCAAGTTTTGAAGAAAGGGGAGATAAATTCATTGAAATTGTTGAATCGTTATAGCGGTAAAAAAAACGGTGATTTACTCATACCTTTAACCGCTGTTTTAATTGCCGTAATAGGTTGTGTTTTTGTTTATTCGGCATCTTATTACAGCGCGGAAGTTTTAACAAACGACAAGTATTTTTACCTAAAAAAACAAGTTATAGGCTTGTTTTTAGGTATTATTTTTATGATTTTGGTTAATTTATTCGACTATAAAAAACTTGCCAAAATAAAGTATTATCTAATGGGCATAGCGCTACTACTTTTAATTTTAGTTTTTTCGCCACTTGGCGTAGAAAACTACGGCGCAAGGCGTTGGATAAAACTTGCAAATATAACTATACAGCCGTCTGAAATAGCAAAGTTTTGCTATGCTATATTTTCGGCGGGTTACTTTTCTAAAAAACCTAGTAAAGCAAAGAGTTTTTTAGGCATTTTGCCCGTACTTTTAGGTGGCGCTATAATATGCCTTTTAATTATGCTTGAACCTAATATGAGCATAACCGTATGCGTGGGTGCGCTAATGCTATTTTTACTTTTCGTTTCGGGCGTAAAGTGGCAACATATTGCTATTATTACCGTACCCATAATTTGCGCCGTGCCCGTTTTGATTTTGCTTGAGCCTTATAGACTAAAAAGGCTTATGGCGTTTATAAACCCTTGGGCATCGCCAAAGGGCGAAGGTTACCAACTTTTGCAATCGCTTTACGCGTTAGGTAGTGGCGGTTTTTTTGGTTTAGGACTTTTCAATTCAAGACAAAAATACCGCTTTTTGCCGTTTGCCGAAAGCGATTTTATACTGTCTGTTATCGGCGAAGAAATAGGCTTTTTAGGAACGGCGCTTTTGTTTATATTGTTGTTGTTTTTGGGTTTTAGGTGCTTTAAAGTCGCGTTAAGGTGCAAGTCGCTTTTCGGCTATTTATTAGTTTTAGGGTTTACGTTTATTTTTTTAATTCAAGTTGCCGTCAACGCGCTAGTCGTAACGGGTAGCATACCGCCAACGGGTTTACCGTTACCGCTTATAAGTTCTGGCAACACTTCGCTTATCGTTTTTTTAACGGCGTTTGGACTAATTTACAACGTGTCTAAAGATTGCGAAAAAATCTAATTTTGTAATTAACTTATGCAAAATTTACTTCATAGACTGATATAAGAGAGGTCTAAAATGAGTAAATTTGTAATTAGTGGAAACAAAAAACTATATGGTTCGGTTAAGGCTCAAAGTGCAAAAAACGCACTACTTCCACTAATTTGCGCGTGTATTATGCTTGAAAGCGAAGTCGTTTTTACAAATTGTAATAGACTTGGCGATATAGAAATTCTTTTAAAAATAATCGCTAGGCTAGGTGGCAGATATAGTTTTAAGGGCGAAAACTTAATAGTTGATTGCACTAATATAAAAAACTATGAAATACCGCCAACTTTGGCTAGTGAAATTCGCGCGTCCGTATTTATGCTTGGGCCGTTACTTGCAAGGTTTCACAAAGCCACAACATCAAAGCCGGGCGGTTGTAATATAGGCAATAGACCTATTGATATGCACCTTGACGGCTTTAAAAAACTAGGCGTTGAAGTTTTAGACGGCGATATTATTAAAATGCGATGCGATAAACTAAAAGGTGCGCGCATTTGCTTAAAATACGCTAGCGTTGGCGTTACGGAAAACTTGTTAATGCTATCCGTTTTAGCCGATGGCGAAACCGTAATTACTAATTGCGCAAGAGAACCTGAAATAGTGTGCTTGTCTAATTTTTTAAAGACGTTTGGCGCTAAAATTAAAGGGGCGGGAACTTCTACAATCGTAGTTGAAGGCGTTAAAAAATTAAAAGGGCGAAAGGTAACTTTTAACCCCATTAGCGATAGAATAGAAGTTGGCACGTATTTATTGTCCGTATTAGGAACGGGTGGCGAAATTGAAATAGAAAATTCACCGTTTATTTATAATACCGCCTTAATAAAAAAAATTTACAATAATGCTTGCAAAATGCTACTAACTAATGATAGAATATATATAAAGTGTAGTGGAGCGGGAAAATGCATTAGTTTTACGCGTACTGCACCGTATCCAGCCTTTCCAACAGACCTTCAAACACCGCTTTGCGCTTATTGTACTACGCTTAACGGTGTTAGCGTGGTTGAAGAAAGCGTTTTTGAAAATCGCTTTTGTCAAATTGCGGAATTAAACAAAATGGGCGCAAACGTAATCGTAAGGGGAAACCAAGCAAAAATTGTAGGCGTAAAAAACCTTACGGGCACTAGCGTTACGGCACTTGACCTTCGCGGTGGCGCGTCGCTTATAATTGCAGGGCTTAAAGCCGAAGGGCAAACTATAATTGAAAATGCGTCTATTATAGAGCGTGGATACAAAGATATTGAAGTAAAACTGTCTAATTTAGGGGCGGACGTAAAACGGCTTGATTAGGCGCAAAAAGGGTTAGTTAGCATGAAATACAAAAGACTGTTAATTTTAGTTACTTGTTTGTTTTTCGTTACCGTTTTAGTATTTACAACGGCAATGCTTTTTAGTGTTAGAGAAATTTCTATAACGGCAAATTGCATTGAAAATTCTAGCCAACAAATAGACGTTAAAGCAAATGAAGTTCTTAAAAAATACGAGGGCAAAAACTTGCTTTTTATTAGCGAAACCGAAATTAAAAACAGTCTTAACGAAGTTTCGGGGTATGCCGAAGTCGTTTCGGTTAAAAAGAATTATCCAAACAAACTAGAAGTTGTAGTTAAAGAAAAGAAAGAGTGCTTTGCAATCTTTTACAATCAAAAATATTACGTTTTAGATAGTTCGCTTACCGTTTTAAACGAGTGTAGCGAAAATAAGAACAACGTTGATTTAAAGCCTAATATTTTGCTTGACTTTAACCTTGCCGATTACGACCAACAAACTTTAAAAGTCGGCTCTTGCCTTAACGTTTACGATTTGGCAACTAAAAACTATTTAACTTCTTGTGCGGATAATTTGTTTTTAAACCGCCAAAACGTTTCAAAAGTTTCAATAACCGTTTATAAAGACGGCTATAATTACAAGACGATGTCTTTACAAATGCGTGAAGGCGTTGTGTTTAACATACTAAAAGCAAATATCGAAACACAGGCTAAACTAAACAAAACTTACGAGTTTTACGATGGCTTAATTTTACCGCAAGGCAATAAAAATGAAGGCGAATATTTTGTTTCTATACTAGAAGCAACGGGCGAAGTAGTTATAAACGAATAATAATTAACACTTATCGTTTTATATGAACGCCTTGACACAGTAGATATTTTATATTAAAATAGTATAATAACAAGCGGAGAAAATATGTTTAAAGATTGCGTTGCCGTAGTAGATATACAAACTTCACATATAGACGTTGTAATTGGCAAAAGGGGCGTAAACAACACCTTTGTTTTTAAAGCGCGTGAAAGCGTTGAATATTACACTTTTTACGACGGTGCTTTTTACGACGTTAAAGTTTTAGAAGAAAAACTTTCAACCTTATTCGTGAGTTTGCTTGAAAAAAACGAAATAAGCAAAATATCAACCGTTTACGTTGGCGTTGCGGGGGAATTTTTTAAACTTTACACGACTAATTATCGCATAGCCTTTAACAAGGTTAAAAAAATATCCGTTCAAGACGTAAAAACGCTATTTTCAATGGGGTTTGAAGGGGTTGACGATTGTGGATACACTCTTATAAACAGAACGGCTGTATACTACGCTATTGACGGCGTTAAAACGGACTCACCCTTAAATAAAAGGGGTGGTAGCATTTCGGCTAGGCTAACTTATAATATGGTGTCAAACACCTTTAAAGACGTTATAGACGGCATTATGCACAGAATAGGCGTAAAAACCGTAAGATATTTGCCTATCGACTATTGTATGGCAACTTATCTATTTTCAAAAGAAGAAAGAGATAACTGCAAAGTTTTAATTGACGTTGGCAACGTTTCAACTTCTATTTCAATCGTTTGCCAAAACGCCTTGCTATATTCTTCGGCTTTTGCGTTGGGCGGTGGGCTTATAACGGCTTATCTAATGGACAAGTTTGATTGCGATTACGACGTTGCCGAAACTTTAAAACGCAAATTAAATTTAGGTTTAAGAGACAACACGCTTTCAAAATACGTCGTTGAAGGCGATAAATTTGATAGACACGTTGCAAATTCTATTGCGAAAGACGTTTTAGATAAGATATCCGAAAAGTGCGACGAAGAGTTGTCTAAATGCACGTTAAAAATACCTAGCGACGTAGAAACTGTATTTACGGGCGGTGGAATTTGTTTTTTAAGGGGTGCGGTTGAATATATGAGTACAAGGCTAGGCGTTTTTTCTAGAACGGTTATGCCAAAGTTACCGCACTATAACAATCCAACTTGTTCTTCACTTATTTCGTTGCTTGCAACGGCTTTAGATACGGCAAGCGATAGAATTTTTTACTATTAAGGAGTTTTACTTATGTTTGAAAATGATGAAATGAATTATCAAGATACAATCAATGCAAATCCAAACGTTTGCAAGATAAAAGTTATCGGCGTTGGCGGTGGTGGTAATAACGCCATTAACCGTATGATAGACGAAGGTATTAAAAGTGCCGAATTTATCGCTGTAAACACCGATTTACAAGCGCTTATGATGTCGCATGCCGAACCTAAAAATCGTATTCAAATAGGTAAAATTGAAACACAAGGTTTAGGCGCGGGTTCGTTTCCAGACGTAGGCGAAAAAGCCGCCGAAGAAAGTAGGGCGGAAATTGAAGAAGCGTTAGAAGGCGTAAACTTACTTTTCATAACTGCCGGTATGGGCGGTGGTACGGGTACGGGCGCAGCGCCTGTAATTGCTAGAATTGCAAAAGAAAAGGGTTGTATAACTATCGCCGTCGTAACTAAACCGTTTGCCTTTGAAGGAAAGCGTAGGGAAGAAAACGCAAAACGCGGTATTGCTAATCTTGCTAAATTCGTTGATACTTTAATAGTTATTCCTAACGACAAACTCATTGACTCATTAGAAAAAAACACGTCTATGCTTGACGCGTTCAAAGTTGCAGATAATAACTTAAAACAAGCAATTTGCGGGATATCAGACCTTATAACCGTACCTGCGCTTATCAATCTTGACTTTGCTGACGTTAAAACGGTTATTCAAGGTCAAGGTCTTGCACATATGGGTATAGGTAGGGCAAAGGGCGAAAACAAAATTGTTGAAGCGGTTAGACAAGCCGTATCTTCGCCTATGCTTGAAACTACTATTGAAGGCGCAAGAAACCTTATTTTAAACATTACGGGCGATACTAAAATGTCGCTTGGCGCAGTAAATCAAGCGGCTAATTTAGTTCATGGCGTAGTTGATTATTCTGCTAATATTATTTTAGGTGCAAATATGGTTGACGATTTGCAAGACGAAGTAATTATTACCATAATTGCAACGGGGTTTGCAGATGGAGTAAACACGGGAAAAACGCGTTTTGCTTCACTTAATCAATCTTTTGAAGAAGTAGCGCCACAACAAGTAGCGCCACAACAAGTGGTGCAACCTGTGGTTGTCGAAACTAAACAAGAAGAAATGGCAAAACCCGTTGAAACACAAGAAGTGGTAGAGCCTAAAAAAGAAGTTCCACCATTCGTTAAAAAATTGTTTGGAAGAAAGTAAAAAATAAAAGCCTTTAAAGAAATTTAAAGGCTTATTTTTTTTTGTAAAACTAAACGGTGGCAATTTGTTTGCCACCGTTTAATTATTTCTGTTGTTCTTGATTGAATGCTTCAAGAATAATTGAAATGATTTGTTCGCGAGTTTCAGTATTGATAGGATGTACTATATCCTTATACTCACCGTCGCTAGCCTTTCTGCTAGGCATTGCAATGAAGTATCCTTCTTGCCCTTGGATTATTTTGATGTCGTGCACAACAAAACAATCTTCAATCGTCATAGAAGCAACGCCTTTTAACTTGCTGTCTTCTTTGTCGATTAAACGAATCCTTACGTCTGAAATCTTCAATTTTATGTCCCCCTTGTATTCAGCATTTGTACCTGAATAAATATATAATACACTATTTTTTTGGTAATTTCAATAGTTTTTTTAAAAAAACGCTAAAAAATGATAAAAAAATGAAAATTTTTGTTATTTTTTAAAAAAAAGTTAAAAATTTAACAAAAAAATCATATTATATGTTATGAACTTTTTTTGTCGCACCATTAAAGTGCATTTTATAGGTATAGGCGGAGTAAGTATGAGTGGACTTGCAAAATACTTGCTTTTAAAAAATTTTAGCATTAGCGGAAGCGATATTTTGCAATCTAACGAAACCGACAATTTACAGCGTTTAGGCGTTAAAATAGAATTTGATAAAAGTTGTAATTTAGTAAAAGATTGCGACGTAGTAGTTTATACGTCTGCAATTAAAAGCGATAATAAAGAGTTGATGCTAGCCAAAGAATTGAAAAAGGCAATATATTCGCGCGCAAAATTATTGTCGCTAATTTTGTCGTCTTTTAATAAAAGCATAGGTATTGCGGGAAGTCATGGAAAAACCACTACAACGTCAATGCTTGCACATATATTAAAGTGCGCAAATACTAATTTTACGGCTTTTATAGGTGGTAATGATAAAGAGTTTGGCAATTTTTATACTACTAAAAACTCACAACTTTTGCTAACCGAAGTTTGCGAATACGATTATAATATAAACGAAATTTCACCGTATATATCGGTAGTTTTAAACGTAGACAACGACCATTTAGATACTTATAAAAATATAGAAAATTTAAAAAACACCTTTTATTCTTATTTGGATAGGGGAACAAAAAGAGTTGTTTGCATTGACGATATACACCTATCAAAATATCCTAAAAACGCCATAACTTATTCTTTAAACGGTTTGGGCGATTATAATGCAAAAAACTTGCGCCAACAACTAGGCATATATTCGTTTGATTGCTATTATAAAGACGACTATTTGTTTAAAGTTGAACTATCCGTTTACGGCATAAACGCTGTAAAAAACGCGCTTTGCGCTATTGCGGTTGCAAAAAGTTTAGATATAGATAATAACAGTATAATAAAAGCGCTAAAAACCTTTAATGGCGTGGGGCGAAGGTTTGAAGAACTTGGCAATATAAATTCGTTAAAATTTATTGCCGATTATTGCCATCATCCAACCGAAATTAAAGACACTTTAAAAACGGCAAAAGAAACGTTTAACGATAATTACGCCGTAGTGTTTGAGCCTCATACTTATTCTAGAACAAAACTTCTTTTTAATGATTTTATAACTGTTTTTGACGGCGAAAACCCTATCATATACAAAACGTATCCTGCGCGCGAAAAATATATAAAAAGTGGTAGCGCAAAGTTTTTAGCAAGTAAAATTAGCGGTGCAAAATACGTTGATAATATAAGCGATTTGCTTGAAATTTTAAAAGGTAAAAACGTAGAAAACGTTTTGATATTAGGGGCGGGTAGTTTATACGATAAAATCAAAAATTATATAAAAAACAACTAAAAAAAGGTGTATGCAATTTTGCATACACCGTATTTTTTTATTAAAGAAGTTTAAACTTCTTTTATATTATACTGCAGGAACAAAGTTAAAGTGCATCGTTATGTTTGCGCCTTCTAACTCATCGTGTCCTTCAATGTTTTCCCATTCGGCTTGAGTGCCCGTATAGTAAACGTCTGTTATTTTAAAGCAAGCATAGAATGCTAAATCTTCAATTTTTGTTACCGATTTTGGAATTTTAACCGTCAATATATCGTCAAAACTAACGAATTGATATTTTTTAACGGTTTCTAAACCGTCAGGAAGCGCTATGTCCGTTTGGTTATATTGTTGTTCGGCACCGCTTGTGTATTTATCAAAGTCTACGTCAACGTAGAAGTGTTTAGCGGTATACATTGGGTTAGAATATCTATTTTCAAATTGGTAATTTTATAGTTTCAATAAAATCACAATATACACCTTCTAAAATATATAAATTATTATGCACTTATAGTGCTTTATTACAATAAATCTACCATAAATTCGGGGTTTTCGCCTTTTTCAAGTTTTTTAACTGAATTTTCAAACTGTTTTTGTATATATTCAAATTTATATTCGAGAAGTTTAAAGTGCTCTAACTTAACGGCTTTTTGAACTAAAAGATTGATTGCCGTTGCAACGTTAGAGTAACCGCTTTTAATAAAGTTAAGTTTTAATTGCTTGTTAAAGCAAATAGAAACGGGAAGTTTTTGTTTGCAATCGTAAATACCCGTAACGGCGCAAAGCGCTTTCGTTGCCGAAACTTTGTCAATAATAGAAACGTCAATATCGCTATCGGTCGTATACACGATTTTAGGGCATTTTCTTCCGCCCGTAATAGATAAGATTTCTTGTTCAAGCGTTTTATTTGCTTTTAAAGTGTAATAAACGTCGTTTTTATACGCTAAATCTAAATTTTCTTCTTTGTTATCAATTATAATAGGAACTGCCTTATAGTAAGAAATTAACTGCGCAATAATGTTTGCAAGGGTCGTTCCGCCTATAATTGCAACGTATTCGCCTTGTTTAAGGTTTAAAGTGTCAATAACCGAAAGGCCAAGGGATATGTGATAAATGTAAAGCGCGTCAAACTCCGAAACGTTGTTTGGAAGTATGTGAACGTACTTTTTATCAATAACGGTAAAGTCTTTTAAAAAACCGCCGTCGTAAGCCGTAATGCCTTTTTCACGCGCATCGTCGGGAAGGTCGCTTGCCGTCATAGGATTAAGATAGACTTTCGTGCCTTTCGTAAAGTAATTTGATTCTTGCAAAGTTTCCGTTATTTGACCAACGGCAATTTGCGACGGCGTAAACGGAAAAGCGCGTTTTGTCGTACCCATAAAGTCGGCTATATCTTTGCGCGTAATATAGCATTTGGTTATTTTGACTTTTACGTCGTCTAAAAGTTCAAGATTATTAAGTTCGTTTACCTTTGTAATTTCATTAGGTTGTGTTACTTGTAAGTTTGCCATAATCTTCCTTATTTAACTTGTAATCGCTAAACGCAAAACGTACGATTAAATTGCTATAGTATTTTAGATTATATACCACTTAACCGTATTTTGCAAGCAAAAAGATAATTTTATTTTTATTGCAAATAAAGTTTTAAAATTATATTAAGCGCGTCAAGTAGTTTATTTATTAACTATATCATTTAATATTTATATGTAAATGTATAAAAATTTTGTGTTTTAGTGCTTGTAAAATGTTGACTTAAAATAAATTTTAATATATAATGTTCAAGTAATAAGTTTAAAGAGGTGCTATTTATGAGAGATAATATTCATCCAGATTATAAAATTGTTGACGTACAATGCGCTTGCGGTGCATCTTTCCGTACGGGTACTACTAAAAACGTAGACGTTATTAAGGTTGATATTTGTTCTAAATGCCATCCGTTTTTCACAGGTAAGCAAAAACTTGTTGATGCTGGCGGTCGCGTTGATAAATTTAAGAAAAGATACGGTATTTAATTATCAAAAAACTATACCGTTAAGGTATGCATGGCGTCAAGATTTTGTCTTGACGCCGTTTTATTAAAAATAAATTTATTAAAAATACAATACTATGAAAAATGACAACAAAAAAATAACTTCAATAGGTGGTCAGGCGGTAATAGAAGGCGTTATGATGCGCGGTAAAACTGCTATGGCTACTGCCGTTAGGTCAGAGTCGGGTAAAATTTTAGTTGAAAGCGAAAGGTTAAAAGACGCAACTACAAAAAACAAATTTTTAAAGTTGCCTCTTGTTCGCGGTGTTGTGGCATTTATTAGTTCGCTTATTACAGGCACTAAAACTTTAACTCGTTCGGCATCGGTTTTTGGAGAAGACGAAACTTCAAAATTTGACGAATTTATCGCAAAAAAAACGGGTATTAGCGCTAACGATATAGCAACGTTTATAGCCGTTGTTTTAGGCGTTGTGTTATCGGTAACGATTTTCTTTTTCTTACCGCAATTTATAACCGATTTGTTGCCTATACCGTCAAGCAACGCGTTTTTATATTCACTTATTGAAGGTTTTGTTAGAATTTTAATTTTTATTTCGTATATTTTGCTAACGTCTTTACTAAAAGATATTAGGCGCACTTATATGTATCATGGGGCGGAGCATAAAACCATATCTTGCTATGAAAGTGGTAAAGAATTGACGGTTGAAAACGTTAAAACTTGTTCACGCGTGCACGATAGGTGCGGAACGACTTTTATGTTTTTGGTTATGATTATAAGCATACTTGTGTTTTCTTTGGTAAATTACGCATTGTCTACTTTCGGCTTGAATTTTGAAGGCGTGGGCGGAAAAGCGTTAAGATTTGTTATAAAGTTACTGTTATTGCCTTTTGTTAGCGGACTTTCTTATGAAGTTTTAAAATTGCTAGCAAAAACCAAAAGTAAATGGGTAATAATATTTAAAGCGCCGGGGTTACTTCTTCAAAGAATTACAACGCGCGAACCTAGTGACGATATGATTGAAGTTGCAATAACTTCTTTTAATACCGTTTTAGAAATGGACGAAGACCAAAGCATAGAGCCTTGCAAATTCGGCGTATACGGCAACGTGCCAAAACTTTTAACAAAGGTTAAAAAAATACTTGTCAGTGCGGGTGTAGAAGATGAAAGCGATGCAGAGTGGATAGTATGTCGCGCAGTAAACGTTAAACGCAGTATGCTTGGCGATAAAACGAAAACGGTTTCAACCGACGAATACGACGTTGCTATAAAATACGCAAACGAACGCGCAAAAGGGTTGCCACTTGCATACGTCTTTAAAGATTGCGAATTTTACGGGTTTACTTTTACCGTCAACGAAAACGTGTTAATTCCAAGACCTGAAACGGAAGAACTTTGCCGTCTTGTGTGCGAAGAAGTTTCTAGTGATGCTAAATTATTAGATATGTGTACGGGTAGTGGCGCAATAGCAATAACTCTTAACAAGTTAAAGGGCTATTCCGTTACCGCCGTTGACGTAAGCCAAAGCGCCATAAACGTTGCAACTATAAACGCAAAAAACAATGATGCAAGCGTGGAATTTGTGCGTAGCGATATGTTTAGCGCCGTTTCGGGCGTTTACGACGTTATAGTTAGCAATCCGCCGTATATTAAGACGGAAGATTTGCAGTTTTTACAAGAAGAAGTTAAAAAAGAGCCTACTTTGGCGCTTGACGGCGGAATCGACGGGCTTGATTTTTATAGGGTAATATGCGATAACGCAAGCAAGTTTTTATCGCAAAACGGCGTAATTTATTTAGAGTGCGGAATAGGTCAAAGCGCTCAAATAAAAGAAATTTTTGCGTCTAGCAATTTGTATAAAGACGTTTGCGTATATAAAGATATAAACGGCATAGATAGGATTATAAAGGTGGTAAAATGAGTAGCAAACTTGACTCAATATTAAATAGATACGAAAAATTAAACGAACTTGTTGCCGACAGTGAAGTTATCCGCAATATCGACGAGTGGAAAAAGTACACTAAAGAACTTGCCGACATGCAAGAAATAGTTGAAAAATATAAAGAATTAAAAAAGGCTACAACCGAAAAACAAGAAGCCGAAAAGTCGTTATCGCAAGAAACGGACGGCGAAATGAAAGATTTGTTAAACGAAGAAATATTTGCACTTAAAGAGCAAATTGAAGTTATTAACGGCGAATTAAAAGTTCTTTTAATACCAAAAGACGAAAACGACGATAAGAACGTTATAGTTGAAATTCGCGCGGGTGCGGGTGGTGAAGAAGCGGCTTTATTTGCTTATGAACTTTACCGTATGTACGTTGGTTATGCCGATAAACACAGGTTTAAAACGGAAGAAATAGACTCTAACTTTACCGAACTTGGCGGTGTTAAAGAAGTAACGTTCTCTATAATAGGAAAGGGCGCGTACTCTAAACTCAAATACGAAAGTGGCGTTCATAGAGTTCAACGCGTGCCAGAAACGGAATCGCAAGGAAGAATTCAAACTTCAACGGCAACCGTTGCAGTTTTGCCCGAAGCCGAAGACGTAGAAGTTAAAATTGACGAAAAAGACTTAAAAGTCGATACTTATAGAAGTAGCGGTGCAGGTGGTCAACACGTCAACAAAACGGAAAGTTGTATTCGTATGACGCATTTGCCAACGGGTATCGTAGTAACGTGTCAAGACGAGCGTTCGCAAATTAAAAATAGAGAAAAAGCGTTAAAGGTTTTAAAAAGTAGGCTTTACGATTACTATAACTCTCAATATAGAAAAGAGTACGACGAAAACCGAAAAAGCCAAATAGGTACGGGCGATAGGTCGGAAAGAATTAGAACTTATAACTTTCCACAAGGTAGAATTACCGACCATAGAATAGGTTATACTATTTATTCGCTAGAAAACTTTTTGTCGGGCAATATTGACGAAATGATAGAACAACTTGCTATAAAAGATAGAGAAGCAAAACTTGCTAGCGATAGCGGTTTAGAGGAGTAAAACAACTTAAAATTTGAAATCTGTTTACGTTAAGTAGACAGATTTTTTATTTTAATTAGTCAAAAAAACCAAAAAATGTAAAAAAAAATTATAATTTACCCCTTGTAAATTTTGCATTTATGCTATATAATAAAAGTACAAAATAAAATTAGGGGGATTCTCTATGATTAACATTGTATACGGACCAAAAGGATTTGGCAAAACTAAAATTATGATTGACCAAGCAAACAAAGCTGGCAACGAAGCTAAAGGCAACGTCGTTTATATTACGGATAAGCGTTTTAGCACCGTTGGAATAGATTTTAGCGTTAGATGCATTTATACGGAAGACTACGGCGTTAACAACTCACAAGCGTTTAACGGTTTTGTTAACGGCTTGCTTGCTGGAAATAGCGATATTGAATACGTTTTTATTGACGGATTAAAGAGAATTATAGGAAACGGCATGCGTGGCGGAAATACGCTATTTAAATCTCTTAAAGCGCTTCAAAAAGAATATCCTAATTTAAAATTCGTTGTATCGGTAAGCGCAACGAAGGAAGAATTGCCAAAATACATAGCAAAATACGTAGATTAAAATGGCTAAAAAAATCAAAATTTTTAAACAAAACGTAAATTTCGGTGGGTTTTTATTACCTGCCGATTTTCACTATATAGAAGTTGGTTTTTTAAAGGAACTTTCGTCACTTACTTTTAGCGAAAGAATTATTGCCGTTTACGAATTATTAAGCGGAAATGCCTTTAAAAAAGAGTGGCTTAACTCTATTAAAGATTGCGAATATCCCGCAACGGTCGTTTCGGTAGACGAAGGCTTGAATTTATTAGAGTTATACGACGGCAAATCTTTCGATTACACCGACTATATCTTTGATAAATCTTCGCTTTTAACGGAAATTTATTCGCTAATTGCACTTTTCTTTTCGGCTTACGTTGACCTTTATGAAAGTGGGCAAATTCATTTTAACGACAAGGTTTCTATTTGCGTTCCCGATGAAGACGGCGCGCTTTTATTATCCTTAATAATAGCAAAAAAAATAGGCTTGCCGATTGATATGATTATCGTTGGAACGTCTACTCGTATAGACAAAACTTACGACGGAATTTACTTTTCGCACGTCGTAGATAGCGAAATTGACCTTGCCATTAGCGACTTTTTTGAAGATTACGACTACGCGCTTGACGTTGTTTCAGTCAAGTCTTTCGTTGCGCTTATCAATTATTTAGAAGACTACGATACCGAAAGCGTATTTTTAATGCCGTCACTTATTTTGCCGTATAAATTTTCAAGAAGAATAGTAAAGGCAATATTAAACAAGAACGAAATTTCAATAGAAAAAGCCGAAAAATTATTATATAACGAAACGGCGCTTGAAATTCCAAACAATTTTTTAGAAAATAAAGATAATAGGTATTATACAAAAAGAAACACTATTTCGCTTTTACAAGTTTTAGAATGTATAAAGTGCTTTAATTAGTTTGATTTTTAAGTATTATAATGTTATACTAATATAATAATATTAAGTATTATAATGTTATACTAATATAATAATATAATTATTTGGGTGTTTGACTATGGAAGATAAAAAAACGTTATTTAGCGCCGTTCAACCAAGCGGTACTCCAACGATAGGCAACTTTGTTGGCGCAATCAACAACTTTGTAAAAATGCAAGACGAATACAACTGCATTTATTCTATTGCGGACTTACACTGTTTAACGGTAAAACAAGAACCACAAAATTTAAGAAAGGCGACTTATGAACTTATGGCGCTTTATTTAGCGTGCGGTATTGACCCTGAAAAATGCACTATGTTCGTTCAATCGCACGTGCCTTGCCATGCGGAACTTACTTGGATATTAAACACTATTACCTACCCAGGCGAACTTGGAAGAATGACGCAGTTTAAAGATAAATCACGCACTCACCAAGATAACGTCAACGTGGGTTTAATGGATTATCCCGTTTTAATGGCGTCGGACATTTTGCTTTATAACACCGCTGTCGTTCCCGTTGGGGCAGACCAAAAGCAACATATAGAACTTACGCGAGATTTAGCAATTCGCTTTAACAACCGTTATGGCGAAACTTTCGTTGTTCCAGAAGGCGTATTTCCAAAATACGGCGCAAAGATAATGTCGCTTGGCGACCCAACTAAAAAAATGAGTAAAAGTGACGAAAACGTAAACGCTTACGTTTCAATGTACGACGATACCGACACTATAATTCGCAAGTTTAAAAAAGCCGTTACGGATAGCGACAATAAAATTGTATTCGATGCCGAAAACAAAGCGGGCATTAGCAATTTATTAACTATTTATTCGGTATTTTCCGGCGTTTCTATCGAAGATGCCGTTAAAGAATTTGACGGTAAAGGTTACGGCGAATTTAAACTTAAAGTAGGCGAAGCCGTTGCCGAAGGCATTAAGCCTATATCGTTAAAACGCGAACAACTTTTAAAAGACAAGGCGTATTTGAACTCAATTATGTTAAAGGGCGCGGAAAATGCATATCGCATAGCAAATAGAACTTTGCGTAAAGTTTACAAGAAAGTTGGGCTTTACAAGGCGGAAACGTAATGTTTGGATACTTAAAGCCCGACAAACCGTATCTTTATTTAAAAGACGATACTTTATATAACGCGCTTTACTGTGGCGTGTGCAAAAGCATAAAAGGTACTTGCGGAAACACTTGTAGGTTTACGCTTACTTATGACGTTGCCTTTTTATCCGCACTTGTGCACAATATTTGCGGGGTTGACGTAGATATCAAAAGGCGCAACTGTGTTGCTCACCCCATTAAAAAAAGACCTATCGCTATGCCCGACGATATTTCAAAAAAGTTAGCAAACGTTAACGTTTTGCTTGCTTATTACAAGTTGCGTGACGATATAATTGACGAAAAAAAAGGCAATTTTAAGTCTTTGTGCTTTAAAAAAGGGTATAAAAGGGCTAAAAAGCAACTACCCGATATAGACGATATCGTAAAAAACGGATACCAAAACTTATTGCGTTACGAAAAAGAAAATTCAAGCAGTATTGATATGGTAAGCGACTGTTTTGCAACTATGATGGCGGAAATTTCAAATTATTTGTTTGAAGAAAACAAGTCAAACTACACTTATAATTTAGTTTACGCTATTGCAAAGTGGGTTTATCTTATCGACGCGCTTGACGATTACGATAAAGATATAAAAAGCAACTGTTATAACGTGTTTTATAACGCTTATAAAAACAAAACTTACGCCGAATTTATCAGCGTAAATTCGCAAGAATTAGCGTTTGTTTTTAATTCTATATTTTCTCAAATTAAAGAAAATTACGAAAAAATACCAAAAAAATTTAATACCGACCTTGTTGAAAACGTACTTTTTAAAGGTGTGCCAAAAACGACGGTAGCAATACTTAAAAAGCAAGAAAACAAGTGATTAGGTAAGGAGAATTATGATAGATAAATACTATAATATTTTAGGCGCAAACGAATTTGATAGCGACGACGAAATTTTAGAAAAATATAACGCCTTAAAAGCAAAATATAGTGAAGATAGGTTTTTAGAAGGCGAAGCGGGAAATATTGCCGCTAAAAAATTAACCGAACTTGAAATTGCTTATAAAGAACTTACTTCGTTTAGAAGTCAAAAAGGTCAAAACACTAACGGCGAAACGCTTTTTAATGAAATTAAAGAAGCAATAAAGTCGGGCGATTTAAGGCTTGCGCAAGAAAAACTTGACTTGTTTGACGAAAGGTTTGCAGAGTGGCACTATTATCAATCGGTTGTATTTTACAAAAAGAACTGGATAAACGAAAGTAAAAAACAACTTGAAATTGCTATATCTATGGACCCTGACAATTCTAAATATAAAGAAGCGCTAAACAAGTTAAACGAAAGGGTAAACAGCGCGACGATAAACCCCGATTGGAACAAGTCTGGCAACTCTGCTTACAACAATTCGGGTTTGGGCGAAGAAACGCCACAACTTGGTGGAAGCAGTTGTTGTAAATGGTGTTGCGATATGCTTATTTGTAACACAATTTTAAATTGTTGTTGCAACTGTGGTTGACATGAAATCGGCAAAAGTTATAGCGCTAGCGTCAATTTCAACGGCTTTTTGCGTTGTTTTGCTTATCATAGGCGCGTATTTTCCAGCCTTTGATTTGTCTTGCTTGTTTATGTCAAGTATATGTGTAACGCTACCGCTTGTAAAAGGCAGTTATAAGGGTGCGTTTTTAACTTATTTAGCATCGTCTTTACTATCGCTGTTGTTTGTAAGTTCAAACTTTGCAGTAGTAATATGCTTTGCGGTTTTTTTCGGTTTACACCCCATACTAAACTATTATTTGATAAACAAATACAAAAATAGCGTAAACTTCTTTACTTTAATTAAAGTTTTGTGGTTTATAGGTTTATGTTTTTTAATGTATTATCTATTAACTATGTTTACCTTTGAGTACGAAATTTATGAAAAGTACGTTGTTTTATTCTTGATAATAGGCGGAGGAATTTTAGGCTTTATATACGATATTGCTTGTATTAGATTTTTAAAGGCATCAATAATTATCGCAAAAAGGCTTAAATTATAATCTTATGCGTAAAAACGATATTTTAACGGGTACAATTTCATCGCTAGGCTATAATTGTGAGGGTATTTGTAAGTTAGAGGACGGCACCGTGTGTTTTGTTCCTTTTGCACTTGTTGGCGAAAAAGTACAGTTTAAAGTGTTAAAGGTTAATAAAAATATTGCTTATTGCAAATTGTTAGAGGTCTTAACCCCAGCGGAAGAAAGGGTAAGACCCCTTTGTAACGTTTACGGAAAATGCGGTGGTTGTCAAATTCAACACGCAAAATATAACACTCAATTAAAAATAAAAAGCCAAATAATAAGCGATTGTTTTTTAAAAATTGCAGGCATAGAAGTTAAGGTAGAGCAAGCCGTAAAAAGCGCAAACGAATACGGGTATAGAAATAAAATTCAATTTCCTATAAGAAACACCGAAAAGGGCGATATAATCGGCTTTTTTGCCGAAAATTCGCATAGAATTGTTGAAGTAAGCGAATGTCCTATTCAACAAGACGGCGCAAAAAACTTACTACAAGCCTTTAAGCAATATATTAGCGAAACGGGAATTTCTTGCTATAACGAAATTACAAAAAAAGGCGTGTTAAGGCACGTTGTTGCAAGAAACACTAATAATGCGGTAACAATCGTTGTAGTTGTAAACGCAAGCGCTTTACCGCACGCCCAAACGCTTATAACGATACTTCAAAAAAGTTTTAAAAAGTTTTCGCTTTTTATTAACGAAAATAAAGAAGACGGTAACGTAATTACCGGCAAAAAATACACGCTTTTATACGGCGAGCCTTGTTATTACGACGAAGTGTGCCAAATTAAATACCCCGTTGTTTGTCAGTCTTTTATTCAAGTAAACGACGATATTAAGGTTAAGTTATATAACGGCGTAGTTTCAAAACTTCAAAATCTTGAAAACTTAACCGTTATTGACGCTTATAGCGGTGCGGGAATTATGACGGCTATGCTTGCCAAAAACGCTAAAAAGGCAACAGGCATAGAAATTGTTAAAGAAGCCGTTGATTCGGCAAACGTTTTAGCAAAAGAAAATGGTTTAGATAATAAAATTACGAATATTTGCGCCCCTTGTGAAGACGTTTTGCCGTCAATTATAGAAAGCGAAACTAAAAGCGGTGCAAACGTTGCCGTAGTTTTAGACCCGCCAAGAAAGGGTTGCGATATAAAAGTTTTAAACGCGCTTATTAAAGAGAAGCCAAACACGATAATTTACGTTTCGTGTTCACCGCAAACGCTTGCAAGAGATATAGGCATTTTAACGGGCAATCTTTATTACGACGGCAATAGACTTTTAAAAAGCCAAAGTCCAACGCTAAACTACGAAATAACAAGCGTAAAACCATACGATATGTTTCCACAAACAAAACACGTCGAAACGGTTGTTTGTTTAATGCGGAAGACAAACTAAAAACCATTTAGCAACCGATAGTTATAAAAATAAGCCCTTTTGGGCTTTTTTTAATACTTTTTTATAATATTGCATAACTTTTACGCAATTAGTAACACTTTTTACAGTTTTCGTTATCTTTACAACTGTTTAGCATATTGCACTTACAACCGTTGCCACCGCTAACTTTATCCATATTGTAAACGTAATTGCAAACGTTGTGCGAAAGTATGGGGTTTGCAATTTTTTTGCCAAACCAAATAACTTTATTAACGTGGCTATAACACATAAATCTTGTTGGCAAAAAGGGTACGATATCGCCGTAATTTGCAATAATATATAAGTTTTCAAACCGCTTTTTAAACTCTACGTTTTCAAGCGACTTTTTGCAAATAACTCTTGGCGAAGCAAAAGCGTAAGTTTTTAAACCACCGTTACCGCCTTGACTTTCACTTCTTAAATCTTTTCTATGATACCAAACGCATTCGTGCGCAAAATGGCTTACCGCACCACCTTGCGAATATCCTATAACGTTAATTTCTTTTAATAACGGGTTTTTAATTGCAGATATAATATAATCTTTAATATCTTGCCACACGCTTAAAAATCCGTAATGGCAAAGCCACTCTAATTTCATATCGTTATACGGCACGGCAAGGGCGGAAAAATTCCTAAACCAATCAAGTTTTGAACTTGTGCATTTTATGTAGACGTCAAGCCTTGTTATTTTAGGGTAGACAAGGGCAAATTGCGAATCTAAACCAACCGTTTGATAGTTTACGCGTTCATAGTTGTTTATTAAAAATTCAATTAGTTGTTCGGTTGAAGTGCCTGTTTTATTAAGTGGATTATATTTCATATCTATATAATATGAGATTTTAAAAAAATATAGAATAATAACTCGTTATTATGTTGAGCATTAAATATTTTTGTGCTATAATAATAAAAAGGAAACAAATATATATGGTTAAAAAAGTTAGTATACTTTTAGAATACTTGTTAAGTGCATTGTTTGGAATTTTAATGGCAATTAGTTACGTTTTATTCGTTGTAGAAAACAACTTTGCCCCTGCGGGAATAAACGGTATTGCCGTAATGATACAGTATAAGTTTAATTTTTCTATTGCTTATATGTCGCTTATTATAAATATTCCGCTTTGTATTTTTGCGTATTTTTTAATAAACAAGCAATTTGCAATTAAGTCTTTGATTTTTACAGTATTTTATTCAACAGTCTTTTTATTATTGCAAAACTTTAAAATTTTAGACAATTTTAAATACGATGCGCAAGGGGTTGACACTATTTATCCCGTAATAATAGCAGGTCTTGTATCGGGCTTTTCGTCTAGTATGCTGTTTAAGTTAAATTCTAGCACGGCAGGTACGGATATCGTTGCAAAATTCGTTAGCATTAAAAACCGCTTTTAAACTTCTTTTGGGTAACGTTTTGCATTAATGCGGCAGTTGCGGTAGTTTCGTGTTTTGTTTACCAAGAAAACGGGGTAATCAATTATAAACCCGCTTGCCTTTGCTTGCTTTACTGTTTTGTTAACACTCTTATAGCAAACATTATGCTTAAAAACTATAAATCGGCGTATAAATTGACTATTATAACGTCAAATTCAAGCGAAATAGAACAAACTATTATAAAAGAGTTTAAACACTCTGCAACAAGGCTTTACGGCAACGGTATTTATACAAATCAAGATAAAATTATTTTAATTTGCATAATAAACAAGCACCAACTTATAAACTTTGAAAAAATGCTTAAAAAACTACCTGATACTTTTGCTTTTGTTGAGCCCGTAAACCAAACGGTTGGAAACTTTAAAAGAATAAAATAAACTTTGCCCACTTATAGTGGGCATTTTTTTATTTGTCAAAAAATATTGAATTTTGTAAAATTTTATAGTATACTTTAATAGAAATAGAAGTGTAAAGGGGGAATTATGGCTAGACCTAAAAAATCAACAAAAACTGCTAAAAAGATTGACAAAAAAATACAAAGGGCTATACCAACTTCGGCTAAAAGAGTGATTGCGGTAATTGCCTTTACGCTTATAGCAAGTTTTATAATTTTATGCTATTTTAGACCGGATATTTATACGAATATCCTTAACCTATTTAACGATAAACCCGAAAACCACGTTACAAGGATAGATGGCGACGATATTTACGTTGACGAACTTTTAGAAACGAAAGTTCATTTCGTTGACGTAGGGCAAGGCGATTCTATAATTATACAATTACCAGACGGCGCAAATATGCTTATTGACGCGTTTAACGACGATGCTTTAATCGACTACGCTAAAAACACCTTGCATATAACTACTTTTAATTACGTTTTAGCAACTCACACCGATAACGACCATATTAACGCTATGGACGAAGTTTTTCTTAATTTTGAAGTTCAAAAAGTTTTTCGCCCATACGTAAAATATACGGGCAATAACCAAACTTCTTACGCAGAAGACTTTAATAAGGGTGGCAGTAACGTTACGACCAACGTTTACGACGCCTTTTTAACCGCATTAAAAAACGAAAAATACTATGATAGTTACGAAAAGAAACCCAAATCGTGCGAGTGGGAATTCTTTAATAAGGATAGCGACTTTGCTAAAAACGTTCACTTTAACGACCAAGTTTACACTTATTCTTTCGACTTTTTAACGCCAACCAGTGAAATTAGCGATATTAGTTATAGCAACGTAAACGACTATTCGCCGTTTGTAAAATTTTCTTATATGGGTAACGACGTATTGTTTACGGGCGATGCCGAGGCGGATGCGATTGAAGAACTTATAAATAAATATAATAGCGAAAGCGATAAGGCTTATTTAGACGTTGAAGTTTTAAAAGTAGGGCATCACGGTTCAAGAACTTCAACTAACGATAACTTGTTAGACCTTATTAAACCTGAATTTGCAGTTATTTCTTGTGGTTCAGGCAATACTCATTCGCACCCACACCAAGACGTTTTAACCCGTTTTGTGAATAAGAACGTCAATTTGTTTAGAACGGACCTTAACGGAAATATCGTTCTTACGCTTA
This sequence comes from Christensenellaceae bacterium, assembly GCA_045651725.1. Lineage (GTDB taxonomy): Bacteria > Bacillota > Clostridia > Christensenellales > Borkfalkiaceae > HGM11412. Next base: position 79,406 of record JAZRSX010000021.1, read on the forward strand.
ACCAAAATAATATTTCTTCTGATAGTTTTGTCGTTGAAACGCAAAATGAATATACGGTAGATAATATGTACGTCGGGCCATCTGGAAGTTAATAGAAACAAATATAAATGCGTGTTTACTTTTTTAGTAAGCACGCTTTTTTTATGCCCAAAATTGCGAAGGTATATAATTTTGTCTTTATAGCGATAAAAGGTTAAATTATAAATTTTATATTTATACAATATTAGACAATTAAAGGCAAAATGTTTAGTCAAATTTACTGTATTATAAATGCGTAAGAGGTGCTTATGAAAGTAAATTACAGTATTTATAAAGACGGTTTATATATTCACCTTATAGGTGAGTTAGACGAGTGTACCGCCGTAAAAACTAGAGAGGCAATAGACGAAATTATCAATAATGCTCAAAACGTAAGCAAAGTAGTTTTTAATTTTTCAAAACTTGCGTTTATGGATAGTACGGGCATAGGTATGCTTATAGGAAGATATAAAAAAATTAAGGCAAAGGGCTCTACTGTATACATAGAAAGTCCAACGACAAGCGTTGAAAAAATTTTGCAAGTTTCAGGGCTTTATCGCATTATGCCAAGAATATGAAGAGGTTTTTATGCAAAACAAAATGAATTTGAGTTTTATTTCTATTTCAGAAAACGAGGCGTTTGCAAGGAACGTTATAGCGTCTTTTATAATGAGTTTAAATCCAACGCTTTCACAGTTGACGGACGTTAAAACCGCCGTATCCGAAGCGGTAACAAACGCAATCGTGCACGGGTACCCCGATAGTGAAGGTATTATTGAAATGTCAGCCGAAATTGACGGGCAAAGCGTACATATTGAAATTAAAGACGGCGGTGTTGGTATTGAAGACCTTGACCTTGCGTTAGAGCCTTTTTTTACAACGGGCGAAGAAAACGAAAGGTCGGGCATGGGGTTTACCGTAATGCGTACCTTTATGGACGAGGTTGAAGTAAAATCAACTTTAAATAAAGGAACAACCGTAATTATGAGTAAAAAGATACTTAAAACAGCCGTTGGGGAGTAGTATGCTTTCTTTTGAAGAAACGATAAACCACATAAGGCGCGCAAAAAACGGCGACAATTCTAGTAAAGAAATTTTGCTTAAAAACAACGTGTTGTTAATACGCAGTTTGGTTTCTAGGTTTAAAAACAAAGGCGTTGATTACGACGACCTTTTTCAACTTGGTTGCATAGGTTTTTTAAAGGCGATAAACAACTTTGACGAATCTTTCAACGTGCGTTTTTCAACTTATGCCGTACCTATGATTTTGGGCGAAATTAAACGGTTTTTGCGTGACGACGGCGAAATTAAGGTTTCACGCCTTATTAAACTACAAGCAACCGAAATAGCGCGCTTTGTTGAAAGATACCAAAAGGATAACGGCATAGAGCCAAGCCTTGAAGTTATATCGGCAGAGTTGAATATTGATAAAGAAGACGTCGTTTTAGCGCTAGGCTCATCAAAAATGCCCGTATCAATTTATGAAACTATGGAAGACGGCAACGAAGGTGGCGTAAGTTTAATAGACAAGTTGCCGTCGCCGTACAGCGAAGACGAACACGTTGACGCGTTATATCTAAAAAGCCTAATTTCTAAACTTGATAGCAGGGAAAGAAAAATTATAATTTTAAGGTATTTTAGAGATAAAACGCAAGGCGAAGTTGCTAAAATACTAGGCGTTTCGCAAGTTCAAGTTTCTAGATTAGAAATGAAAATTTTAGATAAATTGCGAAAAAAAGCGGAATAAAAAAGCACCCTTGATAGTAAGAGTGCAAAAAAATCAATAAAAAAAGCAGTTACGCTACGAACGCGATACGAAATCGCATTCGCATTATAACTGCTTTTTGTTTATTAAACGTCGCCTTGCGCTTTCATCGATTCGGCAACTTTCATAAAGCCTGCAATGTTTGCGCCTGCCATATAGTTTTTAGGCATACCGTATAGTTTAGAATAATCGTCGCATGCTTTAAAAATGCTAACCATAATAGAGTGTAACTTTTCGTCAACCTCTTCAAAAGTCCAAGAAAGTCTCATACTGTTTTGCGTCATTTCAAGACCCGAAGTTGCAACGCCACCAGCGTTAGACGCTTTTGCAGGGCCGTATAACATATTGCTTGCAAAGTATACGTCAATAGCGTCAGGCGTAGAAGGCATATTAGCACCTTCAGCAACGCAATAGCAACCGTTTTTAGCAAGTGCCTTTGCGCTTTCGCCGTTAATTTCGTTTTGAGTTGCGCAAGGAAGGGCAATATCACACTTAATAGTCCAAATACCGCTTGAACCTTCAACGTATTTAGCGTCTTTATGATAGTTTAAGTATTCGCTTATGCGCTTTCTTTCAACTTCTTTAATTTGCTTAACAGCGTCAAGGTCAATGCCGTTTTCGTCGTAAATATAACCGTTTGAATCAGACATGGCAACGACTTTTGCGCCAAGTTCAGTAGCCTTTTCGCAAGCGTAAATAGCAACGTTACCAGAGCCCGAAACTACAACTGTTTGACCTTTAAACGACTTGCCGTTAGCCTTTAACATTTCATCGGTAAAATAGCATAAGCCATAGCCTGTTGCTTGCTTTCTTGCAAGAGAACCGCCGTAAGTTAAGCCTTTACCTGTAAAAACACCGCTATATTCGTTTTTAAGGCGCTTATATTGACCAAACATATATCCAACTTCTCTTGCGCCAACACCGATGTCGCCTGCAGGAACGTCAGTATCAGGGCCGATATAACGGTAAAGTTCATTTATAAAACTTTGACAAAATCTCATAATTTCGTTATCAGATTTGCCTTTTGGGTCAAAGTCTGAACCGCCTTTTGCACCACCCATAGGAAGTGTAGTAAGGCTGTTTTTAAAGGTTTGTTCAAAACCTAAAAACTTTATAATACTTAAATTTACGGATGGATGAAGTCTAATACCGCCTTTATATGGGCCGATTGCACTGTTAAATTGCACTCTAAAACCGCGGTTAACGTGATGAACGCCGTTATCGTCAACCCAAGGAACTCTAAATAAAATTTGTCTTTCAGGTTCAACAAGCCTTTCAATAACACCACATTCAACAAGGTCGGGGCGTTTTTCAATAACTGGTTGTAAAGTTACTAAAACTTCAGTAACCGCTTGTATAAATTCTGGTTCGTTAGGATTTCGCTTTTCAACTCTATCAAGTAAATCGCAAAGATATTTGTTAGTTAATTTCATAGTTTTTAACCTCCGTTTTTTAAAGTATATATCAATTTTTTTCAAATGGCAAACAAAATAATATTATTTTTTTATATTTAATATAAAAACCTTGTAACCGACAAAATTTTTACTGCATAAAATAAAATAATAATTATTTTTTTTAGATATTAGCGTAAAAACAGTTGCATTTTATATTTGTTTTTGGTATATTATATAGGCTATCAAATGCAAATCAACTGTTGGGAGTTTAGCTCAGCTGGGAGAGCATCTGCCTTACAAGCAGAGGGTCATAGGTTCGAGCCCTATAACTCCCACCAAATATGGCACCATAGCCAAGTGGTAAGGCCAAGGTCTGCAAAACCTTTACGCCCCGGTCCGAATCCGGGTGGTGCCTCCAACAAAAAAACAGCACTCTACGTGCTGTTTTTTTGTTGGAAACTACCCGTTAATTTGGTAAAGGGCAATTTGCTTATATATTTGTAACGAACCGCTATTAGTTAAAGTTAAAACGAGTAAAAAGACGGTTGCAAATTATCCGGTTCGCAATTCCCCAGTCAGTGCAAAGCACTGGACTGTCTCCGTGGTGGTGTAAGTTAAATTTGTAGAAAAGTTTTTATATTTTTTAACTCTACGTGCTGTTTTTTTTGTTGGAAACTACCCGTTAATTTAGTAAAGGGCAATTTGCAAAAACGAAAGTGTTTGTATGTGAAATTAGGTTAAACAATACACGCATAACAATCGCAAAGAAAAATTTGTTGCAAAAAATTAAATTTTTTATTATATACATTGACTATAAAAATATAAAGTGATATAATTTTTTTAAATTTTAATAAAGGAAAAATTATGCTTAAAAATTTACAAAATTATAAAGAAAAATGCGTTGGTTTTATAAACGAAGGAAAGGTTGCGTCTTACATACCCGAACTTGCTAAAATGGATAAAAACCTTTTTGCTATTTCAGTTGCTAATAAAGACGGGTCAGTTATTTCAACAGGCGATTATACCGCAAAATTTACAATTCAAAGTATTATAAAACCCATTATTTTGCTTTTAGCGTTAAAAGATAACGGTCTTAACGTGGTAAAAAATATCGTTGGCGTTGAAGCGACGGGCAAACCTTTTGATGCGTTCAATTATAGCGACCAAGCGCTTACTAGCGAGCATATAAACCCTATGATAAATACGGGCGCTATTGCACTTTGCACTTTAATTAAAGGAAACACTTATCAAGAAAAATTTGATAGGTTGTTGTCTTTGCATAAAAAGATTTGTAAAAACGATAGTTTAGAAGTTGATACAAAAGTCTATTTGTCAGAGAAAGCAACGGGCAATAAAAATCGCGCTCTTGCGTATATGTTAAAGGCTTACGGTTTAATAAGTGAAAACGTAGAAGACGTTTTAGATTTTTATTTTAAAGCGTGTTCAATAAGTATTACAAGTGTTGACCTTGCGAATATGGCGCATTTTTTTGCTTTTAAAAACACTAATTTTAACGGCGAAGAAATTGTAAATAAAAAAGATATACAAAACGTTTGCGCTATTTTAGCAACAAGCGGTATGTACGACGGTTCTGGCGACTTTGCCTTAAACGTAGGTATGCTTGCAAAAAGTGGTGTTGGCGGTGGAATTATGGCAATTTCGCCAAACAAAATGGGCGTAGGCGTATTTTCGCCTAGTCTAGACGGCAAGGGTAATAGCGTTGCTGGAATTAAAGCGCTTGAACTAATTAGCAACGATTACGATTTAAGCATTTATTAAAATATAAAAAACGCCCTAAGCCGAGTCCCTGCAAGGGATTCGGCAACTAAATAAATCCGTAAACGGATTTGTGATATTCGTCTAACGACGAGTGATATTGCTAACGCAGTGATATCTTGCTACGCAAGGTTAAGGATTTATTTAATATCTCTTTGGCTCTGCCAAAATATAACGCCAACGGCATATCACTTTTAGCCACAAGGCTAAAAATATAACTTATTTAACTTTATTATTTGTGGATAAGAAAAGCCCACCATATTTCGCATTTTGCGAAGTATAGTGGGCTACACTTTTGTGTTAAATTAAAATTCCCTTTTAGGAACGCCCTAAACGTAGGGAGTTTTTATTATGCTTATTTTATATAAGTAAAGTTAAAATATAGTAAAGCGTTGGAATTGTAATTACTGAAAGTGCCGTAGTGCCAAGAATAAATACAACGGCGTTTTCGGTATCGCCGTTATAATTGTCGGCAAAGGTCGTGCCCATACCAGCCGAAGGCATGGCAAACGAAACGAATAAACCTAAAATCAATTCGTTTGGAATAGGTAAGAATTGCTTTAACGCTAATAAAATTGCCGTAATTACGGTTGGCACGACTATTAGTTTAAAAAGCGAAACGTAATACATTTTTTTGCTTTTAAAAATATTTGCAATCGGTATAGAGCCTAGTTTTATACCTATAATTATCATAGATATAGGCGTTACCATAGAAGATAAATGAGTTGAATAGGTCGACAATTGTGGTAAATAATCGCTAACTTTTAAAAGGTTAAAGATTATTGCAATTAAAAATGCAATTAAGCAAGGGTTAAGCAATATCTTTTTTAAAGACATAGTTTTTTTGTCGCAAGAAATTAGGTAGATGCCAAGCGTATACATAACCACGTTAGTAATAATATTCGTAATAACAACGCTTGTTACTACTAACGGCATAGCGCTTGCAAAAACTGCGGTTGCAAGGGGGATACCTAAAAATCCATTATTGCTAGAAAATATGCAAAATCTTGCCATGCCTTGCGTTTTAAAGTCTTTTATAAGCGACGTTGTAGGTTTAGTTAAGAAAAACCATAAGAACATATACGCAATAGAAATTATTGCCGAAAGAAGAATAACGCTTAAAGCACTAGAATTAAGTTCAATTTTTATCGTGGAATTAAAAATTAAAAAGGGAACGCCAACGTAAATTAACACGCGTGAAAGCGAGTTTGATTGTTCGGTTGATATAAGTTTAGATTTTGCTAAAATATAACCGGGCAAAGCAAGAGCCACGAAAATTATTACGTTAGATAGCATTGATAAGAAAGCGCCCATAATTTACCTCATAAATCGTATATTTTTGCAAGTTGTTTAAACGCGTCAAGAGAGTTTAAAACAACTTTTTTATCTACGCAAGTTGCAATTCTTACGTATCCGTCAACTCCAAAAGAGTTTGAAGGCACTAACAGTAACCCAAGTTTTTTAGCAGTGTCTGCAAATTCATTAGCGTCACTTATAGGGCTTTTTAAAAATAGATAAAACGCACCTTTTGGGTTTACACACTTAAAGCCAAATTTTTCTAGGTTTTCAACTAAAATATCACGATTATCTTTATATATAGACGTGTCGCACAATTCGTCTGAACACCTGGCAATAAGTTTTTGGAATAGCGAAGGGGCACAAACGTATCCCATAGCGCGCCCCGCACCTTGAATTGCGCTGTAAACAAGTTTAGATTCGTTTAATTTTGGGTTTACGGCAATATAACCTATGCGTTCACCCGATAGAGAAAGAGATTTACTATAAGAATAACAAATAACGGTGTTGTCGTAATAATTAGGAATAAACGGAACTTTTAAACCGTCGAAAACGATTTCTCTATAAGGTTCGTCGGAAATAAGATAAATAGGGTGGTTAAACTCTATTTGTTTTTCGTTTAAAATTTTGGCAAGTTTAACAACGTCGCTTTCACTATAAACAGTACCGCTTGGGTTGTTGGGCGTGTTTATAATTACCGCACTTACGTCACTTGTTAATTTGTTTTTTAAATCGTCAAAATTTATAGAAAAGTTCGTTTCGTCAAAATCAACGACTTTTAATTTAGCACCTGCGTTATTCGTAAACACTTTGTATTCGGGAAAGTAGGGCGCAAAAGTCAAAACGCTTTCTTCGTTACTAGAAATTAACGCCTTTAAAGTGATTGTTAAAGAGGCGGCAGCACCGCAAGTTAAATAGATTAAGTTTGCGTCTAAATTATAGCCGTATTTTTTTAAAATTGTTTTTGTTATTGCGTTTCTTGTTTCAATATCGCCCTGTGCAGAAGTGTATAAATGCAAGTTTTTATCATCTTCGTTTATAAGTTTAATTAAAGTTTCTTTAATTACTTGCGGACAGGGTGCGGAAGGGTTGCCAAGCGTAAAATCAAAGACCTTGTCTTCTCCAACTTTTGCTTTTAAGGTTTTTCCGTATTCAAAAAGTTCGCGTATTTTGGAACGATTAGTTCCTAAATTTACCATTTCATTGTTAATCATATTTCACCTTTTTTTAATTTTAGCACAAATGAAAATTATTAGCAAAGAAATAAAAGGAAAAATAAAAAAATCGTTAAAATACAGTTGACTTAATTTAAAAAAAGCAATATAATCATAACATAGGAGCAAAAATATGAAGTCAATATTTGCATTTTATTACGGATATTACTTTACTAGGCCATATTGATAAATATCGGTTATTTTTTGCGTACCAAATTTTTTTGTAGATAAATGGCCGATTTTCAAAATCGGTCATTTTTTTTGAGGCGTATTATGATTATTGTTGTAAAAAAAGAACACGAACAAAAACAGTTTGACAATTTAGTTAAATGGGTAAAATCACAAGGTTTAGAAGTTGACGTTAGTAGTGGCGCTCACACGACGATTATAGGTTTAGTGGGCGATACTTCTAAAATTGATATCGACCTTTTAATGTCGCTTGATATCGTAGAAAACGTAAAGCGTATTCAAGAGCCTTTTAAGTGCGTAAACCGTAAATTTCACCCAGAAGACACGATAGTCGAAGTTGCAGGCAAAAAGTTTGGTGGAAATAACTTTAACTTTATTGCAGGGCCTTGTTCTATCGAAAGCGAAAAGCAAATCGTAGACGTTGCAAATGCCGTTAAAGAAGCGGGCGCAACGTTTTTAAGGGGTGGCGCGTTTAAACCACGCACTTCGCCATACTCATTTCAAGGCTTGCGTGAAGACGGATTAAAACTCTTGTTAAAGGCAAAAGAAGAAACGGGGCTACCTATCGTTACCGAACTTATGAGCGTTTCTCACCTTGACTTGTTTATGGATATAGATATTATCCAAATAGGCGCAAGAAATATGCAAAACTTTGAACTTTTAAAAGAAGTTGGAAAAACTAAAAAGCCCGTACTTTTAAAAAGAGGACTTGCTAACACTATCGAAGAGTGGCTTATGAGCGCTGAATATATAATGAGTGAGGGTTGTAAAGACATTATTTTATGCGAACGCGGTATAAGAACTTACGAAACTTACACAAGAAACACGCTTGACCTTTCGGCTATTCCCATTTTAAAAGAATTGACGCATTTACCCGTTATCGTAGACCCATCACACGCATCGGGGCTTGCTAGACTTGTAAAACCACTTTCGCTTGCATCGGTTGGCGCAGGGGCGGACGGACTTATGATAGAAGTTCACAACGACCCAAAACACGCGCTTTGCGACGGCGCGCAATCAATTAAACCTAACGAATTCGTTGATATCGTTAAGGCTATTGACGTTATGCTTCCTATTGTTAAAAAGCAAAGAGATATATGAAAGTTGGAATAATCGGTTTAGGTTTAATGGGTGGTTCGTTTGCTAAAACCTTAAAGAAAAACGAAATAACAGTTTTTGGCTATGACGTTGACGAAAATACTTTGGCAAAGGCTAAACTTGTAGGCGCGATAGACGAAGAATTAAACGAAGATACCGTAAAAGAAATCGACCTTTTGGTAATTGCAGTTAATCCCGATAAATTTTACGATGCAATTAAACGCTATTTGCCACTTTTAAAAGACGGTGCAACCGTACTTGATTTTTGCGGAACGAAAAGACGAGTCGTTGCAAAAATGAAAGAATTAGAAGGCGAGTTTAAAAACCTCGTTTTTATAGGTGGGCATCCTATGGCGGGAAGGGAATTTTCGGGTTTTGACCGTTCAACTTCAACTCTTTTTAATAGGGCGTCTATGATAATAGTAAACGTAAATGCAGACCTATTTAAACTTGAAGAAATTAAAAAATTCTTTTTATCGCTTGGCTTTTTAGAAGTCGTGTTTACTACTGCTGAAAATCACGATAGAGTTATCGCATATACTTCTCAACTTTGCCACATAGTTTCAAACGCGTTTATCAAAAACAAGATTTCGCGCGAGCACTTCGGCTATTCGGCAGGTAGTTATAAAGACTTGACAAGAGTTGCAAGGCTTGATAGCAATATGTGGTCAAAACTTATGCTTGAAAACTGCGATAATTTATCGCTTGAACTTGATGAACTAATAAGTAATTTGCAAGTTTACAGCAACGCTTTAAAAACTAAAAACGTTGAAGAACTTAAACTTGCTTTAAAAGAAGGCAACGATATAAAAATTGAAATTGACGCGCCAACGTCAAAATCAAAATAAGGAAATTTATGTTAAAGTTAGACGTTAACGCATCTAAAAATTACACCGTAACGATAGATGACGGCTTTAAAAATTTTAGCCAAATTAAAGATATTTTTAAAAATAGAAAAATTGCCATAATTTGCGATAAAACCGTAAAATCTCTATACGGTAACGAATTAAAAAGGCAACTTAAAGGCGAAGAATTTTACTTTATTTCTATACCTTCGGGCGAACAAAGTAAAACGCTTAAAAACTACTGTAAGTTAATAAACAAATTTGCCGAACTTTCGTTTACTAGAAAAGACGTCGTAATAACTTTCGGTGGTGGCGTAGTTGGTGATTTAGGCGCTTTCGTTGCGTCTACTTATATGCGTGGCATAACGCTTATTGCAATACCCACGACTATTCTTTCCGCCGTGGATTCTTCTGTTGGCGGTAAGACTGCGGTAGACCTAAATAGCGGTAAAAATATGTGTGGAACGTTTTATCAACCAAGTGCGGTTTATATAAACGTTGACTTTTTAAAAACGTTGCCAAACCGCGAAATTTTAAGCGGTTACGGTGAAATTATTAAGTATGCTATGCTTTCAAAATCGCTAACGCTTGATGATATAAAAAGTCAAAATTTAGAACTTATAATTTACAAGTGTTTATCAATTAAAAAAGATATAGTTGAAAAAGACGAGCGCGAATCAAGTCTTAGAATGCTTTTAAATTTAGGGCATACTTTTGGGCACGCCGTTGAAACGCTATCTAACTTTACTCTTTCGCATGGCGAGTGCGTAGTTATAGGTTTAAAATACGTCATTGAGTTTTCTAAAAAATACTATAATTTGCGTAGCGAAGTCGTTAATAAACTAAACGAAATTTTAGTTTGTATGGGGCATAACTTAAACTTTAACTATTCGATAAACGAAGTAGTTGAAAAAATAAACGCTGATAAAAAGCGTGAAAGTAACTTTGTAAATTTAGTAACTTTAAAGGACGTTGGCTGTCCGCAAATAGAAAAAATTGAAATTGAAAGTTTAAAAAATTATTTTTAATCAATATGGATATTATCGTTAATAAAAGCGCTATAAACGGCGAAGTTTTTGCACCGCCGTCAAAATCATATGCGCATAGGTTGATTTTAGCATCGTATTTATGCGGAAAAGAAGTTAAAATTTATAACGCAGGCTTTTCGCAAGACGTTTTGGCTACAATCGGCGCTATAAAAACTTTGGGCGCAAAAATATATAGCAAAGACAACTACGTAACAATTTTAAAAGGCGAATTGCCAAAAGAAAACGTTGTTATCGATTGCAACGCAAGTGGTTCAACACTTCGTTTTTTAATGCCTATTTTGTCGGCACTTAACGTAAATGCAACGCTAACGGGCACAAAAACCTTGCTTTCGCGCCCTGTTGATAAACTAATTGCTTGCTTAAAAGAAGGCGGTGCTAAAATAGACGGCTTTAACGTAAACGGCGGTTTAAAAAGTGGCACTTATTATATAGACGCGTCAATAAGTTCGCAATATATAACGGGTTTATTGTTTGCTCTTTCAATACTAGACGGCGAAAGCAAAATTGTTTTAACTTCTAACGCAGTTAGTTTAGGTTATATAAATATTACTATCGACGTTTTAAAACAGTTTGGAGTAGACGTTGCCTTTGATAAAAACGTGTTAACCATTAAAGGCAATTCGTATAAAAACGTAAAGGATAGTTACGTTGTTGAAGGCGACTGGTCGGGCGCTGCGTTTACACTAGCGCTTGGCGCAACAAGTGGATATTGCAAGGTAAAAAACTTAAACCTTAATTCTTGTCAAGGCGATATGAAAATTTTAGATATTTTGCGTGATTTTGGCGCAAATATTGAACTTGGCAAAGACTGGGTTATAGTTAAAAAATCAAACTTAAAAGGCATAACCGTCGATATTCAAAACGTGCCCGATTTAGCGCAAGTTATTGCGTCGGTTGCATCGTTTGCGGAAGGCAAAACAACGATTGTAAATATTGAAAGATTAAGAATTAAAGAAAGCGATAGAGTTATGGCTATAATAAATTCGCTTAACGCCTTAAACGTCGTCGCAAACGTTACGGGTAACGCTATTGAAGTTGTTGGCGGTGATAAAAAGAGTGGTGTTATCGACGGCGGAAACGACCATAGAACGGTAATGTCTGCGGTGGTTTCGGCTACTAACGTTGACGGTGGCGTTACTATTTTAGGCGCGGAAGCGATAGAAAAGTCATACGTAGATTTTTTACAAGATTTTGTTGCGATAGGGGGAAGTTACAGTGTCAAAATTTGACGGAAAAAACTTATCCATAACAGTTTACGGCAATTCACACGATAGTGAAATAGGCGTAATTTGTAAAGGATATCCAAAGTTTAAAATTGATTTTACAAAATTGCAAGAATTTTTGAATAGGCGCAAACCGTCAAGTTCAAAATTTTCAACACCCCGCAAAGAAAGCGATATACCAAACTTTTTTGGTTTAGATAACGACTGTATTGACGGCGAATTTAGTGCAAAAATTTATAATTTAGATACTAAAAGTAAAGATTATTCTAATCTTTACGGCAAGCCAAGACCATCACACGCAGACTATGCGTGGTATTTAAAAGACGGCGAGTTAAACTTTGCCGGCGGTGGCAGGTTTTCGGGTAGGCTTACCGCACCGTTTTGTATTGCGGGTGGTATTGCCAAACAATATTTAGAAAGCAAAAACGTTAAAATTTGCGCTTACGTTAGCGAAGTTGGTGGCGCTTTGGCAAAATCTTATAAAGACGGCTTAATTGATAGCGAAGAACTTGTAAAATTGCGTGATAGTGGCGAGTTTCCGTCATTAGATAATAAAGAAAACTTACTTAACGAAATTGACAGCGCAAAGCAAGACGGCGACTCTATCGGCGGTGTTATTGAAGTTGTAGTTTACAATCTTAACGCAGGTTTAGGAAACGACTTATTTGAAGGTCTAGAAGGCAAAATTTCAAGTTTAATTTACGCTGTTCCCGCAGTAAAAGGCGTTGAGTTTGGCAGTGGTTTTGACCTTGCTAAAATGCGCGGTAGCAAAGCAAACGACTTTTTGCAATATAACGGCGAAAAAGTTGAATTTTTAACTAATAATTCGGGCGGAATAAACGGTGGTATTTCAAACGGCGCGCCTATTCTTATTAGAGTTTGCGTTAAGCCTACGCCGTCAATTTTTAAAGAACAAAAGACGATAGATTTAGTTAAAAAAGAAAACGCAACTATTAAAATTGAAGGCAGGCACGACAGTTGTATCGTGCCAAGGGCTGTGCCTTGCATCGAAAGTGCCGTTGCGCTTGCATTATTAGATGAAATTTTAGGAGACTAACATGAATTTAGATGAATTAAGAAACAAGATAGACGCAGTTGACGACAAAATTATTGAACTTTACAAAGAGCGTATGGAAATTTGCAAAAACGTTGGTATCGTAAAGGCAAAGGAGAATAAAAACGTTTTAAACGCGGGTAGAGAAAAAGAAATTATATATAGACTTTCAAGCAAGGTTGACGACGAATTAAAACTTTACGTTAAAGAACTTTACGAAGTTATGTTTTCTACAAGTAAAGCGTATCAATCACTTTACTTAAACAACACTTCTAAAACCGTGTTAGAAATTGAAAATTTATTAAACGACGGCTTATTAGAGTTTCCAAATATGGCAAACGTAGCGTGTCAAGGCGTAGAAGGGGCAAACAGTATGGTTGCAACCGAAAAATTGTTTCCTATATGCGATATAACTTATTTTAAAAACTTTGAAGGCGTGTTTTCGGCGGTTGAAAAAGGACTTTGCGATTTTGGTGTTTTACCTATTGAAAACAGTACGGCAGGTTCGGTGTCGGAAGTTTACGACCTTATGAAAAAATATAATTTTAGCATTGTTAGAAGCGTAAGGTTAAAAATTAACCACTGTATTGCCGTTGCAAAGGGCAACAGTTTAAAGAACGTTAAAACAGTCGTTTCGCACCAACAAGCGATACTTCAATGTTCAAACTATTTAAAAAATTTAAACGTTGAAACTAAATGCGAAGAAAACACCGCAATTTGCGCAAAACGTCTTGCGGAATCTAACGATAGCGATATCGCAGTAATTTGTTCGGTTGATTGCGCTAATCAATACGGGCTTGACGTTGTTGAAAGAAATATTCAAAACAACGGCAACAACTACACGAGGTTTATTTGTATAAAGAAAGATTTAAAAATCTATAAAGGTGCGGATAAAATTAGTATTATGACAAGCCTTTCGCACACCCCAGGTAGTTTAAGCAGGATTTTAACACGCTTTTACTCTATGGGTTTAAACCTTACAAAAATTGAATCAAGACCACTTTTAAAATCGGAATTCGACTTTATGTTCTATTTTGATTTTGAAGGGGATATTTGCGATAAAAAGGTTAGAAACTTAATATCCGACTTGCAAAATTCTTCTGACAATTTCGTCTTCCTTGGCAGTTTCAAGGAGGTTTTATGAAACTTTGCTTAATAGGTAAAAAATTAGGGCACAGTTTTTCGGCTGTAATACACAATATGTGTGGGCTTAACTATACGTTAAACGAAATTCAACCCGAAAACCTTGACGAATTTTTAAAAAACTGTCCTTTCGACGGATTTAACGTAACTATACCTTACAAAAAAGACGTTATGCCTTATATGCAAGATTTATCTAGCGAGGCAAGGGGTATAGGCGCTGTAAACGTCGTTAAAAACGTTGGTGGAAAGTTATACGGCTATAACACCGATTACAACGGATTAGTTTATGCTTATAAACGCAAAGGCGTAAGCGTTAAAGATAAAAACGTGCTTGTTTTGGGTAGTGGTGGCGCGTCGGCAACGGCGGTGTATCACGCAAAAGAAAACGGCGCTAAAACGGTAACGGTAGTTAGTAGGTCGGGTAACGTAAACTATCAAAACGTATACGAACTTAACGAAACTCAAATTATCGTAAACACAACGCCTGTTGGAATGTGTCCAAACAACTACGAAAAAGTAATTGAACTTTCTAAATTTAAAAATTTAGAAGCGGTTGTCGACTTTATTTATAATCCAAACAAAACTACGTTTATGCGCGAAGCGGAAATGCTAGGTGTAACGGTAGTTGACGGACTTTCAATTTTGGTTGAACAAGCGCTTGCGGCACAAGATATTTGGCTTAATAAAACTCACGCGTTTGCTCAAAGCGAAGAAATGATAAACAGCATAAAAAAACTCACTCTTAACGCAGTTTTAATAGGTATGCCGTCAAGCGGAAAGTCAACGGTTGGCAAAGCGTTAAGTGTCGCGTTAAACAAGAAATTTATTGATACTGACGAAGAGTTTTTTAAGACCTTTAACTTAACGCCAAGCGAGTATATTACGACTTACGGCGAACAGTCGTTTAGAGATAAAGAAGAACTTGTAATTAAAGAAGTTTCTAAAATTACGGGCGCTGTAATTTCTTGCGGTGGTGGGGTTATTGAAAGGCAAATAAATATAGAAAATTTAAAGTCTAACGGCATTGTAATTTACGTTAAAAGAGATTTGTCTAAACTTGTTTTAGATGGTCGCCCAATATCACAAAACGAGGGTATAGAGCGATTATACCAAAAAAGAAAGGATAAATACGAAAGTTATTGCGACGCACAACTTGACAATAACGGCGAAATAGAAACTACTGTAAAGGGGGCTATTAAAGAGTATGAAATTGCTTGTAATAAACGGGGTTAATCTTAATATGCTAGGTATAAGAGAACCTAGTTTATACGGAAGTGGCGATTATAAATCGCTTGTAAAATTTATTAAAAGTTCGGCGAAAGAATATCAAGTCAAGGTAAAAGTTTTGCAATTTAATAGCGAAGAAAAAATCGTAACCGCTATTCAAAAAGCGTATAACGATTACGATGGAATTATAATAAACGCTGGTGCGTTTACTCACACAAGCGTTGCTATTTTAGACGCGTTAAAAGCCGTATCTATAAAGACGGTTGAAGTGCATTTAACTAATATAAACGAAAGGGAAGAGTTTAGAAAATTAAGTTATATTAGCATGTATGCCGAGAAGGTTATAGTAGGCAAAGGGTTTAACGGATACAAAGACGCAATAAAATATTTTGTAGACTGTAAATACTGTTAAACTCACAACAAATTACGATAATTTTTTTAGTTTTTATATTGACAACGTTTTTACGTTGTGCTAAAATTTACTAGATTAAAAGAGAGGTTTTTTATGTATAAGTTAGAATTAGCAGTAAGTATAAGTGTCGTTAAACAACTCGGTCTTAAAGACGGGGTTTATAGATACTGTTTAAGACCTGATTTTAAAGAACGTTTAAAAGAAATGAAAGAGGCAAATATTGATAGGATAGAAATTGATGTTTCTCAAACGTGGTATGCAGACGTTGCTTTAAATATTTTAAAACAAGCGTTAAAAATAATGAAACGCGAAGGTATTAAACTTAATAGCGTGCATTTTCCGTTTGGCAGAACGTGGATAGACATGGCGTACGCTTACGAGCCCGATAGGCAAGAAATTGTTAAGTGGATTGGCAAAGTGTTTAAAATAGTAGATAACTACGAGCCAAAAGCGTACGTATTTCACCCAGGCGGAATTGATTTAACCGAAAATGGTAAAGACGCGGCTTTTGAAGCCCTTGTAAAGTCTGCAAACGAAATGTCAAAACTCACAAAAGTTCCCGTATGTTTTGAAAATATGGTTAGCGGATATTTAACTCAAAGTATCGACCGTTTAGTTGAACTTGTAACCAAAGCGCCGGACGCTAATATTGTTGTAGACGTTAATCATTTCTTACATAACGGCGAAAAAGCAGAAGACGCTATTTTAAAGTTAAAAGATAAAGTTAAAGCGTTGCATATTTCAGATTACGATTTTGTAAAAGAACGCCACTTAATGCCTGGTAAAGGTTTGATTAATTGGAATAACGTTATTGGCGCGTTAGAAAAAGTGGGTTATAACGGCTCGTTTACTTACGAGGTTGCTGCAAGGCACGGCCACACTTATAAAGAAATTCGCGAAAATTACGAAAAGTTGTTTGAAGATTACAATAAAAGCAAATAAAATTTAGCCATAAACGTTAAGTTTATGGTTTTTTACTTGAAAAAAATATAAATTTGCGATATAATATTTATAGGTGAATTATGAAAAAAACGGTATTATTTGATTTAGACGGCACGCTTTTACCTATGGATTTAGACTTGTTTATAAAGTCTTATATGTCGGCAATAGGCAAAAAGGCGGAAAGTGTTGGGCTTGATAGTTCGCTTGTCGTTAAAAGTTTGTGGGCAGGCATAAAAACTATGTTTACAAACGACGGCAGTTTAACTAATGAAGACGCATTTTGGGGCACTTTTTGTGCTGTTGCTAACATGAAAAAAGAAGAAGTTATATCGACTTTCGATTCTTTTTATTTAAACGAATTTAACAACTTAAAAGAATTGTGCGGATATAACGATAACGCGCCAAAATTAGTTAGCGCGCTTAAAAAACAAGGGTATAAATTGATACTTGCAACTAACCCCGCATTTCCACCTATTGCAACTAGAAGTAGGCTAAAATGGGCAGGCGTAAACCCCGACGATTTTGATTATATTTCAACTTACGACAACAGCAGTTTTTGTAAACCGACCCTTGGTTATTATAAGGAAATCTTATCAAAAAACAACCTTTTACCAAGCGATTGCATTATGATAGGTAACGACGTTAGCGAAGATATGGTTATATCGAAACTTGGCGTTGAAGTATTCTTGCTTACCGAGTGCTTAATTAACAAAAACGACGAAGATATTTCTAAATACAACAACGGAAATTTTAAAGATTTGTTTAACTATTTTAATCTTTAATTGCCAAACTAAAAGTTGAGTTTTGCTTATATAGGCAAAACTCTTTTTTATTCAAAAAAACGACGGTGTTATTTATAAAAATTCATAAAAACGTCAAACGTCAAATAAAATTTGAGCAACAATGGATAAAAATTTTGACATAGGTCTTGCAAAACTCAAATTTTAATGTTATTATATAAACATATATATATTTTTAAGGAGTTTTTAAATGGATTGTAAACAAAA
Organism: Christensenellaceae bacterium; assembly: GCA_045651725.1. Lineage (GTDB taxonomy): Bacteria > Bacillota > Clostridia > Christensenellales > Borkfalkiaceae > HGM11412. Next base: position 97,058 of record JAZRSX010000021.1, read on the forward strand.
ATTTAAATCTATTTATAAAAGAGACCCTTCAGATTACACCTTTTGTCCATACCGCATTTGCCCTGTTGGTGCTCATATCGACCATCAAAACGGAAAAGTATTAGGCTTTGCGCTAGACAAAGGTGTAACTTTTGTTTTTACGCCGAAACAAAACGGCGTTATAGAATTATCTTCCGTAAATTTTGAAAAACGCGCGCAATATCACGTTAACAACGTTCCAGAAATAAAGCAAAACGACTGGGCGGACCATTTGCGCGGTGCTACTATTGCACTTGGTAGGCGTTATCGTTTAAAAATAGGCGTTGCGGGTGTTATTTCTGGCGATTTGCCGATAGGCGGTTTGTCGTCTTCGGCGGCAGTTATAATATCGTTTTTACTTGCGCTTTGCAAGGCTAACGAAATAGTTTTAGGCGAAGGCGAAATTGTTGATATTTCGCGCGAGGCGGAAAATATGTACGTTGGCGTTGCGTGTGGTGTTCTTGACCAGTCGTGCGAAGTTTTGTGTAGAAAAAATCATCTTTTGTATCTTGACACTAAAACGAGAGAATATAAAACAATTCCGCTAAACAAAGATATGCCACCATACGAAATTTTAATTTTGTTTTCGGGTAAAGAAAGGTCGTTAAAGTCGACCAAATTCAACTTGCGCGTTGATGAATGTAAAGTTGGTTCGTTTTTATTTAAAGCCTATTCGCAAATGGATTACGAAAAATTTGAAAACAACTATCTTCGCGATATTTCTTACGAAACGTTTTTAAAGTATAAAGATAATTTGCCACTACCTATCAAAAAGCGTGCAATTCATTATTTTGAAGAAAGTGAAAGGGTAGAAAAGGCGGTTGATTTTTGGAGCAAGGGCGATATCGTTAATTTTGGCAAAATGGTATTTGAGTCGGGCAAATCGTCTATTGAAAACTACGAAGCAGGCTCACCCGAACTTATACACCTTTACAATCTTTTAACTAAAACGGACGGGGTTTACGGCGCAAGGTTTTCGGGCGCGGGGTTTCAAGGTTGCTGTTTTGCTATTATTGACCCAAGTAAAACTAAAGATATTATCAAATCGGTTACCGATAAATATTTATATGAGTTCCCCGGATTATCCGGTAGATTTAGCACTCATATTTGCCATAGTTCAGACGGAGCAAGTTTATTATGAAAGTTTTAATTTTAGCGGCGGGCTACGCAACAAGACTATATCCGTTAACCGAAAATTTTCCAAAGCCACTTTTAAAAGTTAAAGATAAAGAAATTTTAAATTGGCTTATAGAAGACGTTGATAAACTAGGAATAATTGACGAATATATCGTAATATCTAATGCAAAATTTTACAGTCATTTTGAAACTTGGGCAAAAACTTTGCCACAAAACATAACGGTTTTAAACGACGGCACTTACACCAACGAAACAAGGCTTGGCGCGGTTAAAGACGTAGAGTTTGCAATAAATAAACTTAAATTAGATAGCGACCTTTTAGTTTTAGCGGGAGACAACTTGCTAGATTTTTCGCTTATTCCGTTCGTAAACTACGCAAAAAGCAAAAATGCCACCTGCGTTTTAAGATATTTTGAACAAGACGCTAATAAGTTAAAAAAATCGGGCGTTTTAGAAATTAATGACGACGATTTAGTCGTTAGTATGGAAGAAAAACCAAACGCGCCAAAATCTAATTGGTGCTGTCCGCCGTTTTATTATTACACTAAAGAAGACGCTAAAAAAGTGTCTTTATCAATTTTAGACGGCGCTAATACCGATGCGCCAGGTTCTTTTATTTCTTGGTTAGCAAAAAAATCGCCCGTATATGCAATGCCTATGCTAGGTAAACGCTACGATATAGGTAATTTAGAAAGTTATAACGCCGTTCAAAATACTTACGACGGTATAAAAAAATAGGTATTTTATGCAAGATTTTGAGTTGTACAATTTAATAGCAAAACTTATTGATTGTGCGTTAAAATCTTTGCCACTTGATAATAATTTTCAAATTTCTTATGAAGACGCTGTAAAAATTTACAATTTATCAAGTAAAAACGACGTTGCAGGAATAGTTGGCGCACCGCTTATTAAAAGTGGAATTTTGTCTAAATACAATAAGGTTGAATCGGCTTTTAAAAAGCAAATCGACTATGATACTTTACGTTTAGCGCGCCAAAGTCAAGCGCTTGAAGAAATTACTAAAATTTTCAACCAAAATAACGTCAATTACGCTGTCTTAAAGGGTGTTGTTATAAGAACGTATTATCCAAACCCCATTTTTAGAATGATGACGGATATTGACGTTTTAGTTTCGCCCGTTCAAATTTCGCTTGTAAAAAATCTGCTAGAAAGTATAAATTACAAGTTTTTGCAACGAAACGCTAGGGAATACGATTTTGTTAGCCCTATGTCGCAACTTGTTGAAATTCACGTTAGGTTATGTGACGATAAGTCGCTTGCCGAACACGAAACGACGGTGTTTGATAGCGTAAAAATCGTAAACGGCGTAAAAACTATTGATAATAAGTTGTTTTTAACCTACTTTTTTTGGCACGTTAAAAAGCATTTTACGTCGGGCGGGTGCGGTATTAGACCGCTTATCGACCTTTATTGCTTAATAGAGTTTAATAATTTTGACCTTTCGGTTGCAGACGAAGAACTTAAAAAACTTGGTCTTTTAGAATTTAAAAATCAATTCATACATTTAGTTAATTCATTATGGTATGGCAAAGAGTTTTCTACTACTTCAACGCAACTTTTAAATTATTTGTTTAGCGGTGGCGCGTATGGAAACAGTGAAAACCGCGTAAAGATAGGTAGCGCGGAGTCGGGCAAGTTTAAGTATTTTATATCGCGAGTATTTCCACCGTATTATAAAATGGAGTTTTTATTCCCAACTCTTCAAAAATGCAAGTTATTATTGCCGTTTTATTACGTTAAAAGATGGTTTTTGGTAACGTTTAGTCATAAAAGAAAATATATGCAACAAGAAATTTCAAGTATAAACAAAGTTTGTAAACAAAGCATACAAGAACTTTCTAAATTAAAAAAAGATTTGGGTATTTAATATGAAAATTGTTGTAATTAGCAATAGCGGTTTATCTATTTGTAAATTCCGCTATGAACTTTTAAAAAGTTTAATAGACGGTGGACATACCGTTACCGTTTTAACCCCGAAAGACGATTTTGTTGATGAAATAGTTGCGCTAGGGTGCAATCATATAGAAACGCCGTTATCTAGGCATGGCACTAATCCGTTTAGCGACTTAAAACTACTTTGCCTATATAAAAAAATATTAAAAAATATTAAAGCGGACGTTGTTTTGACGTTCACTATCAAGCCAAATATTTACGGCGCGTGGGCGTGCAAAATGCTTAATATACCTTGCGTTGCAAACGTAACGGGTTTAGGTACGGCGGTTGAAAACGGCGGTATTATTCAAAAAATTACGGTTTTACTTTATAAATTAGCCTTTAAAAAGGTAAAAACGGTATTTTTTCAAAATGCCGATAATATGCAGTTTTTTGCCGACAAAAAAATTGCTCTTAATAAGCACAAGTTGTTGCCGGGGTCGGGCGTAAATTTAGAAAAGTTTAGTTATACTGAATATCCTAACGACGAAACCTTAAAATTCTATTTTATTTCGCGCATTATGAAAGAAAAGGGCATAGACGAATTTTTAACTTGTGCTAAACGTATAAAAAACAAATATCCAAACACGTTTTTTGGCGTTTGCGGTTTTTGCGAGCAAGATTACACTCAAGTTTTAAAAGAGTACGAAGACAACGGCATTATTAAGTATTACGGGCTTGTTAAAGACGTTGCGGTAAAATATCAAGAAATGCACTGCGTTATAATGCCAACGTATTATCCCGAAGGGCTTTGCAACGTTTTAATTGAAAGTTTAGCAACAGGTAGACCGATAATAACAACCGATAGAAGCGGTTGTAAAGAGGTTGTTGAAGACGGTATTAACGGGTTTATCGTTAAACAAAAAAATAGTCAAGATTTAATAGAAAAAGTTGAACGCTTTATTGCGCTTGACTATGAAACTAAAAAGCAAATGGGCATAGACGGGCGTAAAAAGGTTGAAAAAGAATTTGACAGGCAAATTGTTATAAACGCATATTTAAAGGAAATTAGCGAGATATGAATTATAAAAAGATTTTATTTGTGATAACAGGCTTGACTTCAGGCGGGGCAGAAAGAGTTATGTGTACGCTTTCTAATAATCTTTGTTTAGAAAATGACGTTACTATTGCAACCGCACTTTCTACTGAGTGTTTTTATCCTTTAAACGATAAAGTTAAAAGGGTTCAGTTAGGTTCAGTCGTTAACAAAAAAAATAAGTTAACAAAATTAACAACAAGGTTTATATCTGGCGTAAATTGTTTTTTAAGGTTAAAAAGATTGATAAAAAAGAATAAATACGACGTTGTTGTTTCTTTTTTACCTGATACAAACATGCTTTCTATTCTTGTTAAAATGTTTTCGTTTAATAAGTTTAAACTTATAGTTTCCGAAAGGGCGGACCCTTGGCAGTATTCTAAATTTAAAAAATGGTTTGAACGAAACTTATACTATAAAGCCGACTACATAGTGTGCCAAGCGCAAAACGTTGTAAACTTTTTTAAGCCAAAACACCAAAGTAAATGCGTTGTAATTCCAAACCCAATATGTAAAGAGGCAATACCAAGTTGCTATACGGGTGAAAGGCCTAATAAAATAGTTGCGGTTGGTAGGCTTGTCCACGTTAAAGGCTTTGACTTGTTAATAAATGCGTTTTCTAAATTGCCAAATAATTTTAAAGACTATACTTTAGAAATTTACGGCGAAGGCGTGTTAAAAGATACCCTACAAAAACAAATTGATGGTTTATCGCTTAATCAAAAAGTCTTTTTAATGGGCGCTAAAAAAGGCGTTATGAATTACGTTAAAGACGCTAAACTTTTCGTTATGAGTTCTAGGCACGAAGGGTTTCCTAACGCGCTTGTAGAGGCCATGGCAACGGGTTTACCCGTTATTTCAACCGATTTTAAAACGGGCGTTGCCAAAGAAATTGTAAAAAGCGAAAACGGTATAGTCGTTCCCGTAGAAGATGAGCAAGCGCTTTTAAACGCTATGGTAGAACTTTTAAGCGATGAAGATAGGTTAAAACAGTTAAGCAAAAACAATTTAAAGATAATTGACGAACTTAATGAAGATAAAATAGTAAAAATTTGGGAGAATTTATTATAATGAGTTTGGCTAATAAAATTCATAGATTATTCAAAAAAAAATACATGTCTTTATTGGTAATAAAACATATGTCTAATGAAGTTCGTAAGATGAAAAATAAACGTAGGCAACAAATTATGAGTCAAGTTGTTTTATCTGACGAACAAAAAAAATTAATAGACGACTTATTCTTATCAACATACGGAAAAAAAGTTCCATACGATTGGCATAGATATTACACTTCATACACGGGCAATTTTGATTATAGATATATTCCAGAACTTTTATTTATACCAAAAATAGAAGTAAAACTTGTTTCAAATGAGCAACAAAAAATTTTTGCCGATAAAAATTTGCTTCCATTATTTGTTCCAAGTGGTATGGGCTGTAAAACTGCAAAAATTTACGTGTCCTGCCAAAACGGTATATATAAAGACGGTTTTAATAAACTTATAGACTACGATAAAGCGGTTTTGCTATTAGAAAATTTAGGTAAAGCTTTTTTAAAACCAACGGTAGACAGTAATTCGGGTAAGGGTTGCGCGCTTGTTAATTTTAAAAACGGCGTTGACTTAAATTCTAATAAAACGGCAAAAGAAATTTTAAACGAAGCTGGAAATAATTTTAACGTTCAAGAAATCATAGAAAATCAAGCGGACATTAAGGTAATACACCCTGAAAGCCTAAATACATTTAGAATAGTAACTTACGTTTTAGATGGTAAGATATATCATTTCCCTATAATTTTGCGCTTTGGCGTTGGGGCTAGTAACGTAGATAACGCACATCAAGGCGGATTTTTTATCGGCGTTAATGACGACGGTACTTTAAATGAAAAGGCGTTTACGGAATTTCAAACGGTTGCAACAAGTCATCCCGATACAAAAATTGTCTTTAAAAATTATAAAATTCAAGGCGTATCTAAAATGATTGATGCTGTTTATAACTTACACGCATTATATCCACAAGTTGGGCTTATTAGTTGGGACGTTACGCTTGATAAGAACGGAAACGTTGTTATAATTGAAATGAATTTGAAAGGTCAAACAATTTGGATGTCGCAAATGGCGCATGGTAAAGGCGCATTTTTAGATAACACAGAAAAGATTTTAAAGTTAATTAGTTAGGGGTAAATATGAAACTTAAAACGTTCATTTTTAAAGTGTTTAGAAAACTAGGATTGCTTAATAGCCTTTCAGACGAAAAGTACGTAAAACTTGCATATAATTCCATTTTTGATAAGCCGTTAAACCTTAATAATCCACAAACTTTTAATGAAAAGTTACAATGGCTTAAACTTTATGATAGACAATCTATTTATACCACAATGGTTGATAAACACGCCGTTAAAGATTACGTTGCTAACATAATAGGTAAAGAATATATAATTCCTACGCTTGGCGTTTACGACAAATTTGAAGATATAGATTTTTCTAAACTGCCAAATCAATTCGTGTTAAAATGCACGCACGATAGTGGCGGACTTGTTATAGTTAAAGATAAATCTAAATTAGATATAAAAAAAGCAAAAAAGAAGATAAATAGGTGTTTAAAGTGTAATTATTATTATAGAAATAGGGAGTGGCCGTATAAAAACGTTAAACCTAGAATTATTGCAGAAAAATATATGGTTGATAGTACTAACGATTATTTGCCTGTTTACAAGTTTTTTTGCTTTGACGGCAAACCTATGATAATACAAGCTATACAAAATGACAAGCAACCTAATGAAACAATAGATTATTTTGATATAAATTGGAATTTGCTTTCGTTAAAGCAAAACTTTCCTAACAGCAAAACTCATTTAATTAAACCAAAATTATTAGATGAAATGCTGTTATTATGCCAAAAATTATCAAAAGGACATTCGTTTATTAGAGTTGACCTCTATAGTATTAATGAAAAAATCTACTTTTCTGAATTTACTTTTTTTAGTGATGGTGGATTAATGCCTTTTGAACCAAAAGAATGGGATAAAAAATTGGGGGATTATATAGTTTTGCCTAAAAAAACTAATTAAAAATTATGCTAAATAAGATTAAAAAATTTTTAACAAATAAAGCATTTAGAATGAGTATTCTTTCTAGTAAAGGTTTTTATAATCATCTTTCCGACGAAAAGTTTATCAAAAAAAAGTTTAAAGTCAATATGGGTTATGATTTAGACCTTAATAACCCGCAAACCTTTAACGAAAAGTTGCAATGGCTTAAACTTTACGATAGAAAGCCTATTTATACTACGATGGTTGATAAATACGCCGTTAAAGATTACGTTGCTAACATAATAGGTAAAGAATATATTATTCCAACGCTTGGCGTTTACGAAAAGTTTGAAGATATAGATTTTTCTAAACTGCCAAATCAATTCGTGCTAAAATGCACGCACGATAGTGGTGGGCTTGTTATAGTTAAAGATAAATCTAAATTAGATATTGAAAAAGCAAAAAAGAAGATAAATAGGTGTTTAAAGCGCAATTATTATTATAGTAATAGAGAGTGGCCGTATAAAAACGTTAAACCTAGAATTATTGCAGAAAAATATATGGTTGACGAGTCTGGTTACGAACTAAAAGACTACAAGTTTTTTTGCTTTGATGGAAAAGCCGAACTAATGTTTATTGCAAAAGATAGGGGCTTAAGGGATGAAGAAATAAAGTTTAATTTTTATGATATGAATTTTAACTTTTTACATTTTACAAGAGGACATCCAAACTTTTCGGGGGACACCCAAAAACCAAAATCTTTTGATAAAATGAAAGAACTGGCAGAAGTTTTATCTAAAAATATTCCACATGTTAGAATAGATTTTTACGATATAAACGGGCAAATTTATTTTGGCGAAATAACTTTTTTTCCTGCTTCGGGGTTAATGCCGTTTAAACCAAGTGAATGGGATAAAAAATTGGGGGATTATATAGTTTTACCTAAAAAAACTAATTAAAAATTATGCTAAATAAAATTAAAAAATTTTTAACAAATGACTATTATAGGTTTATTACTCTTAAGAATAAAGGGTTTTATAATTGTATGCCTGACGTTAAATATATCAAAAAAATATTTAAAGTTAAAATGGGTTATGATTTAGACCTTAATAACCCGCAAACCTTTACCGAAAAGTTGCAATGGCTTAAACTTTACGATAGAAAACCTATTTATACCACAATGGTTGATAAACACGACGTTAAAGATTACGTTGCTAACATAATAGGTAAAGAATATATAATTCCTACGCTTGGCGTTTACGACAAATTTGAAGATATAGATTTTTCTAAACTGCCAAATCAATTCGTGCTAAAATGCACGCACGATAGTGGTGGGCTTGTTATAGTTAAAGATAAATCTAAATTAGATATTGAAAAAGCAAAAAAGAAGATAAATAAGTGTTTAAAACGTAATTACTATAATTTTAGTAGAGAGTGGCCGTATAAAAACGTTAAACCACGAATTATTGCAGAAAAATATATGGTTGACGAGTCTGGTTACGAACTAAAAGACTACAAGTTTTTTTGCTTTGATGGAAAAGCCGAACTAATGTTTATTGCAAAAGATAGGGGCTTAAGGGATGAAGAAACAAAGTTTAATTTTTATGATATGAACTTTAAACTTTTACCTTTTACAAACGGTCATCCTAATTTTAAAGAAAACATAGAAAAACCAAAAACTTTTGATAAAATGAAAGAACTTGCAGAAGTTTTATCTAAAAATATTCCGCAAGTTAGAATAGATTTTTACGATATAAACGGGCAAATTTATTTTGGCGAAATAACCTTTTTTCACTGGTCGGGCTTAATGCCGTTTAAACCAAGTGAATGGGATAAAAAATTGGGGGATTTAATTAAACTACCAAGCTAATTATGGATAATAGATTTAATAATAAAAAATCATATATAACACCTTTTTATTGCTGTTTATTGTTATTTGCATTTATTTGCGTTTATAATAATGACGTCAGTATGTTTACTGTCGGCATATCATTTTCTATGCTTTCAAAACTTTTGGTTTTTGGTTTAGGAATTATTTATATAATTTATTATAAAAAAATAACTTTAAACGTATTTTTTTGTTGGCTACTTATATTTATTTTTTATTTGTTTATTAGTTCTTATTGGGCAAAGAATACGGTGCTTGCAAATAAAATTGTAAGAAATACTTTTACTACAACCGTTATTTTAATTCCACTTTCTATGTTAATACAAGACAGGCGTGATTTAGATAAGATTTTAATAATTAACTATATTGCGGTTTTGCTTTGTGCAATATACGTTTTGTTTAACGTAGATTTTGATACGCTGGGTGAAAATAGGTTGGATGACATTAGTGAAGAGGGCAATTGGAATGCTAATAGTTTAGGCGTTAAAATGTGCGTAGGCGTATTTTTAAGTTTTTATCTATTTTATTCCTACAAGAATAAATTTATTAGAACTTTTGCATTACTTTCAACTTTTTTATTTGCATATTTAATTTTAATGACGGGTTCTAGAACGGCATTTTTTATGTTTGTTCTATTTTTAATTTTTATATTCGTTTTAAAAACTAGGGGCATAAAAAAAATATTTACGATATTATTTATCGTGGCATTGTTGTTACTTGTGTTTTATCTTGTTATAAACTATGAACCGTTTTATAACGTGTTAGGTTCGCGCTTAGAAGAATTGTTTGTAGGATTGTTTGGCGAAGGTACTACTGAAGATAGTTTTAATTTAAGGTCAACCATGATAAAAAAGGGTTGGGAATTCTTTTTACAAAAACCATTTTTTGGTTATGGAGCAAATAACTATTCCGAAGAAATTGAGCCTATTATTGGCGTTGCGGTATATTCGCATAACAACTATATAGAAATGCTTGTTAACGGCGGATTCGTTGGTTTTTGTATTTTCTATTTTATTTACGCTTACTGTATCGTTTCGTTATTAAAAACAGTATTTAAAAAGATGGATATTCAAGGTATCTTTTTGCTTGTTATAATAATCTCTATGCTTATTATGCACGTTTCAACAATAGCATATTTTTCTACAATTCACATTGTGTTTATTATGCTTGCAACTAGATACGTTAAGGTTAAGGAGTAGATATGGTTAAAGATATTATGTTTTATTCTGGCAATTTATTTGGCGGTGGGGCGGAACGCGTAATTACGATACTTGCTAGTACTTTGGCTGAATTAGGCTACAACGTTACTTTATTAGTTAATAGGGTTACTGAAAGCGACTATTACGTTTCTAAAAAAGTTAAAATCGTTGTTGTTGATTCTAAAAAGCAAAAGTATCCAAGTGCAAGTTTATATCACAAATTTAAAAGGCACGTTACAGCCGTAAAATTTATTAGAAATTATATTAAGCAAAATAAACCACAAGTTATTATTCCTTTTTTAAATACGCAAATTTTTAGAACTTTTTTTGCCACAAGGTTTTTGAAAGTTAAGTTTGTTCCGTCGCTTAGGTGTACGCCAAGAACGAAAAAGTTTAACGTTTATAACTTAATTAGAAGTTTTATCTTTTATAATAGCGACGCTATTTACTTTCAAACCGAGGCTCAAAGGCAACTTTTTTGTAAGCACACTCAAAAGAAAGGCTTTGTTCTTTCAAATCCTATTTCATTAGATTTTATCAATAACAACTATAAGACTTACTCTAATAAAATAACAAACGTCGTTTCCGTAAGTAGAATAACTGCGCAAAAAAATCATAAAATGTTAATTGACGCCATAATTAATTTGCACCCCACGTACGAAAACGTTAATTTAAAAATTTATGGAGATGGCGATTTGGTTAATGAACTTAATGAATATATAAATAAAAACAACGCGGAATCGTATATAAAACTTATGGGCAAGGTAAAAGACGTTGCGTCCGTATTAAAAAGTAGCGACCTATTTGTTTTATCTTCAAATGTTGAAGGTATGCCGAACGCTTTAATGGAGGCAATGGCAATAGGTCTACCTTGTATTTCAACGGACTGTAAAACAGGTCCAAAAGAACTAATAGGCAATAACGAAAGGGGTGTTTTAGTAAAGGTTGGTAGTACTTCGGATTTAACCGACGCAATAGCAAATTTAATTGAAGATAACGACTTTGCAATAAAACTTGGAACTTTAGCAAAAGAGTATATAGTAAGCGAATTTACGCCTGAAAATATATCTAGAAAACTAATTAACAACATAGAAACATTAATAAAATAGTAGTGAGATAACTTATGAAATTTAGCATAATAGTGCCAGTTTATAATACTGAAAAATATATCGTTGAGTGTTTAGATAGCGTTGTTAATCAAACGTTTAAAGATTTTGAGTGTGTTTTAGTTGATGATGGTTCCACTGATAATTCATCTACAATATGTGATAACTATGCTAAAAAATATTCGCATTTTAAAATTTTTCACAATAGAAATAGTGGGCAATTATTAGCTAGAAAGTTTGGAATTGATAATTCAAGCGGGGAATATCTACTGTTTTTAGATTCTGACGACGTATTAAATATTAAGGCGTTAGAGATTTTAAATTCATATCTTTTAAAATACAATGCGGACATGGTTTCGTTTTCGTACAAGCGTTTTGTTTGCGGTTTGCCCGTTGTAGAAGATATTTGTAAAGAGCCTAAATTTATTAATAATTTAAACGATTTATTTGCAATCACGCTATCAAACCAGTATAATAATTCAATGTGTAATAAGGCGGTTAGGCGTAGTTTAATAAAAGAAGTTGATTACGAAAAATATAAAACATTAAGAAACGGAGAGGATTTATTACAAGTTATTGATATTATAAAATGCAATCCAAAAACGATTATAATTGAAAACTGTTTGTATTTTTATAGAAAAAATCCGACATCTGTTACGTTAAGAAAAGATATTAATTCCTTTGTTAATGATCATGTCGTTCTCGTTAAAAAAATTTATAATGAAGTTTTAAATTGTGGAATACTAAACGATATATCCTTAATTAAAATTAGAACGTACCGAAAAAAACTACTTGTAGGCATGTTTAGACGTGTAGTATTATGGTCTAACGATAATAGACAAAGAATTAGATTTTTTAAACTAATAAAAAGCAGCGAGTATTACAGCAATTTTATTGCTAGTAAAAAAGTTGATAAACTACCCGTTAATTACAGATTAAAGTTGTTTTTATTCGATAAAAATTGTTTTAATCTTTTAATTCTTTATATAAAATTAAGCGAATTTATTCATAACTTAGGTGAGCGTAAATGAACGAAAATAATTCTAAACAAATAAAAATAGGCGCAATTATATCGTATTTGCAAATTTTTATAGGTATTGCGATACAAGTACTTTATACGCCGTTTATGCTTGATAAATTAGGTAAAAACGAATATGGTTTATATCAAACCGTGGCGTCAACTATAAACGTTTTAAATTTTTTGCATTTAGGCTTTAATTCTAGTTATCTAAGGTTTTTTTCAAAGTACAAAAAAAATAACGACGTTGACTCTATAAGTAGGTTAAACGGTTTATTTATTATAATTTTTTCAATTTTAGGAAGCGTAGCGTTAATAATAGGCATCTTTTTGACTTTTAATTTAACTTTAGTATTTGATACTGGACTTACAGTTAGTGAATATGAAAAGGCAAAATGGTTAATGTTGATTTTAACGATAAATATAACTTTGACATTTCCGGCGTCAGTATTTACTTGCATAATTTCTGCCAATCAAAAATATATATTTTTAAAAATATTAACTTTAATTAAAAACGTGGCGTCGCATTTACTTGTGGTTCCATGTTTATTGTTAGGCTTTGGAAGTATTTCTATAGTTGGCGTTTCTCTTATAGTTTCAATAATTATAGATTTATTATATTTATACTTTGTTTTGTTTAAATTAAAGCAAAAGTTTATTTTTACCGATTTTCAAAAGGGTTTGTTTAAAGACTTGCTTGTCTTTACTTCATTTATAGCTATAAACTTGGTCGTTGACCAAATTAATTCAAGTATGGGTAAAGTTTTGCTTGGCAGGTTATGTGGAACAGGTACGGTTGCCGTATATTCAATAGGCTTTACATTGTTTAGTTTTTACGTTACGTTTGCTTCATGTTTAAACGGTCTTTTTGCGCCAAAGGTATATTCTATAATTAATAATACTGATAATGATTTGCCAAAACAGCGTTTAGAATTGACTTCAATTTTAACTAAAGTAGGTAGAATTCAATTTATTATATTAGCATTGTTATCAACGGGCGTGTTAATATTTGGCCAGCCATTTATTAAGATTTGGGCAGGTGATGGTTTTGAAGATTCTTATTATGTTGCCTTAATTTTGATGTTTCCAGCAACTATACCATATATTCAAACGCTTGGCGTTGACGTTCAGCGCGCTAAAAACCAACATAAATTTAGAAGTTTTTCTTATCTAATAATGGCGATTGTAAATATTTTTATCGTATATATTTTAGCACCAAAATATGGCGCTATCGGTGCGGCTGTTGGAACGGGGATTTCTTTTTTAGTTGCAAATGGAATAATAATCAACTTCTATTACCATTTTAAATGCAACTTGGACATTATTGTCTTTTGGAAGAGTATTTTAAGAATTTCTCTTGGCACAGTTATACCTATTTGCTTTGGTTTGGTTTTAAATAGGTATATTGATTTTTACGCTTTATGGAAATTATTGCTTTGTATTGCTATATACACTTTAATTTATTTTGTATCACTGTGGTTTATAAGCTTTAACAAAGAAGAAAAGCAAGGCGTTATACAACTGTTTAAAAAATTGAAATTACGTAAAAATAATAATGCTAAATAATAAATTGTTTTTACCAAATCATTTAAAGATAATTTAATTAATCAAAAAGAGGCTTATATGGAACATTTTAACAAAAGAACTTGGGCAGAAATTGATTTAAACAACGTTGAATATAATTTTAACGCAATAAAAAAATCAACTACAAACGGCGCAAAAACGTGCTGTGTAATTAAGGCGGACGCATACGGTCACGGGGCGGTTAAACTTGGCAAGTTTTACGAAACGCTTGGCGCAGATTTTTTTGCCGTTGCAACCTTTGACGAAGCCGTTGAACTTCGTACAAACGGCATTACAAAACCTATTTTAATTTTGGGCTACACGCCTGTTGATTGCGCTAAAACTTTATGCGAACTTAATTTAAGCCAAAGCGTTTATTCTAAAGATTACGCTTTTGCATTGCTTGACGAATGCAAAAAAGCGGGCGTTAAAATTAAAGTTCATATTAAGATTGATACGGGTATGGGAAGAATAGGCTTTATTTGTAGAGATAAGACGACTAAAAACCTAGAATCTATCGTTGATATTTGCAAAAGCGGTTACTTTATAAACGAAGGTATTTTTACTCATTTTTCAAAAGCAGACGAAGGCGAAATGGGCAAAAACCATACAAAAAATCAACTTGAAAACTTGCTTTTTGCCATTGACTATTTAAAGCAAAACGGCGTTGAATTTCAAATTCGCCATTCGGCTAATAGCGCTGCAATTTTCGATTATCCCGAAAGCCATTTAGATATGGTAAGGGCAGGCATTTCGCTTTATGGTTTTGCGCCTTCTTACGATATGTTTAACGTGCCAAACTTAAAACCTGCCATGAACTTAAAAACCGTTGTAACAAACGTTAAAATTTTGAATAAAGACGAAATAATTAGTTATGGTGGCGAATTTAAGGCTACTAAACCTATCAAGGTTGCGTCGCTTGCCGTTGGTTATGCAGACGGATTTTGGCGTTCTAATTATAGAACGGGCTACAAGGTTAAAATTAACGGCGAATATTGCAGTATTTTAGGTAGAATTTGTATGGACCAACTTATGGTTGATGTTTCTAACGTCAATTGCAAAATCGGCGATGAAGTTCTACTTTTTGGCGATGATAAGTTGTGTTTGGCGCATACTATTGCCACGTTAAATAAAAGCATTGACCACGAAATCGTAACTAGCGTTACGAAACGCGTTCCTAGAATATACGTAAGGTAATTTTCTAGTTAAAGCGTTAAATTAAATGCGACTATACGTATTAAATATATTAAATTAACCCTTTTTTAAAGGGTTAATTTTTTTGCTAATATATAATGCCGTAAACCTTTTTTTATAAAACGCTAATTTTACTAAAAGCCACTCTTTAACCTTTTTTAACATAATTTCATAATATATTTAGACGTGTTATAAAAAAGGAGACAATATGAACCCGTTTAACGAAAAACCACTTTCTATTTTAAGCAGTTTTCAAAACTGGAAGCAACTATATCCTAAATCATACAACAAATATGAAGTTGACCCTTACACAAAGACTAGAATTATCCTTATGAACGGAACCGAATTTGAGGCAAACTGGTTTTCTCATCAATTAGCAAGGCATACTACGAATAATGATTTACGGCGTGAAATAAGCGTTACTCGTTCAGTAGAAAAACAACAACAAATTAAAATATCGTTATTAAAACCTGAAAACGAAACCGCGCTAGAACACACTATATCTTACGAACAACTAGCCGTAGACTTAACTGCCGAACTAGCAAAAAGGGAATGCGATTGTTACGTTAAAAAAGCGTTAGATTTTGCTTTGCTTGAAGATTTTGACCATTTGTACCGCTATTCAAATTTATTGAATTTAGAGCAAGGTCTTTTGGCTGAAAATTTAGTTGGCAGATATACCGAAATTATGCCTGCAAGACCAACTATTTCGCATCATCGTTTTAGTAAAGACAACGTTAAGCGTAATATAAACTCTAAAAGCGCCGACAAACAAACGGTTTTAAACACTATGATTATAACGGCGGCAGAACAACAAACGATGAATTATTATATGAATATAACTAACCTTGCTGAAAACGAACTGTCAAGAAAGTTATACGAAGAAATTGCGCTTATAGAAGAAGAGCACGTAACTCAATACGAGTCGCTTATGGACTCTAACGCGACGTGGCTTGAAATGCTATTATGGCACGAATACTGCGAGTGCTATTTATACTGGTCGTGTTACCAAACCGAAACCGACCCATACGTAAAGGCGCTTTGGGAAGAAAATCTTGATATTGAAATAGGCCATTTGCATAAAGCGGTAGAACTTTTGAAAAAATACGAGAATAAAGACTATACGGAAGTTATTCCTAACGGCACTTTCCCTGCGCCTATTTCTTTACACGAAAACATTGATTACGTAAGAGATATTTTAGAGTCTACCGTTCAGTTTACGGGGCATTTAGAAGATTACGTAAACGTAAACGAACTGCCAAGCGACGCTAACTTCTTTCAATATCAAAATATTATCAATCCTAGTATAGAAATAGTTCCGTCACATATCGTAATTGATACGCATATAAAACACTACGGTAAAGATTATCGCTTTGAAGTTGCGCCAAATCCTATAAAAGAATTGCGTAAAAGAACGGTCGACAATACGTCGGTTGGCAGAAAAAAAGACGAGGCAACCAGCACGGATTTTTTCTGCAATTATTGTAAAAATAAATAATTTTAAATTAAATATATAATATATATGGCAATAAATAATTAAGGCTAGCAATGTGTTTTTGCTAGTCTTATTTTTTATAGTAAATATTTTTTGTTCTAACTAAAACAAAAGGGCTACGATTTTAACTAAAATCGTAGCCCTTTATTTTGGTAGCCCCAAGGGGAATCGAACCCCTGATTCTGCCTTGAGAGGGCAGCGTCTTGAACCGCTTGACCATGAGGCCGTAATTATTACGCTTTAAATAATAACATATATCTTTACTAAATGCAATTGTTTTTTTATAAACTTTAAAAAAATTGATGAAAATATGTGGTGTATAAAATTGATATTATGCTTGAAATAGCACGCAATTTGTGGTAAAATATATAATAGGTTATTATGGAAAATTATATATTTCAACAACTTAATAGTGCTCAAATTTTGCCCGTAAAAGATACCGAAGGCGCAATTTTAGTTATTGCCGGTGCAGGCAGTGGCAAAACGCGTGTTTTAACTAATAGAATTGCTTATCTTATCAACGAAAAAGGCGTTAATCCGTCTGAAATTTTGGCAATTACTTTTACTAATAAGGCGTCAGACGAAATGAAAATGCGTCTTACTAATATGGTTGGCGATTTAGGTGAAATGTGGGTTTCAACAATTCACTCTATGTGCGTTAAAATTTTGCGTTCGGCAATAGGCGTTTTGGGTTTTGATAAAAACTTTTCAATTTACAGTGAAGACGATAAAGAACGCGTTTTAAAACGCATAATTAACGATATGGAACTTGAAGCCGACAAGTTTTTAAAACTTGCAAAAAACGCAATTTCTTCGGCTAAAAACGACGACTTATCGCCACACGAATATAAAGAAGAAAATATTAGAGTGCAAAATATCGGTATTATTTGCGAAATTTACGCTAAATATGAAGAGCAATTAAAGGCTAATAACGCCCTTGATTTTGACGATTTGCTTATAAAAACTCTACACTTATTTGAAGATAGCAGTGAAGTGTTAGAGTATTATACGAACCGTTTTAGATACGTTCACGTTGACGAATTTCAAGATACGAATACCGTTCAATACAAAATAATTAAAATGATTTCTTCGTTACATAAAAACATTTTCGTTGTTGGTGACGACGACCAAAGTATTTACGGTTGGCGTGGCGCAAAAATTAGCAATATTCTAAACTTTGAACACGACTTTAAGGGTGCAAAAGTTTATAAATTAGAACAAAATTATCGTTCTACAAAAAACATTTTAAACGTTGCAAACACCATAATTAAAAACAACAATGCGCGCAAGCAAAAAACTCTTTGGACCGATAACGCCGAAGGCGAACCCGTTGAACTTTATTGTGGCAACGAAGAATCTAACGAGGCTCAATACGTTGCCTTAAAGATTAAAAAATGCATAAATGCGGGTTATAAAGCAAAACATTTTGCCGTTTTAATGCGCGTAAACGCTCTTTCGCGTTCGTTTGAACAAGAATTTTTAAAATACAATATACCATATAAAGTTTTTGGCGGGTTTAAGTTCTTTGATAGAAAAGAAATTAAAGACTTGACGGCATATTTGCGCATAATTGCAAATCCGCTTGATAACGAGGCTATTTTAAGGGTTATAAACGTGCCAAGGCGTGGAATAGGCGAAAAGTCTATTAACGCGATTGTTGAAAGGGCAAAGATAGACGATGCTTGTCTTTACGACGTAATCGTAAACTATCAAGATATCCGTTTAGGCGCAAGCACGCTATCACGAATAAAAGATTTTAAAGACGTTATTTATTCGCTTGTTTTAAAAAGCGGTGAGTTAAAAATTAGTGAACTTATAAAAGAAGTGTTATCTAAAACGAACTTTTTAAGTCAATATGAAGAAGACACCGAAGAAAACCAAGAAAAGAAGATGAATATTAACGAACTTATAAATTCGGCAACGGAATTTGAAAAGGCGAATAAAGACGCAACGCTATCTGAATATTTATCTTCTATAACTTTAAGTTCGGACGTTGACGATATGGATTCGTCTAACTACGTTACGGTTGCAACAATTCACGCCGTTAAAGGTTTAGAGTTTGACACTGTTTTTACCGTTGGTTTAGATGAAACAATCTTTCCTATTTCGCGTGCGGTCAACAGCGAAGAAGAACTTGAAGAAGAACGTAGGCTTATGTACGTTGCAATCACTAGGGCAAAGCGTAAACTTTATCTTTTAAGAGCAAGAAGTAGGTACTTATACGGCAATAGAACTATTACCACTGAAAGTAGGTTTTTACAAGAAATTAAACCGCTTTTAAAGTGTGAAGACGGTGGTTATAATTATAATTCTTACGGCGGATATAATAGCGGTTATAGGCAAAATTATTCTTCAAATAGTTATAATTATAACAAGGGAAGCGATAGCGATTACGGTTATTATGCCGACGAGCCTTCTTCAAATAACTATGGAAAAACAAAGAGTTTTTCTAGCGGATACACTTATAACTTAACGCCTAAAAAGATTAACAGCGGATTAAAATATTCGGTTGGAACAAGGGTAATTCACAAGAAATTTGGCAAGGGAATTGTAATTGCCGTTAAAGAAAACGGTAAGTTTATAGACGTTTCTTTTGCAGGTATCGGCATTAAATCTCTTTCGGCAGAAATAGCGCCGTTAGAAATAGAAAAATAGTTAAAATATTAGATAAAATCAAAAAATATAAAGAAATTTATAGGTGTAAATATGGGTAAAATGGAAGAACTTGTTAAAGTTTTAAATAGGTACGCGCACGAATATTACGTGCTTGATAATCCTACGGTTTCCGATAGTGAATACGATAAATTATACGATGAACTTCGCCGTTTAGAATTACAAGAAAACCGCGTTCTTTTCAATTCGCCAACAAAACGTGTTGGGGGCGAACCTATTTCGCATTTTAAAAAACATACACATATAAATAGGCTTTACAGTTTAGATAAAAGTTTAACTCACGAAGAACTTAAATCTTTTACGGAAAAGGTTGAAAAATTATCAAACAAAAAAGTTGAATATAGCGTTGAATATAAATACGACGGGCTTACCGTTTCGCTTACCTATAACGACGGCAAATTCGTTCGCGCAACGACGCGTGGCAACGGTATCGTAGGCGAAGACGTAACCGCGCAAGTTTTAACGATAAAAACCTTTCCATTAGAAATAGAGTACAAGGGTTTAATAGAAGTTCAAGGCGAAGCGGTTATAAAACTTTCAACTTTAAAAAAATATAACGAAACGGCAACCGAAGTTTTAAAAAATGCTAGAAACGCCGTTGCAGGCGCTATCCGTAATCTAGACCCAAGCGAAACCGAAAAAAGAAAGCCCGAAATTTTGTTTTATAACGTCAATTATATAGAAGACGATATTATCAAAACTCAACGTGAGTGTTTTGATTTTTTAGTTAAAAACGGGTTTAAAGTATACGGATATTTTAAGTTTGCAAGTAGTTTAGAAGAAATTGAAAGACACGTAAAATATATTGAAACTGAACGCAAAAACATTGACTATTTGACTGACGGCGTGGTAATAAAAGTAAACGACTATTCACTTCGTGAAGAACTTGGTTATACCGATAAATTTCCGCGTTGGGCAATGGCTTTTAAGTTTGAAGCAGAAGAAACGACTACTATCGTTAAAGACGTAATTTGGCAAGTTGGGAGAACGGGCAAATTAACGCCACTAGCAATAGTTGAGCCGGTTGAATTAGCAGGCGCAACCGTAAAAAAGGCAACGCTTAACAACTACGGCGATATTTTAAGAAAAAAAGTTAAAATTAACGCAAGAGTGCTTATAAGACGTAGTAACGAAGTAATCCCTGAAATTTTAGGCGCCACCGAATATTTTGACAATTCAAAAGACGTTGTTAAGCCCGAAATTTGCGAGTTTTGCGGAAGTAAAATTGTTGAAGACGGCGCAAATATTTTTTGCCCAAATGAAACTTGTAAGCCAAGAGTCGTGGGTAGTTTAGTCCACTTTTCTTCAAAAGACGCTATGAATATCGACGGCTTTTCTGAAATGACGGCATCGCAACTTTACGACGATATAAACGTAAGAAAATTTTCCGACCTTTATAAACTTGACGGCGACGCTTTAAAAGGTTTAGAAGGGTTTAAAGATAAAAAAATCGGCAACTTAATAAACGCTATAAACGAGTCTAAAACGCCAGCACTTTCTTCGTTTATTTTGGCGCTTGGCATAGACGGAATAGGTAAAAAAACGGCAAAAGACCTTGCTAAAAAATATCAAAACGTTGAAAATTTAGCGTCGGCTAGTTACGACGACTTAATTTCGATTAAAGATATAGGCGAAATAACCGCGCAAAACGTCGTTGATTATTTTAATAATCAAAACAATCTTAACGAAATACAAGCGTTGCTAGATTTAGGCGTAAAAATTAAAGAAAACGAAGTTAAAAAAGAAGAAAATTTAATTTTTAAAGGTCAAAAAATAGTTTTAACGGGAACTTTAAAAGACTTTAAGCGCAGTGAAGCATCAAAAATAATAGAAAATTTTGGGGGCGAAGTAGTCGGTTCGGTTTCAAAACTTACGACTATGGTTTTACGCGGTGAAGACGCAGGCTCTAAATTAGATAAAGCAAAGGCGCTTAACGTTAAAATTATTGATGAAAATGAGTTTAAAGAGTTGATAAAAAACTTGATAAATTAAAAAATATATGTTAATATAATATAATAAAAAGTTATATATAAAGCAAATTTGCTTTTTTGGTGTAAATATGAAGAGTATGACAGGCTACGGAAAAGCCGAATATAAAGACGATTTAGTGTCTTTAACGGTAGAAATCAAAACCGTAAACAACAGGTTTTTAGATTTAAACAGTAAATATCCACGCAGTTTTATCGCGCTTGACGACGTTATTAGAAGAACCGTTCAATCAAAAATTAAACGCGGTAAAGCAGACTTGTTTATTTCTTACGAAAATTTAGAGCAACAAGAGTGTTCGCTTGAAGTTGATATACCGCTTGCAAAATCTTACGTTAACGCAAGCAAGGTTTTATGTGATGAGTTTAGCGATATTAAAAACGATTTTTCTATAACTTCGCTTATGAAATCGCCCGACGTTATAACCCACGCGCAAACGGAAATTGACGTTGAAAGCCTTTCGCCGATTGTGGAAACCGTGGTGTCAAACGCATTAGATAATCTTAACACTATGAGATTGTTTGAAGGCGAAAAGTTAAAAACCGACTTGCTTAACCGTGTTTCTACGATTGAAACTATCGTTCAAAACATTGAAAAACGCGCGCCGGAAGTTCAAAAAGAATACTCTAAAAAGTTGTACGAAAAGGTTAGCGAAGTGCTTTCTTCTACTCAAATTGACGAGGCAAGGCTACTTCAAGAAGTTGCAATTTTCGCCGATAAAAGCAATATTGACGAAGAACTTACAAGGCTTAATAGCCATATTTCACAATTTAGAAAAATTTGTCAAGACGAAAACGAAGTTGGCAAGCGTTTAGACTTTTTAATTCAAGAATTTAATAGAGAGGCTAACACGGTTTGTAGCAAATCTAACGACATAACCGTAACGGATAACGCTTTAGCGTTAAAGTGCGAAATTGAAAAAATTCGCGAGCAAATCCAAAACGTTGAATAATTTTTTTAAGGAGATACATATATGATTAACGAACCTTCAATAGACGAACTTATTAAAAATTTAGGTGAAAAATACGACGGCTCAAAGTACGTTTTATGCGTTGTTGCATCAAAACGCGCTAGGCAACTTATAGACGTGGCAAAAACTCAAAACAGCACTGCAATTTTTAACAACCAAAAACCACTTACTGCTGCTGCGTGCGAAATAAACGACAATAAAATTACTGTTGTTAATAACTAATTTTAAAGCCTTCGGTTGCTAGTAGTACCCGTAGGCTTTTTTTACTTTTGATAAATTTAGGTGTTTATGATAGCCGAAGTTATAGTGGATATTGCCACAAGTGAACTAGATAAAATTTTTGATTACGCAATAACGACTGACGACGTTTTCGTTGGAAGTAGGGTTATTGTGCCTTTTGGCAATCAAAAAACTTCGGGTTTTGTCATAAATATCAAAGAAACGTCTAGCGTAAGCACTTCAAAATTAAAACCTATTATAAGGGTTGTTGACGAAATACCCGCACTTACAAAAGAGTGTTTAGAACTTTCAAGTTACGTTTCTAAAAAATATCACGTTTCGCGCGCGTTGTCTTTAAGGTTATTTTTAACAAGCGAAATGCGAAAGGGCAAGGTTAGAGAAAAATGCGTTAATTTTATAGAAATTTGCGTATTTGACGACGATTATTTAACCGCCCTTAACTCAATTAAAAAGAACGCGCCAAATCAAAGGGCAATTTTAGAGTATTTAAAAGATAAAATAAAAGAAAAACAATCTATTCTTACCGAAACTTATTCGCAGTCTGCAATAACTTCTTTAATTAAAAAAGGCTTTGTAAAAACTGTTAAAATGCGCGTTGAAAGAACGCCGTATAAATCGGTTGAACTTCAAAAAACTAACGTAACTTTAACAGAAGAACAACAAAACGCAATAGACGTGGTTAGAAATTCAACTAAACCAACGCTTGTTTTCGGCGTTACGGGAAGTGGTAAAACCGAAGTTTATTTAAGACTTATAGAAGACACGATTAAAGAAGGTAAGTCGGCAATAATGTTAGTGCCAGAAATTGCCTTAACGCCACAAATGTTTAGTAGGCTTCGCGGTAGGTTTGGCGATAACTGTGCAATACTTCACAGCGGTTTGTCTTCGGGCGAAAGGTTTGACGAGTGGTGGCGACTTAGAAGTGGCGAGGCAAAAATTGCAATAGGCGCAAGAAGCGCTATATTCGCACCGCTTGAAAACGTAGGCATTATTATCATTGACGAAGAACACGAACAAAGTTACGAAAGCGAAACTTCGCCTAGATACGTTACTAGCGATTTAGCGCTTTTTAGGGCAAATTATAACGGCGCAAAACTTGTTTTTGGTAGCGCCACCCCAAAAATTGAAACGTATTTAAACGCAATAAGCGAAAATTACAGTATTGCCGAATTAAAAGAGCGCGTAAACGGTAAGGCAATGCCCGAAATTATAATTGCCGATATGAAAAAAGAAATATCAAGCGGTAATCCGTCGGCTTTTTCAAAGGCGTTAAAATACGAACTACAAGAAACGCTTGACAACAAAAATCAAGCAATTATATTTTTAAACAGGCGCGGTTATTCGCAAAAAATTATATGTAGAGAGTGTGGTTACGTTGCAAAATGCGCTTATTGTGACGTTACTCTTACTTATCATATTGTTGAAGACGTATTAAAATGTCATTATTGCGGTGCGCAATACAAAATGCCCGAAGGTTGTCCAGAATGTGGTAGCGTAAACGTAAATTACAACGGTACGGGCACTCAAAAAGTCGTTAGCGATTTAAGTAAACTTTTTCCAAACGCTAAAATTTTGCGTATGGATAACGACACCACGCAAAACAAAGAAGGGCATTTAAAAATTCTAAAAGAATTTGGCGAAAGAAAGGCGGACGTTTTAGTTGGAACGCAAATGATAGCAAAGGGGCACGACTTTCCCGGCGTTACGCTAGTTGGCATACTTGACGCGGATATGAGTTTATATTTTTCGGACTATCGCGCAAGCGAAAGAACCTTTCAACTAATAACGCAAGTTTCAGGTCGTAGCGGTAGGGCGGACAGTAAAGGTAAAGTCGTTTTGCAAACTTTTAGCCCTAAAAACGACGTTTTAAACTTTGCTATCAACTACAATTACAAAGGGTTTTTTAATAGAGAGTGCGCGTTAAGAAAGGCGTCTCATTTTCCACCTTTTGCTAATATCGTTAGGGTTATGGTTGAAAGTGACGACGATAAAATAGCGATAGAAACGCTTAAAAACGTATTTTATAAATGCAAGCAAGTTAAAGACGAAAACTATAAAGACTTTATTTATTTTGATAAGATGAAAAGCCCCGTAAAGCGAATAAATAATCAATATAGATATCAAATACTTGCGCGAATTAACGAAAAAAGATTAGATATAATAGATAAATTTTACGATATTGCAAAGGAATTTAACGGAAGAAAAGTTAATTGCTACGTAGAAATTAATCCAAACAGTTTAAATTGAGGTGTTTTATGGCAATAAGAAAAATTGTCCAAGTAGGCGATGATGTTTTAAGAAAAAAATGTTTTGAAGTTACTGATTTTGGTGAAAAAACTTGGCAACTTTTAGACGACATGCGTGACACTTTAAAAAAGGCGGAAGGCGCAGGTCTTGCCGCGCCACAAGTTGGTGTGTTAAGAAAAATTTTCGTGGTTGACGTTGACGATAAGTATTACGAAATGATTAACCCCGTAATTTTAAGCCAAAGTGGAAAGCAATACGGCGTTGAAGGTTGTTTAAGCGTTAGAGGTAGATGGGGCGACGTTGAGCGTCCTAAAAAAGTAACCGTAAAATATCAAGATAGATACGGCAAATTTAACACTTTAACAGCCGAAGACTTTTTGGCAAAGGCTATTTCGCACGAAAACGACCATTTATACGGAATTATTTATATAGATAAAGCCGATAATTTGCGTGACGAGGTTTAATAATGAACGTAGTTTTTATGGGTACGCCCGATTTTGCGGTTGACGCTTTAAAGTCAATTTATAATAGCGGGCATAAAATTTTAGCCGTTGTAACTCAACCCGATAAACCCGTTGGAAGAAAGGCTATTATAACGCCTTGCGCGGTTAAAGTTGAAGCGCAAAATTTAGGGCTAAAAGTTTTTACTTACAATAAAATAAAAAACGAAGGCGTAGAAGATTTAAAAAACCTTAACCCCGACGTTATCGTTACTTGCGCATATGGTCAAATTTTGTCGCAAGAAATTTTAGATATTGCTAAATTCGGCGTGGTAAATATACACGCGTCGTTGCTACCTAAATATCGTGGTTCTTCGCCTATACAATGGGCGGTAATTAACGGCGAAACTAAAACGGGCGTTACTATTATGAAAACGGCGCTTGGCGTAGATACCGGTGATATTATTTTGCAAGAAGAAACGATTATTAAAAGCGACGAAACTGCAGGCGAACTTTTTATCCGCCTTTCTAAAATTGGTGCTAGTTTAATAGTAAAAGCGCTTGATTTGTTAAGCCAAAATAAAGCGCAGTTTATTAAGCAAAACGACGAACTTTCTACTCATACAAAAATGCTTAAAAAAGAAGACGGATTGCTTAATTTTAACAAAAATTCAAATGAAATTGTAAACCTTATTCGCGGTCTTAATCCTTGGCCTATTGCCCACACTTTTTACGACGGAAAAATGCTTAAAATTTTTAAAGCCGAACCCGTAGAAATCACTGATAATTTAACTAACGTTAAAAGCGGAACAATACTTAATTGTTCGCTTAAAGAAGGGCTAATTATTTCAACGAAAGACGGGGCAATTAGCGTAAAAGAACTTCAATTAGAAGGTGCAAAACGCCTTGATATTAAGCAATTTTTAGTTGGCAAAAATTTACAAGTAGGATATGAGTTTTAATAGATAATGGTTATAACTTTTTACGACAGTTACAGTATTTTAAATAAAGTTTATAAAGACGGCGCTTTTTTAAAGCAAGCAATGCTAGATACGCCTATTCGCGAAACTTCTAGACCGCTTACTACGAAAATTTGCTACGGTGTTTTAGATAAAGACTTAACGCTTAATTACGTCTTGTCAAAACTATGCAATAAAATGCCAAAACAGTCTATAAAAACTATTTTAAAAATCGGTCTTTACTGTATAATTTATCTAAACACGGCGCCATATGCCGTAACCGACGCTTGCGTTGAACTTATTAAAAAGTTGGGTAAAGGTGGCACGGCTGGATTTGTTAACGCCGTACTTCGCAATTACGTTAGAAACGGCGTAGGGTTTAACGAAAAGGGCAATTTGGGGCTTTCAATTAAGTATTCGTATCCACTTTTTGCCGTTGAATTGCTTGTTAAAGATTACGGTTTAGCAACTGCAAAAAAGATAATGGAAGATTATGAAGAAAAGTCATATCTTCGCTTTAACAACGATATTGACGGTGAAACTTACCTAAAAAACAACGGCTACGACTACGTAAAAACGCCGTTTAACAACTGTTTTGAAGTTAAAAACGCTAAAATGAACGAAGATTTTTATAACGGCGTTTATACGTTTCAATCAATAGGTAGCGTTGCTATATGCGAAACGGTAAAAGGCGGTGGAACTTTGCTTGACACTTGTTCTGCGCCGGGCGGAAAAGCTGTAAATTTAAGTGATAAATTTAATAGCGTCGTGGCGTGTGAATTACATAGCCATAGGGTTGAACTTATAAAGTCGTATGCGTCAAGAATGAAAAAGCAAAACATACTTGCAGTTAATTGCGATTCAAGTGTATATAACAGCGAATACGATAGCGCTTTTGACGTTGTTTTATGCGATGCGCCTTGTAGCGGTATGGGTGTTGTTAAAGATAATCCCGACATTAAGTTAAGACGAGACAAAAACGGCATTATTGAACTTACTAAATTGCAATTATCTATTTTGAATAACGTGGCAAAATACGTTAAAAAAGGCGGACTTTTATACTATTCAACTTGTTCGGTATTAAAAATGGAAAACGACGGCGTTGCGGAAAGATTTTTAAAAGAAAACGATAATTTTGTGCTTTGCGAAATATCTTCACCGCTAAAAAGTTTAAAATGTAATTATGGCTTACAGTTTTTGCCGTATATTTCAAGCGGTGCGGGTTTTTTCGTAACTTGCTTTAAGAAGGTGTAATATGAAAATTTTACAAGACTTATCTATTAACGAACTTAAAGACCTTATGGCTAGTTTAGGCGAAAAACCGTATAGAGCAAACCAAATTTTTTCAGCGCTTGCAACTGGGCACGATATTTCTAACGTGTCTAATATATCAACTTCTTTAAAAAACGAACTTTTAAAAACTTACGTTGACTGTGCCGTCAAAATAGAAAAAACTTTCGTTTCTGTTGACGGAACTATTAAATATTTGTTTTCGCTTTGGGACGGTAATATCGTTGAAGGCGTTTTATTAAAAAATAACTACGGAAACACTCAATGTTTATCTACTCAAATAGGTTGTCGTATGGGGTGTAAATTTTGTGCATCTGGTATAGGCGGACTAGTTAGGAATTTAACGGCTGGCGAAATGCTTGCTATGATAGCAAAAGTAAACGCCGTAAACGGTGGAAACGCTAAAAATAGGGCTGTAACTAACATAGTTTTAATGGGTAGTGGCGAGCCTTTGGATAATTACGATAACACGGTTAAGTTTTTAAAATTAGTTTCTTCTAGCGAGGGATTAAACGTTAGTTTAAGAAATATTAGTTTGTCTACGTGTGGTCTTGTGCCACAAATTTATAAGTTTGCCGACGAAAAGTTGCCTGTAAACTTAACGATTTCACTTCACCAAGCGTTTGACGAAAAGCGTAAAGAACTAATGCCTATTGCTAAAACTTATTCAATTAGCGAAATTTTAAAGGCTTGCGAACGTTATTTTGAAGTAACGGGTAGGCGTTATATTTTTGAATATTCGCTTGTTAAAGGTGAAAACGATAGCAAAGAGTGTGCCGAAGAACTTATTAAAATTTTAGGGCATAGACCTTGCCACGTAAACGTTATTCGCCTTAACGAAGTTAAAGAAAACAACTTAAAGGCAACTACGGAAAAAGAGGCTTACTCGTTTTGTGGTCTACTTACAAAGGGCGGATTATCCGCAACTGTTAGGCGTTTAAACGGGGCTGATATTGAAGGCGCTTGCGGACAATTAAGACGTAGTTTTATAAATTCAAAAAATCAATAAAAATTAAGATTATATAATAAAATATGCAATTTTTTATAACGGAGGAATTATGGAAAAAATTAGAATTGCACCATCAATATTATCGGCAAATTATATGAATATGGGCAAGGCAATTAACGACCTTGACAAGTTCGGCGCGGACTTCGTTCACATAGACGTTATGGACGGAACTTTCGTGCCTAACATAAACTTTGGCATGAAAATAGTTAAAGATATGCGCCCTATAACAAATAGAGTTTTAGACGTTCATTTAATGATAGTTAGACCCGAAAACTATATAAAAGAATTTGCAAAAGCGGGTGCAGACTATATCACCGTACACTATGAGGCTTGCGAAAAAGACGTTAAAGAAGTTTTAAAAGAAATTAGAAGTTTAGGTGTAAAAAGCGGTCTTTCAATTAAACCAGATACCGACGTATCCGTTTTAAAAGACTTGATTGAATACGTTGATATGTTCCTTATAATGTCGGTGTATCCAGGTTTTGGCGGTCAAAAATTTATTGAAAAATCACTTGACAGAATAAAAGAGGCAAAATCTTATATTCTTGAAAGCAAGCGCGATATTTTGCTTGAAGTTGACGGCGGTGTAACAACCGAAAACGTTGGCGCAATAAAAAAAGCGGGCGCAAACGTAATAGTTGCAGGCTCAACGGTGTTTAACGCGCCCGATATGAAAGACGCTATCGACGCTTTACGCAATTTATAACTAAATTTTAACTAACGCAATTTATAATTAAATTTTTACTTTTGGTGAATTTATGAATAATCAAGAAATGTATAATAGTTTAGGCGTTTCTAAAAAAGTTTACGACCTAGGCGAAACCATTTTAAAAGAACTAGAAACTAGATTTAAAGAAATAGACGAAACTGCCGAATATAACCAAAACAAAGTTTTACTTGCTATGCAAAAAAACAGAATAGACGTTTCTTGCTTTCAAGCAACTACGGGTTACGGCTACGACGATATCGGTAGGGATAAACTAGAAAAAGTTTATGCCGACGTATTTCATACGGAAAGCGCGCTCGTTCGTCCGCAAATAACTTGTGGCACGCACGCGCTAACCGTTGCGCTATCGGCGAACTTATTGCCAGGCGACGAACTCTTGTCGCCCGTTGGCGCGCCTTACGATACGCTAGAAGAAGTTATCGGCATAAGAAACTCAACTTGCTCTTTAAAAGAATACGGCGTTTCGTATAGGCAAGTCGACCTTTTAGACGACGGTGGCTTTGACTTTGACGGCATTAAAAACGCAATAAATAGCAAGACCAAAATGGTTACGATACAACGCTCGAAAGGGTATAGTACAAGGCACACTTTTTCAACGCAAGAAATCGGCACGCTAATTTCTTTTATTAAAAATATTAAGCCCGAAATTATAGTTATGGTTGATAACTGTTACGGCGAATTTGTTGAAAGGCAAGAGCCTAGCGACGTGGGTGCTGATTTAACCGTTGGTTCTTTAATTAAAAATCCGGGTGGTGGTTTAGCGCCAATAGGCGGTTATATTTGCGGTAAATCTAATTTGGTTGAACGCTGTGCTTATCGTTTGTCTGCGCCGGGGCTTGGTCAAGAAGTGGGCGCAACTCTTGGCGTGTTGCCAAAATTTTATCAAGGCTTATTTTTAGCGCCAACCGTTACCGCAGGCGCGTTAAAAGGCGCTATTTTTGCGGCAAACATCTATGAAAAGTTAGGTTTTAAAGCCGTGCCAAACGCAACCGAACCTAGATACGATATTATACAAGCCGTTGAATTAAAAAGCGAAAAGGCTATGTGTGCTTTTTGTAAGGGCATACAATCCGCCGCCCCCGTCGATAGTTACGTTACGCCTGTCCCAGGCTATATGCCGGGGTATGATAGCGACGTTATAATGGCTGCTGGGGCTTTCGTTCAAGGCTCGTCGATAGAACTTTCGGCTGACGGACCTATTAGAGAGCCTTACGTAATATATTTCCAAGGCGGTTTAACTTTTTATCACGCAAAATTAGGCATTTTGCGTTCGTTACAAGAAATTTTAAACGAAGGTTTAATTGACATTTAAAGTTTTATTTATTTTTTAATTGATTGCCAAAAAAAATGGCAATATTGCATACCGCAAAAAAAGGTAAATAAATTTTAAAAGGATATTTCGTATGTTTATATTTTCACTTATTGCATTAGTTTGTTGGAGTGGTTCGGACTTATTTTCAAAAATGGGTACGCGTAACGAAGATAAAAATAGTCATTGGAAAGTAGTTTTTGCCGTTGGTTTTATAATGGGCATACACTTTTTAGTAACTTTAATCGGCGGTGCGATTATTGATAGCACCGTTGGTGTAGACGCTTTGCCAAAATTCGTTGCAAGTTTGTTTTACACCGACTTTAAACCTATTGATTTTGTAACTTATTTGCCCGTTGCTTTACTATATATAGGCGCAATGGTTTTAGGTTATATTGGTTTAAGATACATAGAACTTTCGGTTTCAAGCCCTATATGTAATTCGTCGGGCTCGCTTGCGCTTTTAATTTGCGCTTTAATTTGGTGGGGCGAATTAACGCTTGATATCGGCTCGATAATAGGCGTTGTTTTAGTTAGCGTTGGCATTATCGCAATCGGCTTTATTGATAGCCATGAAGACGAAGAACTAAAAATTTTAAGAAGACAGCAATCAAATAAAAAATACGTTAAAAGCGTATTAGCGTTGTTGCTTCCTATACTCTATTTAGTAATTGACGCGCTTGGTACTGTTGGCGACGAATTGTTATTCTCTATAAAAATTTGTTCAGAGTGCGACGGTATGTTTTGGATAAACGAAGTTTGCAGTCATTGTGGAGCAATCTTTAACGAAGAAACTTATGAAGGTTTAAGTGGCGTAATTACCGATTATTCTTCAAATTCGGCATTTGAAATAACGTTCTTTTTACTTGCTATTTTTTCTTTCATTTGGGTTAAATTTGTTAAGAAAGATAAAATTTTTGTAAAAGACAACAAATTTTTATTCGTTGGCGGTTTGTGTGAAACGATAGGTCAAATATTCTATATGGCGGTTATGTTTGCCGATTATAGCGTTGGTATGGTTATTATTTCGGCTTACTGTGTGTTGTCGCTTGTATGGAGTAGAATTATAATTAAAGAAAAAATGTCGCTTAAACACTATATTGCAATAGGCTTAACTGTTTTAGGTATAGTGTTACTTGGTATATTTAGTCCTGTATAAAAGGAGTTTTTATGAAAATAACTGTTTTAGGCTGTGGTAGGTGGGGAAGTTTTATTACTTGGTATCTATCAAGTCAAGGGCATAGCGTATTAGAGTGGGGTAGAGAAGACGGCTATTCTTATCAAGTATTAAAAACTACGGGCAAAAACGAATACGTTAGTTTAAATAAAAACGTAGTTTTAACTTCAAACTTGAAAGAAGCGGTTGAGTTTTCTAACCTTATAATCGTTTCGGTGTTAAGTAGTTCACTTCGTGACGTTTTAACAAGCGTTGCTAGTTTTGGCACAAAAGATAAAACGCTCGTTTTGTGTATGAAAGGGTTAGAAGAAAGTAGCGGTAAACGATTAAGCGAAATTGCCGTTGAGTGCGGTTTTGATAAAAACAGCGTTGCCGTTTGGCTAGGACCTGGGCATATTCAAGAATTTGTTGTTGGAAAGCCAAATTGTATGGTTATTGATTCTTATAACAAGCGCTTAACGGAATATTTGGCGGACTTATTTAGAAGCCAACTTATCCGCTTTTACTATGGAAACGATATTATCGGCAACGAAATAGGCGCGGCAAGTAAAAACGTTATGGGAATAGCAAGCGGTATGCTTGACGGCGGTGGTTATACTTCGCTTAAAGGTCCGTTAATGTCACGCGGGGCAAGGGAAATAGGTAGGCTTATAAAAACTATGGGCGGAAATGAAATTTCGGCTTACGGCTTGTGCCATTTGGGTGATTATGAAACTACGCTATTTTCTAAATATAGCCATAACCGTTACTTTGGCGAAGCGTTTATTAAAGGCGAAAAGTTTTTAAAAAGCGCAGAAGGTGTTAACACTACGAAAGCGCTTAAACTTTTAGGCGAAAAATACGGCGAAGAATTGCCTATTGTAAACGCTGTTTACAGCATTTTATTTGAAAATAAAGAACCGATGGAAACTTTTAACACTTTATTTTCAAGAAGTTCAAGAACGGAATTTTAATAAATTGCAATATAAAAAATCTTGCCTTAAAAAGCAAGATTTTTTTTGTTTTAGTTTTGCAAATTCCAATCAATAGGAACAAGTCCGTCTTTAATTAAAAATTCGTTTGTTTTAGAAAAGGGTTTAGACTCGAAAAAGCCGTTGTAAGCCGATAGTGGCGATGGGTGTGCGCTTTCTATAATATGGTGTTTTTTAGCGTTTATAAACTTCTTTTTACTACGCGCGTTTGCACCCCATAAGATAAACACGACGGGTGTTTCTTTGTTAGAAATCAACTTGATAACTTCGTCGGTAAACGTTTCCCAACCGCAATTTTTATGAGAATTTGCTTGACCTTCTCTTACGGTTAAAACCGTGTTTAAAAGCAATACGCCTTGATTTGCCCACTTGGTCAAGTCGCCGTTATTCGTAATGGGAATATTAAGGTCGCTATTTAGTTCTTTATAAATATTTTTAAGTGACGGCGGAAGCCTGACGCCTTTTGGCACGGAAAAACTTACGCCTTGCGCTTGCCCAACTTCGTGGTAAGGATCTTGACCTAAAATAACTACTTTAACGTTACTATACGCGGTTAGTTTAAAACAATTAAAAATATCGTGCATATTAGGATACACCGTATAATTAGAGTATTCACTCTTTAAAAAATTTCTAATTGCCAAATAGTTTTGTGAAGAAAATAGTGGGCTTAAAATACCGTCCCAATCGTTGTTTATTTTAACCATAATATAATTTTACCATATCGTACGCTAATTTGCAAAGAAAGTTTTGACAAATTATTTTATTTTTTTTAAACGCAAATTTTTTTGATTTTCAACTATTAAATATATAATATATTTAAAGGCGCAAATTCATAGCGGTAAAAAATTTCGCTTTACTATATATAATATATAAAGATAGAAAAATTTTGCAAAAACTGTTTACTTTTTTTAAATTGTAGTTTAAAATAACATAGTCTAGTTACGATACTTTGGCTAATCGTTAGGAGGTAAAAATGCTTGCAAAAGTTAAAAGTTACGCTTTATACGGCTTGACGGGTGTACCCGTTGACGTTGAAGTTGACGTTTCTTACGGCATGCCGTCGTTTGATATTGTCGGCTTACCCGACGCCTCGGTTAAAGAGGCAAAAGAAAGGGTGCGTTCAGCCATAAAAAACAACGGTAAAAAATTTCCTAACACAAGAATTACGATAAATTTAGCGCCTGCCGACCTTAAAAAACAAGGTTCTTATTTCGATTTAGCAATAGCAATCGGTATATTGCAGGCGTCACAAGACGAAAAAATGCCGTTTTATGGCGACTACGTGTTAATAGGCGAACTTTCGCTTGACGGCTCTTTAAGGGCGGTTTCTGGGCTTTTACCTATGCTTATATCGGCAAAAAACAACGGTTGCAATAAGTTTATCGTGCCATACGAAAATTTAAACGAGGCAAGTTACGTTCAAGGAACGGAAGTTTACGCTTTAAAAAATTTAACCGAAGCCGTAGAGTTGCTTACAAAGGGCGAAGGGTTCGAGTGCGTTAAACACTCTAACTACGATAGTGACGAAACAACCGCCACACAATTAAGCGACCTTTGTTTCGTTAGGGGGCAAGCGTTTGCAAAGCGCGCCCTAGAAGTTGCGGTTGCAGGCGGGCACAACATACTTTTCGTTGGTCCACCCGGCGCGGGCAAATCTATGATGGCAAAGTGTATTCCGTCAATTATGCCAAAAATGTCTTTTGAAGAAGCGCTTGAAACAACTAAAATTCACAGCGTTGCAGGTGTTTTAAAAAACGAAGAAGGCATAATAAAGTATCGTCCATTTATGACGCCACACCATACGGCGTCAAACGTTGCAATAGTTGGCGGTGGGCAAAACGCAATGCCTGGGGTTATAAGTCTTGCGCATAACGGCGTATTATATTTAGACGAAATGCCCGAATATCCGCGCTCTGTGTTAGAGTGCTTGCGTCAACCCCTTGAAGATAGGGTTATAACCGTAACGAGAACTAAGGCAAGCGTAGAGTATCCCGCAAGTTTTATGCTTTGCGGTAGTATGAACCCTTGTCCTTGTGGAAATTACGGCAGTAAAGATAAAGATTGCAAATGCACTTACTCTGAAATTAGAAAGTATCGCGCAAGAATTTCCGAACCGCTTATGGATAGAATTGATATTCAAGTTGGCGTTGAAGGTGTTTTATACGACGATTTGGTTTCAGATAAAAAAGAAGAAAGTAGCCTTGAAGTTAGAAAACGCGTGGAATTAGCGCGCAAAATACAACGCGAAAGGTTTGCAAGCGAAAAAATCAACACTAATGCCGAAATGAGTGAAAGGCACGTTAAAAAATATTGCGCTTTATCGGTTGAGTGCGAAAGCGTTTTAAAAAGTTCGTTTGAAGCGCTTAATTTGTCGGCTAGGGCGCGCAGTAGAATTATTAAAGTTGCAAGAACTATTGCCGACCTATCTCTTTCGGAAGAAATTTTAGTAGAACATATTTTAGAAGCAGTCGGTTACAGGAGCAATAGCGTAAAATGACGTTAAAAAGCAAAGCGCTGATACTTTTAGACGGTTTTTTAAACGCCGAATATAAGCATAAGCGCGCAATTATAGATTTATATGAAGACGTTGGCGAAATTTTTTCTAATCCTAAAATAGTTCTTGATTATCTAGACGAAGTTAAGTGTGGTTTGTCTAGCAGTTCGTTAAGTTTAGCAATAAAAAACGATTTCGTTAGCGAACTTATAGAAACTTATAATAATTTAGGCATTAAAGTAATAACGGAATTTGATAGCGAATATCCAAATCGTTTACTTGATTTGCCTTTTAACCCTTTGTGCTTATACGCTATGGGCAACGTTTCGTTATTAAACGCTAAAAACACTTTTTCCGTCGTCGGTTCAAGAAAAACTTTAACCGAATATCTTAAAATTACGGAAAATATTGTAAGCAATTTGTCAAAAAGTGGAGTGACAATAGTTACGGGTGTTGCGGGCGGTGGCGATACGGCTGTAATTAAAAGCGCAATAGATAGCAAAAACTTAATTTGCGTTTTAGCAAGCGGTTTTAATTTTATAAACGGCGAAATCAACTATAACTTAATTAAAAAGGTTATAGAGAACGGGCTTTTAATTAGCGAATATCCACCCGATATACCGCCACAAAATTTTAGATATCCCGTTCGCAATAGAATTATAGCGGGGCTTGGTGACGGAACGCTTATAATTAGCGGTAACGAAAAAAGCGGAACAAGGCACACCGCAAATTACGCGATAGAATATGGAAAAGACGTGTTTTGTTTTCCATATCAACCAAACGTTGAAAGCGGTAAACTTTGCAACGGCTTAATAAAAGACGGCGCAATTTTAACTACTTGTTTAGAAGATATAACGAGCGTTTTATCTTTTGATGCTGTTGCTAATAATAAAATTGCTTTATCAAGCGTAGAGCAAACCGTTTACGACACGATTAAAAACGGAATTACAAAAATTGACGATATTGTAGAAAATTTATCTATTAAAATATTTGTATTAATGCCTATACTTACTTCATTAGAAATAAAAGGCGTTATAGTAAAAGGCAGTTCAAACGAATATTTGCCACTTAAATAGGAGACTTATGCAACTCATTATAGTAGAATCGCCAAAAAAGGCAAAGACAATTGAAAATTTTTTAGGTGGAAAGTTTAAAGTTATAGGCAGTGGCGGACACGTTAGGGGACTTCCCGAAAAGCGTTTTGCCGTTGACGTTGACAATAATTTTGAACCAACTTACGTTATAGAGCCAAAGCAAAAAGATACGGTTGAAAAGTTAAAAGAACAAGCAAGCAAAGCGGAACTCGTTTACCTTGCAACCGACCCGGATAGAGAAGGCGAAGCAATTGCTTGGCACTTATACGAAGTTTTAAACATTAAGGGCAAAACACACCGCATTAAGTTTAACGAAATAAGCGAAAAGGCGGTAAAAAACGCTATTGCTAAACCAGAAAGAATTGACTATAAATTGGTTGACTCTCAAC
This sequence comes from Christensenellaceae bacterium, assembly GCA_045651725.1. Classification (GTDB taxonomy): domain Bacteria; phylum Bacillota; class Clostridia; order Christensenellales; family Borkfalkiaceae; genus HGM11412. The sequence goes on from JAZRSX010000021.1 coordinate 133,671, forward strand.
AAGCAAGAAGAATTCTTGATAGAATAGTGGGCTATAAACTTTCGCCGTTTGTTAGAACTAGGGTTAAAGACGGCGAATCGGCAGGAAGGGTGCAATCGGTTGCCGTTAAACTCGTTGTTGAACGCGAAAGAAAAATTGAAAGTTTTGTTCCCGAAGAATATTGGAATATTTCGGCAAAGGTTAAAACTCAAAGCGACGCGCAAGAGTTTAAAATGCTTTTAACCGAAAAAAACGGCAAAACCTTTAAGCCAAAGAACGAAGAAGAAGCAAACGCCGTTTACGAAGAATTGAAAAATTCGCCATTCGTTGTTAAAGACGTTAAAAAAAGCGTAGTAAAAGCACATGCTTTGCCACCTTTTACAACTTCAACGATGCAACAAGACGCGTCTAATAAGTTGGGCTTATCCGCGCCACAAATAATGCAACTTGCGCAACACTTATACGAAGGTATAGAAACTCAAAAAGGGCATTTAGCACTTGTAACTTATATTAGAACGGACTCTACAAGAGTTTCGGAAGACGCGCAAAAAGAGTGCCAAGATTATATCTCCAAAAACTTTGGCGAAAACTACGTTCCTAGTAAACCAAATATTTATTCGGCAAAAAAGAACGCTCAAGACGCGCACGAAGCAATAAGACCTATAAATATAAACGTTACGCCCGAAAGCGTAAAGGGTATTTTAGATAAAAACCATTATAATTTGTATAAGTTGATATACGAAAGGTATTTGGCGTCTCAAATGGTTGAAGCCGAATTTAACTCTATGAAGATTTTAGCCGTTAACGGCGATTACGGTTTCAAAGCAAGCGGTAAAAGTGTAAAATTTAAAGGCTACACCGCTGTTTACGATTACGTTCAAGGCGGTAATATAGACGATGAAAGCGACAATAATAAGTTGTTGCCTAATATGTCGGCAGGCGACGTTTTAGTTTTAAAGAAACTTGACAAAGAGCAAAAGTTTACTAAACCGCCCGTTAGATATACCGACTCTTCGCTCGTTGAAACAATGGAAAAAAACGGCATAGGTAGACCGTCAACTTACGCCACTATTATCGGCACGCTTACAAAGCGCAAATTTATAGTTAGAAAGGGCAAATATTTGCAACCAACAAACATAGCGTTTGACGCAACCGACTTACTAGTTAAGTATTTTTCGGATATTTTAGACGTTAAGTTTACGGCAAAAATGGAAGATAAACTTGACGCAGTTGCCGAAGGCAAACAAGATTGGCGTAAACTTGTTGGCGAATTTTATCATCCGTTTATAAACGAACTTAAAGTTGCAACGGGCGATAACAGTGAACCTACGGATATCGTTTGCGCGAATTGTGGCGCAAAATACGTTAAAAAATTAGGTAGGTTTGGCGAATATTTATATTGTCCGTCTTGTAAAGATACTAAAAATCCAGACGATAAGGTTAGTGAAGTAAGGTGTCCTAATTGCAGTCAACTTATGATATTAAAAGAAGGCAAGTACGGTAAATATCTTAACTGTCCAAATCCAAGTTGCAACACTAAAATGCAAGAAGGCGACGAAATTGCAAGCGAAAAGTGTTCTTGCGGTGCAACCTTACTTATAAAAACGGGTAAGTTTGGAAAATATTTAAAATGTACGAAATGTACTCTAACAAAAAGTTTAAACGAACTTGTGGGCGCGTGTCCTATATGCCATAAGCCGGCGCAAAAAATGATATCTAAAAAAGGCACGGTTTACTACGGTTGTTCAGGGTATCCAAACTGTAATTTTAGAAGTTGGGATATACCAACGGGCGATATGTGTCCAACTTGTGGCAATTACCTTATTATAAAAGACGGGGTTATAAATTGTTCGGATAAAAAATGTAATTATACGGTAAATTCTGTGGAGGAAGATAAATGAGTATAGAATTTAGAGGCACTACTATTTGTGCCGTTAAAAAAGACGGTATAACTGCAATAGCTGGTGACGGACAAGTTACTATGGGCGAATCGGTTGTTTTTAAAAATAACGCCGTTAAAGTTAGAAGAATTTTTGGCGGAAAAGTTATAGTTGGCTTTGCAGGTACTGTTTCGGACGCTTTTACGTTAACCGAAAGATTTGAAGGTATGCTTAACAAATATTCGGGCAATCTTATGAGAAGCGCCGTTGAACTTGCGGAATTATGGCGTGAAGATAAGGCTATAAGAAAGTTAGAAGCAATGATGATTTGTGCTGATAAAGACTATTTGCTTATCCTTTCGGGTAGTGGCGAAGTTATAGAGCCTGACGGTGGCGTTTGCGCTATCGGTAGTGGTGGTAATTACGCGCTTGCGGCAGGCAAAGCGCTTCTTGAAGAAACGGACTATTCCGCAGACGTTATTGCAGAAAAAGCATTAAAAATTGCAAGTAAAATATGTATTTTTACTAACGATAACATTATCGTTGAAAAGGTGTAAGGGGGAGTTTATGAATTTATCGCCAAGAGAAATTGTTTGTGAATTAGATAAATATATTATAGGTCAAAACTCCGCAAAACGCGCCGTTGCGGTTGCACTTCGCAATAGGTATAGAAGAAGTCAATTAACAAAGGAATTGCGTGAAGAAATTACGCCTAAAAACATCATTATGAAAGGACCAACGGGTGTTGGTAAAACGGAAATAGCAAGGCGACTTGCCAAACTTGTAAACGCGCCGTTTATTAAAGTTGAAGCAACTAAATATACCGAAGTTGGCTACGTTGGTAGAGACGTAGAGTCTATGGTGCGCGACCTTGTTGAATGTAGCGTAAGGCTCGTTAAAGAAGAGCAAATGCGTATAGTTTCATCAAAGGCAACGGCGGTTGCCGAAAAAAAAGTCTTTAAACTTTTAGTTGAAGCGCGCGCAAGTGAAAAAGGCGAAACGCCAACCGAAGTATTTGAAGGCCGTATTTTAGATGAGTTAAGAGAAGGCAAGTGCGACAAATACTTAATTGAAATGGAAGTTGAAGACCGCCCAAAACAACTTGAAATTATGCCTGGTATGGGCGCGGAAATCAACATAGGTTCAATTTTTGGCGACGTTTTGCCAAAGCGCAAAAAGAAAAGAAAGTTGACCGTTAAAGAGGCAATGCAAATAATAATTAACGAAGAAAGCGACAAGTTGATTGATCTAGACGCAGTAAACAGCGAAGCAATAAAGCGTGCCGAACAAGAAGGCATAATCTTTATTGACGAAATAGACAAAATTGCGGCAAAATCAAAGCAAGGCGGTGCAGACGTTTCAAGAGAAGGCGTGCAAAGGGATATTTTGCCTATCGTTGAAGGCTCAACCGTTATGACTAAATACGGGCCTATAAAAACCGACTATATTTTATTTATAGCGGCAGGCGCGTTTCATATTGCAAAGGTTGAAGACTTAATACCCGAACTTCAAGGAAGATTTCCTATTAAAGTAGAGTTGTCGTCTCTTTCAAAAGAAGATTTTGTAAACATTTTAACGATGCCACAAAACGCAATAACCTTGCAATATAAAACTTTACTTTTAGTTGACAATATAGACTTGTCTTTTACCAAAGACGCAATAGAAGAAATTGCCGAAATTGCCGTTGAAATGAACGCGTCAAGCGAAGATATCGGCGCGCGTAGACTTCATACGGTTATGGAAAACTTGCTTGAAGACATATCTTTCAACGCGGGTGGCAATATACCGCTTACTACTGTTAAAATTGACAAAAAGTACGTTCAAGAACACTTGAACGGCAACGAAAGTAGAAATTTACGCAAATATATACTTTAAAGGTGAATTATGATAAACATACCAAAGGGAACGAAAGACGTATTGCCAAGTGAAAGTTACAAGTGGCACTACGTAGAAAATATGGCAAAAGAAGTTGCAAAAACTTTTGCCGTTAAAGAAATAAGAACGCCTACTTTTGAACACACCGAACTATTTTTAAGGGGCGTTGGCGATACGACGGACATTGTAAACAAAGAAATGTATACGTTTGAAGATAAAGGTAAGCGCAGTATAACGTTAAAGCCGGAAGGAACGGCAGGCGTTGCGCGTGCTTTTATAGAAAACGGCTTATTTAACGGCACTATGCCTTTAAAAATGTATTATATTACGCCCGTATTTAGATACGAAAGACCACAAGCGGGTAGACTTCGCGAACACCACCAGTTTGGCGTTGAATTTTACGGTTCTAAAACCGCCGACGTTGATGCCGAAGTTATTTTGCTTGCTTATACTCTTTTGACAAAATTAGGTTTAAAAGTAGAACTTAATATAAACAGTATGGGTTGTAGCAAATGTCGTTTAGACTATAATAACGCGTTAAAGTCTTATTTTAAAGATAAAATAGACAAAATGTGCCCAACTTGTAAAGAAAGGCTTGAAAAAAACCCACTTCGTATACTTGATTGTAAAGAAGAAGGCTGTAAATTGCTTTGCAACGACGCGCCAAAAATTACGGACTATTTGTGTGACGAGTGTTCTTCGCACTTTAACTCTTTAAAGGGCTATTTAGAAGTTGTAGGGTTAAAGTATAACGTAAATCCAAAAATCGTTAGGGGACTTGATTATTACACTAAAACGGTATTTGAATTCGTAACGAACTCTCTTGGCTCACAAGGTACTGTTTGCGGTGGTGGTAGATACGACGGTTTAATTAGTCAAATAGGTGGCAATAGTGTGCCGGGCGTTGGTTTTGGTATGGGGCTTGAAAGAATTTTAATGCTTATGGAAGCCGAAAACGTTGCTATACCAAGCGAAAGTCCTATAAAAGTATTTATAGCGTCGGCAGGCGAAGTTGCGTCTAAAAAAGCGTTTGAAATTTGCTATAATTTAAGAAAGTTGGGTATAACTTGCGAAACCGACCACCTAGAAAGAAGTTTTAAGGCACAGTTTAAATATGCCGATAAAATAGGCGCGGAATACGTTATTGCAATAGGCGACAACGAAATTGAAAGCGGTGTTGTTAAAGTTAAAAAAATGAGTGATTTTTCACAAGTTGATTGCAGTTTAGACGATATTTACAATTTTAAGTTTTAAGTATATTTTGACGAATTTTGTCGCAAAATATAAAAAGGGGGAAATTTATGAGTAACGTAAAACATCTTAATGATTTTGACTTTAAAACTGTAATAAAAGACAGTAAAGTCCCTGTTTTAGTTGATTTTTGGGCGCCTTGGTGCAGTCCTTGTAGAATGCAAGGACCTATACTTGACGAACTTGCAAGCGATTTAAACGATAAAGTTGTGGTTGCAAAAGTCAACGTTGACGAGTGTGAAAGTTTGGCTATAAATTACGGGGTAAACAGCATTCCTTGTTTAATGGTGTTTAGCGGTGGCGAGTTAAAAGAAAAAAGCGTTGGTTTAACAAGTAAAGCCGAATTATCTGCAATGCTTATTAAGTATTTATAAATTTTAAGTATAAAAAAGAGTAGGTAACAAAACCTACTCTTTTAATTTTATTTTATATTATTTTTTTCTTTTAAATACCCAAACTTGTTGAATTTTGTAACTAATTAAACCGATTATAATGTCGCATAAAAGTTTAATAGGAACTATTAACGCGTCAATTACGACTATTAAGTTACCAAACACGTAAGTAAGCAAATACGACGCGCCCATTTGCGCTAACCATAGGCAATAGTATTTTACGGAATCAAACTTGTTTTTGCTGTGGAATACAACCTTTTTGCATAGCAAGAAATTTATTATTGACGAACAAATTCTTGCCGATACGGTAGAAAGAAGCGTTCTTACAGAGTCGGGCAGTGTGTTACAAAAAACGTAATATACAAGAGAGAATAAACCTATTTCAATAACGCCCGCAATAAGACCTGCTAAAATAAAGTTACTCATATTGCTTACAAGCACGCCCCAAACCTTAAAACTATCTCTAAACGTTTTAAAATGTGAACGGGTATTAACGTCTTCTTGCTTTTTTTCATATACCGTTTCAATTTCAACTTCAATAAAGTCAACGTTTTGCCTTGGTAGTTGAATAAGCATATTCATTTCGTATTCAAACCTTTCGCCTTTAATTGCCAAAAGTTTGTCAATTAAACTGTAATTAAAAGCGCGTAAACCTGTTTGAGTGTCGCTAACCTTAATGCCGTATAAATAAGAGAACATACGCCTTGTGCTTACGTTACCCATACGCGAACGTTGTGGAACTTGTGGCAAATCAAAGTTTCTACAACCTAAAATAAGGCAAGATTTGTTTTTGTCTGCATAGTCGGCGCAGTTTAACACGTCTTTAACTAAATGTTGACCGTCGCAATCGGCTGTAACGAAGTTGTCTTCGCTTGAATAATTCTTTTTGCAATAGTCAAGGGCAACCTTTAACGCGTGGCCTTTGCCTTTATTGACTTCATACGACAAAACAGTACATTTTTTAATTTCTTTAAGTTTTGTATACACTCTTTCAAATTCCGCACCGCTACCGTCGTTAATAACTATAACTTCAACGTTTTCGTTTTCAACTAATTCGCTAACGTATTCGGTAAAAACAAAAGGTGGCTCGTATGATGGTATAATAATTACGGTTTTATTGTTATTTTCCATATATTCCTTTTTAATCTGGCATAGCATATTCTATTGCCTGTGGTATTATTTCTATTTCAAAGTTCGTTCCGTTAATAATTTCGCCGTCAATACAAATATCAAAGGGTTTATCGGAGTAAACTTTAACGTTTTTTGCTTGTGTATATTTTATGTATTTATCAAAGCGCTTATCGTTTAGGTGATTGCCTAATTCGTATTGCTTTTTAAGTTGTAAAAATTTAAAGACCGAAACGGGCGAAACTAGGCAAACTTCAATTAACCCGTCGTCAATTTTATATTTAGGCGCGCATTTATATTTACCGCCAACGTAATCGCCGTTAGCAAGCGTCGTTAAAAGCAATTTGCCGTTTGGATTTAGCACCTTTCCGTCTGCTTCAACGGTTATTTTATTATTCATGCCTAAAAATAATGCCTTAACTACGCCTAAACCGTAAGGGTTTTTTACGTGGCTTCCTTTTAGCGAATTTGCGGTTTTAGCAACCATAGAGTCAAACCCAAAGTTGCAAACGTTTAAGCAGTATAAGTGATTTTTAACGTTGATAACGTCTATTTTTTTGCTTTTAGCATTTAACAATTTTTCTAAATCTAAATACTTTTCGCTACCACCAACCGCTTTAACAAAGTCGTTACCGCTACCGCAAGGGTAGGCAGACATACTTACGTTTTCAAACCCTATAATTCCGTTTAAAACTTCGTTAATAGTCCCGTCACCACCGCAAGCATAAAAACGCAAGTGTTCGTTTTGATTTTGTTTGCAAAAATCTTTAATATAATTTGTTGCGTCTTTTTGTTTAGTCGTTTTATATATCGTAATATCAAACTTATCTTTAAAACTGCTTATAGTTTCAAAAGTTTTTTTATAGGTATTTACAATTCCTGCATTTGGATTTATAATAAAAACGTGTTTCATATTTATCACTCTTGTACAATATGATTATATAATATTATATTTTTAAAAAAATATCAAGCAATTTATTAGAAAACCTAAAATATTATGTTTTACCCTTTAACTATGGCGTTTAAAAATTTTCTTAAATTTTTTTAAAAAAAGTATTGACAAACAGAATTTTTTAATTTATAATAATGATAATCATTATCAATAAGGTGAAAAAATGAGAAACAGTAAACAAAGGCAAGTCGTTTATGACGCCGTATTAAACAGTTGCGACCATCCTACTGCGGAAACGATTTTAACAAAGTGTAAAAGCGTTTTACCCTCGGTAAATTTAGCAACGGTATACAGAAATCTTAACACGCTTGTATTAGAAAACAAAATAAAACGCATTTCGCAAGTAGGTGGGGATAGGTTTGACAAAACGCTATGCAACCACGCGCATTTTAGGTGTAACTGTTGCAACGAAGTTTTTGACGTTTTGGATATTGACGTTGACGGCGCGGTAAACGGCGCTATAAAATCACTTGGCGAAGTTGATGTAATCGAAGTTTCTTTATCGGGCACTTGCGCTAACTGTTTAAGCCAAATAAAAAACTAAAAATAAGCGGTAAACCGCTAAAAAATATTAAATAATAAATAATTTTAAGGAGTATAACTATGGAACTTAAAGGTACGAAAACTGAAATGAATTTAAGAGAAGCATTTGCAGGCGAAAGCCAAGCGCGTAACAAATACACTTATTTTGCAAGTGTTGCTAAAAAACAAGGCTATGAACAAATTGCCGAAATCTTTTTAAAAACTGCTGAAAACGAAAAAGAACACGCAAAACTTTGGTTTAAAGCACTTGGCGAACTTGGTGATACTGCTGAAAACCTTGCCGCTGCCGCTGCGGGCGAAAATCAAGAGTGGACGGATATGTATCAAAGAATGGCAAAAGAAGCAGAAGAAGAAGGTTTTACCGTACTTGCCGCTCAATTCCGCGCAGTTGCTAACATAGAAAAAGCACACGAAGAAAGATATCAAGCACTTTTAAAGAACGTTAAAGACGAAAAAGTTTTTGAAAAAACTGACGTTGTAGTATGGGAATGCAGAAACTGTGGTCACCTTCACATAGGCGTTAAAGCACCTAAAGTTTGCCCTGTATGCGCTCACCCAGAAAGTTATTTTGAAGTTAGAAAAGAAAATTATTAATTTTTTAAGATATCCGACTTTTAATTAAGTTGGATATCTTTATGTAAAAATAAAAATTTTTAATTATTTAGTATTGAAACTTTATATATAATGTGTTATTATTAGTATGATTTAATACGCTTTTTAAAAGCGTTGTTTTGGAGGATATTATGATTATAGACAATTTGGCAAACTTACATAGATACGCATACGTTCCAAACGTTCAAAAAGCCGTTGATTTTATTAAGAATAACGACTTATCTAAACTTGAAATAGGCAAATACGACCTTGGCGACGATTGTGTTTTAAAGGTTAGCACCTACGACACTAAAGAACTTGGCGAAGAACCCGTTTTATTTGAAGTGCATAGAGAGTTTTTAGACCTTCAACTTATTACTACGGGCGAAGAACTCTTTATGTTCCAAGCGTTAGACCTTGGCGAAAACGCTAAAGAATACAACCCTGTTAAAGACGTAGAGTTCTTTACTACAAGTTGGTATAACACGGTAGTTTTAAACGATAAGAACTTTGCGCTTATTTTTCCTAACGACCTTCACGTTGGCGGATATGACGCCGAAGAAAAATGCAACGTTAAAAAATACGTGTTCAAGTTAAAAATCTAGTTTATGGAAAAAACAAACGTTATGCGCTTGCTTGACGTTGCTAAAATACCGTATAATCATTACCAGTATTCTAGTGAAGAAACCGACGGTCAAAAAGTTGCAAATTTAGTTAATAAAAACGAATATGAAGTTTTTAAAACGCTAGTTACCGTTGGTAGTGACGGCGCACACTACGTTTTCGTAGTACCCGTTAACGCTACGCTAAACTTAAAAAAGGCAAGCAAGTCGGTGGGTGTAAAATCTATTGAAATGATAAAGCAAAAAGACCTTTTACCGCTTACCGGTTACGTGCATGGCGGTTGTTCGCCGATAGGTATGAAAAAGCCTTTTGTTACGGTTATTGACGAAACTGCGTTATTACTTGATACCATATGCGTATCGGCGGGTAAAAAGGGAAATCAAATAGAGGTAAACCCCGAACAACTATCTTCATATATAGGTGGAAAATTCGTGGATATTGTGTAAAATGAGTAGCCAAAACAACAAACAAATTAGTGCAAAAGTTATAGTATCGGATAAAAAGCCTAAAAACAATAGGTTTTTAAAAAATGCGATAAAATACTTAATTTTCACTGTTATTGCAGTTGTTTCTTATGGTGTTTCACTATATACTAACGGTTTAAAAAGCACGAACAACAAGTTGATAACGCTAGTTATTTGCACTTTGTTTGGAATACTGTTGTTTTATTTGATTTATTGTTTAGTTTACGCGTTTACAAAACTTTCGTATGCGCGAAAACGCAAGCGCAATTCAATAGTAATAAATTGTGACGAAGAACTTGCAAATATATTAAACAGTGGCAACTTTAACTTTTCTTACGACGTTAAAAAAAGCGTTAACGAAAACCTAAAACAAGGCGCTAATTTATCGTATATTCTTGCTAAAACTATTGCAAGCGGATATGGTAGCAAAACCAAATACGTCTATTTAGATTATACTGTTTACGATGCGCTAGAAATTATAGGCAACGCGCTTGACGTCGTTAAAGAAAAAACCGATTCGATATTTAGTTTACTTCATTTACAAGATAAGCCCATTTCGTTTTTAGAAAAAAAACTGTCGGATATTTTAGAAGGGCAAGACGAAATCGTTAGTGACGAACTAGTTGAAACAAAGCCAACGCTTTTAAATAAACTTAAAAGTGGTATAAAAAGCGGTGCAACCAAGTTAGCGTTGTTTACTGTTAAAGGTCAAATTTCAAAACTCACTAACGAAATTATACAGTTTATAGGTTCGGAAGCGTTTAGAGTGTTTAGTAAGGGTAATAGACCTTATAATTACGAAAAAGCAATGTGTACTTTGCAAGATATAGAAGTTTTGGAGGTTAAAAATGTCTGAATTTCTATATTATTTAAGCAAAATAACGTACGTTACTTTTATAATCGGCAGTATATTTTTTGGAATGTCTATTGCGTTTAACTTGTACCTTAAAAGCGTAATAAGAAAAGTCCTTAAAAACACTAATCAAAACTTTAATAAAATTCAAGACGAAGAAAGCAAAAAAGTTTGCATTGAAAGTATAAAAAACGCACAAATTGAATACGTAAACTACTTAAACGAAAGCGCAAGATACGCTAGACTTCAAAGAAAAAACAAAATGCTTTCTTTATTTAACAAAAATAAAGTTCGCGTAATAGAAAAACCGCAATCTAATGCGGTAAGCGTATTTACAAACCTTGCAAAATCCGTGAGTATGCCGTTTTCGTTTTACAACAACAGAGAAAGGGGATATTTAAGTTTTACCGAACGCGAAATATTCTTGATTGCGCAACAACTTCGCGCAAGGCTTGAAGAAATTATCAATTCATCGGGCATAATTTGGTTAAAAAGCCTTAAAATTTCCTTCTTTATAGAGTGTTGGAATTTATACGATAGCGCAATTAAAATTAAAAACAAACCACTTACGCTACTTTTAATAAATATCCTAAATTTCTTTTTGTGGTTTAGTAAATTTCTTTCGCCTATCGGCATAAGCAAATATATCGTAAGCGATGCGTTTAGCGGGGGTCTTTCTTCACTTATGTCGTCGGCGCTTATAGAAATTGCGGGCAAAGAACTTGCAATAATTTATTACGACAAGTCAAAAATAACAAAAACAAAAATAAGATAGTAAGTAAATAAGTAATATTTACTATTTATAGTATAAAAATTGTTTACAAGCACAATATTTTGTGTTAAAATTATATAATAAAACTTTTAACTGATTATGAAAGGTAAGATTCACTCCGTATTTTCAGGTGGCACGGTTGACGGTCCAGGTATACGCTTCGTTGTTTTTATGCAAGGCTGTCCGTTAAGATGTAAATATTGCCACAATCCTGATTCTTGGCAACTTAATAACGGCGAAGAGCGTACCGTAAGCGATTTAACTAATGAAATTATTAGATACAAAAATTATTTTGGCTCAAACGGTGGCGTAACTGTAAGCGGTGGCGAACCTTTGCTACAAATTGATTTTATAATTGAACTTTTAAAGTCGGTTAAGTCTTACGGAATAAATACGGCGGTTGATACTTCTGGTTTTACTTTTAACGAAAATGACGAAGATTGCGTTAAAAAGCACGAAGAACTTGATAAATACGTCGACCTTTACTTGCTTGATATTAAACATATTGACGACGAAGCCCACAAAAACCTAACGGGCGTGTCAAATAAAAACACTCTTGCTTATGCCAAGTGGCTTGATAGTCGCAATAGTAAAATGTGGATAAGGCACGTTCTTTTAGACGGGTATACCGATAACGACGAATCCCTTACCAAACTTTCAAACTTTATTGCTACGCTTAAAAACGTAGAGAAGATAGAAGTTTTGCCATATCACACAATGGGCGTAGTAAAGTATGAAAAACTTGGTTTAGAATATCCTTTAAAGGGCGTTGAAGCGCCTACGAAAGAAAGGGTATTAAATGCAAAAAATATATTAAACGGAAAATTATGATTACAAATTCTAATTACAAAAATGAATTAAAAGGCTTGCAAGTCGTTGAAATAAGTGGCGAATCTTGCGCTAACTGTTTAACGCTTATGCCTATGCTTTACGAAGTTGTAAAAGCGCGCCCAAACTTAAAACTAGTTCACGTTGAAGCAAGCGAAACTACAACTGAAATTATCAAAGCCTATAACGTTGATAGAGTGCCAACCGTTTTACTTTTAGACGACGGCGTTGAATTTGCTAGGGCGCTTGGTTATCAACCACAAGAAATCTTTGAACTTTGGATTGACGCTAAAGTTGAAGAACATTTACAAAGTAAATAAACGGTTTAACCGTTAAAAATAAAAGTATATTTATTATTTTATAATAAAAGGAGTAATAACGATGAAAAATTACAAAGGTTGGGAAGGTTTTGTTCCCGGCAAGTGGAGTAATGACGAAGTAAACGTAAGAGACTTTATTCAAAGAAACTACACCGTTTATGAAGGCGATTCTTCTTTCCTTGCCCCTGCAACAGACGCTACAAAACAATTGTGGCAAGACGTACTTGCTCTTTACGAACAAGAAAGAGCAAACGGTGGCGTACTTGACGCTGATACAAAGGTTGTATCTAACTTGACAAGTCACGCGCCAGGCTATATAAATAAAGAACTTGAAAAGATTGTAGGTTTCCAAACTGATAAACCTTTAAAACGTTCTCTTCAACCATTTGGCGGTATTAAAATGGCTGCAGAAGCGCTTTCAATGTACGGTTACACTATTGACCCAGAAGTTAAAGATATTTTCACTAAATATCGTAAAACTCACAACGACGGTGTATTTGACGCTTACACTCCAGAAATGAGAGCGGCTCGTTCTTCTCACATTTTAACGGGTCTTCCCGATACTTACGGTCGTGGTAGAATCGTAGGCGATTACAGACGTGTTGCTTTATACGGCGTTGACTATCTTATTAAGAAAAAAGAAGAAGACAAGGCAATTATTAGTGGCGAAATGACGCCTGATAAAATTAGAGATAGAGAAGAAATTAGCGAACAAATTAAGGCTCTTAAACAACTTAAACTTATGGCTAATTCTTACGGTTGCGATATTAGTGAACCTGCAACTACCGCGCAAGAGGCTATACAAGCGCTTTACTTTGGTTACCTTGGCGCTATTAAAGACCAAAACGGTGCGGCAATGTCAATCGGTAGAAACTCTACTTTCCTTGATATTTATATTGAACGTGACCTTAAAAACGGCGTAATCAACGAAGTTGAAGCGCAAGAGCTTATCGACCACTTCATTATGAAATGCCGTATGGTTAAGTTTATGAGAATTCAATCTTACAACGAACTTTTCAGTGGCGACCCAACTTGGGTTACTGAAGTTATCGGTGGTATGGGCGTTGACGGTAGACCACTTGTTACTAAAAACTCTTTCCGCGTACTTCACACTCTTATCAACCTTGGTCCTGCGCCAGAACCAAACCTTACTGTTTTATGGTCTAAAAACCTTCCTATAAACTTTAAGCGTTATTGTGCTGAAATCTCTATTAAGACGTCTTCTATTCAATACGAAAGCGACGACCTTATGAGACCAGAAATGGGTGACGACTACTGTATCGCTTGTTGCGTATCTTGTATGCGCGTTGGTAAAGATATGCAATTCTTCGGCGCTCGTGCAAACCTTGCAAAATGCTTACTTTACGCAATCAACGGTGGTAAAGACGAAATCTTAAAAGATAAAGTTACCGGCAAACCAATGCAAGTTTCACCTAAATATGAAGCAATTACGTCTAACGATGCTCTTGACTTTGATGAAGTTATGGATAAATACAATCAAATGTTAGACTGGCTTGCAGGTTTATACGTTAACACTTTAAACTTAATTCACTACATGCACGATAAATATGCTTACGAAGCAATCGAAATGGCTTTACACGATTCACAAGTTAGAAGATTCTTCGCAACGGCTATTGCAGGTCTTTCTTGCGTAGCCGATTCTCTTTCTGCTATCAAGTATGCTAAAGTATATCCTATTAGAAATGAAGACGGCATCGTTACTGACTTTAAAATTGAAGGCGACTTCCCTAAATACGGTAACAACGACGATAGGGTAGACGAACTTGCAGTTGAACTTGTTAAATCGTTTATGAACAAGATTAGGTCTCACTACACTTATAGAGAATCTGTTCCAACAATGTCTATCCTTACTATTACTTCAAACGTTGTTTACGGTCAAAAGACTGGTAATACACCTGACGGTAGACGTGCTGGTATGCCACTTGCTCCAGGTGCAAACCCAATGCATGGTAGAGATACTCACGGCGCTCTTGCATCTCTTGAATCAGTTGCTAAAATTCCATACGAATATTCAAGAGACGGTATTTCTAATACGTTCTCAATCACACCAAACTCACTTGGTAAAGATGACTAATTTTTTTAAAATAATATAGTATATATAGGAGGTATTTATTATGTCTCAAAAAGTTGACAATTTAGTAAATATGTTAGACGCTTACTGCGCTGACGGTGGTCACCACCTTAACGTAAACGTGTTTAGTCGCGAAACTTTACTTGACGCACAAGCACACCCTGAAAAATACCCTCAACTTACTATTCGTGTTTCGGGTTACGCTGTAAACTTTAATAAACTTACGAAAGAACAACAAGACGACGTAATTAGTCGTACAATTCACGAATCTATGTAATTAAGGGAAACCTTTAAATATAGCCCACTTTTTAGTGGGCTATACTATTTTATATTATGAAAATTGTTATAATTAGACACGCCGAACCCGATTACGAAAATAACACTTTAACTAAAAAGGGGTTTAAAGAAGCGGATATTTTAGGCAAATATTTTAAAGATATAAAAATTGACTATTTATATTCGTCGCCACTTAATCGCGCAAAGTTTACTGCCGACGGCATTGTAAAATATAAAAACGGCTTAAAATACGAAGTTTTAGACTTTTTAGAAGAATTTTATAGTCCGATTGACCTTGATTATTGCAAAAATCACATATGTTGGGATTTGCGCGCGTCTTTTTTAAACGATAATAACGCGCTTTTTGATTGTGATAAATGGCAAACGGTTAACGGTTTTAATAGCGACGGTTTAACAAAAAGATATAAAGACTTAAAACTACAATTTGCAAGCCTTTTAGAAAAGCGTGGTTACGTTAAAAACGGAAATTATTACGACGTCGTAAAACCTAATCACGATACGCTTGTGTTCGTATGTCATTTTGGAACGGAAAGTTTCTTATTATCTGAACTTTTAGGCGTTTCGCCAATACTTTTAGCAAATTATACCGTTTCAAGACCGACGGGCGTAACGATTTTGACAACCGAAGAACGCGAAAAGGGCAAGGCGATTTTTAGGCTTTTAGAGTTTGGCACTGTCTATCATTTAGAAAAATACAACGAAGAGCCGTCTTTTATGGCGCGATTTGTAGAGTGCTTTGACGACGACGGCAAAAACGTTGATTAAAATAATAAAAATTATTGAAATTTGTTAGCAATAGTGTTACACTATTTTATGAGAATTTTAGGTGAATTATGGCAAAACTTGGCATCAATTATGAAAACGTAATAAACGTTTCAAAAGAGTGTAATTTATCTATACAAGACGTTTTAAAATCTTTAAGATTACAAGGTTTTGAAACGCTAGACGTTATGTATGATAGATTTTTGCAAGACAAGTCGCTTTTATCAACCATTATCGTAAGCGGTTTTGAAATTGCATCGGTATTTTACGTTGGCGATTTAAAGGTATCGAACAATTATTCTACCGAACTTCAAATTATAGATTTTTGTTCGTCAAATAATATTAAAGACGTTATGCTTTTAACTAAACCGATTGCTAATGGCGATGATGAAGAAAAGTGCATTTTTAATATCAAACAAAATTTAAGGCATATAGTAAAATACTCTAAACAGTTTAACGTTAGGGTTTCAATAGAAAATTTTGGCGATAATTTAAGTTTTTATAGTTCGCCTAAAAAAGTTTTAGATATTTTAAAGGGCGTTAAAGACTTATATTTAGTGTTTGACGGCGGTAATTTTTACAAGTCGCAAGAAAGTGTTATAGAGGGCATAAACCTACTTAAACCTTACGTTTCTAGGGTGCATTTAAAAGATTTTGACCAAAATTATAACCCGATAACGCTAAATGACGGCAATTGCGAAATTGAAAAAACTATCGTAGAGTTTACAAATAGCGTTTCTTCGTTTACGATAGAATATCCGTTTGACTGTTTAACGGTTGACGAAATTGTAAAAAATTCGGCATTATACTTTTTAACGAGAGGGGACTTATGAAAAACAAGATAGAACTTGCAAACTTAATCGGCGAAAAACTAGAAGAATTTTCGCCCGTAGTGATTGAATATGGCAAAGATATGGTCGTTGGCTTTCCTAACGATATAAACAATAACGATTTAGTAATATACGTTTCAGATAAAGAAATAGTTATGACTTTTGGCTATCAAAACGCGCATTTTGATAAAGAAGATATAACTTCGGTTGTTGAACATACTAAAAAATATTTGTTAAGCGAATATTGTTCGGTTGAATTTTTTCAAAAGGCAAAAGACCTTTTTGGTGGTTCAAGGCTTACTTCAACCGTTAATTTTGACACTGTTGACGGAATTTTAGACTGTTACTGTGGCGATAATTTAGAGGCGCGCGAAGGTTTAATTAAGTTTTTTAAAGAAAATAAAGACGTAACCGTTAGGGCGGTAAACTTTAATAACACTAAAAACGAAGTTGTTGAAATCGTGTACGACGGGGCGAATTTATCTACAAAAAGAATAAGATAATTTTGGTTTTATACACAAAAAAATACGAAAAACAATAAAAATAGCAACTGTTATGCTTAAAATTTTACGGCGTAATAGTATATTAAGTGAATTATGATAGATAAAGTTAGAGAATATTTTAAACAATTTAATATAGAAGATAGAATTATTGAATTTAACGAATCGTCGGCAACCGTTGAACTTGCGGCGCACGCACTCAACACAAAGCCTGGCCGAATTGCAAAATCAATGTCTTTTGACCAAGGCGAACAAATTGCCGTTATCGTTATGACGGGCGACGTTAAAATTGATAACTCTAAATACAAAGCGCAATTTCACACAAAGGCAAAAATGTTGCCTTTTGATAGTGTCGAAGGTATAATAGGGCATGCTGCGGGCGGTGTTTGTCCGTTTGCTATTAACGATAACGTCGTCGTTTATTTAGATAATTCTTTAAAGAAATATTCAACCGTTTTTCCAGCGTGCGGTTCGTCTAACAGCGCCGCTGAATTTACGGCGGAAGAACTTGAAAAGTATAGCCAAAACTTTAAAGGTTGGATAGACGTTACAAAAGATATAGAATACTAATTTATAGCCAAAATTAAAAATTTTCATATAATGAATTATGAAGATTTTTGATTTGCACAACGATTTTTTAACTGAAAGCAATAACCCTAAAAAAACTTTAAAGAGTTTTCCTAAAAACGTATATCCCGTTGCCGTTATTTATAGGGGCGAGAATAACTTTAATTACGCATTAGAAAAAATTGAAATTTTTAATAAAATTAAGTATTTTAAGCCGAAATTTGCGTTTGAAGACATAGGATATAAAGACCTTAATTTAGACACGCTTTTATCTGTAAATCCGCTTTACGTTTCGCTTACTTATAACGGCGAAAATGCGTTTGGTTACGGCGTTGATTTTGACTATCCACTAAAAAAACAAGGCGTAGAAATTGCTAAAAAAATTAGTAAAAACGGCGTAATTATAGATACTGCGCATCTTTCTAAACGCGGTACGCTTTCGCTTATTGATAACGGCATAAAAATTATAAATTCGCACACTTGTTTTAATGCCGTATATAAACATAAGCGCAATATTGACGCCGCAATTATAAAGGGCATAATATCAACGGGCGGACTTGTCGGCTTTACGCTTGTAGGCCATTTTATATCAAAAGATGCTACGCTTTACGATGCGTTTAAGCATTTAGATTATTTTATTCAAAAATTTGGATACAAAAACCTTTGTTTAGGAACAGATTTTTATGGGACGGACTTTTTAGTTAAAGGGATAAAAAACTATAAAAATTTATATAAATTATCAAATATTTTAAAAAGTTATAGGTACACTACTAACGTTATTGACGCAATTTTTTACGATAATGCCTATAATTTTTTTAAAAATAAATTGTAAAAGGGCGGTTAAACGTAATAATTATGACGATTAACGAAAAAATTAAACAAGAATTTTCTCTTACTGAAGAACACGCAAACAACGTAATAAACCTTTTAGACGAAGGCAACACGATACCCTTTATCGCAAGGTACAGAAAAGAACTTACGGGGCATATTGACGACCAGGTTTTGCGCCAACTATCCGAAAGGCTTGAATATTTACGCAATCTTGAAAAGCGTAAAGAAGAAGTTAAAAAAAGCATAGAAGAACAAGGCAAATTATCGCAAGAAATTGAAGAAAATTTGCAAAATGCCGTAACTTTAACGGAAGTTGAAGATATTTACCGTCCGTTTAAACAAAAGAAAAAGACGCGTGCAACCGTTGCAATTTCAAAGGGGTTATTGCCACTTGCCGAATTGTTTTTTGAGCAAAACGAAAAAGGCGAAGACCCACAAGTTTTAGCAAAACAATATATAAATAGCGAACTTTTAGTTGAAACGGAAGAAGACGCAATACAAGGCGCAAAAGATATTATTGCCGAAATGATTAGTGATAATGCCGAAATTAGAAAAAGATTAAGGGCAATGTTTTTAAAAATCGGCGTAATTTCATCAAGTTTTGTAAAAGGGCTTGACGAAGAAAGTGATAAAGCCAACGTTTACGGTATGTATAAAGAATTCTCTGAACCCGTTTCTAATTTAAAAGGGTATAGGGTTTTGGCTCTTAATAGGGGTGAAAAAGACGAGGCTTTAAAGGTCAAAGTTGCAATAGATAAAGAACTTGGCGTTGCAATTTGCGAAAATTTTGTAATTAAAAATAACAGTCCTTATTCGCAAATTATAAAAGACAGCGCAAGTGATGCTTATTCAAGGCTTATTGAACCGTCTATTGAACGCGAAGTAAGAAATTTACTTACTGAAAACGCACAAGAAAGGGCAATTAAGACCTTTGAAGTTAATTTAAGACCTCTTTTAATGCAACCACCGTTAAAACACAAAACCGTTTTAGGTTTCGACCCTGGTTATAGAACGGGTTGTAAACTTGCCGTAGTTGACGAAACGGGTAAGGTTTTAGATAAAGCCGTAATTTATCCAACGCTTGGCAACGAAAAACAAATAGAAAACGCAAAAGTTATAGTTAAAAACTTAATAATTAAGTACGGCGTTAACGTTATTTCAATAGGTAACGGTACGGCGTCAAAAGAGTCTGAAATTTTTATTGCCGATTTAATTAAAGAGTTTAACGGCAAGGTTTCGTATATAGTAGTTAGCGAGGCTGGTGCATCGGTTTATTCGGCATCGCCACTTGGCGCAAAAGAGTTTCCCGATTACGACGTTTCAGAGCGTTCAGCCGTATCTATTGCAAGGCGATTACAAGACCCGCTTGCCGAACTTATTAAAATAGACCCTAAATCAATCGGCGTAGGGCAATATCAACACGATATGCCCGAAGCAAGACTTGACAAAGTGCTTGGCGGAACCGTTGAAGATTGCGTAAACACGGTTGGCGTTGACCTTAATACCGCAAGCGCGTCGCTTTTATCTTACGTTGCAGGTTTAAATAACGGTATTGCTAAAAATATAGTAGAATATCGCGAAAAATATGGCAAATTTACTTCAAGAACGCAACTTTTAGAAGTTTCTAAATTAGGGCAAAAGGCCTATACTCAATGCGCGGGATTTTTAAGGATTTTGGACGGCAAGAATATTTTAGACAATACCGCCGTTCACCCTGAATCATACGACGGCGTAAACAAACTTATAAATATTTTCGGCTATACGAAAGATGATATTAAAAGCAATAAACTAGGCGAATTGCCTAGCAAAATTAAAAGTTACGGCGCGTTAAAATTGTCTAATGAGTGCGGTTTGGGTGCGGACACTTTAACCGACGTCGTTGCCGAACTTTTAAAACCGGGTAGAGACGTTCGCGACTCTTTGCCACAGCCCGTTTTAAGAAGTGATATTTTAAACGTAAGCGACCTAAAAGAAGGTATGATTTTAAACGGAACTGTAAGAAACGTAACCGATTTTGGCGCGTTTATAGACCTTGGCGTACATCAAGACGGCTTGGTTCACATATCCGAAATTTCGGATAGTTACGTTAAGCACCCGTCGGACGTTTTAAAGGTTGGTGATACTTTAAAAGTTAAAATTAAAGGTGTAGACGTTAAGAAAAACAGGATATCGCTTACCTTAAAAGGTATAAAATAAAGTTAATTTGCATATTATTTTTGTATAACAATTGACAAAACTTATTTGTTTTGCTATACTTACTTGGAAACGAAGGAGGATAAATAATGTCTAATTTTGAAAAAGTTAAAAAATTGCTTGTAGAAAGCCTTGGTGTTGCCGAAGAAAAAATTACTTTGGAAAGCGAAATTATAAAAGACCTTGGTGCAGACTCTCTTGACCTTGTAGAAATGCTTTTATCAATGGAAGAAAACTTTGGCGTAACTATTTCTGATGAAGAAACCGAAAACATTAAAACGGTTAAAGATATAGTTGATATAATTGAAAATAATAAATAATTATCGAATTAAATTAAAGAAAGATGGCAAATTATTAAGTTTGCTATCTTTTTTTATGCAAAAAAATATCGTAAAAGGGCATAATTAAAAAAGTGTTAAAAAAATTTTTTACTAATGCTTAAAATAAGGATTGCTAAAACTAAATAGGTGTGATATAATGTATTAAACAATCTTTAATTTATTAAAGATTAGTATTTATTTAAGAGGTTTATTTTGGGTAACGACGTTAAGGGTAAATCAAGCGAATATAAATTTTTTACAACGGAATTTTTTGGCGTAACGCTAATAATTCTGTCTTTTTTGCTTGGCGTTTGCCTTTTATTTGGCGGTAGTGTTTTATACAATATCGGTACGGAAGTTCAATACTTTTTACTTGGCGTATTCGGTTATTTTTCATATCCGCTTATGTTAATTCTTTGCGTTATAGGTTTTATGTTGTTTTTAGGTAAAAAGCCAACGAACAACAGTGCAATTAAACCTATAATTATTTTATCGTTATTTTTAGTTTGCCTTTTAAGTCTTTTAAACGTTGTTACAACTAAAACGGTATCGTCAACGTATAAAGAATACCTTGCCAACGCATTTTTAAGTGGACGAAACGGTTTAGACGGCGTTTGCGCGGGCGGTGTGATTATCTCTTTAATTACTTATCCGTTCGTAAAATACTTAACGAATATAGGCGCAATTATAACTTTTGCCGTGCTTATTGCTTTAATTATCTATTTGGCAATAAAATTTCGTTCTAATATTTACGTTAAAATTAGCGGTGTGCGTGACTATCCAAAACAACAGCCAAACGATTTCGTTTCTAATAAAGAGCCAACTGTAAACGCGCCTAACGACGCAAGCGGTTTAAACAACGACGGCTTTAATGCAAACGGCGGTTATAACGGATATAATAACTTCTATAACGGTCAAGGCTATAACGGTCAACAACCAAACTACAACAACTTGAGATACGCTCAAAACGGCTTTAACGCGCCGAACCGCTATCAACCGCAAAATAATTTTAACGCGCCGAACGGCTATCAACCGCAAAATAATTTTAACGCGCCGAACGGCTATATGCCACAAGGTGAAGATTTAGACGTTGCAAACCACAATATAGAACGCGAAAACGCAATGCGTATTTTATACGGCACAGCCCCTAAAACTTATTCTCAAACTTACGAAAACACCTTTAAAACCGAACAATCGCGCGTTATAAACCAACCTTACGTTAATAAGCCACAGGTTGAAGACGATATGATTTCTTCGCCTATCCAAAAGGAATTTACACCGCCAACTTATACAGTTAAAGACAATTCTTACGACGAAGTTGAAACTAACAACGTCTTTGAAGAAAACGACGAAAGCGAATATAGCAACGAATTTACACCGTCGCTAGAAACAAGTGAAGACTTTGAAGAAGAAATTGTTAGCGTTGATAGTCAATGCGAAACTAAAAACAAAATATCTTCGTTCTTTGAAGGTAACGCCACGAATAATTTAAACGAATTAAGCGACGTAGACGAACCTAAAAAAGAAACCGTTGATAAAACTTATCAAAATCCACAGTTTAACGACGAAGAGTATTCAAAGCGCCTTATAGAGAATATGCCTGTAAACTATAAGTATAACGCTCCGCCTATTTCGTTATTTAAGACGATAGATTGTTCGCAAAACAACTATGAATTTGAAGTATTTAGGGGTGAAGTTAAAGAGCGTATACTTTCAACGCTTGCGCGCTTTGGCGTAGAAACTGAAATTCCACGCGTATTTAGAGGACC
This sequence comes from Christensenellaceae bacterium, assembly GCA_045651725.1. GTDB lineage: Bacteria > Bacillota > Clostridia > Christensenellales > Borkfalkiaceae > HGM11412. The sequence continues at coordinate 156,284 of JAZRSX010000021.1, forward strand.
TGCGGTTACTCGTTTTGACATTGCAATTCCGCCCGACGTTCCTATGGGTAAGGTTACTAAACTTCAAAACGACCTTAATTTAAGAATTGCCGCAAAAAGTTCTATTCGTATGATTGCGCCTATTCCAAACACGTCGTACGTTGGTATTGAAGTGCCAAACAATATTATGGATAGCGTAAGTATAAAAGATATTATTTCGTCGGACGGGTTTATTAACACAAAACCTTTCTCACTTGTGTTTGCGCTTGGTAAAGACGTTATAGGTAACCCCGTTTCGTTAGATATTGCAGATATGCCACACGTGCTTATATCGGGTACTACGGGTTCGGGTAAAAGCGTTTGCTTAAACTCTTTAATTATAAGCCTTATGGTTAAATACGGGCCTGACGAATTAAGATTTGTTATCGTAGACCCTAAACGCGTAGATTTAGAGCCTTTCAAAGATATTCCACATATGATGTTTGAAGAAATCATTGAAGACGTGCCTACAACTAACGCAATGCTTACTTGGGCGGTTGAAGAAATGGAAAACCGCTACCGCGAACTTGCAAAATTTAGGGCTAAAAACATTAAAGATTATAACACGAAAGCAAAGGCTAACGGCGTTAAAATTATGCCTAGAATCGTAATCGTAATAGACGAATTTTCCGATATTATGTTACAAGATAAAAAAGGTGTTGGCGTTAAGGTTTGCGCGATTGCACAAAAAGCGCGCGCGGCGGGTATTCACTTAATTTTGGCGGCGCAACGTCCGTCGGTTGATATCGTTGAAGGGCCTATCAAGTCCAACTTACCGTCACGAATAGTATTTAAGGCGTCGTCCGTTCACGATTCTATAACGAGTTTAGGCGAAACGGGTGCTGAAAAATTGCTTGGTAGGGGCGACTGTTTGTATAAAACTAACGGTATGTATGCCGTAGAACGTGTTATGGGCGCTTACGTTTCCGACGAAGAAATGTATGCCGTTATAGACTACGTTTGCGAGCATAACGAAAAATATTGCGACTATAACAACTGGGCAAAAATTAAATCTAGCGTTTCGGCAAGTTCGCAACAACACGAAGAAAATAACTTGTCGGTATCCGAACCAAGTCAAGACGGCGATAACAAGTTAGGTTTCGACTCTCTTAACTTAAAGGCAATGCAAATCGGCTATGATTACGGCGGACTTTCGGTATCGTTTTTACAACGTAAACTTGGCGTAGGATATCCGCGTGCGGCAAAAATTATAGACTGGCTTACCGATAACGGCTATATTACGCCAAATGCGGTTGCCAACAAGCGTCAAATGATAATGCCAAGAGAAGAATTTGAAGAAAAGTTCGGTTCAAATAAATAATTTATAGGTAATTATGTTAAATACAAAAAAAATCGGGCTGATTTCGCTTGGTTGTGATAAAAATAGGGTAGATTCCGAAAGAATTTTAGCAATAGCAAGCGAATTTGCCACAATAACGGCGGATATAAACGAAGCGCAAATTATAATAGTTAACACTTGCGCGTTTTTAGAAAGTGCTAGAAAAGAAGCGGTTGAAACTATTTTTGAGTGCAATTCGTTGCGTTCAAACGGCGTTTTAGAAAAAATTATAGTTTGTGGTTGCTTGCCACAAAAGTTTATTGACGAAATTTTTGACGAATTCGTTGAAGTTGACGCATTTTTAGGCATTAACGACTACGATTTGTTAAAAGATGCTATAAATTCTATTTACAATGGCGAAAGGGTGTATTTCGTAAATAAAAATAAAAAAATTTCGCAAAAAAATAGAATTTTGACAACCCCTTGTCATTATTATTATCTTAAAATAGCAGATGGGTGCAACAACAAGTGTACTTATTGCTTAATTCCGTCTATAAGAGGCGCGTATAATTCAACGCCAATAGAAACCTTAATCGAAGAAGTTAAGAGTTTAGGCGAAGTTAAAGAATTGATTTTAGTTGCGCAAGACGTTACGAGATACGGCATCGACCTTTACGGCAAGCCAAGTATAGTTCAACTTATTAAAGAACTTTCTAAACTAGACGAAGTAAATTCTATCCGTCTTTTGTATGCTTACCCAGATATGCTAACGGACGAGTTGATTGAAGAAATTAAGACTAATAATAAAGTGCTTAAATACCTTGACATACCTTTGCAACACGCGTCGAATAGCGTGCTAAAAAGAATGAATAGAAAGGGTAGTTTTAACTCTTATTTAGACCTTATAAACAAACTAAAAAAAGAAGTTGAAGGCATATCTTTGCGCTCTACGTTTATAGCGGGTTTCCCCGGCGAAACGGAAGAAGATTTTAATACTTTATGCGACTTTATTAAACAAGCAAAATTCTTTAATTGTGGCTTTTTTGCATACTCAAAAGAAGAAGGTACGCCTGCCTATAAATTAGACGGACATTTAGACGAACGTATAAAGCAAAAAAGGGTTAAAAAACTATATCAAATTCAACAAAAAATATCTAATAAAAACCTTAAAAATTTCGTAGGAAAAACGCTTGTGGTTTTATGTGACGGCGTCGACTATGAAAACCAATCTTTTTACGGGCGAAGTTACTTTAACGCCCCCGAAATTGATGGTAAAATATACATAAATTACGACGGATTAATAAACCAAGGCGAATACTATAAAGTTTTAATAACAAATTCAAGCGACTACGACTTATTCGGTACGGTAGTTGAAGAAATATAAATAGAAAAACAGCCAAAATTTGCGATTTTAACTAAAAAATAGGAAATAATATGGAAACTAATGTGCAAAATAAAACTCAATACGTTTTTAAACTTTACGGCGTATCTGTAAATAAATTGCACCTATTTTTTCAAAATTTGTCGGTTAATTGTGAAATTTTAACTAATAAAAACGACGTTTTATTAAAAATAAATACTAATAATTTATCAAGCGAAAAAACCGCAAATATTTTAAGAGATTTTTTAGAAAATTTTTCAAAATTCGTCTATGCGGAAAGCGACGTTTCTTTAAAGCAACAACTTGTAAAAATCTTAACGCTACGCGGTGCTAAAATTTCTTGTGCAGAGTCGTTTACGGGCGGTAATTTATCGGCGCAAATAACTTCGGTTTCGGGCGCAAGTAAAGTCTTTTACGAAGGGCTTGTAACTTACGATTTAGACGCTAAAAATTATAGGCTTAACGTAAGCGAAAACGACCTTCAAAATCTTGGCGCGGTAAGTAGCGAAGTTGCGTATCAAATGTGTAATTCTTTAATAAAAACGGGCAAGTGCAACATAGCCCTTTCAACAACGGGAATTGCAGGTCCTAAATCGGACGATTCGGGGTATCCCGTAGGGCTTTGCTATATAGGGGTTGCAACCGAAGAACACACGGTTGTATTTAAATATAATTTTAAAGGCACAAGGCAAGAAATTACAAATCAAGGCGTGGAAACGGCGCTATTTTTAGCCGTCAAAGCGCTAAAAAACGGAATATATAATTTGTAAAACCGCAACGATTATAATATAACAAGTTTAACTGTGCCGTAACGTAGAATAATCGGCAACTATAAATAAAAAATTTGCTTATCTATATACAATATAGGCGTAAAAAAACAATAACTTATAAAGGGGTTAAGAATAATGGATGAAAAACAAAAAGCACTTGAACAAGTTTTAAGTCAAATTGAAAAGCAATATGGTAAAGGCGCAATTATGAAACTAGGCGCAGGCGCGGCGGACGTTAACGTTGAAGTTATACCAACGGGTTGTTTGGCGCTTGATTTGGCGCTTGGCGTTGGCGGTGTGCCAAGAGGGCGTATCGTTGAAATCTTTGGGCCGGAATCTTCGGGTAAAACCACGGTTGCGCTTCACGTTATTGCCGAAACGCAAAAAAAGGGTGGTATTGCCGCTTTCATAGACGCTGAACACGCGTTAGACCCTTCTTATGCTCAAAAACTTGGCGTTAATTTAGAAGACCTTTACGTTTCTCAACCCGATACCGGTGAACAAGCGCTTGATATTGCCGAAAGTTTAGTTAGAAGTGGCGCCGTTGATATTTTGGTTGTAGACTCTGTTGCCGCTCTAACGCCAAAAGCGGAAATTGAAGGCGAAATGGGTGACCAACACGTTGGCTTGCAAGCAAGGTTAATGAGCCAAGCGTTGCGTAAGTTAACGGGTATAACTAATAAAAGTAAAACGTGCGTTGTATTTATCAATCAATTGCGTGAAAAAGTTGGCGTTATGTTTGGTAACCCCGAAGTTACGCCAGGCGGTAAAGCCTTAAAATTCTATTCTAGCGTTAGAATTGACGTTAGAAAAGCCGACGCCTTAAAAGACACCGACGGCTTGTATGGTAACAAAACAAAGGCTAAAATCGTAAAGAACAAAGTTGCGCCACCGTTTAAGACGGCTGAATTTGATATTATTTACGGCAAGGGTATTTCTCAAGAAGGTTGCATTATCGACCTTGGCGTTGAATACGGTATAATCGACAAATCTGGCGCGTGGTTTAGTTATAATGGCGATAAGTTTGCGCAAGGTAGAGAAAAGGCAAAAGATTACGTAATGAATAATCTAGACTTTAAATTAGAAGTTGAAGAAAAAATTCGCATTGCTTTTAACGAAAAGCAAAACAATATATAATATTATAAATAAGCGTGGTAAAATTAGCCACGCTTTTATGCTTTTTTATTTACGGTAATATACAACTGCGTTTTTATAACCTGCGTTACTATTTAATAATTTTCGGTTAATTGCCATAAAAATCAAAATATCAAAAAAATTTGCTTGCTTAACGTTAAAAAAAATCATAAAATGGAATAAATAGAATATAGGGCTAATTAAATAGCGTTTAGCCGTAATAAAATTTTAAAATTATCTAAACAAAAAATATTTTTGCAATAAAAAGGCTGTATTTTGCATATATAAAAAAACGCAAAACCAACTAAAAGTTCAAAGTAAAACAATGCAACTTTAAGCAGTTAAAAAATAACCTTATAATACTTTATTATAAACAAATAAAACGGTGAAATTTTTGGCTTTTTTTAATAAAATCATTTTTTACACAATTTTCACAATTTATTTCTATTTTTTTTACTAAAAATACTTTACATACTATTTAACTTTGTGGTATACTTATGGCACTATGGGATTGCTATGCCCAAATTTAGCAAACAAGTTTTAGAGTTTTTTAAAAAATAGCATAAATTCTAAACATTTTGATTTTTTAGACAAAATTTCCACGTATAAACGTGGTGTGTTAAATAAATTTTGACATATGGAGGTTAAAATGAAGAAATTAATTTCAATCGTGTTATGTGCATTTCTTGGCTTAACGGCTGTTGCATGTGGCGGTGGTGGTGACGATCCAAATACTCCTACTGGTCCTAGACCTATAGAAATCCAAATCGTTACCGGCGCAGATGACGGCATGGGTCTTGACGGTTACAAAAATTTTGAAATACGTGCCGAAAGAGAGCTTAAAGACGTACAATACGGTGACTATGTAGGCGTTGATATCGTTAACAACTTTATCGACGGTAGTGCTGGTAACTTCAGTTCAGATAACTATCATATCTACTATGATAACGGCGCTACTTTAGCAACGGGCGTTGCGTTGGGTGCTTTCCAAGACATTACGCCATTATATTCACGCGTATTAGGTCAACGTGACGGTGTAGACTATACGTTAGAAGAGTTGGTAACTGAAAACGGTTCTGAAAAATACAGATTCGTTTCTTTGCCAGCAACTAGCAACGTAGAAACCGAATTTGAAAACGGATATAAAATTGCGCCTTTAAACGGCCGTAGATATTACGGTGTTACTGGTACTGAAACTTATATCGGTCTTTCATACGACCGCGAACTTTGGGACGAATTTGGTTACTACTTTATTAAACCAGATGCTCCAGAAGGCGTAGGTATGGTTATGGAAAGTGATGACTTTGGCACAAGTTATAGAATTGCAAGAACTGAAGCCGGTGGTTTAGACGAAGATGCGTTAGCTTATCTTACACCTGGTCCAGACGGTGATGAAACTACTGAATACGACAATGGTATGCCATCATCTTTCTTTGAACTTATCTCTATTTGTGACTTTATGTCTACAATGGACTCTGTATTCCCATTCAACGTATCGGGCGTACACTCTAACTACACAAACGCAATGTTTGACGCTATGTTACAATCACTTCGTGGTTTTGAACAAGCAAAAGCAGACTTTAACTTTAGAAGTACCATTGACGCAGTTGTCGGTTATACTGACGAGCCTGTATTCCCAGTTACAAGTGATAGCCCATTATATTCTATTAAAAAACCTATCGTAAAACGCGTTCAAATTACTGAAGACACGGGTTACTATATTTCTTGGTCTATCGAAAAATACTTCTTGGCGCAACTTTATCAACTTATTAACCAAAAAGGTTGGTGGGGTAAGGCGTATACTGATACTAAAGACCACATTAACTCTCAAAAAGACTTCTTGTTCAGCGGTTACGGTGGCGATTATCGTGTAGCAATGCTTTCAGAATGGTCATACTGGCAAAACGAATCAAAAGTTCGTTCAAGTTATAACCAACTTTTCTTTGCTAACTACGGTATTATCCAAACTATGGACGATAGAGACGTTAGGTGGATGCCACTTCCTGTAAATATTTACAATCAAGTTACTGGTGAAGACGTTCAAGCATCTATGCCTTGCTTAATTACGGGTGACGGTTCTGTTGAAATTACCGAATCTCTTGCAGGTAACGAACCTACGCTTACAAATACTTCAGGTTCTATTTCTTCTTGTACGGCTGTTAACGCATACCGCGTTGTACCAGGTACGATTTTATACGACGCAGTTCTTGACGTTTTAGCGTTAAAATATACGCCAGAAGCAATGGAAGACTGTGAGTCGATGTTCTATCCTTGGAAATTTGAAATGAGAGAAGGCGCTGCAAGTAAATTTGGTTTAACTGTTTACGAACAAATGCAACGTGGTAACATTTTATATCAACAAGCAGATTCTGCTTTATACGATAGAACTTTCGCATCTTACTGGAAGATGGGTTACGGTTCTTGTTACTGGGGTAACGGCGCGGGCGACCACTGTCAAAGTTATTTCGCTACAAAGAAGGTAACTAACAAGAACTGGATGACGAAAGCTCACCAAAATGACGTAGGCGAATATGGTGGTACAAACGCAAGCAAACTTAACAGTGGCGTTAAGTTGTTTGAATACCAAATGATTGACTATAAAACTTGGCAAGGTGTTACGACTACTGCTGCTATTACAAAAGATAGTAACGGTGCTAACATTGAATATATGCCTTGTAAGAATAACGGCGGTTATTAATTAATTTAGTTATGCGGGCTAGCAATAGCCCGTATAAAAAATTATAAAATTTAAGATATTATATTAAAAAATACAATTCCTTTATATTTTGCCGTCTCTTTACCTAAAAGGGAAGGTGGCAACGATAGTTGCGGAAGGGATTGTGGCATATTTAACGATATTTTACAATTTAAAAATTTACTTAATTTGGTGATTTATGAGTAACGAATCTATGACAATAAAATCAGGCGGTTTAAGTAATCGTACTTTAAAGCGTTCTACTAAACGTGTGATTTTCTATACAACTATGATTGCCGTTCCAATGATAATGTTCTGTTTATTCTATATCTACGTTAACATTGCATCTTTGGGCATGGCATTTAATACTTACGAACTTTTTATTAACGAAGAAACAGGTAAGGCGCAAATCTTAACGACTCTTACTTTTGACAACTTTAAATTCGTGTTTAACGATATTATACCATCTCCTGGTTTTAAAAATGCAATAGTAAACAACCTTTTAATGTACCTTTTAAGGCTTGTGTGTACGACTTTCGTAAACATTATACTTTCTTATTATATTTATAAAAAGTATATGTGCGCTGAATTTTTCCGCGTAGTGTTGTTTTTACCAAACATTCTTTCTTCGGTCGTATTAGCGCTTTTATTCCAATACATAGTTAACGACGTTTATAAAGAAGTATTTAACGCTGAAATGGGTTTAATGGATCCAAGAGCCGCTTCAACCGAAAAGTTGCTTACTCTTATTTTCTATAACTTGTGGGTAGGCTTTGGTGGTAATATCTTGTTATATTCAGGCACCATGAGTGGTATTAACGATTCTGTTGTTGAATCTGCACAACTTGACGGCGTTAACGTTGTTACTGAATTTTTCTATATAACTATACCTATGATTTTCCCAACGATTACAACTTTCTTGGTAACGGGTCTTGCAGCTATATTTACTGACGGTGGTAACTTGTTCAACTTCTATCAAAAGAGCGCGCCGGACGATTTAATTATGATAGGTTACTATATTTACATTCAAACGTTAGAAGGTGATACTTATATTTCAGCGCCTACTAATACGGGTAACATTCCTGCATCAAACTACGCGCAACTTACTGCTTTTGGTCTTTGTATTACAGCAGTTGTATTGCCACTTACGAACGGTACGAAAAGGCTACTTGAAAAGTATGGCCCAAATCCAAACTAATAGGGAGGGGAAATCATGAGTTCTTCAACAACAATGAGAAAAGTTAATAGAAACCTTAACCCTGTAGTTATTATTATCTTTTCGGTTATATTAATTTATACAGTATCTTTATTCTTCCCACTTGTTTGGGGTTTGATGACGTCTTTTAAACACGTTGACCAATTTGACGGAACAAAACTTATAATAGAAAACGGCGTCTACAAGGGAATGACGAGAGGTGGTTTTGATACGTTAGGTTTACCTGATATGAACTACTGGAAGATATATCCTTTCTATACGGAATTCTTACCATCGCTTGACGCTGAAAAATACGAACACTTTACGCACTACGATAACATATTTGGTAACTACTATATGGTTATTAAAGCGTTCAAGTTCGATAGGAAAGATTTCTCTCCAACGTACTTTGAAGGTATTTTCAACATTACAGAAGTTCCAAAGAAAACCGGTAACTTAACTATTTTAGACTTCATTTCGTACTCTTTATTGTACGCTGTTGGTGGTTCGATAGTAGCGGCAACAACGCCTTGCCTAGTTGGTTATTTGTGTGCCAAGTACAAATATAGGTTTAGTTCTTTCGTATATTCTCTCGTAATATTCGTAATGGTTACGCCTATCATCGGTACTACACCTGCAACGATTAACTTACTTCGTCAATTGCGTTTGTACGATAGTTTCTACGGTCACTTCGTACATATGTTTGCTGGCTTTGGTGGTACGTATTTCTTGCTTTTCTACGCTTTCTTTTATAGTTTATCTAACACATATAACGAAGCGGCAGAAGTTGACGGTGCGTCGCAATTTAGAACTATGATAACAATTTGTATGCCACTTGCAATGAAATTGTTCTCTACAATTGTTTTACTTCAATTCGTTTCTAAATGGAACGACTACAACACGCCAATGCTTTACATTCCATCTTACCCAACGCTTTCTTATGCGCTTTTAAAAATGCGTAAAGAAGCAAACGTATTAGACGGTTTCCTTGCGAAAGTTCCTGTACAAATTGCAGAAATTATGTTCCTTGTAATACCTACGCTTACGTTATTCATTTGCTTTAAGAATCAACTTATGGGTAACCTTAACATGGGTGGTATTAAAGAATAATAAAAACAATAATAAAAATAAAAGCACTAACGAAAGTTGGTGCTTTTTTGTTTGCTTATCGTAAAAGTAGTAACGAAATTTGGTGTGTTAACTTTACGCATACTTGCTTCCCCTTGACGTGCAAGGGGAAGTGTCGCGGTATGCGACGATAGGGATTAGTTGCTAATACTACCGTATAGTTAATTTTGTATTTATCTTGCTTCCCCTTGATGTGTAAGGGGAAGTGTCGCGGTACGCGACGATAGGGATTAGTTGTTGTCTATATAAAATATATAATAGTTAAGCATAAGCCACAATCCCTTCCGTCAACTAACGTTGCCACCTTCCCTTTCGGCTAAAGGGCAGGCAAGAAAATATAAAACCTTGCTTGCCATTGCACTACAAGTAAAAACAAGGTTTTTTTACTTTACGTATCAGTATAAAAACTATTAAAGCGTTTAAAATTTCTAAAAATTTATTTATACCCAAAAATTAAAATTTTCACAAAAATTGTGAAAAAATAATAAAAATATTCTTTACAAAAATGTCATAATATGTTATATTTGTTGTACAATAGGGCGTAGTATGCCCAAAACGCTTTTTGTGCAATAAATTTTATTTAAAATTTTAAAAAATTTTAGCAAATTTTTAATTTTTTTAAAATATTACGCAAACTTAAAGTGTTAAATATTTACTTGAATACAATTTTTATTATAAATAATAAAATTATAGTAGGAGGATACTAAGATGAAATTTAGTAGGCGTTTAGCGGTCTTATGTTTTTCATTTATACTTGCGCTTAGTAGCGTTGGCTTAATTATTAGCACAACCAACACTTATGCAACAACAGTAGAAATGGTTACAACGGACCTTGACACCTCAAGTTTATCGTACGGAACAAAGTATACTTTCCCTGCGACCATTAAACAAGAATATAAAGGTGAACTTCGTGACTTCACGAACGGCACTATCGTATTCCCAAGTGGTTTAACTTATGTTGCAGGCAAAGAAGTTACTTTATCCGAAGTAGGTATGTATACCATTAGGTATTATTATCAAGACGGCACAATTCCTATAACGTCTTTAAAACAATTTATTGTTAACGACTGTTACTATGAAATGCCAAGCGAAGTTAATACTTATTCGTTATCTACTGAAAACATAAACGAAACTGAAACGTACAGAGAGTATATTAAACCAGATAAATACAAAGAGTACGATGGTTTAAGCGTAACCTTACAAGAAGGTTCTACCTTTGTATACAAAAAAGCAATCAACCTTAACGAAACGATTGACGAAACTGGTTATTCAAAGGTTATTCACTTTAACCCACTTGGTTTGAACCGTACAATCAATGAAAAGGGCGATGCTATCGTTATAAACTCGGTAAGAGTAGAGCATACGGTTGTTCGTATTACAGACGCATACGATCCTGATAGTTATATAGAATATGAATACTATATGGGTAACTCCGCTGGTTACGAAGGTTATATGTACGTTAAGTCTGGCGCGAACGGTCAAGTTACGGGCGCAATGGTAAGCGGTAGCGCAAACCAATCGGTAGCTTCCGGTAACATACTTTTCAAACGTGGCGAAAAATGGTGGTACGTTCGTATGAGTGCGTTAGGCACTGGTCAAGGCGCAGGTAACAGACAATTACCAAATGAGTATGACGGTTATCAATTATACTTTGACTTAAAAAACAACGCAACTTATTCGCGTACGTCTGGTTCGTCTAAAGTAACCTTAATTAACGAACATTCCGCATATGAAATTTACCCTAACAATATGTTCCCAGGCTTTACGACTGGCGAAGTTTTCGTTTCTGTTTATGCTAAAACGTTCTATGATTCAACTGCAAAAGTTGACATTTTTGGCATAGGTAACGATACGGGCGCTCAAATTAAGGAAGCATACGATCAATATTCTATGGTTGACGACGTTAAACCTGTTATTAAGATTGACGCTGTTTTAACTGACGAATTCGGTGTTTACAAAGCAGTTGGCGAAAAGTTTACAATTCCTACCGCGCACGCATACGACGTTAATATTGAAGGTATTCCAGAAGTAACTGACGTTTGCGTATATAGAAACTACGGTACTGAAAACGAATTTGTCGTTCCTGTTGTAGACGGTGCAATTAAACTTGATAAAAAGGATATTTACACTATCGTTTATTCGGCAACCGACACTTACGGCAACGTTGGTACTGCAACGCTTAACGTTATTCCAAAATCTGTTGCAAGTGGTAAATCTATAACGTTTAATTACACTAAACTTACCGATACTTTAGAAGGCGGAAAGTTAAAAGCGGGCGTAGAAACCGTTTTACCTTCATACACGATTTCAAGCGTTAACGGTGACGAATTCTTAAAATTCAAACAAAGCGTTATTTATGAAGACGGCACTGAAGTTGAATTAGTTGAAAACGACGGAGTCGTTACGTTCATTCCATTAGGCACGGGTAAATACACGGTTAAGTACGTTTATAGCGACAACGTTTCATACTTTGAAGAAAGTTACGATATAGAATGTTTACCATCTGACGTTGTTAAGAACTTAAAAGAACCTGCAATGTATAAATACTTTATTGCCGGCGCTGATTATTCGTTAGATTCGTATAGGGTATTCACTTTCAAAGGTAAAACACCTGTTGAAGAAGAAACTGATATGTACGTTAAAATTAAAACTGACGGCGAATATTCTGCTCCAGTAAGAGTGGCAAACCTTAACAAGTTCTCTGTTCCTGCTGACGCAACTTATATTAAGTTCTTATATAGGCACAACAACGTTGTTATAAGAGAAACCGAAGATATCCCTGTTATTAAAATAACCAAAGGTCAAAAAGGTTTCCTTGTCGACTATTTCGTTGGTGACGAAAACGGCTTTACGGTTGAAGATAAAACGAAGTCTCAAATAAGATTTGACGCAAACGTTAAGTCGGGTAGTTCAAAAATTTCGTTTATTAACCCTGTTTCTTACTTTGACTTTAGGTTATCACTTATTATACCTTTCGGTTATGATAAGTATCAAAAAGTAAAAGTAACGCTTACGGACTATGCTAACCCTAACAACAAGCACGAAATCTTATATTCAAGAGACGGCGCATTAACGTTCTGTTCTATTGACGGTGGCACAAGATTGTCGTTAACTGACCAATTCTCTACGGCTTCGCCAAAGAACATTACCTATAACTACATTTCAAGAACTTTAACGGTTGGTACAGGCGTATCTGAAGTTTTAGACTTTAATTTCGATTCAAGGCTTTGCTATATCGACGTTGAAATGCTTGAAATTAACTGTTTAGAAACTGAAAAGGCTGGTATTATCGTTTCTGAAATTAACAACCAAAAATTCAACGGCGCGTTAATTCAAGATACGACTGCCCCTGTAAGCGCGGTTATCAAGACGACTGGTATTTACAACATAGGTGACGTTGTTACGATTTTAAGACCCGTAATGAACGACGTTTTAACACCTGTTCTTACTGAAGATATTGAATTTACGGTTAAGTGTAAAGACGGTACGATTCCAGTTGACTATGATACGGGCGAAGTTTTAAATAACCCAAGCACGATTAAAGGCGAATATAGGATATTAGTTGACAAATACGTTGAATACACCGTAGGTTACGGTATTAAAACAAGCGTACCTAATACTAAATACGGTAAGAGATTTACTAACGGTAGTTACACGTTCTCTTCTGAAAACAAAGTTAAACCTGAAATCGACTTTGTACACGGTTACGACGAAGAAACGGTTGTAGAAATCAACTTGGGTCAAGATATTTTCGTTGAATTCGAAGTATCTGACGATAACACGCCAACTTCTGACATCGTAGTTGCGGTTTACGCCGTTAAATTAGAAAACTTTGCTTACTTCTTCGTATTTGAAGATTTCAAGTATACACCATTAGAAAGAGGTACTTATAAGGTATACGCTATTGCCGAAGACTCTTTCCATAATATAACGACAAGATATTATACTGTTAAAGTTGTATAAGGGGGGCTATAAAAAATGTTTAAAAATAAATTTACAAAATATATTATAACTGCAATTTTAGTTTTAGCATCGTTGTTTACAGCCGTTTCTTGTACGCAAAACGATAATGACGGCGATGGCGAAGTTGCCGAAATTACAAAATTAAAATTCCAAGGTGTTCACGATTTAACTGCGCCAGATTCGCAAACTGACTTCCTTGTTCAAGGCGGTGCAACGAACTATACGCTTGTTATTCCTGCCGTTGCAAGTGATCAAATGCGTGTTGCAAAATCTGAATTTATCGACATTTTCTATAGAACTACGGGCGTTAATATTCTTACTGTAAAAGACGATGAAGTTGACGAACACTCTGCAACAGCTTGCTACATTTCGCTTGGCGATACGACGATGGCTCAAAGCGCAAATATACCTAATTACAATAAGTCTGAACTTGGCGTAGAAGGCGTAAGAATTTACACAAAAGATAAAACAATTTATATCCTTGGTGGTTCTGACGAAGGCGTTATTCAAGCCGTTTATAGATTTATGGAAATCTATTTCGACTTTGACCATTATTATAGAAACTGCGTTTCGTTCAATACTGTTGGACCAAACGAAGCGTTGCCACTTAAAATGTTCAACGTTACGGATATTCCTGATATCGCTTTCCGCTCAATGTACTATTCGCAAATGACTTCTATAAATGCAGATAGGTTTATGGACTCTGACTCTGTATCGGGCGCTACGCTTAACGACGTTGTAAACCGCGCGCGTAGACACGGTCTTCAATCAACACACTACACGGTGTTACAATCAACTTATTCGAAGTACGCTGACCAAGAAAGTAAAGATATGACCTATGAAGAAATGATGCAAGACGTTACTTTACAACCTAAAGTAACGGGTACTAGGGGAACAATTCACAACGAAGGTGAATTGTTGCCACAAAGTGAAATTCCTTCAAAATACGCAAACGACAATTCAAACTGGTATTCAGATTTAGGTCCTCACTTCTGCTATACTGCGCACGGTGACCCAGAATCTTTAGATGCATTTACGAGCGCTTGCGCTAAAAAGATTATCGCATCTTTAATTATGTTCCCACCTGCAACAAACCCAACGATGAACGCAGTTGGTATTACGATTGAAGATACTTCTGGTTACTGTAACTGTGCGGCTTGTCAAGCGGCGTTCGCTGCTGACGGCAACTCACCTTGTGGTGCCGTTATTAGATTCTGTAATATGGTTGCTGAAAAGGTAGTTGCATGGATGGAACTTGACGGTAACGAAGAATATTATAGAGATAACTTCCAAGTCGTATTCTTTGCTTACTCTGGTATGATTAAAGCGCCATCGATTAAAAACGAAGCAACGGGCGAATACGAACCTGCAAATGACAACGTTTTAATGAGTAAGAACGTTTGCGTTTACACAGTTCCTGAATTCTGCACGTATCAATACGTTTATACTCAAGATTCTCAAGCGCAACACGAAGCAAGAGAATTAATGAAATCTTGGGCATGCTTAACGGATAACATTTGGGTGTACTTACACGGTATCGACTTCAAGAGAAAAGCTTACCCACACAACAGCCTTAACCACGTTAACAACGATTTCTATCAACTTCTTGCATACTACAAAGTTAAGTTCTTGTTCGACGAATGTAACTCTGGTGGTACAAACGGTACGGCGTTCTTTAACCTTCGTAACTACATTGAAGGCGAACTTGCTTGGGACTCTACAAAAGATATGAACGAACTTGTTGACAAGTATTTTAACAATATGTATAAAGACGCTGCTAAATATATGAAAGCATACTATGAAGCATCTTGTCTTAACGAAGTTAAAGTATTAAACCAATATGGCGATAGGCAAGTTCAAAAGAGTAACATAATGATGCAAACTTATATGTATCCATTAGAAACTTTATATGAATGGTTCGGTCTTTTCGACCAAGCGTATGCGTCTATTGAAAGATATAAGACAACTAACTACAACTTATATAGAACTATTAAGGATAGAATTGACCAAGAATACCTTGCTCCATTATACGTAACTTGTGAATTATACTGTGACCCTAACAGCAACTATTTAACTAGTCAAGATAGGCTTATGTATATCAACAAGTTTAAAGAAATAATGAACTATACTCAATACGACTATGCTACGGCCAATAGCGGTGTTAACCTTAAAAAATATGCTAATAACTTAAAATAAGGGGGATGTGAGAAATGAAAAAATTATTATTAAAAATTCTTCTTGTTTTAATGACTTTTGCAACGGCGTTCTCGTTAGTTGCATGTAGTTGTGATAGTACTGGTGATAATGGTGACGGTGGTGGAACAACTCCACCACCACCACCAAAGGTTGAATCACTTATCGCAACAAAAACTACGTTCAACATGGTAGTTGGCGATCTAGATTACTTTTCAGTAGGTGGATACGAAGAAGTTGAAGGCGTTTCACTCGTATACACTACAAGCGACCCTAACGTTGCAGCAATTTCGCAAAGTGGTGAAGTTGAAGCAATGGGTGAAGGTCAAGCAACTATTACGGCTACTTACGGCGAACAATCAATAACCGCTAAAGTTTATTCATCGTTTGGCGTATCCGTTCCCGAACTTGTTATTTACGGACCATACGTTGCTAATTTAAGCACAAACGAACCATACAATATCAATGCACAAATTAGGTTTAATAAAAAATTGTTTGGCAAAGATAGGGGCGTTACGTTTACTTATGAATCAAGCAACACAAACGTTGCAACTGTTGACGCTAACGGTGTTGTAACAGGTGTAAACGGCGTTGACGATTACGTTAATATTACGGTTACTGCTTTTTGGCGTGGTTTTGACGGTACTGTTACAAAATCAATGCAAAAAGTTGTGCAATTTAACGTTTCAACTAACGTTACGTTCCTTGTTAACGACGAAACTGCAACTGGTTATACAGTTTACTCTGTTCCAACTTGGGGCGGTGTAAGTTATAATAACTCTATACCATTTGTTTATACTGCTAAATACGGCGATGAAGAAATTCCAAATGCGGACATTACCGCAACGGTTTTAGACGATAGCATGGCTACGTTAGAAAATAACGTTTTAACAGGTAAATCTTATGGTACGACGGGCGCAACTTCGGTATTACTTTCATTTACTAAAAATGGAAAGCCGTTTAGCAAAGTAATTTCAATTTCTATTGAACGTCCTATTGCTAATTACGCGCAAAAATTGCCATACTTCTCAACTTATTACGGTTATTTTAAAGACCCTAATAACAAGTATGCAAATACTAAATTAGCAGATGCGCTTTTTGATGGTGACGAACTTGTTGACGTATTCCAAAACGGCAACAAATTAACTATTAAAGACGGTTATATTTTAGGCGTTGAAGGTAACTATGATTGCGTTGCTAACACAACTTTACTTGTAGGCTCTGATAAAGGTTATTATTACGTTGATATCGATGCGTACACGCACGTTATCCAAACTGAAGAAGACTTACTTGTATTTGATATAGATAACAAAAATAAAAGAGTTATAGGTTACTGCGAAGTTATTAACGATATTGATGCATCAAGCATTATGTTCTTCCATGGTAACACAAAGAGAAGCGACGGTTACTACACTTGGGGTGACGGTCCTGCATACGTTTACACTGGTAACGATGGTTCTACGGGTTTTAGTGGTGTATTTGAAGGTAACGGTTACGTTATTAAAAACCTTAATATGAACTACAACAAAGTTCTTGGTGGTAAGGGTAATAAGTCACAACTTCAAACTGCGCGTAGAGGTATCTTTGGTTGTATTTTTGCTTATGAAGGCAATTACCCAATTATTAGAAACATCGCATTTGATAACGTAGACGTTACTCAATGTAACTTAATTGCTAACTCTATTATCAGTAGAACAAAACTTGAAAACATCTTTATTAGAACTACTGAAGATACGCTTACTGCAAAGGGTGACATCGTTTACTCTTATTCTGACGGTTGTTTAGATATGAACAACGTTGTTATTGAACAACGCGGTATTCAAACTTTCCGTAAAGCAGAAGACTTAAACGGTACGGGCGCTTTCTTTGCTGACGCAACTTACCTTACAAGTTCTGGTCTTGAAAGAATTAAAAACACTTATCTTATATCTGAACACTATATTTCAAGCCACTTTACGTCTACTACTGTTGAAGACGAAGATGGTAACTTGTTATATCCTATTAAATACGTTGCTTACGGCGCAAACGAAACGGCTACTTGGGATGGCGACACAATCCCTCCTAACGATACTGCAAAAGGTGACGTTCGTGTTAATGACAGTGTAAGGCTTCCTATCTATCGTTACGAAACTTACGATGCAATGGTTGAAGCAAACCACGACCTTTCTTCATTTGCCGAAGGTGATTATTGGGTAACTCTTGACGGATATCCAATTTGGCGTAGGCTTGCTGAAGATAGAGTATTCGTATCACAAGCGGGTGTTCCAAAATACAACAACCTTAACGTTGTATTTACAATTAACAAAACTAGTGAAGAATTTGGTCTTGTTAACACAATGGGTGATGACGTTGCTATCACGTCTGTTGAATCGGCTAGTCCATCAATCGTAAGAGTTGCTCTTTCTGACGATATGATGACTGCTACTGCAACTTTAAGAGACGGTTACGAATTTAAAGATCCAAAAACGGTAACTATTAAGATTAACTACCTTTACAACAATATTGCAGGCACTCATAAAGTTAACATCTTTATGCAACCTGAAATTGAAACTGTTGATACTGAAGTAACTTACTCTGCATACAACGGTAAGTTCTATGACCCAAATAACACGATACCTGACTTAACTAACTTAACAGCTGCATTCCAAGTATTTGAAGATGGCACTATGTCTTCGCTTTCATTAAGTTCAACTGGCGATATCTTCGGCGGTACAATTAAGATTAAAGATGATTTTAGTGACGTTGAATATATTACTTTAAGATTAGCAACTGCAGACGTTGTATATGAATTTACAAAGGTTAAAGCTTACAGCGGTATCCTTACGAAAGGCACTGACCTTAAGTGGTTCGAACTTACGAACATTGATACGGTTGTTGAAGGTTACTATATCGTAGCTAACAATATCAATGCTAATGGCGTTGTTATTGAACACTATAATACAGGTGACCCAGAACAAGACAACTATCAATATCGTGAAATGCCAACTAACATGACTGGTAAGTTCCAAGGCGTATTCGACGGTATGGGCTACTCTATTGACGACATGTTCGCATTTAGAAACGGCTTATTCGGTAGAATTGAATCTAACGAAACTTATACAACTCATATTAGAAATATAGGCTTTACGAACCTTGATACTGACTCTAACCAAAGAGTATCTAGAACGCTTGCTGGTTCATTACTTGCCAACTTCGCGCCATACTCTACGAACCCAGAAAAATACGTAACGCAAATTTCTAACCTTTACGTTCACCTTAAACCACTTCCTGACGCTATTGCGCAAGGTCCTACGGTTCTTGGTATGTTCAACAAAGGTAACAGTGAATTAACTCATAAGTTTACAGACTGCTACTTCGACTATGAAAGCTTCTATAGGTATTATACGGCTTATATGAACTGGGGTCTTTTGAACACGGGTATCATTTATAGAACTGACCCAGCATGGAATAATCCTGATAAGAACGACAGGTTTGATAATATCTTCGTTGCATCTACAATGCCACTTCAAATTACACGCGGTAGTATGAATAACCCTGAAATCCTTGAAAAATACGGCGTGAAGAAGTCGGTTGCTGAAGCAATGCCAAATAGCAACTTCCGCATTACTTATGCGAAGAACAGAATTGGTAAGACAGGCTTTAGCGGTATTTCATGGGTATCTAACGAATACGCAAATGCAAATGGCACGCATAACTTCTACAGTCTTGGCACTTCGATCAAGTATACTGACCCTGAAACTAACACTCAAATTACTAAGGGCTATACTAACTATTATGACTTCAAGTTATATCACGAAGTAATTACAGAACAAAACGTAGAAACAGGTTGTATGATTTACGAAAACGTATGGCAATATGACACTGTTGCAGAAATGAAGGCTGCTGTTGCTGCTGATAATACGCTTTTAGCAAACTTCGATACGTCTGAAACAGGCTTCTGGAAGATTGAAGATAACGAACTTATGTGGAAATCTGCAAGTTCAATAACTTTAGATAGACTTCCAGGCGGTGGCATACAATAACAAAATAAAAAAAGAGGGGAAACCCTCTTTTTTTAACGTTGTTTTTATTGACTTTTTTATTTGTAAGTATTAAAATTATAAAAGTATTTTATATTATTATATAAAGGTATTTAATATGGAAATATTATTAAGTTTGTCTATTGCATTATTTGCCGGTTTAATGCTTTCTAGAGTTGCAAAATTAGTCAAATTACCCGCTGTAACGGCTTATTTAGTTGCGGGCATAATAGTTGGTCCGTTTTGTTTAGGCGCGTTTAAAATAGGCGGTTTGGGATTTTCAAAACCACTGCTTGATAATATGGGCATTATTTCGCAAGTTGCACTTGGTTTTATAGCGTTTGCAATCGGCAACGAATTTAGGGTTTCAGACCTTAAACACATAGGTAAACAAGCAACGATTATAGGTATTTTTCAAGCGGTATTCACAACTTTAATCGTTGACGCTATATTGATATCGTTACATTTTATTATTCCCGATAAATTTCCAATAGAATGCGCAATAATAATGGGCGCAATAGCGTCCGCAACGGCGCCTGCCGCCACTTTAATGGTCGTAAGGCAATACAAGGCAAAAGGACCTTTAACAAACGTTTTGCTTCCCGTAGTTGCGTTAGATGACGCCGTAGGGCTTGTGTTATTCTCTGTTTCTTTTGGCGTTGCAAATGCGTTTAGCCATGGCGAATTAAGTGTTATAACGGTTGTTTTAGAACCTATTATTGAAGTTGTAACGTCGCTTTTGCTTGGCGGTTTAATGGGGTACATCTTTACGTTTTGCGAAAAGTTTTTCCACTCACGTTCAAAAAGGCTTGCAATGAGTGTTGCTTTCGTGTTTGTTACTATTGCAATTTCTCTTATAGACGATTTATATATAGGTGGTGTTCATATTAAATTTTCGCCGTTGCTATCGTGTATGATGCTTGGAACAATTTTTTGTAATATTTGTGATTTTTCGGCGCAACTTATGGATAGGCTTGATAGATGGACTGCGCCTATATTTATTTTGTTCTTCGTTATAAGCGGTGCGGAACTTGACTTGACCGTATTAACTAACTTATTTATAGTTTTAATCGGCGTTATTTATATTTTTGCGCGTTGCTGTGGTAAATATTTTGGTGCTAGTATTAGCGCAAAATTATCAAAAAGCGAACCTAACATTATAAAATATTTAGGCATCACGTTATTCCCACAAGCAGGCGTTGCTCTTGGTATGGCTATGCAAGCAACTCAAATGGGTGGCGAAATAGGTGTTATAGTTCAAAACGTAACGCTATTTTCCGTTTTGATTTATGAATTAGTTGGTCCTTTCCTTACTAAAATTTCGCTTACAAAAGCAGGGGAAATTAACCCCGAAGGTAAAGTTAGTGAAAGAACTAAACCTTAAACATTATAAAATTTTAAATTAAACGGCGTTTTTACCGCCGTTTTTTATTGTAAAAAAATGATAGCATAATTTTGCTATCATTTTCTTTGCGTTGTTATTACGTTTTTTACGTTTTAAATTTTATAAATTTATCAAAGTGAATTTTCTTAACCGTAACGTTAGCGTAAACGTAATCGTCTTTATAATCTAGTTCGCAGTTTGACGCTAGTTTACATAGTTTAATGAATTCGTCTATATCCGTATACTTAATTTTAAAATTAGTAGTAATAAATTGCTTTTCAATTTCTTTACAAATTGCATTTTTTAGTCCGTCAATATTGTATCCGGTTTTGGCTGAAATTAAAATTTCGTCTTTAGAAAAATTTGTAAAATCGCTTATTTTATCGCATTTATTTATAACTTTTATAATTTTAGTATCGCAGTTTAATTCGCTTAAAGTTTTAGTTGTAACGTCAAGTTGCATTTTTGTATCGCCAGTTCCGTCAAGCACGATAACGCAAAGGTCAGAGTCAATCGCACTTTTTAAGGTAGACTTAAATGCTTCAATTAAATCGGTTGGTATGTTGCGAATAAACCCAACCGTATCCGAAAGCAAAACGTCATAATTATTTATTTTACATTTTCTAACGGTTGTATCAAGCGTTGCAAAAAGTTTGTCTTGACTTAATACGTTAGAGTCGGTAAGCAAGTTTAAAAGGGTAGATTTGCCCGAATTTGTATATCCTATTAAAGAAATTAAAATTTCGCTATTCTTTTCACGCCTAACTTGATGTAAATTACGCCTTGTTTCAAGTTGTTTTAATTCTTTTTTAAGTCCGCTTATAGCATTTCTTATATAACGCCTATCCGATTCAAGTTGCGTTTCGCCTGGGCCCCTTGTACCTATGCCACCGCCAAGCCTAGAAAGTTCTTGACCTTTACCTTTTAAGCGTGGGTATAAGTAGTTAAGTTGCGCAAGCATAACTTGTAATTTACCTTCATACGTTTTTGCGTTAAGGGCAAAAATATCTAAAATTAGGGCAGTTCTATCTATAACTTTAACGCCAAGCGCATTTGACAAATTTATTGTTTGCGATGGCGATAACGCACCGTCGAACACAATAGAATTAGCGTTATTTTTTTCGATATCTTCTTTAATTTCTAAAATTTTTCCTTTGCCTATATACGTAGACGGCGTAACTTCGCGCACCTTTACGATTTTAGCGCCAACGTAGTTTCCACCGGCGGAATAAATCAAACTAGAAATTTCATTAAGTAGCGTTTCTTCGCTAAATTTTTCATCTTCAATAGGTTCAATAACGTATACTGTTTCGCTATTAAAAATCGTATTATCTATGTTTTCAAAAGTTTCCATAATTAATCGTCTTCTCTAATTTTTACTGATTTTATAGCCCTTCGCCTAACTTCTTCGCTCATTGCTGCATAGTGCTTTTTTGTGGTGTTAACGTCGCTATGACCTAAAAAGTCGGCAACCAAATAAATATCGTTAGTTTCGTGATACAAATTCGTGCCAAACGTACTTCTTAATTTATGTGGCGTTATTTTTTTAAGTGGGGTAATGATTTTTGCGTATTTTTTAACAAGTTCTTGAATAGTTCGCGTGCTAATACGTTTGTTTTGTAGGCTTAAAAATAACGCTTTTTCGTTAATATCAAGGTTTTTTATGCCGTTTCTACGTTCCATCCATTGTTTTAATGCGTTATAAACTTCTTCGCTAAAATACAAAATAGTACGATTTCCGCCTTTTCTTGTAACGACAAAACTGTAATCTTCAAAGTTTACGTCGTCAACGTTAAGACCAACAAGTTCGCTATTGCGAATTCCCGTGCCTAAAAACATTGTTAAAATGGCAACGTCACGAATTTTTGTGTTTTCGTGATACGCTTTTTGACGTTTTGAAAGTTTATCGCCACTTTCCGCAAGTTCAACAAGGTTGACCATTTCGTTAATATCAAGCCTAACGATTTCTTTGTCGTGTAGTTTTGGTAACGACATTTTAGAAGAAGTATTCTTTGAAATCTTGCCTTTATTATAAAAATACTTAAAAAATGCGCGCACAGTTGCAAGTTTTCGCGCTTTTGCGCGTTCATTACATATTTCTTCTTTGCCATTTATAGTATAATGGCTTAAATATGCCATAAAGTTTTCGTAATCTTCAATTTCAATTTTTTCTAGGTCTTGTAGCGCAATTTCTTTGATTTTTTTGCCTATAAATTTAGTTTTTGTTATATAATCAAAAAATATTCGCATATCGTAAACGTAATTTAAACGAGTTAATGGCGACGTGTATTCGCTAATTCCTAGCACGAATTCGTATAAAATTGACGGCATATCCTTGCAAACTTCGTCAATTTTGTTTAAACAGTTAATTTCGCGTTGTTTATAATAGTTATTAGAGTATTTCATCGTAAATTTTCCTTATATCTATTTTTAAACCGTAATTTTTTAATGATTGTGCAATTTGTTTAATGCTGAATTTTTCGTTTGTCCAAATCGTTAAAAGGGGAATTTTTGCTGACTTTAAAATATATTTTACTTTCTCGTCTCTATCTTTGCGCGTTTTTTTTAGGTGCGACGAATCGTTAATTTCTATAACAAGTAAAGGGCAGTATTCAGCAGAAAATACGCAAAAATCAACAATTCGCGATAATTCGCTTTGATATTTGTGTATTTCTGCGCGTTTAACGATTGAAGAAAGCGAAACTTGTGGTTGTAAAATATACGGTGTAGAGCCTAAAATTGACTTTATAGCCGTAAAATACTTTAATTCGGTATTAGTCATTAAACAGTTGATTTTTTTATATTTATAATTAAATTTTTTCTTTTTGGCGGTAAAAACACTAATCGCAATTAAAATTGCAAGCAAAATTATAGATGCCAAAATAATAATTTTATAATCAATCATATATAAATTATAGCAAATCTATTCGTAAAAAACAAGAGTTTTGCGAAAAGATACAACAAAATTTGCTTTTTGTTTGAAAAATTTAATGCTAATTAACTATATTATTATAACTAAAAATTTGTTTATAACGTAATTGTTGTTATGCAAAGTTACAACTAAATATAATGGCAGGCATTTTGACTTTTTTAAACAAA
>JAZRSX010000022.1:0-4180 GCA_045651725.1 Christensenellaceae bacterium
TGCGAACACTAGGCATAGCGACTATATAGAAATAAAACCGAATACGCCATACACTTATAGTAACAGCCACCCCGAAGCAAATTTTTACGGCTATGTATTTTTTGACGAATACAAAAGATTTATCAGTGGTGCGTCGCCCAACACTTGGTTGCCCGACGTTGGCAAAGTAACAATAACTTCCCCGTCAAACGCAAAGTATATAATACTTAATTTTAACAAAGAAAACTTTGAAACGGCGCAATTTGAAGAAGGGGAAAACGCAACCACTTTTAAGCCTTCGGCAAATTCATATTATTTAAGCGGTTTAAGAATTAAAAAATCGCAAATTGAAGAAGACGCAAGCGGTATTCTAAAATTACCAAAGCAGTATGATTTAGTTGTTGGAGATACGTTTGAGTTGTTTTACAAGGGTGTAATGCTTTGTAATAATCCATATTCATATTATATACATTGCACTTGTCAAATAGGCAAAGGCTTTGCAAGGCGTTTTGTTGCTACACCGACCGAAGCGGGCACTTACCCGTTAACAATCAAATTAAGAAACGATAACGGAGAAGTGATTGACAGTAAAACAGTTGATTTGGTGGTTAAGGATAAAATGGCAAGCCCTACAAAACAAATAAATGTATTATGCGTGGGCGATAGTCTAACTGCTAACGGCTGTTGGGTGGGAGAGTTTTATAGAAGATTGACGGGAACGAACAACAAAACGGCACTTGGCAACGACGCCCCGACGGGTTGCGGACTTGCAAATATCGCATTTGTAGGCAAGACACAAACCGCAAGGTCAAACGGAGCGGGCTTTGAAGGTTTTGGGGGTTGGCGATTTAGTAATTATTTATCAACGGAAAGCACGACGACAAATTATTGGGTAACCGCAACACACAACAAAACCGAAAGCGATCAAGAGAGTGTTTACAAAGACGCAAGCGGTACACAATGGCAATTAGAAACGATTGAAAGCGGTCGATTAAAATTCAAAAAATATAGCGGCGTTGGAAGCCTTGCGTTGAGCGGGACGTTATCGTGGGTAAGTGGTGGAACAAACACAACAGACATTGTTTATTCAAACGCAAAACTAGAAGAAGGCAACCCGTTTGTTTATAATTCCGTTGTGGACTTTGCGGCTTATTGCGAAGATTTAGGTATAAACACGATAGACCAAAGTTATATTTTGTTAGGTTGGAACGATACAAGGCTTGGCGAAACCGAATATAAAGCGGTGGCAAAACAATTCATTAATAAACTTATAGCGTTTAATAATAATATTAAAATCGTTTTACTTGGTTTGGAGATACCTTCCGCCGACGGTTTGGCAAACAATTACGAAGCAAAGAGCGCACTTGCAAGATACAGGGAATTGCAAGAGTTTGTTTTTAATTTGGACGAGTGGTATCAAGATATTGCCGACGAATACCCCGCAAACGTTAGTTTTGTAAACATTTCGGGGCAATTTGACACGGAAAACAATATGCAAGCGCGGGCGGAAAAGGTAAACGTTCGCAACACGAAAACCGAAAATTTACAAACTAACGGGGTGCACCCGCAAGTAGAAGGGGATATGCAAATTGCCGACGCGGCATACCGTAAGTTTAATAATTTGACACAATAAAAGGCGGTGTAAAATGTTCAAAATATATGACGGACGATATGATTTTTGGCAATGGGATATAGACCGAAAAATAGTCATTGCCGACAAAACAATAGACAAAGTGCATTTTTGCAACAAAACGAGCGATTGTTCGCTTGTTGTAGAAGTGTACGAAGAAAACGGGTTGCGTTTGGCAAACGTGCCGAATATTCTTTTGCAAGACAATAAAACGATTTGGGTATATGGATATTGCGGGGGTTGCTACACAAAAAATAGTGCGTCTTTTAATGTGAAGAAACGCACAAAACCCGCCGATTATATTTACACGGAAACGGAAGTTGAAACTTTTAAGAAGTTAGAAAGCCGTATTAAAAAGTTGTATGTACACAATTTGACTATAAACTGTTTCCCTAAAAGTGAAAGTATTCCATACGCACAAATTCAAGTTCTTTTTCTATCGTCTAGTAAAGAAAAATGCACATTAGACAATTATAACGCTATGCCTAAATATTGTGAGAAATTTCAACTTATAGACAATAGTAATAACCGAACTGAACATTTCTTAAACGAAATGCTTGTTGACGGTATTACACAAATGATATGGATAGCGGGGGTGTTTATCGGCGACGCAACAACACACTCATTTCAATTTATTGACACACCAACGGAATTATAAGGAGAATAAAATTTATGAGCAATGAATTAACCTTAATAATTGCGGTTGTCGGGCTTTGCGCAACGATATTAGGAATAGTAACGTTTTTCAAAAATTCAAAGCAAGACGGAAAAAACGAAGGCGCGGAATACGGCGAGATTGAAAGCGATATAGCATATATCAAAAGGACGCAAACGGACATTTTGGTAGGGCAACGGGAAATAACGCAAAAACTTGACGGCGTAAAAGAAGCGACGATCAGACTTGACGAAAAGTACAAAAGTTTAGACAAGCGCGTAAAAAAATTAGAAGAATACAAAGAAAAGGTGGGACAAAGCAATGTTTGACATTATATTAGACATTATTTTAGCAGTTTTAGGCGTTTTAATGGCGTTTACCGCTTACTATTTAGATATTAAAAGAAAGATAGTTGAAGCGGCAGGGGCGGAAATTTCAAACGCGCAAGACGTAACAACGGACAACGAAAAACGTATGGCGTATGTTGTAGGACAGTTAAAAAAACTTATACCCGCGCCGTTACGCTTTTTATTTACCGACGACGCTATTAAAAAGATAGCGCAAGGGGCGTTTGATAAAATTAAAGAATACGCAAAAAAGCACGCCGAAGAAAAGGCGCAAGAAAAATAATTGCCGAAAGTCGCATTATTTTTTGAGATTTTGCAATTTTTTTACAAAAAGCGAAATAATATTTTAATTTAATAGCATTATTTTTTGAAAGCCCCCGATATTGCGGGGCTTTTATTTTTGCAATTTTGAAAATCATTTTATTATTTTGATATAATAATGACGAAAGGGGTTGTTTTTATTGAAAGGTATTGACGTTAGCAAGTGGAACGGCATTATTAATTGGGGAAAGGCGAAAAAAGGGGGCGTAGGCTTTGCGATATTACGTTTAGGGTTTACGGGCACGGCAAGCCGTAAAAGCACGTTAGACGGGCAATTCCGCCGTAATTTGGCACAATGTAAGCAACACGGCGTAAACGTCGGCGTTTACTACTATTCAACGGCGACAACGGAAGCGCAAGCGAAAGCCGAAGCGCAATTCGTTATTAAACAGTTGAAAGGCGAAAAATTGCAATATCCCGTTTATATTGATACCGAAGACGCAATGCAAGCGAAATTAAGCAAAGACAAATTGACGGCGATTGTAAAGGCGTTTTGCGACGAAATGGAAAAGGCGGGGTATTACGTCGGGATTTACGCAAATAAAAGTTGGCTTGCGGAGCAGTTAAACGACGGGAAATTAAAGGCTTATGACAAGTGGGTTGCGCAATACAACGACAAATGCACTTATTCGGGGGCTTATGGTATGTGGCAATATACCGATAAAGGCAAGGTTGCGGGCATTAACGGGTTTGTGGATCTGAATAAATGCTACAAGGATTACCCGAAAATCATTAAAAAAGCGAAGTTAAACGGCTATAAGTAAAGAATTTTCTTAAAGGGGCGAATTTTCGCCCTTTTTTTGTGTCTATAAGTAGCATATATGTAAATTTTGTTATATAGTTAAGAAAACAGTTTTTATATTTTATTATGTTTTTCGTAAAAAAATCAAGAAAGGGGAGAAATATAAAAAATGGATATGGTAGAGTTTGGCGCGAAGTTGAAACACTTACGGCAAACAAGACATATAAGTCAAGAAGAATTAGGCGACGTTTTAGGCGTTTCACGGGCTACCGTTGGCAGTTGGGAAAGCGGACGGCGGAATATATCAGTTAAGCATTTAGAAGCCGTGAGCGTCCATTTTGGGCTTGACGTGGGGTATTTCACGGGAGAGCCGACCAAAGACGAAATATTAGACCTTTTGGAGCGGGCGCGGGCGTTATTTAATAACGACGCTTTACCGCTTGAAGACAAGCAAAAATTAAGCGAAGAAGTGATGCGGTTATATTTACAAGTAAAGGGGCGGGAAT
>JAZRSX010000023.1:0-36362 GCA_045651725.1 Christensenellaceae bacterium
ATATTGCTAACGCAGTTAAATTTGCCTAACGGCAAGTTATAGATTTATTTAATATAACTTGCAAACACAGTTTGCAAATATAACGCAAAACTCGTTTTGCATATAACTTTTAGCCACAAGGCTAAAAATATAACTCATAAATGAACGGCTTTTAAATTGCGTCTACCAGCAAGTCGTACGGGCTGTGGGTGGTAAGCAAGTCGTTTAATACCTTCCCTTCAATTGCGCGTGAAAGCGTGCCGTCGGATAATTGCAAATAAAACTTATACCGTTTGCCGTTTTGCATAATTTGATATAGCGTTTTGACGGTTGCGTTGCTTGGCAAAATATATTCGCAAATAGGCGTCGGCTTTTTTACAGTATCTATATATATAGAAAAGACTTTTACGTATACGTTTTGCTTGCTTTTACTAATAGCGCCTACAAGAATAAAAAGTGAAAAAAACAATATTGTAAAGTTTACCTTATTAAAGCAAGAAATTATAAATAATGCAAGCACTAATAAGCCGACGATAACGCCTAAAACTCTTGTTATTATATTTGCAACTTTTTTGCTAAAAGCAAGTGAAAGCGTTGCTTTTAAAAATCTACCGCCGTCAAGTGGGTGACAAGGCAGTAAGTTTACAACCGCAATAGATACGCACGCTAAAACCGCCGAATCAGTATACGGATACACGCTTGGAAACAACCACCACAGCGCCACGAAAAGTAGCGCCGTCAAAACGTTGGTTAAAGGTCCTGCCAGAGCGATAAGCGCTTCGTCTTTATAAGAAATATCGTCTATATCGCCACTAATTAACGCGCCGTATGGCATTAAAACTATGCGGTTAAGTTTATAGCCTAGTTTAGACGATGCAAAAAAATGCCCCATTTCGTGTATTACGGCGGTAAAAGTATAAACTAAAAAAGAAAATACTTTGCCGGTTAAGGCAAAGTACAGTCCAAAAATAAAAAACAAAGGGTGTATAGTAAATTTTAGTTTATCCATACAATGTCGTTACCGTCTAACGTAAAAGAAGTTAAAATTGCGTCGTTATTAAACATACAAACGCTCATTTCGTTTGAAGAATAGCCAACGGGAATATTGCTATACACCTTGTCGCCCATTTGTAAATAGCAAAGTTCAACGCCGTTTATAACGGTAGTAAACGAATCGCTATGCCTTATGGTTATAGTGTATACGCCGTCGGTTTCCACAATACCGTCAACTTCACCTTCGCAAGGCGAATAAATACTGCCCGACGCAACCTTTAAAACGCCTTCTTCAAGCAACACGTCTTGACTTTTTGAAGGGCTAACCGCCGTAAAACTTGTATAGACGGCGCTATTCGTTTGTTCTTTTTCGCTAAACACCTGTTTAAGAAGGTTGTTCATACCGCTGTTTTCCCAAAACACGTTTGTTAAAATAATGCCAACGATAAGCGCAAAAATTGCAACCACTTGAACGGAAACGATATCAAATCTTTTTGTTTTTACTTCGTTATTAGAAGTTACGGGTTTTGCTTTTTTAACCGCTTTTTTACGCGCACCGCCAAGTTTGTGTGAAAACAATTTGCGCCTTTCTTTTTTTGGCGTAGCATTTTCTTCTAAATTTACCTTTTCAATAACCTTGTTTACAACGTCTTTTTTTCTACGCCTTGTTGGTTTTACTATAACGTTACAAGATTGAACGGGAATTTCTAACATTTTGCAATATTCAACGTCACTCATAATCTATCTCCTTTTTTCGTCGTGTTATAGACTATGAAGTTTTTGGGGCAATTAGAACTATTTTTGCTTTAAAAAAATTGTCGCTTTATGTATAAAGTCAAAAAAGCGTAACACAATAATATAGGAGGTAATTATGATTAAGGATAGAAATTCATCAAAAAACTCTAAAACTTCTTCAAAAAAAACAAGCAGTCAATCAAAAAACTGCAAGTAAGCAAAAAGAAGTTTAAGTCTAGTTTTGATATAAACGGTAGTTATACGGGCGTGCCCGTAGACGATAACGAAAAACCTATTCAAGACGCAGACGATTTATAAAAGTGTTATATCAATATATAATACAAGCAAAAAAAGGGTTAGAAGAACGTTTTTGTGGCGTTTTTTCTAGCCCTTTTTACAACTCTACTGTGAGTAGAGTTGATTTTTAAAACTCTATTTTTGCAAAATTTTTAGTATAATCGTTTTTTGAATAAATAGACAACGTTTTGACAAAAACCATAGTATACTAAAAGTGCGAAAGCAGAAGGAGGGCTTTATATGAGTTACAAAATTTTTACAGACTGTACTAGTGACCTTACGCAAGATATAATAAATGAGTTTGATTTAACGGTTATACCGCTATCATATATAAACAACGGCGAAGTTTATGAGTTTACTTTGGGTGACGAACAAACGGCAAAGACCTTTTATGAGTTTTTAAGGCAAAAAGACGATTTGTCAACTTCTTGCGCCAACGTTGAAACCTTTATAGAATATTTTGAAAAAGAATTAAAAAATGGATACGACGTGTTATATATAGGGTTTTCGTCGGGTTTATCGCAAACGTATAATTCGGCGGTTGAAGCAAAAAATCAACTTTCAAAAAAATACCCCGAACGCAAAATTTTTTGCGCGGACTCTCTTTTAGCGTCGCTTGGTCAAGGCTTAATGGTGCACTCTATTTGCCTTTACAAGCAAGAAGGCGCAAGCATTGAAGATGCGTACGATAGAATTATGAACACTAGGCTTGACGTAAATAGCATTTTTACCGTAAAAACTCTTGCGAATTTAATGCGTGGCGGACGAATTAACAAGTTTACCTATGCCGTTGGCACGGTGGTAGACGTTAAGCCAACTATGTACGTTAACAATCAAGGCAAACTGGTTTCTTTTGGCAAAGTTATAGGTAGAAAGCGTTCTATTTTTACACTTGCCGACAAAATTGCAAAAACCATAATTAACCCCGAAGATCAAACGGTTTTTATCTCACACGGCGATTGTTTAGACGATGCAAAACTTCTTGCAAATTTAATTTCGCAAAAAATTAAAGTTAAAGGCTTTGTGTTTAACTATATTGACCCCGTTATTGCAGTTCATAGCGGTCCGGACACTCTTGCAGTGTTCTATTTGGGCTTAAACAGAGAAGAATCGATTTCGTCGCCCGCTTTAAGTAAAAGGTGCGTGGACGCTAACACCTAAACCTTTAAGCAAAAAGTTAAGCGCAATTTATGCGTATAAATTATTAAAAACACTTGAAAAAACTACGGTTATATAGTAAAATTATTATATGAGTAGTTTAAACAAGACAACGGCATATAAAAAAGACGGCTTTAATGCGGTAGATGCAGGCAACGCATTTACTATATCGGCAGTCTTTTTTTTATTGTGCACTACTATTTTATCTTTTATAATAGTAGCGCTTGCGGGCGAAAATAATAATTTAAACGCTTTTAATAACGATGCTATTACGTTTTTATCTTTCTTATGCGCGCCACTTGCAACCGCTTGCACGCTAGTCGTTCTTTCTTTAAAAACAAAAAGAAATTGCTTGCTTTTATTAAAACCTAAAAAGGTTGGCGGTTTGCACGTCGTTTCAACCGTTTTAATTATAATAGGCACAATGTTTGGGTTTGGCGAAATAAACAACTTTTTTGTGGAATTTTTGGCAAAAATAGGCTTTGAACTTAACCCTATAAAACTTCCGCCCTATTCTATTTTGAACGTAATTTTAAGCGTTGTTTGTATAGCAATTATACCGCCTTTAACCGAAGAAATTTTAATGCGTAAAATAATCACTACGGGTCTACAAGAAGTTGGCGACGTGTTTGCCGTTATAGTTGGCGGTGTTTTGTTTTCGCTGTTTCATATGAGTCCGCAACAAACGATTTATCAATTTATTGTGGGCGCGTCTTTTTCATATATAATCGTAAAGGGTGGCGATTGGCACTTAACCTTTTTTGCACACCTTTTTAACAATTTATTTATAGTTTTAAACGAATACTTTTTTAATATTAGTTACGGACCTACCGTTCAAATAATTTTAACTGTTTTAGGGCTTGTTTGCTATTTTGTAGGAGTGATACTTCTTTTTAAAAAGGGCAATAAACTATCGCGCACGGCAAATAAAGAAAGTGGCAAAAAATTCTTGATTTATGCCGTAACGGGCATAACTGCGTGCGTTGTGGTTTGGATAAGCAGTTTGGTGGCGTAATGTTTAAAGTTAAAATTATTGCCGTTGGCAAGGTTAAGGAAAAATATTATACGGACGCTATTTTAGAATACTCTAAACGCCTTTCAAGATTTTGTGAATTTTCTATTTGCGAAGTTAAAGAAGAAAATTTTTTAAAAGAGCCTAACGAAAGCGAAATTCAAGAAATTTTAAAGCGCGAAGGTGAAAGCATTTTAAAAGAAATAAAAGGCTATAGCGTGGTTATGGCGATAGAGGGCAAAAAACAGTCTTCTAAAAGTTTGGCGAATTTTATTAAAACTCAAAAAGATAAGGGCGAAGAAATTTGCTTTATTATAGGCGGTTCTTACGGCGTTAGCGACAAAGTTAAAGCGGTGGCTAACGAAAAAATGTCTTTTTCGGACGCGACCTTTCCGCACACCTTATTTAGAGTGATGCTTGTTGAACAAATTTACCGCGCGTTTAACATAAATGCGGACACGAGGTATCATAAATGAACGAAAAAAATAAATTTATGCGCCTTGCTTTAAAAGAGGCAAACAAAGCGCTTTTAATGGGTGAAGTGCCTATCGGCGCGGTAATCGTTAAAGACGGAGTCGTTTTAGCGCGTGCCTACAATAAGCGCAACACTAAAAAGTCGGCAACCGCCCACGCGGAAATTTTAGCGATAGAAAAAGCGTGCAAAAAACTTGGCGATTGGCGTTTAGACGGCACGGAAATGTACGTAACGCTTGAACCTTGCCCTATGTGTGCGGGTGCAATAGCAAACGCGCGCGTTGAAAGGTTGTATTTTGGCGCGTACGAAAAAAAGAGTGGCGCGATATTATCTAACTATCAAATACTGTTTTCTAGCGGTTTAAACCATACCGCGCAAGTAGAAGGCGGAATATTGCACGACGAGTGTTCTTGCCTATTAAAAAACTTTTTTAAAAGTAAAAGAAAATAAGTCCACGCGCGTTGAAATACGTTGACTATTTTTGCTTATTTATATATAATTGTAGTATTACAATAATAACTTACATTTTGGAGGGGTTATGATAACACACGGAACAGAGATTAAACTTTTTTGCGGAAATTCTAACAAGCCACTTGCGGAAGCAATCGCAAAAGAACTTGGTATGAATTTAAGTATCGTTGAGTGTGGTACGTTTAGCGACGGCGAAATTAGCGTACACATTGGCGAAACCGTAAGGGGTAGAGACGTTTTCATTATTCAATCTACTTCACAACCTGTTAACGACAACTTGATGGAACTTTTAGTTATGATTGACGCTGCAAAAAGAGCTTCAGCAGGAAGAATAACGGCAGTTATGCCTTATTTTGGATACGCAAGGCAAGATAGAAAGGCACGCCCAAGAGACCCTATTACCGCAAGACTTGTTGCAAACCTTATTCAATCTGCGGGTGCGGATAGAATTTTAACAATGGACCTTCACGCACTTCAAATTCAAGGTTTCTTTGATATTCCGGTTGACCACCTTGTTGGCGGACCACTTCTTTATAAATATTTTATGGATAAAGTTGACGACGATTTCGTAGTAGTTTCGCCTGACGTTGGTTCTGTTACTAGGGCAAGAAACGTCGCTGCAAAAATCGGTTGCAATATGGCTATTATCGACAAGCGTAGGCCAAAGGCTAACCAACTTGAAGTTATGAATATCATAGGGGACATTAAGGGTAAAAAATGCCTTATGATTGACGATATGATTGATACGGCGGGCACTATTTGTCAAGGCGCGGAAGCGCTTGCTAAAAACGGCGCGAAAGAAGTTTACGCTTGCTGTACGCACGCAGTATTCTCTGGCCCTGCTATTGAAAGAATTAAAAAAGCGCCTATTACCAAACTCGTTGTTTTAGACACTATTAACCTTCCAGAAGAAAAAAGGATTGATAAAATTGAAATCGTTTCAGTTGCCAAAATATTTGCAACGGCTATCGAAAACGTATACTACGACAGAAAATTATCTGACATTTACAACTAATTAAGTTTTTATAGGAGACTATTTTTATGATAGAAAACAACGTTGCTCAAAGAATTTCAAACATACACTCCGATATTAGAGGCCCCGTATTTTTCAAAGCGCTTGAAATGGAAAAAGAAGGTCAAAAAGTTTTAAAATTAAACACGGGTAACCCTGCCGCTTTCGGCTTTAAAATGCCAGAAAGCGTTAAAAACTATCTTATAGAAAACATTGATAAAAGTTTAGGCTATTGCGGTATTAGGGGTATGATGCCTGCGTTAGAGGCTATTTGCGAATACGAAAAGACGAAAGGTATTCAAAATATCACAACTGACGACGTGTTCATTTGCAACGGCGTTAGCGAAGCCGCTAGTATGGCTGTTACCGCCCTTGTTAACGAAGGCGAAGAAGTGCTTATTCCTAGCCCTTGCTATTCTCTTTGGACGAATTCGGTATATCAAGTAGGCGGTAAGCCCGTTTTATATACTTGTGACGAAGAGTCCGATTGGAACCCCGATTTACAAGACATTAGAAACAAAATAACTTCTAAAACAAAGGCAATCGTAGTTATTAACCCTAACAACCCAACCGGCGCTCTTTATCCAGACAGCATACTTGAAGGCATTGCAAAAATTGCGCGCGAACACAACCTTGTTGTTTTTTCAGACGAAATTTACGATAGATTAGTTTTAGATAACTTGCCACACACTTCATTTGCTAAAATTGCCCCAGACCTTACGGTTGTTACGTTTAACGGTCTTTCTAAATCTCATTGCTTATGCGGTTTTAGATGTGGTTGGGCTGTTTTAAGTGGCGAAACTGAACTTCGCGCCGAATTAAGAAAAGCGTTCGTTACGCTTGCATCGGTTAGACTTTGCTCTAACGCGGCAATGCAACTTATTATACCAACGGCGTTAAAAGATACGGAATACACTAAACAAATGATTTCGCCAGGCGGAAGAATTTACGAACAACGCCAAGTTGTTATGGACGCTATTAAAGAAATTGACGGTCTTTCTTGCGTTAAGACGCAAGGCGCGTTCTACTGCTTCCCTAAAATTGATACGAAGCGTTATAACGTTACTAGCGACAAGGAATTTGCTTACGGCTTGTTAGAGGCTAAAAAAATTCTTATCGTTGCAGGTAGCGGTTTCGGTTGGAATACTAACGACCATTTTAGAATTGTTATGCTTCCTGAAGTTAACCAACTTAAAAACGCTATGTACGAAATGGGTGATTATTTACAAACTCTTAAAAAATAATTGATTATCCCTCACTATGTGAGGGATTTTTAAAATATTTAACTTTACTTGTTGACATTACGACTACTGTTGTTGTATACTTTATTTGTATATAATATAACTAAATTAAAGAGGAATTTATGTATAAAAACTATAAAATTAAAGAACCATTTTTTGAATACGGACCAAAATGCTATATGTATGGCGACGTGCTTTTAAACATAGCAAAAGGTCTTGACGAACTTAGTGAAAAATACGACGTTGACGTTATTTTAGACGTTCCCGATACGGAAATTAAAAACATTGCGGACAACACTAAAAGAATTCACGTTTACTCTCAACATATGGACAGTTTGCCTATCGGCAAAGGCATGGGCAGAACTTTACCAGAAGCCGTTAAAAATGCGGGGGCGGTAGGCGTTATGCTCAACCACGCCGAACACAAACTTACTATTGAAGAAATTGAAGTTGCAATTAAGCGTGCCGACGAAGTTGGCCTTGCCACTATGGTTTGCGCCGACAGCGTTGAAGAAGTTAGGCAAATTGCAAAACTTGGCCCAAACATTTTAGTTGCCGAACCAACTGAACTTATCGGTACGGGTAGACCTGCGGATAGAGAATACGTTGACGAAGTTATCCGTTCTATTAAAGAAATCAACCCCGAAATTAAGCCTTTCCCATCGGCAGGCATTAGCAAGGGCGAAGATTGTTACAATATCGTTAAGGCAGGCTCGCCTGCATCGGGTTGTTCAAGCGCAATAGCAAAAGCGGAAAATCCTTTAAAACTTGCAGAAGAAATGATTGCCGCCGTTAGACGCGCTTATGACGAAACTCATAAATAAAATTAAAAATAAAAAATAAATAAATTATTTATAGGAGAATAATTATGGAATTTAAAGTTTTTCAAAAAGAAATTGAATTACAATCAAAGGGTTGGAGGCCAACTTTTCACGACGTAACGAGCGACGTTTTACACATCGTTGAAGCTTCCGGCATTAAAAACGGCACGGTAACTATTGCTTCTCACCACACCACTTGTTCGGTTATGGTTCAAGAATGCTCACATGATATGGATAAATACGATTTAGAATATCTTCAACACGATTTGTTAAAGATTATGCAAAAATTTATTCCAGATTATTCTGAAACTAACGAATATATGCACCCAGGTCCTATCCACGCTCAATTTGGCAGATACGTAAACGAACCAGGCGACCGCACTTCTCTTAACACGGACGGACACCTTCGCTCTGTATTCTTTGGCAGAAGCGAAACTATGACTATTAAAGACGGCGTGTTAGACGGTGGCGAATTCGCTCACGTTTACTTTATTGACTGGGACCAAGTTCGCGCACGTCATCGCCAACTTAACGTAACGGTTATGGGTACAACTCAAGAAAAAATCAACGATAGAAAATATAACGACGGCAAAGTTGTTGACACTACCGTTCGTAAATATACGCCAGAAGAAAAGGGTTACGACGTTCACTACGACTTACAATGGAAAAGATAAATTAGTGATTTTTGGGCAAAGGCATTTGCCCAAAAATTTTTATAAGGTGTAAAATGAAAGAAACTACTATCAATCAAGTTAAAAACGTTTATAAAATTGAAGCGGAATGTATTAGCGAAATGGCTAACTACTTTAACGAAGCGGAATTTTCAAAGGCGGTTGAACTTTTAAAAACCGCGCCAAGAATAGGCGCATCGGGTTGTGGCCACAGCGGTATTATTTGCCAACACTTTGCGCACCTTATGTGTTGCATAGAATTAAGCGCAAAGTTTATTTCGCCTGCCGAAGCGGTACATGGTGGCACGGGCTTTTTAAAAGAAGGCGACGTTATGCTTTTTGCATCAAGGGGTGGTAAGACGAAAGAACTTTTACCTATACTTGACATTTGCAAACAAAAAGGCGTTAAGATTATTACGGTTACCGAAAATTTAGACTCGCCACTTGCAAAAGACGCAGACGTAGTTTTAAAACAATACGTTAACCGCGAAACCGACAAATACAATTCGCAAGGCACGACTTCTTCAACTTCACTTGCCGTAATTTTCCACGCGTTACAAACGGCTCTTATTGAAGAAACGGATTATAAAAACGAACAATTCGCTTTAATTCATCCAGGTGGGGCTGTTGGCGAAAGGCTTAATTGCGATAAAAAGTAATTTAAAAACTATAAACCCTTGTAAGGCGCAAGGGTTTATTTTTTTGTAAAATATAGGAAATAAAACTAAATAATAAAAACTATAAAAATTAAAGGCTGTTTAAAAGTTTTGCTTTTAAACAGCCTTTTCGTTATTCAAAAATTTTGTCTACTATTTCTTTACTTGTCGCACCCATTATTGCATTTTCTATTCCGCTAAACGCAACTAAAAAGTCTTGTTTTAAAAACCTTTTGCCGTTTAACTTGTCGCTAATAAATTTTAGCGTGTCGCTTGCAAAAAAGTCCCCAAAAATTTCCGCGTTATAAACCATACCGTCAACAAGGTCAAAAGTTAGGTTTATTATACCAAAATCGCATTTTATATCTATTCTATTTTTGCCTTTTGGCGACTCGCCTATATTCCACTCGTAAGTAGAATATTTATCTATAACAAGTTGGTTTATTTTTTCGATATCTTCGCTAGTAAACGCGTATTCGGGCATATCTTTTTTA
The DNA here is from genome assembly GCA_045651725.1 of Christensenellaceae bacterium. Classification (GTDB taxonomy): domain Bacteria; phylum Bacillota; class Clostridia; order Christensenellales; family Borkfalkiaceae; genus HGM11412. The sequence goes on from JAZRSX010000023.1 coordinate 10,016, forward strand.
AAATAGTTACAAAGCCCGTCGTAAAAAGTTTTACAATCTATATTCGTTTTTAGATGCTCTTTAATATTAGTAACCCTTGCCCTTGTGCTTTTTATGCCCTTGGTTTCTATTTTGATTTTATTTTGAATTAAAACTTGCGACAACACGTCCAAATCCGTATCGAACAAAATAGTGCCGTGGTGCATAATTCTGTCTTTATATATAACTTGCGCGTTACCCGAAATTTTTTTACCGTCAACGACAACGTCGTTACGCCCCGAAAAAACCGCGTTTACGCCAAGGGTGTTTAGATAATCTATAATAGGTTTTGTAAACTTTTGATATCCGTTATCCAAATTATTATACGGCGCAATTATCGTGTAGCAAACGTTGTTTAAGTCGTGATACACCGCACCGCCACCCGTAAGACGCCTAACGATTTTAACGCCCTTTTTGTTTGCCGAAGAAACGTTTACTTCAAGCAATACGTTTTGGTTGTTGCCAACGATAACCGCTGGTTCGTTTATCCATATATAAATATAGTAACCGTTCGTATGCTTTAATAAATACTCTTCCGATGCAATATTAAAGTATGGCTGTGTTACGTTTGAAGATATAAACTTAAAATTATTCATATTAGCAAATAGTAGCAAAAAAGGGAAGTTTTAAAAACTTCCCTCAATCGTCTTATACACCTTTTTTAGATTTTCTTAAAAGTTCTGCGTCAGAAGTGTTAGTCGTGCTAACGTGTCCTTTAAGTGGAAGAATTTTATCGTTGATATAATCGATAATCCAGTTTGCTTGTGGGAAGAACTCAGCGTCAAATTCAAATGGAGGTGTAATCCAGTTTTTAGCACCGCATACAACTGGTGGTGCGTCTAAATAGTCGAAGCAAAGTTGAGTAATGTTAGTAGCCATATCGTTTAAGATAGAACCCCTAGCGCAAGCGTCGGAAGCAAGGATAATTCTACCCGTCTTCTTAACCGATTCAACAACTTTTTCGTAGTTGAATGGAACGATACTTCTTGCGTCGATAACTTCCGCTTCAATGCCGTATTTTTCAGAAAGGATTTTAGCAGCGTCCATAGCCTTATATAAAGTTGCGCCGATAGTTAAGATAGTAATATCGCTACCTACGCGCTTAATATCAGGTTCGCCAAGTGGGATTTCATAGTATCCTTCTGGAACGCCTTCTTTTCTAAATTCTTCGCCTTTGTCGTAAATTCTTTGGCTTTCAAAGAAGATTACAGGGTCAGTGCCGTTAAGCGCAGCGTTCATTAAACCCTTAGCGTCGTATGGAGTTGCAGGGAAGCAAACTTTAAGCCCTGGAACGTGTGCAGGAAGAGCAACCCAGTCTTGTGAGTGTTGAGCGCCGTATTTAGAACCAACTGAAACGCGGAGTACAACAGGCATTTTTAAAATACCTGAACTCATTGCTTGCCACTTTGCAAGTTGGTTGAAGATTTCGTCGCCGGCTCTACCCATAAAGTCAGCATACATAAGTTCAACGATAACTCTACCACCGCAAAGGCCGTAACCTACTGCACTTGAAACGATAGCCGCTTCGGAAATTGGCGAGTTGAATAATCTGTGATATGGTAATGCTTCCGTAAGCCCTTTGTATACGGCAAACGCACCGCCCCAGTCACGAACGTCTTCACCATAAGAAGTTAACGTTGGGTCTTTATAGTATCTGTCTACGATTGCTTCAAATAAGCCGTCGCGGATATTGTATCTTTTAAGGTTAGAAACTTGCGCACCCTTTTCGTCAAACGCATAACGAAGTTTGCCTGCGATTTGTTTAACTCTTGGGTTTTCTTCCATAGTAATCTTAACGTCTTTACCAACTTCAACAGGTCTTTCTTCCATAGTTTCAACCTTGCCGTTAGAGAACATTAAGTTTTCAACGTAGTAAGGGTCAGTCTTGAAATCAAGATATGGAGATTTTTCAGGGTCAGCAGCAAGTTTGCAAAGTTTAAGCATTCTTTCGCTAATAGAAGATAAGATTTCGTCAAATTTGCCGTCTTTTTCAATCTTTGCATCAACAAGTGACTTTCTGTATGCAACGATTGGGTCGTATTCACGCCAAGCGGCAATTTCTTCTTGAGTACGGTAACTCATAGAGTCTGATGGAGAGTGACCGCCGTAACGATACGTTACAACGTCCATTAAGCAAGGACCTTCGCCCTTTAAGAGTAATTCTTTCTTTCTCTTCATTGCTTCGATAACTGCAAGTGGGTTGAAACCGTCAACTCTTTCAGCGTGAAGTTGAGTTGGAGAAATACCTGCGCCAAGACGAGCAAGGAAGTCGTACGCCATAGTTTCGCCCCTAGTTTGACCGCCCATGCCGTAACCGTTGTTGAAGAAGTTAAAGAGAATAGGAAGACCGCCTTTCTTTTCCCAAAGTTGTTTAATTTGGTCCATAGACGCAAAGTTCATTGATTCGTAAACTACGCCACAACCAACCGAACCGTCACCAAGGTTACTAATTACTATACCTGGCTTATCGTTGTTCTTTTTATATAAAGCAGCGCCAAGCGCAACAGGTGCAGCGCCACCAACGATAGCGTTGTTTGGATAAATACCAAATGGCAAGAAGAATACGTGCATTGAACCGCCCATACCTCTATGGAAACCGGTCTTTCTTGCAAATATTTCACTCATAAAGCCGTATAATAAGAAGTCAACGGCAAGGTCTTTTACGTTACCCGTTTTGTTTAATGCTTCAACAGGGGCAAGAGTTTCGCCACCCATAAAGTCTTTCATTATTTGATATAACTTATCGTCAGGAAGTTTACGGATTGATGCAAGACCCCTTGCTAAAACTTCGCTGTGGCTACCCTGTGAACCGAAAGTCATATCGTCAAGGTCTAAAATGTATGCTTGACCAACGGCAGCGGCTTCTTGACCTATTGAAAGGTGCGCTGGGCCTGGATATGAGTGCTTAAAGCCTTGATATTCGCCTTTAACTTTGATATCTTGAATCATACTTTCAAATTCACGAAGTACGGCGATATCGTTAAAGATGTTTACAAATTCATCATTTGTAAAATTTGCTTTTTCGTCTAAAATAGTTTTGTTGTAAGTGTTTACAGGGATATCTTCAAAAGATATTTTACCACTTGCCCTAATAAAATTAGGGTCTATAAATTGACTCTTTGGCATAAAATTTCTCCTTTAATTATATTTGAAATATTGCTTCGCGGATAATTTCGCACACCGTTGGGTGTGGGAATACCAACTTTTTAATATTTTCGATGTCTACTTCTAAATCTATCATAGCAGAAACCGTAACGATATATTCGCCTGCATATGAACCGATTATGTGAGCGCCGATTAACGTATTCGTCTTGTTGTTAACAACAAGTTTGCAAATGCCGTTTAAGTCGCTATTTTCAGCAACGTATCTGCCCGAATAAGTAAGTGGTATGTTTACGCACTTGCAATCAATACCCTTTGCTTTTGCGCTTTCTTCAGTTTCGCCAACGCTACCAACTTCTGGGTTAGTATAAATAACCGATGGAATAACGTTATAACGCATAGCGTCTTTTTTACCTAAAATAGTGTTTACTGCAACTTCGGCTTCTCTATATGCCGTGTGAGCAAGCATTATTTTACCGTTAACGTCACCAACCGCATAAACGTTTGCTACGTTAGTTCTCATTTGTTCGTCAGTTACGATTGCGCCTCTTTCAAGGTTTACGTTGATGTTTTCTAAACCAAAGCCTTGAGTAACGGCACGCCTACCGATTGAAAGTAAAATCTTTTCGCTAACGATTTTTTCAGTCTTGCCGTCTTTTTCGTAAACTACGCCGTCGCTTTCAATAGCAACTACTTTTGCGCCTAAATTGAAGATAACGCCTTTCTTTTCAAGCGATTTTTGTAAAATAGTTGAAATTTCTTTTTCCGTTGGGCCTGCAATTTTATCAAGCATTTCTACTACTTGAACTTGACAGCCCACAGACGAAAAGTAACTTGCCATTTCAAGACCGATAACGCCACCGCCGATAATCGTAAGAGTTTTTGGAATATAGTCTAAATCCAAAATTTCTCTGTTAGTCATTACTAAACCCGATTCAACGTTTTCTTTTAAACCTTGAATAGGTGGAACGACAGGCATAGAACCCGTTGCAACAATAAGCCTTTTAGCAATCACTTTTTCTTCGCCTGCTTTAATGATAAAGCCTTCTTCGTTTTTGCCTTCAATGAAAGCCTCTGCGCTTATCATTTTAACTTTGTTGCGTTTAAGTTGCGCCTTAACGCCCGAAACTAACATTTTAACAACGCCGTTCTTTCTTTCTACAACGAACTTTTGGTCAACGGAAGTTTTTCCTTCAACCTTCACGCCGTAGTTTTCTGCATGGTTAGCATAATCTAAAACTTTTGCCGAATTTAAAAACGTTTTACTTGGAACGCAACCTTCGTTAAGGCATACGCCACCAAATTCACGCTTTTCAACGACTAACGTTTTAAGACCTGCGTGGCCCGCTCTTTCAGCAGCAAGATATCCACCTGGACCGCCACCGATTACAACTAAATCAAAAATATCCATTTTTATGCTCCTTATATATTACCTTCTGCAAGTAAGTTGAAAGTGAAATTTTCTAAATATTCTTTAAGTTCTTTTAAGAATCTGCCTGCTGGCGCGCCGTCTAACGCCCTGTGGTCAAACGTTAAAGACAAGCCCATTGCCGTGTATGGTATAACTTCGTCGTTTTTACCAAGTTTAACTCTTGTTTCAAGCGCGTTTACACCTAAAATACCCGTTTGTGGTGGGTTGATAACAGGCGTAAAACTTTCAATGCCCATAGTACCTACGTTAGAAATAGTGAACGAAGCGCCCGATAAAAGTTCTGGGTTGATACCACCTGCGATAGCGTCGTTAGAAAGTTTTTTGCTTTGTTTAGCAATTTCAGATAAACTTAACGTGTCCGCACCGAAAAGCGTTGGAACTAATAAGCCTCTTGGCGTATCAGTTGCAATACCCATATTTACGTGGTCAAAATATCTCATAGTGTCGCCGTTAATTAAGTTTGCGTTAAGGTCTTTGTGATTTTTTAACACCCTTGAAACCGCATAAATAATTATATGGTTAAACGTAATTGATGGAAGGTTGAGTTTTTCTTGATTTGCCTTTAAGAATTTTCTAAATTCTAAAATATTCGTGCAGTCAAAAGAAAGAGTCATAGTAAGTTGCGCCATTGAAGACAAACTGTTAAGCATACTCTTTGCAATAACCTTTCTAATATTAGGCATTTTTTCGTCTTTAAACGCCTTGAAGTCTTCAATAGTGTAAGTTTTAGTAGCAACGGCTTGTCCCGCAGTTTTAGTTACAGGGTTAACGCTTGCTTTTCTTACGTCGCTTTCAACAATTCTTCCGTTAGGACCTGTTGGTACGGCGTCTTCTAAATTAACGCCGAGTTTGTTTGCTAAATTTTTAGCCCTTGGTGAAGCGAAAATTCTTCCGTCTTCGTTTGTAGCAGTTTGAGTAGGCGCAACTTCGCTTGCCTTAACTTCAACGGCTTCTTCTTTCTTTGCTTCTTCTTTTGCAGGCTCACTTGCTCCGCTTGGTGCAAGCGCAGAATAATCTTCGCCCTTAGCGCCGATTACGCAAACGTTTGTTAAAACGGGAACTTCGTCGCCTTCTTCACAAAAGACTGCTAAAACTTCGCCGTCAAATTCAGATTCTTGGTCAAAAGCCGACTTGTCTGTTTCATAAGAGAATAAAACGTCGCCTTTTTTAACAGTGTCGCCTACTTTTACGTTCCATTTTGTTAAAATACAACTTTCAACAGTTATGCCTTGTTTTGGCATTAAAACGCCATTTGCCATATATATTACTCCTTTATATGATAAAATAATAATTTTCTTAATCTATTTTAGCACAATAATTTTTGTTTTACAATAAAATTAACCCCACTTTTTAACATTTTTATATATTTATATATAAGTTTGCTTAATCAGTTTTAAAAACTTTAAAATTTACGGCGCGTTTTATCACTTGTTTTTTGCCGTTTAGATTTTTTTACTAATAATTTTGCCGTTGTCTTTTGCAATTTTTTTGGCTTGTCTATTGATTTTTACTTATAATTATTGTATAATGTTTCTTACAAAATTTTGAGAGGATAAAAATGAAAATCTATTTTTTAGGCACTCTTGCGGGAACTGAACCCATTAAAGGTAGGCATCATTCTTCTTTCGTTGTTGAAGTAGATAAAAAAATTTATTTTTTCGACGCGGGCGAAAGTTGTTCTTATACGGCGCACCTTATGGGAATAAACCTTCTTGCAACAAGCAAAATTATAATTTCACACACGCATATGGACCACGTTGGCGGACTTGCTAATCTTCTTTGGAATATTCGCAAGTTGTCTATATACTATAACTTGCCTTTAAAGTCTAACGACCTTGAAGTATTTATCCCCAACCTTGAAACGTTTGACGGCGTTATGAAAATTTTAAAAAATACCGAAGGCGATTTTAAAACTAGTTACGATATCAACCCACGTTTAATAACCGACGGCGTTTTGTTTGACGACGGCACTTTAAAGGTAACGGCGTTTCATAATCATCACTTACAAAAAGCGGATAACGTCGACCCTTGGCTTTCGTTTTCGTTTTTAATTGAAGGCGACGGTAAAAAGGTCGTTTATTCGGGCGATATAGGAACGAATAAGTTTAGCGACGTTGACGAAGCCGTCGGCGATTATTGTGACGCTTTAATTATTGAAACGGGGCATCAAAAAATCGAGTGGATACACAATTATAAGCAATCAAAAAATATCGGCAAAGTGTTTATTACTCATTGCGGACGCGCAATTATAAACGACGTTTCTGGCGCAAAGAAAAAGGTTGAAGAACTTTTTGGCAATTCCGCCGTTATTTGTGAAGACGAAATGGTTGTAGACTTGGGGGAAGAATAAGATGAAATTTGCTTTTCTTTGCGACTCTCACTTGCCAAGCGATATAACTTCGCCACAGTATGCCTATTTAAAAATGGCTTTATCTAAAATGGAAAAAGACGGCGTTGAAAACGCAGTTTTTCTTGGCGATATCGTTTCTTACGGCGAAATTGAAAGTTTAAAAAATTATCTAGACGCGTCAAGTTTTTTAAAAAACAACTACTTAATTTTAGGCAATGCCGAAGTTAGAGATAAAGCGACTGCTAGTTATTTCTTACAAGAAGTTAAAAGTACCACTATTAAGGTTTTTAACCGCACTATTTATTTAATCAACACGCCTTACGGCAAAATAACGGAAGGCGATAAAGAGTTACTTTCAACTTGTAAAGACGAAGATATAATTATTCTACACCATAGCGTAAACGCTTTAAAAAGTGACGGCGAATATATAAACGACCTATTAAACGGCAAAAAACTTACGCTTATACACGCGCACTCTCACAAAAAAGAAGATTATTATATCGGCGAAAGCCACGTTTTAGGTCTTCGCGCGCTTGACCCTGACAAATCGATAGGCGACTACCCTTGCATTTATTATTTTAATATAAACAACGACGGCATAACCTATGAAGAAGTTTTATTTAAAACTAGCAAGCAAACGCTTTTGGATATAAAAAACTATTTGGGGCTTTCTTGCGTTAACGACTACGTTGATATTCAAGGCGCTATTGATAACGACGTTAAGTTTATTGAAATTAGGTATTCTAAAAAAGATTATTTTAACGACGAAACCTTTTTATCTTTAATTGACAAGTGGAAAAAGTCAACCAACGGCTATCTTTCACTTCATATGCCAAACTTAAAATACGACGACGGCAATATTCTTGGAATTAACGATTTTAAAAACGCTTTGGCGCTTGCTAATCACTTAAAGGTAAACAACTTAACTATTCACCCACCAAGAATTAAAAAGGGCATAATTTTAAACGACGCTAGAATTTTTAATGAGTTTTTAGACCTTTACCTTTTAGCGTGCAATAGCGTTGACGATAGCGTTAAGATAGGCATTGAAAATATCCACACTTCAAAAAAAGAAGTTGATTTAAGCGAAGAAGACTTGGGGTTTGGATATATACCAAGTGAAATAAATTTGTGGGTTGACGCCATAAATAACGCATTAAACAAAAAGCGCGTTGGCACTCTTTTAGACGTTGGCCACGCGCAAAACAACGGCAAGTATACTAGCCTTTACACTAGAAGTAAGTGGTTTAAAAGCGTTGGTAATTCTATCGTTGCATGTCATATACACCAAGTTATAAAAAGAGAAAACGGTTTAAAAAATCACACGCCTATAACAAATTGGTTTGGACCTTTGATTTCTTACGCATCGTTTTTCTATGCTTGGGAAACTAATATGATAAACCACGCGCCTATTTTTTTAGAGTTAAAGCAAAATGGTATTGAAGACTTTATTCAAAGTTTAAACGCCTTCATTAAACTTATTGAAGATTAAACAAAAACGCACCTATAAAGTGGATATAGGTGCGTTTTTATATTTCTAGATTTGCGATTAGTTCTATTTTTTTGTTTGTAAACGGGTGAATAAAAGCCATTTTATATGCGTGCAAAATATAGGTGTTTTCGCCTTTTTCGTTGCCGTAAAGCGCGTCGCCATAAAGCGGTAAATTAACGCTTTTAAGGTGAACTCTTATTTGGTGCGTGCGCCCCGTATGCAAAATTGCTTTTAGCAAATGAGTGCCGTTTGCAAAGGGTTTTATATATTCAAATTCGGTTTTAGCGTACTGTCCATCTTGACTTATAATTCGCCTTATAGAATTTGGGCTTTCTTTTTTAATGCGCTGTTCTATTATAAAGTGATTACTTGCCGGCTTATTTTCAACAACGGCAAAATACTCTTTTTTAACCTCTCCGCTTTTTATAAGCGAAGATAGTTTACTTGCGGTAAATTCGTCTTTTGCAATTAAAACTATTCCACTCGTATCTTTATCTAGCCTATTTACCGCCCTAAAAGTGAAGGGGTTTGGCAAAAAGTAACCGCAAACGGCTTGTTCTAGCGACGGCGTTTTATTATAGCGCGACGAGTGTGTTATTATATGCGCTTCTTTTTTTACGGCTATAAAATATTCGTCTTCATAAACTATTTTTAGTGGACTTTTTACGGGAATTATGAACTTGTTTTGCACGTCGCTAGGTAAAACTATTTTTACTTTATCGCCACCACTAACAACTTCGTTAACGCTAAAAATTTTAGTTTCGTTTACAAAAATTCCGCCAAATTTTACCTTTTTTAAAATTTCTTGCGAAACGCCTTGCGAAAATAAAAAGTCGCAAATTTTGTAGTTATTAAACTTGTTTTCTACCGTAAAAGTAAACTGTTTCATATATAAATTATATCAAAAAAAATTGCATAAATAAAGCGAAACCATTAACTTTTAACAGTTTTAGTTTGGCTTTTTCAAACTCTTTTTTAGATTTTTGAATTTGTTTTTTAAAATTAAAAACGCAATATAAAAACCTTGCAAGGTTTAGTTTTGCAAGGTTTTTTTTAAGTAATTTTTTAGTTTATTCGTTAATAACTTTTTTGCACCAAGTTCTTTTTCCGCACTTTGGGCATTTTAAGTAACGAGTTGTGCCACGATGTAGTGCGTTAAGCGCTTGCATATAAGTTGGCACTATTTCGTTGCCACAATTTTTACACTTATATGCGCCTACGCTTACTTCTAACTTTAATGCGTAAAAACCAGCGGGCAAGAATAATATGGCCGCGCCCAAAATCATTACAACTTGCCACGTGCCTTCGGGTATTAAAAATTTGGCGATTGCTAGCGTTAAAAGAAGCCCTACGATAGCAACCGAAAGTATTATCCACATAGCCTTCCAAATAGTTTTGTTTTTTCGTTCTATTTCTTTTGCTAATTCAAATAACATTTCTTCGTTTTTTTGTTTGTTATTGTCTTCCATATTTATAACCTCTCCACTTAATAGTTCGTCAACGCCTATTTTCAAAATTTCGCAAAGTTCTAGCATTATGGACGTATCGGGCATAGACCTTCCCGTTTCCCATTTAGATACGGACCTGTCGGTAACGCTTAATTTTTCTGCTAGTTGCGATTGCGTTAAATTTTGCTCTTTTCTGCGCGTTGCAATAAATTTTCCTATTTTAATTTGGTCCATAACTACCTCCTTCGCTATTATTATAGCAATTATTTTAAAAAAGAAAACGAACTGTTGGTTGAGTTTTAACAACTAGAACTAAAAGTTGAGTGGTTTTACCATATAATTATAACTAGTAATTAAAAAAAATCAAGTGTTTTGGCTTTTAACCCGATTGCCCTTTGCAAATAAAAAATCGTTTTTTGTGCGTGCCGTGAAGTTTTTTATAACTTCAAATAAGTTTTATTATAAAATTATGCGTAAACGCCTCACAACCGCGTGTTGACTGATATTAAAGTTAGTCGCCACAAACAACACCTCACACACCACACGAACCCGTGGGTTCTCTTACTTAACTAAGTAAATACTAAAAAAAAGAGACTGTCACAAACAGTCTCTCTTTTATGGTAGTCCCTGCGGGAATCGAACCCACAACTAGCCCTTAGGAGTTCAAAGTCCTTGTGAAAGTATTGTAAAAAACGTTCAATTTCATGCATTTCGGTGCGTTTTTGTTAAAAATGTGCGTGTTTTTATATTAAAATTGTTAAACAAGTTGCATAACTTTTGTATTTTGAAACAACTTTTAAAATAAATTTATACCGATTTTATACCAATTTTAATTTTTGTTAAGTTAATATTACCATTTTTTTTGCAAAATTGCAATAAGTTAACAAAAAGCATTTATAAATATTTAATTTTTATACGTCTTTCATTATAAATTCTTGTAAAATTTTTATTTTTGTGTTATTATTTATTAAGGTGTTAAATTTTTTGCCAAAAATGTATTTTTTTAGGAGTTAAAATGAGAACTATTAACTTAAAAGACGTAACCGAAAAAGTTAGAAATTTATTTATTGATGCTTGCGAAAATATTCCTGAAAACGTTCTTAACGCATTAAAAAACGCAGTTAAAGAAGAAGAATCTCCACTAGGCAAGCAAGTTTTAGAACAAATTATAGAAAACGACTTTTTGGCTAGGGAAAAACATCTTCCTATTTGTCAAGACACAGGTGTTGCAGTAGTTTACGTTACATTGGGTTCGGAAGTTTGTTTTGAAGGCGACCTTTATGAAGCCATTAACGAAGGCGTTGCTATGGCGTATACCGAGGGTTATTTAAGAAAATCCGTTGTGCGCCACCCATTAGATAGGGTTAACACAAAAAACAATACTCCTGCAATCGTACACGTTAAATTAGTTCCTGGCGATACTTTTAAAATTGACGTTGCGCCTAAAGGTGGCGGAAGCGAAAATATGTCTACGGTAAAAATGCTAATTCCTGCAGACGGTATTGAAGGTGTTAAAAAGTTGGTTGTAGACACCGTGTTTAACGGTGGTGGTAAACCTTGCCCACCCATTATAGTTGGCGTAGGTATTGGTGGCAACTTTGAAAAGTGCGCTCTGTTAGCAAAAGAAGCGCTTATGCGTGAAATAGACGATAAAAGTGAAGACCCTATTGCTTGCAAATTAGAAGAAGAACTAAAAGAACTTATTAATAACTGTGGCGTAGGCCCTATGGGCTTTGGCGGAAGAATTACTTGTCTAGCGGTTAAAGTTAACGTACACCCTTGCCACATTGCAAGTTTACCAGTTGCAATAAATATTCAATGCCATGCTGCAAGGCATAAATCTTGCACGTTATAAGGAGAAAAGAGTATGATAGTAGAATTAAAAAGTCCTTTTAACCCAGAAGAAGTAAAAAAACTACGTGCCGGCGATGCCGTAAAAATTACCGGCGTTATTTATACCGGCAGAGACGCTGCACATAAACGCCTTTGCGAACTTTTAGCAAAAAATGAAAAATTACCAATAGACGTTAATAATATGGCGATGTATTACGTTGGCCCTACCCCTGCTAAACCAGGCAGAGCAATTGGTTCTGCAGGCCCAACTTCTAGTTACAGAATGGACCCTTATTCAGAACCACTTCTTAAAGAAGGCTTAAAGGTTATGATAGGTAAAGGCCCAAGAAGTAACGCCTTAAAAGAAATGCTACCTAAATACGGTGCAGTATATATGTCTGCAATTGGTGGCGCTGCCGCATCTATTTCTGAAACGGTTAAAAAATGCGAAGTAGTAACTTACGAAGACCTTGGCGCAGAAGCAATTCACCGTTTAGAAGTAGAAGATTTTTATGCCATCGTAACTTACGATTCCGTTGGCAACGACTTGTTTGAACAAGGTATTGAAGAATATAAAAAATAAGGTGCTATATGGACGTAAACGATTATATTTACGAAGTCTATAAAGAAAAAAGTTTTTCTGTTGCAGCAAAAAAATTCTTCGTTTCTCAACCTGCCCTTTCGGCTATGATAAAAAAAGTAGAAAAATCTTTAGGCGTAATGCTTTTCGACCGTTCTACTTCCCCTATCACCCTAACCGAAGCAGGCAAAATTTACATTAAGAACATAGAAGAAATACGCTCTTTGCAAAAAAGACTACACGAAGAACTTAACGACGTGTGCGAACTTAAAACAGGCACTTTAATTGTTAGTGGCGAAAACTTTGTTTCTTCGTTCATTATGCCGAAAGCAATAATGCGCTTTGCAGAAACTTATCCTGGAATTAAAGTAGAACTAGTTGAATCTAACTCTCCAGACCTAAGAAAACTTTTACTAACAGATGCAATAGACTTGCTTATTGCGCACGATTTTGACCAAAAACTGTATTCTTGCGAACCTTTATTCGACGAAATGGTATTACTTGCCGTTCCTAAAAGGTTAGGAATAAATAATAAGCTTAAAAATTTTGCCCTTTCTGTAGAAGATTTAAAAAATAACGTTCACCTAAAAACAGATTGCCCTTCAGTAGATTTAATAGAATTTAAAGATGAAGAATTTTTACTGTTAAAAAAAGGCAACGATATGTATAGAAGAGCGCAAAGTTTATGCGAAGACGCAGGTTTTACCCCAAAGGTTAGAATTAACTTAGACCAACTTATAACTTCTTTTAATATGGCTTGCGCTGGCATGGGAATTGCGTTCACAACAGATATGTTGGCAACTTCTTCTAACGGAGATAATTGTTATTACTATAAAATTAAAGGCGAACACACTACAAGACGTATGTTTATAGGATACAAACGAAACAGATATATAAGTAAAGCGTGTGCTTCTTTTATAGAAGTAGCAAAGGAAGTTTATAAAGATAAATTGTCTTAAAAATTTAAATTATATAAATATATATAATAAACAAAACAATAAAACAAAGCCCCATCACTAATAGAAGTGGTGGGGTTTTTCATTTTTCATTTACAATAAACAACGTTGCGTATTATACTTATGTTTATAATAGTTATTAGTTTTTATTTATATCGTTTAATAAGTCATATAAAAAAATGTATATATAAAAAAGTGTACGGCGTTGATTAATTAAATTATAAGTGTTATAATTAGATTATTATAACACATATAAAGGTGAAATCATGAAAACTATTGTTATTGGAGTAATTGGAGCAGACGTTCACGCTGTTGGCAACAAAATTATTGATTACGTTTTAAAAAACGAAGGATATAACGTTGTTAATATTGGCGTATTATCTTCTCAAGAAGATTTTATTAACGCTGCAGTAGAAACGAAAGCAGACCTTATTTTAGTATCTTCTCTATATGGTCAAGGCGAAATAGACTGCCGTGGTATGAGAGAAAATTGTATTGAAGCCGGCATTGGCGATATTCCACTATTCGTTGGTGGCAACATAGTTGTTGGTAAACAAAATTTTGACCAAGTTAGATCAAGGTTTGAAGCAATGGGCTTTAATAAAGTTTACGCACCTGGCGTTCCTATTGAAGAAACCTTACCCGACATAAAGGAACTTTTGGGGGAATAAAAAATGAGCCGTTATCTTATGATAGATTTCGGTTCTACTTTTACTAAACTAACTGCAGTTGACACTGAAAAAGAAGATATAATTGCAACTGCAAGCCACTTTACTACGGTAGATACCGATATTACCATAGGCTACAATAAAGCGTTAAGCGATTTAAAAGAAAACCTTAATGATAATAACCCTAAGTTTGAAAAGATTATTGGTTGTTCTTCTGCGGCTGGCGGGCTTAAAATGGCTGCTATTGGACTAATTGAAGAACTTACCGTAGAAGCCGCAAAAAGAGTTTGCTTGGGGGCAGGCGCAAAGGTAGAATTAGCGTTTTCTCATCATCTAACTAATGCAGACGTAGATAAAATTATAGAAAAGAATATAGATATTATACTTTTATCTGGTGGAACTGACGGTGGAAACGAAGAATGCGTATTGTTTAACCAGAAAAAACTTTGCGAACGTGGTATAAAAATACCAATAGTTTACGCTGGCAACAAAAGTTGTACGGACGAAATTAGAAGCCTTGCAGAAAAGTATAATATGAACGAATATTATTGCGAAAACGTTATGCCAAAATTAAACGTTTTGAACATTGACAACGCAAGAGATACTATTCGTAGTATTTTCTTAAACAATATTATAATAGCCAAAGGCATAAAGAAAATAGAAAATGAAATAGATAGGCTTATACTCCCTACCCCAGAATCCGTTTTGCGTGCCGCAACACTACTTGCAGACGGATATATGAGAGAGCCTGGGCTTGGCGAAATAGTGCTTATTGATATTGGTGGCGCTACTACAGACGTTTATTCAATATGTTCTGCTTCTGCAAAGCGAAGCGACGTTGTGGTTAAAGGTTTAGAAGAACCTTATGCAAAACGCACCGTTGAAGGCGACCTTGGTATGAGATATTCTGCCCTAGGCGTTCTTAATTCACTTACGGAAGAAGAAATAAAACTTATAAACCAAGACGAAAATATTGACCTTGAAAAAGAACTTACCTTTAGGCACGAAAACGTAGAAAGCATACCAGAAACGGAAAAAGAAGAAAAAATAGACGTTATTATGGGAAGAATTTGCGTAGACAAGGCAATTGGTAGGCACGCCGGCAAAATGGAAGAAATGTATACTCCTATGGGAATGCTCTACAACCAATTTGGCAAAGATTTAAGCAAAGTAAATTTCGTAATTGGTACGGGTGGCGTATTAGTGCATAACCCTAACCCACAAAAAATTTTAAGCGCAGTAGAATATAGCCTACAAAAAGGCTTAGAATTAAGACCAAGAAACCCAAGATATATGATAGATAAAGATTATCTTCTTTCAGCAATGGGTTTACTTCAAGAAATAGACCCACTACTTGCGTTAAAAATAATGAAAAAACATATTATAAAAATATAATAATAGGTGAAAAATATGGCGAAAAACAAAAAATTAACAGATGAAGAATTTTTAAGAGAAAGAGAAGAAGTACTTGCTACTTGGAAGACGGGAAAAGATTATCATTTAGATTTTGAAGAATCTATTCCCTTTTTGCAAAGTATACCAGAAGAAAAAAACTTTGCATTAAAGTTAGAAAAAGCAAAGAAAAACAAAGTTAGAACGTTAGTTCAACCAAGAGCAGGCGTACCAGTAATTACAAAACACATAGAATTACTACAATATTTAGAAGATGCAGGCGCAGACTTTTTACCTAGCACTATAGATAGTTATACCCGCCAAAACAGATATTTAGAAGCAGAAACTGGTATTAAAGAAAGCATTATGAACGACCGTGCCCTATTAAACGGATTTCCTTGCGTAAACTACGGCGTTGTAGGTTGCAAGCAAGTTTTTGATGCCGTTAAAGTTCCACTTCAAGCAAGGCACGGAACTCCAGACGCAAGACTTCTTGCAGAAATTATTCACGCTGCTGGTTGGACGTCTAACGAAGGTGGCGCTATATCTTATAACCTACCTTACGCAAAGAGTATTTCTTTAGAAGATTCTATTAAATATTGGCAATATTGCGACAGATTGGTTGGCTATTATGAAGAAAAGGGCGTTCACCTTAACAGAGAACCTTTCGGCCCACTAACCGGAACGTTAGTTCCACCATCAATTTCTAATACCGTTGGTATTATAGAAACACTTCTTGCAGCAGAACAAGGCGTAAAAAATATTACGGTTGGTTACGGCATGGGTGGAAATATTATTCAAGACGTTGCAGCCGTTCGTGCACTACAATCGCAAACGGAAGAATACCTACATAAATTTGGTTACGACGACGTTATAGTTACCACCGTTTTCCATCAATGGATGGGTGGTTTCCCTCACGATGAAACTGAAGCGCTTGGGCTTATTGCTTTAAGTTCTACGGTAGGTGCTTTGTCTGGCGCACATAAAATGATTACTAAAACCCCTCACGAATCTGTTGGTATTCCTACGAAAGAAGCAAACGCACAAGGTATTAAAGCATCTAAAATCGTTTGCAACCTACTTTGCGACCAAAAATTCCCAGACTGCAAAGAATTACAAAAAGAAATTGAACAGATTAAAAAAGAAGTTAACTGCATGATGGAAGCAGTATTAAAAGTTGGCGATGGAGACCTTGCTCAAGGCACGGTAAACGCTTTTGCCCAAGGTTTAATAGACGTTCCGTTTGCACCAAGCAAATATAACGCAGGCTTAATTCTTCCAGTTCGTGATAACGACGGCTTTATTAGAATTTTTGAGTTCGGCAACCTTGCTTTCACAGATGAAATTAAAGAGTATCACCGCAAAAAAATTGAAGAAAGAGCAAAAGCAGAAAATAGACCTGCATCGTTTAAGTTTACTATAGACGATATTTACGCAGTTAGTTTAGGTCATATAGTAGGAAGACCATCTTACAAAGAAATTTAATTATTAGAAGGTAAATATTATGAAAATTACAAACGTTATTCTAACAAAATCTTATACCGGTTTTTATTTTGACGACCAAAAAGCAATTAAGCAAGGCGCTGGGCACGATGGTTTTATGTACGTTGGAAACCCAGTTACCCCTGGTTTTACTGGCATTAGACAAGCAGGCGAAGCAATATCTATTCAACTTGTTTTAGAAGATGGAACGGTTGGCTATGGCGACTGTGCCGCAGTACAATACTCTGGCGCTGGTGGCAGAGACCCTTTGTTTTTAGCAAGCGACTTTATTCCTTTTATTGAAGAAAAAATTAAGCCTATGCTTATTGGAGAAGACGTTTCTTCTTTCCGTCAATTAGCAGAAAAATACGACAAGTTATTAATAGATGGCAAACGTTTACACACGGCTATTCGTTACGGAATAACCCAAGCCCTACTTTCTGCAACGGCAAACGCTAAGCGTATTACTATGGCAGAAGTTATTAGGCAAGAATATAACGTTGATGGCGACGTATACTCACCTATTCCCGTATTTACCCAATCTGGCGACGATAGACACGACAATGCAGATAAAATGATTATTAAAGGGGCAGACGTTCTTCCACACGCACTTATTAACCACGTAGATACTAAACTTGGAAAAAACGGCGAAATCTTATTAGAATATATCGCTTGGTTAAGAGATAGAATTCTTCAACACAGAACAGATAAAAACTATTCCCCTGTTTTTCATATTGACGTTTACGGGACCATTGGTTTAGCCTTTAATTACGACGTAGAAAAAATGTTTAACTATCTACTAAAATGTGAAGAAACAGCAAAACCTTTTGCTATTCGTATAGAAGGCCCTATTGATACCGGCGACCAAGCAGGAACTTTGCATTATGAAAAAGTTTTAACTAAAATGTTAAACGATTGTGGTAGTAAACTACAAATTGTTGCAGACGAATGGTGTAATACCCTAGAAGATATTAAACTATTTGCAAACGAAAAAGCAGGCCACGTTTTACAAATTAAAACTCCAGACCTTGGTGGCGTTAACAACGTTGCAGAAGCAATTATTTACTGTAACGAAATGGGCGTTGGCAGTTATTGTGGTGGCACTTGTAACGAAACAGACCAATCTGCAAAAGTTACAACCAATATTGCTATTGCTTGCCGTGCTCTTCAATGCCTTGCAAAACCTGGTATGGGTGTTGACGAAGGCTTTATGATTGTTAAAAACGAAATGAATAGAGTTATTGCTAGCGCAAATACTCGTAGCAAAAAATAGTTTTACTATTGCTATATTTAATATTTGCCTTTATAATATTAATAAAGGCAAATATATTTTTGGAGAAAATTATGAAAATTGGTGTTGCTGGTTCACTAGAATCTAACGATGCGCTTATAACCGTTACCGAAAGCGAAAAAACTGAAATAACCATAAAAAGCATTGTTTACGACTTTTTTCATTTGCAAATAGAAGAAGTTATTACTTCTACCCTAAAAGAATTAGGCGTAACCAACGTTAGCGTTTTGTGCGAAGATAAAGGTGCTTTAGACTATACCATAAGGGCTAGGCTAATTACGGCACTTTCTAGAATGGAGAAAATATAATGAGAAGAAGTTTACTTTTTATGCCTGGCAATAACCCTGCTATGCTACAAAATTCAGATATTTTTGATGCCGATGCCGTTATTTACGACCTAGAAGATGCCGTTAGCATTACGGAAAAAGATTCTGCAAGAATTTTAGTTTCTCAATATTTACTAAACCACGAAAAAGATTTTCCTATGGAAATAGCAATTCGTATTAACGGTTTAGATACCAGTTTTTATTTAGACGACCTTAACCTTGTAGTTAGCAATAAAATAGACACTATAATGTTGCCAAAAGCAAGTTATTTAGGGCTTGTTCAACTAGATGAAATACTTACTAAAATAGAAAAAGAAAAAGGTTTAAGCAAAAAAATTGCCGTTATTCCTATTATAGAATTGGCATCTTCCGTTTTAGAAATAGAACAAATTGTTAAAGCCCCACGCGTAAACGGCGTGCTTTTAGGCGCAGAAGATTTAACTAGCGATTTAGAAGTTTCTAGAACAAAAACCGGCGAAGAAATTTTATACCCAAGAATGAAAATTGCTATGGCTTGCTGTGCCTATAAAATAGATTCTATAGACACACCTTTTACCGACACCAACGATGAACAAGGCTTAAAGGAAGATTGCGTTAAGGTTATGGGGCTAGGTTTTACTTCTAAATCTGCAATCCACCCTAACCAAATTGCAGTTATTAACTCTACCTTTGTTCCTACAAAAGAAAAAATTACTTGGGCGTTAAGGGTTGAAGAAGCAAACAAATCTGCACAAGAAAAAGGACTTGGCGTATTTAGTTTAGATGGCAAAATGGTAGACAAGCCTGTAATAGAGCGTGCTAAAAAAATAATTGCAAAAGCAAAAAGATATAACCTTATATAAAATATGAAAAATAGTATAAACAGAGAAGTACCTTTAGGCTTTAAGCCTTTTAACGGTAGCAATAATTATAAAAATAATCCTATAAAACGCATAGATGAAAAACAAACTTCTAACGGCTTTATTTCTTTAAGTAGTTACGAAGAACTTTTTAACGCGCTTAATATTAAAGATGGAATGACGCTTTCTTTTCACCACCATTTAAGAAACGGAGATTTCGTTCTTAACGAAGTATTAAAAGAAATTAAAAAGCGTAACCTTAAAAATATGGCGCTTGCACCAAGTTCTATATTCCCTACCAACGAAAGTATGGTAGAACTTATAGAAAACGGAAATATAACTTCTTTAAGCGCAAACTATGCTAACGGGCCCGTTGCAAAGGCTATTTCTAAAGGCAAATTAAAAAATTTATTTACAATGTACACCCACGGTGGCAGACCTGTTGCAATTGAACGTGGCGAACTTAAAATAGACGTTGCAATTTTAGCCGTTCCTACGGTAGATAAGTTTGGTAACGGCACGGGCGTTATTGGCAAAAGTGCTTGTGGTAGTTTGGGTTATGCCGTTAGCGACCTAAAATATGCTAAAAAAGTTGTTTTAGTTACCGATAATTTAGTAGATAAAATTGAAAACCCTCAACTAGACGGCAAATACGTAGACTACGTGTTAAAAGTAGATGCTATTGGCGACCCTAACGGTATTGTTTCTGGAACAACTAAAATAACGAAAGACCCCGTTGCCCTAAAAATAGCAAAACTTGCCACTACCCTTTTAGATGAACTTGGCATTATTAAAAACGGGTTTTCTATGCAAACGGGGGCTGGTGGTAGTAGCCTTGCCGTTGCACACTTCGTTAAAAGTATTATGAAGGAACGTAACGTTAAAGGAAGTTTTGCCTGCGGTGGTATTACCGGCTATTATACAGATATGTTAGAAGACGGCTTGTTTGCTAACCTTTACGACGTACAATGTTTCGACCTAAAAGCAGTACAATCTTCTTTTAAAAATAAAACCCACTTACTTATGAGTGGTTGCCAATACGCTAGTTGTTACGACGATTGCGTTGTTAATAAACTAGACTTCGTTGTGTTAGGCGCAACGGAAATAGACTTAGATTTTAACGTTAACGTTACAACCGATTCTCACGGTGTAATAATGGGTGGCTCTGGCGGACATAGCGACACGGCGCACGGTGCAAAAATCACCTTAATTACTACTAGTCTAATTAGGTCTAGAATGCCAATAATAAAAGAACAAGTTACAACCGTAACCACCCCTGGCGAAGACGTAGACGTTTTGGTTACCGAACGTGGTATTGCTATCAACCCAAAACGTACGGATATTTTAGAAAAATTAAAAAATACTAACTTACCTATTTTTACAATAGAAGAGTTATATAATATTGCCCACGAAATTACGGGCAAACCAAGCAAAGTAGAAACTACCAACCAACCTATTGGCGTGGTAGTTTACCGCGATGGCACGGCCATAGATACCATTTATAAAATTTAGTATGCAAATAAAACAAGCAATTTTACAAACAGAAAAGCAAGCGGTTGAAGAATTTTTACAAACTTTCGACTTAAAGTTTAATAAAAACGTTGAACACGTTGCTTATATAGAAGATGAAAATAAAATTATTGGCACCGTTTCTATAACGGGCAATCTTATTATGCAACTTGCCGTTTCTAAAAACTATCAAGGCGAAAACCTTGCCGTGAAGTTAGTAGATTATGCTATTAAATTTTTGCGTGAAAAAGGTTTTTACGGCTATAAGGTTTTTACAAAACCACAATATTTGCCTTTGTTTGAAAGTATGGGTTTTACAAAACTTGTAGAAACTAAAAATTTCGTTGCCTTAGAAGGTGGCGTTGCCAATATTAACAAAACAATAAATGCACTTAAAAACAAAATTATTATGGAACTTGGTAGCATAGAAGAAAATACGGGTGCAATAGTTATAAACGGCAACCCTTTTACCAAGGGCCATATGGAACTAATTGAGTATGCACTTAAAAAGCACAACCGTGTTCTTCTTTTCGTATTAGAAGAAGATGAATCTTATTTTTCTTTCAAAGAAAGGTTTTCGCTAGCCTTTATTGCCACACGCCCCTACTACGAAAGAATTAGTGTTTTACCGTCCACCGAATATATTGTTTCTAAAAGCACTTTTCCAGACTATTTTATTAAGGACGTTAACGACTTAACTAAGGCTTACGCCGAATACGACGCTTTAATTTTTAAAAATTATTTTATGCCACAACTTGGCATAAGCAAGCGCTATTTTGGTAGCGAAACTTCTAATTA
Source organism: Christensenellaceae bacterium (assembly GCA_045651725.1). GTDB lineage: Bacteria > Bacillota > Clostridia > Christensenellales > Borkfalkiaceae > HGM11412. The sequence continues at coordinate 31,532 of JAZRSX010000023.1, forward strand.
TATGTCTATCTATAACCAAACTTGCAGTGAAGTTTTGGGCGAACAATGCGAAATTGTTAAACGCTTTACCATAAATGAAACTGAAATTTCGGCTAAAAACGTTCGTGCTCTTATTGAAGAAGGCAAGGTAGATATGGCGCTAGAACTTGTGCCAACTTCTTGCAAGGCTTTAATGAAATTAATTTTAGGTTCTAAACAATGATAAACGACAAAATTTTACTTTGCCGTGAACAGCGCAGTAAAAAAACCGTTGAATATGCTAAAAACGCTTCTATAATAACCCTAAAAGCAAACGTTCCAGGTTGTGAAAAAAATATTCCACACGCTTACCTAGTAGTTAGTTATTTTGTAAAACTACTTGTAAATAAAGGGGCAAATCTTTTAGAATGGTTTTTTAATGAAGACGGCATTACAGTTTACTTTTCGTGCAGTAACGGCGAAGAATATAAAAAAATTGCTTGCCATTTAGAAGAATCTTTGCCTATTGGTAGGCTAATAGATATAGATATTACATTAAAAGGTAACACTTCTAGCCTTGCTAGAACAACACCAAGAAAATGTTTTTTATGTTCTAACCCAGCCTTTATTTGTGGCAGAAACAAAACTCATACAATAGGCGAACTGCTAACGCACTTTGCTACTACAACCGAAAATTATTTGCAACCTATCGTTGCTAACGCCGTTAAAACGGCTATGGAAAAAGAATTAAGCGTAGAAAATAAATTCGGGCTTGTTGCTTTAAAGTCTAACGGCTCTCATAAAGATATGAACGCCACTATTATGCAAAAGGCAATAAATGCAATTTATTCTTTACTTCCTAGCGCTTTTTTCGTAGGCTTAAAAGCCAACAACCTTAACATCCTAATGAATAAACTAATACCTATTGGTTTAGAGTGCGAAAAGGCTATGCTAACTGCAACTAACCAAAAAAACGCTTATAAAGGCTTTATTTTTGCAGGTGGAGTTTTACTTGCATCGTTTGGGTATGCTTTGGGTAAAGGCTTAACCTACCAAGAAGTTAGTAGCACTTGCGCTAAAATTTGCGCTAACCTTCCTATCCCAACTAATACGTTTGGTTACAATTCCTATAAAAATGGGTTTGGTGGTATAAGAGAAAACGCCAAAAATGGGTTCTTAAGCGTATTTAATGCAGAAAAACAACTAAATACTTACTCCCCACAAAAAATATTAGCAAATATCGTTTGCGAAATAGAAGATTCCGTTTTGCTTAAACGAGCAGGTAGTTTAGAAAATTATAATTATTATAAAAATTTAATTTCTACAGCAAAAGAAGAAAATTTTGAAAATATAACCAATCTTTGCATAAAAAACAACGTTAGCATTGGTGGTTCGGCAGACGTGTTCATTTGCGCAATTATGATGCAAGAACTTAAAAAAAGTTTTGCCTTTAAGGAGTAATATGGTTAAAAAAAACCCTTTTGCAACCGATTTAATTGGTGAAAAAACTATTAAAACTAACGAAAAAATAAATTTTTTTGGTAATTTAGACGAAGCAAGTGCTTTTATTATGGAATTTTACCATCACGTTGAAGACGCTAACCTTAAAGTCCAATTAAAAAACATTGTTAAAACTCTTTCTATCGCTATGGCTGAAACGGCTGGTGGAAAAGCAAAATTACAAGAAGAAAGTTTATTTGAATTAAATGGTTTAGTTAAAGACTATAAAGAAAAGGCTGGCCCTTTTAACGGTTTTACTATCCCTGGTGAAACGTTGTTAAGCGCAAAAGCCCACGTAGTTAGAACGGTTATTAGGCGCGCAGAAAGGTCTTACGCACTTGTTTACGAAACAAACGGCGGTAGTAATATTATTTTTGAATATTTAAATAAACTTTCTACCCTGTTTTATTATATAGCAAGAATTTACGAATAAATATTAAAAAATTTAATACACCAATTAGCGTACTTGCATTTTTAGGTAATGCAGAAAGCAGGGGAAGTAAGGTGAAAATCCTTCGCAACAGTCATTACGGTAATAGTCCGGTAACCTGCACGCTATATTAATTACTTTTCTTGGGCAATTTGAAGAAATTTAAGTAGTTAAAAATTTAACGCCCAAAGGGCGTTTTTTTTATTAAAGGAGGATTTTTTATGAAACAACCAAGACACACTAAACATTTTACTTTAACACTTTTAATGCTTATTATTACAAGCCTATTTTCTTTATTCGCTTGTAATGAAAAAGTTGAACCAGTGGTTATAACTGCAAATTTCTCTAGTTATGATTATGAACTAGAAGATAAAACGCTTAAAGACCTTATGACCTACTTAAAAGAAGATAATCAACTTACATTTGAATCTTCTAACGGTATGATAACTAGCATTAACGGAAAGGCAAATACTACTAACTCTTTCTGGATGCTTTATACAGACGACGCCGAACTTTCTAACACCGCTTGGGGAACCATTACGTATAATGGAAAAACTTATGCTTCTGCAAGTTTTGGCTTTGAAGAATTAAGCCTAAAAGACGGCTGTACTTATATTTGGAATTATCAAACTTTCTAAAATGAAAACTCATAAAGATTTAGCGCTAATAGGTGTTTTCACCGCAATATTAATAAGTGGGCAATTTGCTTTATTTGCTGTTTCTGGCATAGAAATCGTAACCGTATTGTTTGCAAGTTTCGCTTTCTACTTCGGCATAATACGTGGCTTAGCCGTTGCCACTGCTTTTTCGCTATTAAGATGCTTGGTTTTTGGGTTTTTCCCAAACATTTTAATACTATACTTGGTGTATTATAATCTGTTTGCAGTAGTTATAGGTTTAATTGGCAAAAAAATGAATAAGGAAATAAGCGTTGTTAAAGTAATTATTGTCGTTGCCGTTTGCGTTGTATTAACCGCACTCTTTACGGGGCTAGATAACGTTATTACACCGCTTTTTTCTGGAATGACGGGTGAAACCCTAACAGCCTACTGGACTCTGTCTTTAACAGCCGTAATACCGCAAATTATTTGCTGTATAATAACCGTTATGGTGCTTTTCCCACCACTAGTTAAATTGTATTCAAAAATAGGCTTAGCAAAAAATATAATTTAAAATATTTAGGTTTTATGAAGTTTTAAACTAAAATTTTTAATAAATATTGGCTATGTTTTAAACATATAAATTTACATATCTGTTAAGCATCAAACTTATGCATTATTACCACGTTAGCTATACACATATTAATAAACTTTCAATGCTTTAAGAAGTCTATTTTAGGAATAAAAAATTGGGATACTCACTTGATTGTGGGTATCCCTTATCTTTTGTCTTTGGGTGGATATAGTGGAATAGTTCAAAATTATTCCAAAAACGACCGATTTTTGCGCTAAAAATAGTAAAAACCACAAGAAATTGTGGTTTTTTTGGTAGTCCCTGCGGGAATCGAACCTACGTAAAAAAAATTGAAACTAAAAATCATTAGGAATTTACTGACGATTTTTTTCAACTTGACAATAACTTGACAAAAAAAGAAGGCACAAAAACTATATTTTTGCACCTTAATTTTCATAAATTTTTTTCTTTCATTTTTTATCAATTTGCATCTCCCAATTTTTCCCATATAGGCTACTCATTAAATAAATTTTTGTTTTATTTTAATGCAGAACTTGACGAAAAACTTGACACACAACTTGACAAATAAACCGTCTTAAACGATATACTTCTCATCTTCTCTTTTGTTTTTAATTCAACGGCTATCGCCAAAAATGAAAGATAAAGAAGTAAAAAAATATTTGTAAATGTTTTATTCTATTTTCCACTCCATATTTCCCTTGTCTTGATTATAGACCTCAATCAAAAATTTAACGTAATAAAAAGCTTCTCTTGTTTCTTCAAGGCTTTCTTCAAAACTATCTATACTAGATAAAGCCTCGTAAATATCATCTGCCTTTTTCAAATAATGCAATGATGCCTTATAACGTTCAACACATTTTTTATAGTTTATAATTTCCTCCTCCAAACTATTCAGACCATAATATAAATCGTCTAAAGAGCATTCTCCCCACTTGTCACACGGAATAAAATTTCCAAAAGCTTGATAAAATTCTGAGTTGTTACTATACGAACACAGTTTTACACCTTTTTTCTTTATGGTTAAATATGTACTCATTTTTTACCTCTTGCATTATCCACAAAAATAACGTCTAAATTCTTCTATCTTTTTATTGCCTGACTTATCTATAATTTCTATCCAAAAATAATCTGCCAAACAATGCTCAGAAGAACCAATGATTTCTCTTTTCTCATTTCCATATAAATCAACTTTCGGCGTTGATTTACACTCAATTTCTAATTCTCTATTACACTGTGGACACTTTATTCCTTGTTCTCCTATTATCACTTCAGATAATTCTTCAAAGCACCCTTTCTCAATAAAGCCACGTCGCAAATATTCGTGCCCACCGTCAACAAAACAACTCTTACAACTACACTCTTTAAAATCGTGGGTAAATTTAGATTCTATAATATCCCCACACTTTCTGCACTTTATTCTATTTCTTATAATTTTCTCTCTCATACTCAATATCCAATTAACTACTATAAGCCCATTATTATTTTGTCACAATTATAACATAGTATTAGTGACAAAAATCGACATATATGAAAACATATTCGTTTTTTGCAAAAATATATAACTGACCAAAAAATTGCAACGAAAAAGAACCGACGGTTAAAAAAACAACTGACGGTTTTAGTATTTACATTATATATATATGTAAAATTTTAGTCAGATAACTTATTTATAAAACGACTATCAATAAGAACTTCTTTTATTTTTTTTGCACTTTCAACGATTATCCTGCTTTCATAAGCAGAACACCC
>JAZRSX010000024.1:0-25355 GCA_045651725.1 Christensenellaceae bacterium
AATTTTATCTATAATAAAACACACGTAATTTTAAAAATAGAAAACCGCAAAAATACAAAACCTTGTAAATCAGTTTGTAAATTTGCGGTAAAATATGCTAAAAAAAATACGTATAATAAATTATAAAATAAAATTAGAAAAAAAATTAAAAATGCTAGATTAAAAGCGGAATTTTGTATACAGTTTTAATTGTCGTTATTAATCAAATTATATACCTATCTATGCGTAAAACTACACTTTTGCGCATAGATATAGGCAATGTTTGGAACAGCAAATAATTGATATTTATTGTTTTTTTACTAAAATAACCCTTACAACCTATCAGTTTTAACCTTTAAATTTTAAGTAACGCCCCAACCTCTTTTAAATTATCTTTATACGGTTTAACGTTTTTTATAAATCTATGCACTAAATTATTAAATTCGCGTTTGTGATTCATATATATCGTGTGGCAAAGTTCGTGTACGATAACGTAGCAAATAGTATTTTCGTCAAGCATAAACAACTTGTAATTTAGAGTTATTTCTTTATTTTTATTACAGCAACCCCACCTACTTTTATAGTTTTTAAAAGAAATTTTGTTGCATTTTAGCCCTATTTTGTTAGAAATTTCAATTGTTTTAGCCGTTAAATACGATTTTGCAGTAGTTTCAAACTCTTTTTTAGTAATTTTTGGCACAATTTTACCTAAAACTAGCGATTGTTTACCCGATATAACGTCGGCATACTTTTCGTTTGAGTGTGTAATTTTGTTTATATGTTTTGTTATCCATTTATTCTTTTTTATTAAAAGAGATTTTAGGTATTCTTCGCTAGTGTTTTTAGGCGCGCTTATAATAACTACGCCCTCTTTATTTATCGCTAAACTAATTGTTTTTCTATTTGATTTTACTATTTTGTATTTAACGTTCATATATACATTCTAGCATATAAAATAATTTATAACAACCTATTTTAATAATAAAATTGACAACTTGATAAAAGCGTGTTATAATATTAAAAACAGTTGCGAATTAAATTATAATTTTCGCCAAAATCGCTGTTTTTATCGGTGAATTATGGAAAATATCAAATCAGGAAAAATACAAACTGAAGGATTAATTTTTTTCGTTTTGTTAAGCGGTTCTCGTCATACGGACGAAATTAAAGAAATTATTGACGAAAAGTTTACCCCTGTTAAACTTGGAACGCTTTACGCTTCAATATCGAAAATGTTAGCAAGCAAAACTATCCAAGAATTTAGGGCTAGTTCCGTTAACGGTTCAAGACGCAAATACTATAAAATTACGCCATTTGGGTTAAAAACTTATAATACTAAATACGCTAGTTTATTTGAAGGAGTAGATGCCCTACCGCCCGTTAAAAACAATTTTGAAAACGCGTTTGATAAAATAGTTTCTAAAAGACAAAGTAAGCCTAAAACCGCCGTTAAAGACGAAGAAACAACCGCTAATGACAATATTGTTGTCGAAACCGAAAACCCCGTTGATTACAGCGAATATTTTAACGCAATTAACGACACGCAAAATAACGAAATTGATTTTTCTATATTAGATAACTCTACAAGCGAAACAACCGATAATAACAAAATTCAAGATTCTACGACAGATTTTAGTAGTTTAGACGGCGAAGATACCACTTTTGACGATAGCGTTAATTTTAACGATAGCGAAACAAACAATGAAACGTATAATAAACCGCTTTTTGATAGAGATGAAATTGAAAAATCTACTCAATTTGGCAATAAATTAGATAAAGGCGTTGATTACGATAGTTTTATTAGTTCAAATTACGAATATTCTTCGGTTTTAAGCAAAATATTCCCTAAACAAACAAATTATCTACATAACGAACCCGTAAAAACAGATGAAACTATAAGTTTAACGCAAGAAACGATAACCGAAAAACAAGTTAATGGCGACTGGTCGGATATTTACGAACTTTCGGAAAAAGACGGCATTAAAATGCACACTTCGTCTGATACAAACAGATATAGAGGTAGCAAAATTTTAGTAAATAAGTTGTTGCTTTTTACTTCAATTGCCCTTCTTTGTGCGGGAATTTTAGAATTTTTACTTTTAAATTTGTTCTTTATAAATAAAATTGAGTTTTCTAGCACGACTTTTATAAAAATTATCGTAATTTTTGCAAGCCTAACGTTAGTTACGACTATTTTGTTTATAATTAACCCATCGTATTCTAAAAAAGACTTGCCAAGATTTATAAATGCCATCGAAATTGCCCTAATTCTTGCAATTTCGGCTATAATAATTACTTTTGCGGTTACAGCAATAAAGAACGTCGACTTTTATAACGTAAACGAAATGTTCTATAATTTGATTTTACCATCAATTACGCTTCTTAACGTACCGTTATTTGTTGTTATAGAATATGCGCTTGCAAAATTAGAGTTTTTTCAATCAATATAATATAAAAATAAATAATAAAGGTTGACTTTTTAAAATGCACCCACGTTAGCAAACTTTTGGGTTTACGGCATTTGATAGTCAACCTTTTATTTTTTATTAAATTCCGTTTTTATAATTAGTTGCAATTTCAATAAGTTGTTTTGCGTGGCCTATTGACGTTTCGCCAACGTTACCACCAGTTAAACGCACGACTTCTAAAACTTTTCCGTCGTAATCAAGATGCGTAATATTCGTGGTTGTATTAATTCCGTCGTCTTGTTTTTCTATTTTATAAGACGCGTCCGAATACGATACGATTTGAGCAAGGTGTGAAATTGTAATAATTTGTATTTTTTTAGATAATACGCTAAATTTTTGCGCTATAATATTTGCAACCTCGCCAGAAATACCCGCGTCAATTTCGTCAAATATATAAGTATAATCGTTGCTGTTTTCTACGAGTTTTAAAGCAAGCATAAAACGGCTCATTTCACCACCGCTTATAATTTTAGACATTGTTTTTTGCGGTTCACCTGCATTTGCGCTAAAATAAAATTCAACTTCGTCTATGCCGATTTGGTTTAATTGCTTATCGTCAAGCCTTGTTAAATTTACGCTAAACTTTGCACTTTTCATGCCAAGTGTAGATAATTCTTGTTCAATCTTATTAGCAAACGTTTTTGCGTTTTTAGTTCTTATTTCAGTAATTTTATTATATAAACCTTGCAAAATCTTGTAATTTTTTTCAAGTTCAGCATTTATTTTTATAGAATTTTCTTCAAATTCAACAAGCAAGTCGTATTCATTTTTAATGCCTTCTAAATACGATTCAATTTCGCTAACGCTAGCGCCGTATTTACGCTTTAAAGTCCTTATAATTTCAAGCCTTTCTTCTACGCGCGCACTTTCTTCGCCGTCAAATTCTAAACCGTCAAGCATATTTTCAACTTCACTGCTTATATCGTCGGCTTCGGCTTTTAACGAATACAGCCTATCGTAAATATTTGAATAATCTTCGTTTATATCGGCAATTTGCGACATATTAGACGTTGAATAATTTATTAAGTCAACCGCGCAGTTATCGTCGCTTAAACTTGATTTTACGGCTTGTAAACAAGTGCCGATTTTTTCAATATTTTGTAAAACTTTGCGTTTTGCTAAAAGTTCTTCTTCCTCACCGTCAATTAAGTTAGCGCTTTCAATTTCATTTATTTGAAACTTTAATAAATCCGCCTTGTAAGCGCGTTGACGCGCGTCGCCACCGCCTAACTCAAGCGATTTATTTAACTGTTTTATAGTTGAAATTACGGGTTTTAATTCGTCTTTTACCTTTAAAATTTCTTCGCCACAAAAATTATCTAAAACCTTTAATTGATTTGCTTTATTTAGTAGTGAATAATGTTCGCTTTGCCCGTAAATATCGCACAAATTGGACGTTAAGGACTTTAACATCGTTAAATTTACCGTTGTGCCGTTTACTTTAATAAATCCCCTGCCGTCGCTAAAAAATTTACGCTTAATAATAATAGTTGAGTCGTAATCTACACCGATATTTTCACAAATTTCTTTAATAGATAAACTGTCTACGTTTTCAAAAACAATTTCCGCTTCGCAAAAGTCTTTGCCATAGCGAATCATATTTTTATCCGCTTTTGCCCCTAATACAAAATTTATTGCACCGATAATGACGGTTTTACCCGCGCCCGTTTCGCCAGACATTACGTTTAAACCGTTATAAAAGTCTATTTCCGCCCTTTCAATTAAGGCGATATTTTGTAATTTTAAAGAGCTTATCATATTATTTTACTAAATTTTCTATAAATTTTACTACGCGTTCAGCATTAGTTGTAGAATGAGTTACTACAAGCAAAGTATCGTCGCCTGCAATACTACCAACTACGCCTTCGATTTTAAGATTGTCAACCGCCATACCGCAAGATGAACCGTTGCCGGCAATAGTTTTAATAACAACCAAATTTTGCGCACTTTCTATGCTTATCATAAAGGTTTTTAGTAACGTTATAACCTTTTCAAGTGAAACGCTATTAGTTTCAACTTCACTTGGCAAAGAATATTTACTTTTTAAGTTATTACCTTTAATTTTAATTAAACCAAGTTCTTTAATATCGCGCGAAACCGTTGCTTGCGTAACGTTAAAGCCTTCGCTTTGCAAAATTTCTACAAGTTCTTCTTGCCTACCAACTTCGCGTTGCGTAATTATTTGTTTAATTCTATCTCGTCTATTTGAAATTGACATTATTTTGTTTCACTCCATTTATTGAGTTTATATATTAGTTTTTCAAAAAAATTGTTTTCTGTTTTAAAAAACTTAACCATTTTTTTGCTTTTAGAAATTTCTACGTAATCGCCAGCCGACATTGTTGCAACCTTCTTGCCGTCTACGAACAACGTGCATTTGTTAGAGTCTGGTAGCAAAGCAATTTTTGACGCGTTATTATCCGAATAAACGATAGGTTTATTGTGAAGTGAGTGTGAACAAACGGGTGTTGCTATAAACGCGTTTAAATCTGGCGTTAAAATAGCGCCACCTGACGATAACGAATAAGCCGTTGAACCTGTTGGAGTGCTTATAATTAAGCCGTCTGCAAAGAATTTATCAACAAACTTTCCACCTATTTCAAGCGACAATTTGCATACGCCACACATAGAACCGCCACTAACGTACCTTTGAACAAGCGCTTCGTTAAGCGCATAATATTTTTCGCCTTTAAAATAAACCTTAATTACAGAGCGTTTTTCTATTTGTTTAGAATTTATAATCAATTCTAACGCTTTTTCTAATTGATTTGACTCTACGCAAGTTAAGAACCCCACCGTGCCTGTATTTACCGCTAAAATAGGAATATCGTAACTTATAGCGTAATCTATAACTCGAAGTATCGTTCCATCGCCACCAAAAACGGCAATAACGTCTATATCTTTACAGTCTTCTTTAAGATTGACGATTTTTGTTTCAATTCCCTTACCGCGTAAAAGCGTGCCAAATTCGTTAGCCGATTTGTTTGCCTCGCTTTTAGTTGTGTTTATAAATATACCTACTTTCATATTTCACCTCTTAAACTGCTTGCAATTATGCTTGAAAGCGGTTTAATTTCTTTGTTTGATTTTTTTGCTACGATTATAAATTCAATATTTTTCTTTGGTTTTATGGGCGCAACGGTCAAATATTGTGGCGAAAACCCGCTTGAAACCAACTCGTCGTAAATTTTATTTACGGCGTTAAAGCGCGCCTTTTTATCCGTTACAATGCCTTGTTTATTCAAAAATGATTTTCCAACTTCAAATTGTGGCTTTATAAGTAAAAATACAATTCCGTCTTCGCTTAAAATTTTATAAATCGACGGAATTATATAAGTTAACGATATAAAACTTACGTCACAAGTAACGCCGTCAATAATATCGCTAAAAACGTCTTTTTCAAGGGTTCTGGCGTTTGTATAGTCCATAACCACGACTTTTTCGTTGGTTAAAAGCACGTCTTCTAGTTGAGTTTTGCCAACGTCAACCGCGTAAACTTTATTAGCGCCACGTTTAAGCAAACAATCGGTAAATCCACCGTTTGACGCGCCTATATCAACAAAAACCTTGCCTAAAACGTCGTAATTATATTCGCAAAGCGCTTTTTCTAGTTTATATCCGCCGTTAGAAACGAATTTGTTTTCCGTTTCAATAAAAGTTATAAACGAAAGGTCGTCTACTTCTTTTGACGGTTTTACGGGCTTGTTTTTATAAAGAACTTCGCCCTTTAAAATGGCTTCGCTAGCCTTTGTTCTTGACGGATAATATCCGTTTTGACATAGTAAATTATCTAATCTCATTACCCTTTTCTATTATAGACGAAATCTGCCATAGCAACCAAAAGTTTAGAGTTTGGAATTTGTTTAGCGCAGTCTATAACCTTTAAATAAACTTCGTTTGCCTTTTTAAGCGCGCCGTCGTAACCGTAAAGAGATACGAAAGTTAGTTTATTTTCGTTTTCGTCTTTACCTATCGTTTTTCCAAGTTCTTCAAAGGTTGCGGTAACGTCTAACAAATCGTCGGTAATTTGAAAAAGTAACCCTAGATTTTCGCCGTATTCTCTTAAAATAGCAAAGCATTCGTCACCTGCAAAACAAGACGGAATAACTGTTGACGCTATAATCAATTTACCCGTTTTGTTAAGGTGCATTTTGTGTAAATCTTCTTCGTTAAAGGTATTAGAGTTAGTTAAGTTTACGTCAATCGCTTGACCGCCAACCATACCTTGCGCACCAGCAAAGTTAGATAAAATTCTACACGCGTTTAAAGAATAAATGCTATTTATTTCTCTAAACAATATTTCGTATGCTAAATTTAGAAGCGCGTCCCCTGCTAAAATTGCAATGGCTTCGCCATAAACTTTGTGGTTTGTTGGGTTACCCCTACGAAAATCGTCGTTATCCATAGCGGGCAAATCGTCGTGAATTAAAGAGTACGTGTGTATCAATTCAAGCGCTATTGCGTATGGCATAACGGTTTTTACTTCTAAACCCAAAGTAGTTGCCGTCATTAGCATTAAAACGGGGCGAAATCTTTTACCGCCAACGTTTACGCTATATTTCATTGCTTCTAAAAGTTTAGGCTCAACGTTAGTTAAAGAATTTAGTTTGTTATTAAGTTCAGTTTCAAAAAGCAGTTTATAACTGTCGTATTCTTCTTTAAAATTCATCAATATCGTGTTTCCTTAAACAAGCGGTAAAAGCGTTGTACATAAGCATTGTAACAGTCATAGGGCCAACGCCACCCGGTACGGGCGTAATATACGATGCTTTTTCTTTTACGGTATCAAATTCAACGTCACCACAAAGTTTGCCTAAATCTCTATTCATACCAACGTCAACAACGATTGCGCCGTCTTTAACCATATCGCCGGTAACAAAATTTGCCCTGCCGATTGCAACGACTAAAATATCCGCCATTAAAGTGTATTTTTTAAGGTCCACGGTTTTAGAGTGGCACATAGTAACGGTACAATTTTCTTTTTGAAGTAAAGCGGAAATCGGCTTTCCAACCATATTACTTCTACCTATAACTACGGCGTGTTTTCCGTTAAATTCAACGTTATATTCTTTTAAAAGTTTAATAATCCCGTTTGGGGTGCAAGAAATTAAAGCGTCTTCGCCAACTAAAAGTTTACCTAAATTTTCAGCGCAAAGACCGTCAACGTCTTTTTCCGTTGGTATTTTTGCCAAAATTTTAGCGCTATCAAACTTTTTAGGTAGCGGAAGTTGAACGATAATACCGTCGATATCGTCTCTTTTAGCAAGCGCTTCAACTTCTTGTTCGGCTTGCTGTTGAGTAATAGATTCGCTTAATCTAACGGTTACGGAATTTATGCCGACTTCTTCGCTTGCCTTAATTTTATTTTTAACGTAGATTTGTGATGCCGAATCTTCACCGATAATAACAACCGCAAGACCAACCGTTTTGCCGTATTTTTCTTTTAAAATTTCTACTTTTTCTTTTAATTGTCCTCTAAATTTAGTAGAAAATTGCTTTCCGTCAAGTAAAATCATAAACCACCTTCTAAACGTTTTTTATATTCGGCAAGTATGCCGTTAACAAAATTTGGGCTTTCTTGCGTTGAATATTTCCTTACAAGTTCCAACGCTTCGTCAATAGACGTAATGTAAGGTATGCCCTTTAAATAAGTCATTTCAGTTATTGCAATTTGAAGGGCGCATTTATCGGTTGAATAAATGCGGTCAAGTTTATACCCTTTTGCTATATTAGAAATAATTTCATTAATTTCGTTTTCGTGTTGATTGTATGCCGTTAAAATTTCTTCGGCAAATTCAATATCGGTTTTAGACAAGTTGTCCTCATTAAAAATAAAAAGTTTAAAAGTGTCGTCATACTTGTCGTTAAACTGATTGCTAAATAATAATTTATAAACTGATTCGCGTGCGTTTCTTCTCATAACCACAAAATTATAAATTGCCGTACCTTGTGGTACGGCTAATTTTTTAAATATGTCCCTCTTCTTTAAATATTACACCGTTAACGTGAACGTCAATCGTATCAACCTTGTATTTAGACATTGATTCAAGGTTGTTTTTAATGCTTTGTTGAATATTGCAAGCAACGTCTGGCACGTTGTAGCCGTAAATTACGTCAACAGTAACGTCAATGTTAACCACTTCGCCATTAAACTCTAATTTAATTAGGTTTAAATTGTCTTTATTAGATTTTTTTAAGGCAACGCCTTCAACGTCTGACATAGCAAGAACTACGATGCCTTTAACGATACTTGCGTTATAAGTAACTTTTCCTTTGCCTTCGGATTTACCGCGTTTGTAAATAGCCATAAAAACCTCTTTATATATTTATTTATCATTAGTATAACATATAATTTTAAAAATACATAGCGTTTTTATTAAAGATAAGGAATAATATTTACGTTTTCTGCGTCAACTTGGCTTTCAGTAGTCAATAAATTAAAGATTTTTACGGCGTCGGCTTGGTCAAAATCGCTATCTTTAACTACTACGCTTACGTTTGGCGAACTTAAATTCATAGTTACAACTACTTCTTCGTAACCGTAAGCCTTAATTAAAGACTCTAATTTTAACTCTTTTTCGGTCATTGCAGTAAGTTCTAATTTTTGATTTAATGCGTCGGCTTTAATGGTTGAATCGTCTTCGGCCTCGGCAATAATTTTGTCAAGTTGCAAAAGTTGTTCGTTTCTAGACGAAGACCTTTGCGACCTATATTCGCTAAAATACGCCGTTGACGTTGAGTCGATATTAACCGAATCGCCCGATAGCACGAAGTTAAAAACTGCGGTTACGGCAAGCAAGGCTATCATACAACTTAAAATAATTACTTTTTTCTTTTTTGACATTGATTTACTCCTTTATTTCATTTTTAAAATTCTTATTTTATCAGAGGATACTTCAAGCGTTGTCGTTATAACCTCTGTTATTGCTAGTTTTACGTTAAGGTTTTCCGCGCCTTCGCAAACGATTATTATGCCCATAATTTTGGGGTTAAACGTCTTTGTTACATAAGGCTTGCCGTTTACCAAAATTACGCTTTCTATAATAGATTTTACGCCGTTTTCTATTTTCGTTGTCGTTTCTTTTAACACGACTTCTTCGCTAGTTCCGTCAACCGTTACGGTAACGCTAGTTTTACCTGCGCCGTCAATTTGCGATATTGTTTTTTGTAATTTATTTTCTATAATTTCGCAATAATTCGTCGTGCTTGTTTCGGTTTTTGATTGCGATAAAAAACTAAAATCAAGATTAGAAAATAAAAAGATAACTACAACTGCGCCTACTAAAATAACTGCTAAAATATATTCGATTTTAATTTTTTTAGTCGTTTTTTTACTATTCATTTCCGTTTAATATTACTGTAACGTCGGCTTTTTTGTCGTACAGTTTTTCTAAAATAATCTTTTTAATTTCGTCAATAATATGTATATGCTCGTCAGTTTCGGTTATACCTAATTTAGAAACGTTTACGATAATATTTTTTATTATTGAATTTCCGCTTTCGTTTTCAATTTCAACCTTAACGCTATTTACTATATATCCGTTTTTAATAAGTAAAGAAGAAATTTCACTTTCCGTAGTCCGTTTTTCAATTTCAAGAAGGTAATTTGAATAATCTACGTCAATTTTTGTATAATCGCCGTTTAGCGTGTAGTTTATTACGTTAATTAGTGGCGAAATTATTATAAGAATTGACACAAGTGAAATTACCGATTTTAAAATTTTATTAAAAGCGCCTTTTAGTAAAAGCGTTTCGGTAAGCGAAAAAAACGCCACCGCTGATATACAAGATATTAAATATTCTTTCATAACTTTAAATTTTTGCTAAATTTTATTAAATTATGGTTTTTGCTAAATTTTATTAAATTATCGTTGCGGTTGCCCCTATTATTGCTAATATTGTAAGAATAAAAATAAATCCACAAATAAACACAAGAGAAGCAAGCAAGTTAAATATATCCGTAATTTGAAGTAGCGAAGCGCTAAATTTTTTATCAATTATAGGACCGCAAACGGAAATTCCAAACTTTAACAAAAATGAGTATATTAAAATCGATATTCCCGCCCCACCAACGTAAAAAATAAGATATAAAATAGCCATTAACCCTATTGAATTTTTTACAAGTACGGTGCTTGACAGCAATATATCTACTCCACCGCTTAAAAATCCACCAACGACAGGCACTAGCGAACCCGTTGCATACTTTAATATTTTTACCGATGCGCCGTTAAACTGCATATTTACAAACCCTTGCGAACCGATTAAAGCCGTAAATATTACGATAAAAATGCCAAGCGTCCACTTAAAAAACGAAAATAGGCTTTTTGATAAATTATTCAAGTTTATGCTATCACTTAAATTACCAACTATTACGGTTGACGAAGATAACGTTAAAAGCGGAATAAATAAATCGTTTGTAATTACAGAAGTAAAAACACCTATAAATGCAGTAAAAGGCTTAAACAAAGTAACGCCAAAATCGCCTATTAAACTTGATAGCGAAAACATTATAGGAAACACTATTTGTATTGTTTCGTTTATGGTTTTTATGACGCTAGTTGTAAAGTTAAATACCGTAAAAATTATTTGAGATATAACCAAAATTGCCAAAGTATAACAAATATAAAAAATTATATTTTTTTCGGTATTATCGTTATTTTTACATAAAATTATATTTGCAATATTACACAGTATACCTAAAAATAAAATATAACAAAGCAGTTTTGCAAAGTTATTAAAAACGCTGTTTACACCACTTAACAAGTATTTAGAAACGGTTGAAAACGAAAGGTTTAATTCGCCGTTAAAAAATGAAATTACCCTTTCTTTAAAACTTTTGTTGTCGTTAAAAAGTTCGTTAAAAAAGTCGGTTAAAAAGTTAAAGGTCGTTTCGTCTATGCCGTCAATTATTTCGTTTATAGTGTTGTCGTAATTATTATTAGTGTCGGCGTGTGCGGTATATATATTTATTGAATTTAGTAATAAAATTGCAAAAATTACAATAATCAAACACTTTTTCATACTAATAATGTTAAAACAACGTCAAATAATTGTTTGTAAATGGGAATTGCCATAACAAAAATAATAATTTTACCCGAAAGTGAAATTTTTGTTGCAATAGATTTCACGCCTAAATCTTCGCAAAGTGATATGCAAAACTCTAAAATATACGAAATTGACATAATTTTTAAAACTGTTGTTAGCAAATTAGAGTTTACTTTTAGCGTGCTAGACAGTTCTTTAAAAAAGTTGATGCTTGATAGCACGTAACCCGAAACTTCTAATATTAAAACTATGCCCGTTGCAATTAAAGTAAGTGGCGCTAGTTCAGACTTTGACGAGTTTAAAAAAACGTAACTCATTGCACCAACGATGCCTATTGCAACAATTTTTAATATTTCCATTAGTAAAGTTCAAATATCGTTTTAATTTGATAAAACAATTCGCTTATCATACTTAAAACAAGCATTAAGACTATAACTAGCCCTGCAAGACTAACCAAAGTTGCGATGTCGTCTCTATCCGATTTTTTTAATACTTGACAAATTACCGTTATCAAAATACCTATTCCGGCTATTTTAAAAATTACGTCTACGCTAAAATTCATTACACCACCATAATTAGCAAAATTAAACCTGCAAAAAAACCTAATTTTTTATAAAAAGTTTTATATTTGTTGTATTCGTTAAACTTATCTTGCTTTATCGTTTTAAACTCTAATAAAAAAGTATTCATACTTGATATTTGAGAGTTAGAGTCGCTTTTACCAAGCAAGTTTAAAAAAGTTATAAATTTATCTCTTTCAACTTCACTTATATATAACGGCAAACTAATTTCGCCACTAGATACGTAGGCTTTTAAGGTCGATAAAAAATCACTGCAAAAACAAGTTTTATCTAAAAAGTTTTCTAGCGTGTTTTTAGAGTATTTTAGTTCGCTTATATACATGTTGCAAAAGTCGTAAAACGAATTGCAATACTCATAAGCATATTTCTTATTTTTTGCGAAATTATCGCCAATTTTAGAGAAAATTATAATTGTAAAAACACCTGTAAACAGCCTTATAAAATACATATTAAATTCCTATCTTTATCATACGCTTTTACTATCCGTTTACCACCTAAATTTTCTAATAAAACAAAATAATTAAATGCGTTTTTTAGCGGTAAAAAATTTCGTTTTAAAAACACGTCTTCAATGCTTTTGGCATGGATAGTTGCAACCACGTCAACACCGCTTAAAATTGCGTTTAAAACGCCGTTACAGTCGTCTTCGGTTATAAGTTCGTCCGTAATAATAACTTCTGGGTTAAGCGTTCTAACAGCCTGATTAAAGCCGTATTCTTTATTTGAATAAGTTAAAACGTCGGTATAACGTCCAACGTCAAAACTACTTTCGCCGTTTTTACAAGCAATTTCGTTGCGCTCGTCAATAATAGTTACGTTTTTAAACCCTTTTTTTGATAAACACCTTGCAAAATCACGAATATAAGTAGTTTTTCCAACACCCGTTTTAGAAATTATCAAAACGCTACCGCCGACGTATATTTCGTCAACGAATTTTTGCGCCACACCTATCGACGCGTGCGGTATTCTAATGCAAAGCGAAGAATATTTGGTTACCGTTTTAACCTTTTCGTTTTCCATTACGAATTCACCGCACAAGCCTATTCTTTCGCCAAAATCGGTCGTTAAAAAGCCTTTTTTTATTTGTTCTTCAAAAGAATATATAGATTTTTTGCACACGGTATAAACGACTTCTTCTATTTCGTTTTTGGTTATAGCGTCGCCCCCTAAAACAACGTAATTTCCGTCAATATTTGCTTGTAGGGGCATATTTTGACGCAACCTTAACTCATATAGATACGAAACGTTTATACTTTTTATAACTTTTAGCAAGCGTTTTGGAAGATACTGCAACATACACTACATAATATTTTGTTTTTAATTTATATAGAACTATTTAGGACAACTTTTTTGCATTAAAAAAAGGTAGGATATCTCCTACCTAATTTTTTATTGTAATTTCAACAAAATTGTATATTTTATGCTAAATTTTGCATTGTTTGATTAGCCGAAAAATAATATTAAAAATAGTATTAAATCCAACCTTTTTTATACATAATTCTTGCCACGATAATCGTAAATATTACGCCAACAGGAACCATAATTCCAACAGTTGATGCGTTAAGTGCCGGCACGAATATAAACAAAACAAGCATTAAAACAAGCGGTGCAATAGAAAGTTTAACGTTTTTAGCAATAAATACGACTGCTAGTCCGCCAAATAATGCAGGCAATAATTGGTCAAACGCTGCGGTTAAAACTTCCGATTGTAAAACGGGTTTTAAAGGTTCAAGAGCAATTACGCCGATAATTATTATAAAAGTGGTTACTATGCTTGAAACGGATATTGCGATTGTAGAAATAATTTCACCTTCTTCGCTGTTTGCCGAATAGCCCGATTTTTCAAGTGCGTCAAGAGCGCAAGGCAATTTAAGGTTAGATATATTGCCCGTTACAAACGACAAATACGAACCGCCTGCGCCAAGCATAGGAATAAACGTAAAAATTTCTATCGTTGCAATAGGCCAATAAGTTGTTAAAGTTGGTATTAAGCCTTTAATTAGCGCATCCCATTTAGGACCTGTTTGGAATACTAACATTAAAACGAAAGGAGCAACCAAAATTACACCAAAAATTGCAAATCCCCAAATTTTACCGTCTCTATGTACTGAATCTAAATAAGACAATTTCTTCTTTTCCATATCGCACCCCTTTAACCTAACCAAGCCGTAACGGGAATTGCCATTGCCATACCGCAAAGTAAACTAAACGGCAAAGCGTAATCGGTTATCCAGTTTTGCTTTAATTTTTTAGAAAGTAAACCGCAAAGCGCCATTGCAATAGAAGACGTAGCCATAACTACAACAGGTATTAACCCCGAAGTTTTTGATATAAGTTTTATCGGGTCACCCGATTTTTCGGCAATTTGAGTTGCAATTTCTAGAAGTTGTTGCTCTGACATAAAAAGATAGGTAACGTCACAAAATACGTAACCTAAAAATGCAGAAATCATACCTAAAAACATAGCGTCACTTAATAGTTTACCCCATTTTTTATCCCTTTTTTCTAAATTTATCATGCCCGTTTGTATTTTTTTAGTTAAAAGTGGTGTTAAAAACGTTCCTAAAATAATACCGATAGTCATAATGAAAACAACAGTAACGTAGTCTGACGCATTTACGATAAGTTCGCTTGTTGCTATACCAAGTGGCGTTTGCGCATTTTTTGCAGCAATCGTTTCGTATGAAAGAGAACCTATAACCGAAAGCCTAAGCCAAGGTAGTGGCACGCCCAAACTACGCGATAAAACTACTACGCCTACTAAAATAGAAATGGCAGGCGCTATTGTAAATATGGCGGATGAAGTCATCGTTTTAGTAAGCAATTTTTTTGCAATTCCAAGTTCTTTTGCACGTTTTAACGCGCGCATTAAGAAATATACGGATTGCGCAAGCACGATTACGATAACTACTGCCGTTATTAAGTAAATTATCCAACTATTTGCAGAAAATTCCATAATTACACTCCTTTATCTTAATAGTGAATATATATTTTTAACGGTTAACCCGCTAAACTCTAACTGTTCGTCTACCGTTGCGTGATAAATAAAATCGTCGTTTATACCTAAAATTTTTAAGTCGCAATTACAGTTGTTTTTAGCGTAGTAATTGCAAACTTGTTGCCCAAACCCACCCGTTATAACGTTTTCTTCTAGCGTTATTATTCTATCGCCTTTTATGGTTTCTAAAAGCGAAATATCAAGCGGTTTAACGCACCTTGCGTTTACAACGGTTATATCTTTTAATTCGCTTACTTTAAGCGCTATATTAAGCATTCTAGGGCCAACGGCTAAAATAGTTGTGTTTTTGCCTTTTTTTACAACTTCCCATTTTAAAACACCGTTATAATCTTCGTTATACGCAACGTTTTTTGAAAACTCTATTTGTTTGCCGTTTGGATACCTTATTGCAACGGGAGTATTTAGTTTTAACGCTAAAAGTATACAGTTTTTTAATTCGGTAGCGTCTTTTGGTGAAAAAATAGTCATATTTGGCATATGTGATAAATACGACAAGTCAAATATACCTTGATGAGTTTTTCCATCGTTACCAACTAGCCCCGCCCTGTCAACGCAAAAAATTACAGGTAAATTTTGTAAGCAAATATCGTGCAAAATTTGGTCGTAAGCGCGTTGTAAAAAAGTTGAATAAATAAACACGATAGGTTTTAAGCCACTAATTGCCATACCACCTGCAAGCGTTACGGCACATTCTTCGGCAATGCCAACGTCTTTAAACGATTCTGGATAAATTTTAGAAAATTCTTCAAGCCCAACGCCGTCTTTCATACCAGCCGTAATTGTAAAAAGGTTGGGTTCGGTTTGTATAATTTGCGATAAAATAGGTGAAATTTGGCTAGAAAAATAGTTGTTTGAAACAATTAAATCTTTGCCAACACCATGAAATTTAGAAGAATTTTCTTCCGCTTCTTTATAACCCTTGCCCTTTTTTGTTTTAATATGTAAAAGCGTTGGATTTTTGCTTTCTTTAATATTATTTAGCAATTTAATTAAACTTTTTAGGTCGTGTCCGTCAAAAACACCAACGTATTTTAAGCCTATGTTATCGCTAAAAGTGTTAAGAGTTAACGAACGCTTAATAAACAATTTAAACTTGCGAAGAAATTTACCTATAAACATTTTGCCGATTGTTTTAGATAAAAAATCGTTGAACTTATTATAGCGTTTTTTAACTGTAACCTTTGAAATTAACTTATATAAGCCGTTGTCGTTTTGACTAATAGACATGCCGTTATCGTTTAAAATAACAAGCAATTTTTCAGGCTTATTATCGTCACAAGTAATCGCTTCTAAATTTTCTCCATTAAAAAAGGACGCGTCGCCAACTAAATTTACGACGTAATAGTCCTGTTTTAGTTTATCGCGTGAAAAACAGTAGCCTAAACTTGCCGAAATTGAAGTGCCTGCATGCCCAACCGAAAAAGCGTCGTATTTGCTTTCGTTTATATCAGGAAACCCACTTATTCCACCGCTTTTTCTTATCGTAGAAAACGTTTTAAATCTATCGGTTAAAATTTTATAAGCGTATGATTGATGCCCTACGTCAAAAACCAACTTATCACTTTCAAAATCAAAAACGTACGTAAGCGCAACGGTTATTTCAACAGCGCCTAAATTAGACGATAAATGCCCACCGTTTTTACTTGTAGTTTCAATTATAGTTTCGCGTAGTTCTTGGCATAAAATTTTTAATTCGTTTATATTAAGTTTTTTAACGTCGTTAACGTTTTTTATGCTGTTTAATATTTTCATAACCCTATTTTACTTGACGTATAACAATTTTAAAACTATAAATAGTTAAATTTCGCTATGCTTATAATTTTATAGGGCAAATATTTTAAGGCAAGCAATAACGTAATTTTTAAACTTTATATTATTTATTATACAAAATTTTTTTAATAATTGCAACACTAAATTTACATTATTTAAGCAACAAAAAAACGCTACAACACACTAATATGCATTGTAGCGTTAATTTTATTAAGTTTTAATTATTCTTCATCTTTATTAGACTTTTTAGAAATTAATTTTTTAAAGTCAGACGAGAATAAGAAGCCTATACCCATAACTACTGCGAAGATTATAAGATAGAAAAGAACTGGGAAACTAAACTTGCCTGCTGCTTGTGCGTTTAAGTAAGGTGTAATACCGTGTGCGTAAACTGCAACGAAACAAAGGAATAAGCAACCTGTGATTGCGGCGATAGGAAGAACGAATCTTTTGAATACGCCTAAATCTTTTTCTTTAATAACCCAAACGATAAGCATTGGGATATACATACCATAAATAGTTATGATAGGAAGTTCAGAAGAGTCAAAGTTGAATAATCCGAACCAACCGGCAGTAAGGTTTGCACCGTAGAAGTATAAAAGCCATACACCGCAAACTAATAAACCGAAGATTGAAGAGTTTGTTGGCATATTAGTAACGTTATCAACTTGGCTAAACATTTTTGGGCTAGGACCTTCGTTTCTAGTAGCGATTGAGTATAAACCACGCGTACAACCAACCATTAAGCCGTTAAGCGTACCAAGGCATGAAATAACGATAAATACGTTTAATATAGCGCCACCAACGTTGCCGAAAATTCTATAGAAAGCAGTCGTAGCGCCTTCACCGATTAACGTGCCAACTTCTTCACCACCAGCAACACCGATATTGTAAAGTAAGTAAATAGCAACAACGATTATAGAACCGAATAAAAGTGCGAGTGGCAAGTTTCTTTTAGCGTTTTTAATTTCGCTGTTTATAGAAGTTGCAATAATCCAACCTTCGTAAGCAAACGCAGTTGCGCAAACACCAGCGAAAAGTTCAGCGCCACCAGATTTTGATGGTTCAAAAAGTTCTGGTAAAGCTTGTTGAAGAACTATAAATGGTTCGTTAGAGAAGTTGTTAGTTAACGTACCCGTAGCAAAACCGTAAATTACACCAACAATTGCCATTAAAACAAGTGGGATAAGTTTAATAACTGTTGTAGAAACTTGGAAGTAACCAGCAATTCTTGGCGAGAAAGTGTTAAGAACGTAAGACATAATAAGGAAGAAACCAGATAATGCCATTACTTCTGCACTAGCAGCACCCCAACCAACAAGCACGCCGAAGTATCTAGCAGATACCCAAGCAAGAACCGACGTCATTGCAGGATAATAGATTGTCGTAACGAACCAACCTACGTAGTAGGCGTACTTTTTACCACAAGTTTCTTCTGCATAGTCAACAACGCCGTTAACTTTTTGGTATTTAGTTGCCATTACTGCAAATTGTGCAGAACAGATAATCATAACTAAACCACCGATAGCCCAAGCAAGAGTGCTAAGCCATACGTTACCTTTTGTAGCAGTAAGTATGTTTTGTGCTTTGAAGAATATACCAGAGCCGATAACGATACCTACAACCATACAAATAGCGGTTACTAAACCGTATTTTTTTGTAAGTTTATTTTCCATAAATTACAAATTCCTCCTAAATTTACAAATTAAAATAATTATATCACACAATTTTTAAATAATCAACATAAATTACGCCAAAACGTATTGAAATTTTAATATTTTTATAGTATAATTATATAAAAATGATAGGTGGTATAATTATATGAACGACCGTGACGCAATAGTATTATTAGAAAAAGATATTTACCCAAACGGTGCAAATCACCCAACGACGCATATCGAATATCTTTGCCCTTGTAAAAAAGGTAAAATCGTGTATGAAAACGTAAGGGGTTTTAACGATTATTTTGCAATAATTGAATGTCCTAAATGCAAAAAAAATTATGACGTTGTTTACGGTTGCGGTCATATTTGGGAATTAGTTAAAAACGATTAACTTTTATCGTTTTAAAAAAAATTCTTGCCTAAAAAAATATATATAATATAAATAAAAGGATAGGTCTTGTAGTGTGTTTTACACTCGCCTATCCTTTTATTACAATTAAAACGTTTTGTTTAATAAAACTATTTCACCTTTGGTTTAAGTATTGAATTTAGGCTAAAAAGCCTATTTGTAAAGTAACATATGGTTAAATATGCGTTAAACGTTAAAAATACCATAACTTGTGCTATTGAAGAAATATCGCAGGGGCTATATTCTTTTTCGTTTGCCTCAAAAACCATAAATAACGAAACAATCAACGTAAAAGCGTAAAATAGAGTTGTAAATTTAAACTGTTTTAAACTTCTAAACAACAAAATTATAACGTATAAAGCAAGGTTGACCACAATAAAACCAAAGCCCCAGTGCGCAAAACCATTGTGAAATTTATTTAATACGCCCGCCTTACCCGTTGCATCGGGTGAATATGGTATAAGCGAAGAAGTCGTAAGCAAAGAAAAGGCAATTATTGAACAAATTATAAAGAATAATCTAAAATATTTGCTTAGTCCACTATCGTATACGTTTAAAATAAATAGATACACGTATGCACCAACGGTTAACATACCCCACGCAAGCACCCAACCTAATTGCCCGTCTACGTAAGCAAGTGAAGAAAGTGAGTTAAACACCGCCCTGTTTCCGCCATGTTTTTCGCCAAGCGTTACTATAAGCCATGAAAATAAAGGCAAAATTAAAAGAGTTAATACAAGTGAAATATTATCGTGAATTTTTCTGTGTCTTGATATAAAATTGTCATCGTTGCTAGTAAAAATTTGCATAGATTTTAGTCCTTTAAAATAGATTAGTTTTTGCAAATAGTTGCTTTAAAATTTTAGTTTTTATTTTAGTAAAACACGTTGTTAATTATTATAGGTTAAAAATTAGAAAAATAAACAAATTTTAAGATAAATAGTTACTTTTTATTTTTTTATTGCTAAATTTATAGATAGCGCCATAATTATGGAAATAACTGTTTTTATCTTTTATATTTTGATTTCAATTCGAACAGTTTATAATTAACATTTATATAATTTTAACACAGTTTTCACAAAAAGGCAATAAAATAACAAAATTTATCTTATAATTGTTGACGTTTCCAACCCCCCCCGTTCGAATTTCACAATAATCTTAACAACAAAAAAAGTATACAAAAGTATAGCCTTTTTTCGTGGCGGAGGGCGAGGGATACAACCGAAACCCCAAAGGGGAACCCCTCGGTTGACGCAAGCGCCGAACGTTCGAACCCTCCCCCATTTTCCACCACGAAAAAAGGGTACCAAGTTGGTACCCTTTCTCGTGGCGGGCAAGTGGTGATTGCGTTTGAACTTTTTTACTTGATAATATATCTTCATCTACATCTTCAAATTCTATTAACTCAAGCTCTTTATTTGTATCCTTTATGCTATAAAATGTAGCAGTTATATCATCTGTAACAAATACCTGCCATACCAAATAATCTATAATTTTTCTTTGAAAATCTTTGTCTGATAAATCTCCCTCCATTAAGTCTTTAATAAATTCTTCTAGGTCTTCACGTGTTAATTTACAACCTCGTTCTAACTCAAGTTGTGCCTCTTGATATTTTAAATCATTAAGCAATATTTCATATTCTTCCATCTTCTTTTCAATAGCATTTCTAACTAATTCACTTTTTGCTTTTATAAAAGCTGAAGATTGTTCGTCTATCTCTTTTTCAATATTAGCAATCTTTTTTTGAATGGATTTTAGATTTTTTTCATCGGTTCTACTACTGTAATATTTTAAAACGTCGTCAATTGCAACGTTATTAAGATAAAATATAATGCATCTTCATTTATACTTGCCAAAATAGAATAAAAGTGCTATAATTATAGAATAAGTTGTAAATATTTGAGGTGTTATTATGACATTCAGTGAAAAGGTGAAATTTGTGAGAAAAACATTAATGTTAAGTCAAGTTGAATTTGCTAAAGAATTAGGTGTAGCATTTACAACAATTAACCGTTGGGAAAATGGTTTAAGGGATCCTAATTATTCCATGCAAAGAAAATTTGTGGAATTTTGTGAAATAAATAATATTGTTTTTGATAAAGCACATAATTGAGGTTAAATATGGATATTTCTTGTAATAGTGTGTTAAAAATACTTAATAAAAATTTTAATTATCCTATTGTAAAAACTATTTTAGGCGAAGCAATAGAGATGAATTGTTATGACGCTTTTTTATTTTCAAACGTTACTGGTGCAGGTTATTTAGATAGCACCTGTTTCCCTTTTTCGCCTAAAGGTTGTATGAAAATATTATTTGGTGCATATTCTCATAAATTTGTGACTGGTATTTTTGATAATCTTTCATTAAAATATACACCTTACTATTTGAGTTTAAGTAAACCATATTTGTTTTCTGGAACAAAAAAGATTATTCCTATTGATTTTGTGAAAGAAAAGGATTACTTCAATTATTTACAAAGTGCTGAAAATATTATTATTTCAAATAATGAAAAACCTACTGATTATTTGTTTCTTAGGGTTGAAATGCAGAAAAAAGGCAATGGTATGGAACCTTTTATGGAATATATTACTTGTGAGTGGTTTAAGAGACAAGGATATGTAGTTGAAAATCAAGTTCCACTAGCCCATACCGTTGGCTCTCCAGATTTTTGTGGATATGCTGGGATGAGTGTGCCGTCATTTTCTGGAAAGAATTATGGAGGATGTCATATTATAGAACTATCAATGTTGCGATTATTTGATAATTCTGTCCTTCCAAACACCTTAAATAATAGGTTTATTGTGGGTGAAGCAAAAACTAGTACAATGAGAATGTTATCTCAACTTATGAAATACTGGGATACAGGTTTATATGACGAAGGTTATGAAATACATCCAAGTAAGAAACAGTCTACTGATAATAAGTTCGGTATGATACATATAAATGATGATTATTCAATAGTTGTAAATACTCCACAGTTTTTTCCTGAATCAAAGCAACTATTTGATAAAAAGGCTTATTGTGATTGGTTAAATGTGTATATGAAGCTCTATTTGCTTGCAAATTTAACAAATGATGAATTAAATGCCTTCGTGTATAAATCATCTGGTTATCAGTTCACTTCTTATGAACAATTGATAGCTGTTGTTGAAAAATCTTCAATAGAAGAAATTATAAATCAAATTAAGGTGAATTAGTTATGTCTTCAGGTATGTCAAGCGATGCAATTATTAAGCACGAAATAATGGATATAGTAGGCCCAAATGTGGGTAAATTAAAATTACGAGAATTTCCTGAATCAAGCAACTATGACCAAATTCGTTTTTCAGAAGGAGGTCTAACGTTTGGTAAAGATGGTGTTTTATATGGCTCTTGTGATGCCGTTTGGTATATTGATAACAAACAATTTATTGATATTTATGATGGTAAAACGATAGATAAAACGCCAGTCGTAGGTTTAGAAGGAACAGATGCGTTGTCTAGAGGAAGTTCTGGTAATGCTCAATATCAGAGGTTTCATCATGCATTAGGCGCTGTAAAAAATGGTTTGGTTGGTATTTATTACTTAAGAAAAGGAAAAGATATTGTGCAGCCAGATTTATATAGAATGGCTTATATGGCATCTAAATATGAAAAGGGCTATTATATTATTAGTCAAGATTTATATGAAGTGAAGGAAATACTAAAATATATTGATAAATATGGCATTGAAGCACCAGAAACCATTTCGTTCTTAGAAAATATCATTGAACGGAATAATAAAATTTGGGAAATCGATAAGTTTAGTAAATATAATTATGATTGGAACATTTTTGCAGAAAAGCGTTCTACAATTATTGAGGATTCTTACATAATTAAATATGCAGGAAGAAATAAAAGAAACTTTACTGATAGTTCTCAAAGAGCTGGACACATTGCTGTTGGAGAAATGTACTTATCCAAATATCTTTTTTATGGAAAAAAATTAAAATATTTGTTGCCACGTATGTCAAGGGCCGATGTGGAATATCTTGATAAGTATAAGTCTGATGATAAGGAATGGTATTTATTACGACACGAACCGGATGTTGAAATTATTACAATAGATGATTTAGTAGGTGTAAATCCTATTATTATTCAAAAATTATTAACAATAAAGGATTCTCCGTTAAAAGGCGCTGAATTACAGTTGTATAAAGAATGCATTGATTACATATATTCGGGATTAAAAAATGGAACGTTAAAAATTAAATAAGGAAAAGGGTTTATATCATGGAATATAAATTTTATATTAAAAACAAACAAAGAAAAATAGTACCTGTTGAAGATGTCGCATTAAACCAACAAGCTGAAGATAGAATTGCAGAATTGTTTGCGACAGCCCCAAGAATCCCATCTATTTATTGGGAAAATAGGGACAAAGTTAAGTTGTATTCTCCCTCTGGCAAAATCGAAACGGCAACTGCTTTACTAATTAAACCCGAAGATGGTGCTTATGACACAACAAACAAATTAAATGCTTTAACCGGTAAAGAGTGGACTAAATTTACATGTAGTTGGTTCATTTTTAACGCTTTACCCTCTGACTTTAAAGAAGAACGAACGGTTTGTGCAAATTCCGTTGAACATCCTGCAACATATTCTCCAACTATGATTTCTGACTTTGTAAAGTTTTTTACAAAAGAAGGAGATAAAGTTTTAGACCCATTTGCGGGTATTGGTAGTACCTTAGTAGCTTGCGCAAGAATAGGACGAATAGGATACGGAATTGAATTAAACGAAAAGTATTTTGATATTATTAAGTTAAGAGTTCCTCAATTTGAAAAAAACCTTTTTAATATGGATTGCCGTAAGATTGATGAACTTGATATATCAGATATTGATTATTCAATATCATCACCTCCTTATTGGGATGTGTTGAATAGAAGTACAGATGGCTTTAAGAATAAGAGAACAGAACAAGGGTTAGATTATAACTATTCTGATTCGTTGTTGGATTTGGGAAATATATCTGATTATGAAACGTTTCTTAATGAAGTATGTTCTGTTTACTTAAAGATGTATGATAAATTGAAGTATGGTGCGTATTTAACTATTATAGTTAAAAATGTCAAGAAGAATGGAAAAATGTATCCATTGGCGTGGGATATTGGTCGTATATTAGGAACTAAATACGTCTTAAAAGATGAAAAAATTTGGATACAAGATGAAATTGGGTTATCACCATACGGTTATCCATATTCTTGGGCAAGTAATATTCTACATCATTATTGCATTACTCTTAGGAAGGAATAAATTATGTCAAAGTTGTCTAAAACAATAGAACATATTTATAGTAAATTAAATGTCGAGCCTTTATATAATAAAGACTATTCTTCTGTATATCAAATACATAAATATTGGTCGAGAAAGCCTTGGTATATTGTTCGAGATTATATAAAAAAATATTCTAGAAAAGGCGATAAAGTTTTAGACGCCTTTTGTGGAAGTGGCGTTACTGGTCTTGAGTCTATTCTCTTAGGGCGTGATTTTGAAGGTTGGGATATAAATCCGATTGCTATTTCAATTTCAGATGCTACAATGACGTTTTATAAAAGTATAAAATTGTTACAACAACATTTTGACAACATTAAACAAGAATGCTCTGAAATAATAAATGGCTATTATTTGTCTAATACTATTTGCCCTAAATGTGGTAAGCATTTAACTTATAAACAAGTGAATATCGGAGGTTCATGTTCTGGGTCTATTGAAGGTAAGCTGTACTGTTCTTATTGTTATTATTCATCTAAGTCTAAAACTATTTTAAGTAATTATGATGAAGATCAGATGGATAAATCTAACAAAGTTATTATCGATACTTGGCTACCAGATAAGTCTTTCCCTAAAAAGTTTTATAAGGACAGGTTTTCTTATAAAGGTGTTAGTAAAGTAACTGATATGTTTTCTCATAGAAACAATGCTGCTTTATCGTTATTGTATGATAAAATAATGAAAATCGATGATGATTCTATAAGAAAATTTTTTGTGATTGTTTTTTCTAACACTGTTCTTCACGTTAGCAAATTAAAAGGTGGTAATGTTCGTCCTTTAGGGGTAAACAATTATTGGATACCTAACGATTTTATAGATGAAAATGTATGGTTTAGGTTTGAGGATAGATATCATAAAGCATTAAATAGTAAAATTATATTAAATCAAAGAGTAAACGAAACAAAAAATATTCGCTCATATTTTTTAATGAATAGTCCCATTGGCTATTTGGATAAAATTGAATATTTTGATTATGTTTTTACTGATCCTCCATATGGTGATGCTATTCAATATTCGGAACTGTCGTTCATATGGAATTCGTGGTTGAATGTTGATTACAATATTGATGAAGAAATAATAATAAATCCCGTTCAGAAAAAAGGAATTAACGAGTTTAATTCTTTGTT
>JAZRSX010000025.1:0-5541 GCA_045651725.1 Christensenellaceae bacterium
CAATAAACTACAAGTTGTTAAGATATTATAAATAATTGTTAAGTATCCACTACAATCCCTTCCGTCAACTTCGTTGACACCTTCCCTTTCAACTAAAGGGCAGGCAAGTTGGGGTAGTGTAAAAGTTGCCACCCTACTAAATGAACGACAAGAATAAAATATAAAATCTTGCTTCCCCTTGATGTGCAAGGGGAAGTGTCGCTACAATGCGACGATAGGGATTAGTTGTTGATGTTACTACATAGTTAACCTTGCTTCCCCTTGATGTTTAAGGGGAAGTGTCGCTACAATGCGACGATAGGGATTAGTTGTTTATATTAAAAACTTTGCTAATACAATAAACTACAAGTTGTTAAGATATTATAAATAATTGTTAAGTATCCACTACAATCCCTTCCGTCAACTTCGTTGCCACCTTCCCTTTCGGCTAAAGGGCAGGCAAGTTTTTTAGGGGGATAGGTTGACACCTTCCCTTTCGGCTAAAGGGACGGCAAGGGGGTTAGATAAAATAAAAAAGAGAGAAGTTTAACTTCTCTCTTTTAAGTTAATTTTTATAAGTTTGGCTTTCGCCGTTAACTTATTTTGTTAAGCAAGACTTATAGTGTGTGCCACGTTAACATCTTGCCTGTGCCAGAATCAACAAGTTTGAAGAATCCAGTTTCTAATACTGCCTTGAATTCGTTTTCGTTTGCTGTGATTGCGGCTGCAATGTCGTTTGCATCGTCATAACTTGAAACGCCCTTCAAGAAGTATTCGTATACTGTTATCTTAACGTCGTCATCCGTGCCTAATACACCGTCAGCACCAGCGTCCGTTGTGTAAGAGTTTGTAGGGCTTCTGTATCCGTATCCAGAAACAGTAGGATCATTACCACCGATAACTTCAAGTTTATCACTTACTTTTGCAAGAGTATAAACGTTCGTATTTAATGTTGAGTTCCATCCAGCAACAAGAATTGGGTAACTATCGTCACCTATCTTATTGTAGCCGTAAGTCATTGCAGGTCTACCACTAGACGTTCCTTTTACACCGTACATCGCAGGAGTTCTAGAAATAGTTATACAGTTCGTAAACATATCGTAGCTGTATGCGGATGAAGGAATTATACCAATACCTTTACCACCGTAATAGTGCTCACTTGTAAGCATACCGAATTGATAGAAACTAGTCATACCCGTGTTGTTAAATTCAGCCATTCTATAAATATCGCCTAATGCCGAAGTACTACTACTACTATCGTCGTAAGTATTAAGTGTAGTATAATCTGCAACAACGTTAATCATTTTGAAAGACCTTATCGTTGGAGAAGCCGTGCCGTACTTGCTAGCAATTAAACCAGCGCCTGGGTGAGCTCTATAATCTTTTTTAGTACTTGTATTCTTTGCATAGATATTCTTAAATTCTACGGCATTTGAACCGTCAGTTACGTCTGTTTGTGGGTCGGTAGTAACAAGCATACCATCACGTGAGTAAAGAGTACCCGTTAATGCAAAGTTCTTAATAGAAGTTAATTGTTTTGCCGTTGAACGAACGAGTCCAAACAACGAACCGTTATTATTAAAGTCTAAACCAGAAAGAACGTAGCCTTGACCGTCAAATACGCCTGTAAACGCAGAATCGCTACTTGAAGAACCAGCTATATTATGCGATTGTCTATTTTTAACATTTACGGAAGCAATGTCGTTAGCCATTATAAAGTAACCATTAATAGAAGCGTTAGTTTTAGCCGTAAATAATAACCAGTCAAAGTCTGTGGCTTTTGTTAAAATACCAGTGTATGCAGTAAAGTTAGTTGCTATGAAAGACGTGAATACGTCGTCACTTTCGTCATCCGTACCTTTACCAGCAGTTTGAACTTTAACTAAAAGTTTAGAACTAAATGGGGTTGTAATATAACCGTCTTCACCTTTTTCTACAGTGAAAGGAACAGTCCAACCGCCAAAGTCAACGTAAGTTACAGTATCGACAACGCGTTCAGTTCTAGTAAGTTCAATAGCGCCCGTGTCGGCAAGAACCGTTATGCTTTCAACAGTTTCGTTCGTTAATACGATTTCGTCGCCACTGTCTTGAACGCCGTCTGGGTCAATAACGTGGTCGCCAAAGTCGAATAATTGATTTTTTTCTGAATAAGTTATTGCAGTTTCAATAAGTTGATAACCATTGTAGTTAACGTTGATTGTAAACGCATAACCGTCAACTGTAAACGTTAATTCTGCAACGTCGTTATCTAAAGTAGAAATACCCGTAATAGTAATTACGCCGTCAACGAAAGTTGCAACTTTATCGTTAGAAGTTGCGTAAGTTACGCCTTCAACTTCGTTACCTATAACGTCTTTAACAGCAATAGTGTAAGTGTTGCCAACGTTAGTTCTATCTGCGGCAATCGTATAGCCGTCTGCAATTTCTTCACCATTTGCAGTAACAACTAAACTGTTGTCAAGTGCAGAACGCCAACTTGGAACGCCCATAATATTTGACCAGTATTTTGAATTAAATATAGTAGCGTCGTAATTAGAAGCTTTGCTATAAACTAACTCGTCAGGAGTTTCAGGGTCGCCATCAGTATCAGTTAATACGCCGTTTACACCTTTGTAATATTCTTCGTACGAAACGAATTTGTTAACGCCTTTTAAAGTTCTATTATTATCATCTGCACCAACCGCTGGAACAACGCCAGTACCAAAGAAGTCTGCTTTGCCAACTTCGTTTTCGCCATAATACATATACTTATCGTTTTGACCAGAAACGTTTGCAGCACCCGCTGAACTTGCCAAAACAGGATAATAAGGCGCTATTATAACTACGTTATTAAATGATTCAGAATTAGTTGCTTTATCGGCAGTTTCAAATCTACCGCCTAAAGCACCGTTTCTTACACCTTTGCTTGCGTCAAGTTTTGCTTGAGTAATTTCGTTTTCGCCACCCAAATATTCAACTACAACGTTCGTTAACGTACTATTTGAAAAGCCACCTTCGTCCCACATGGCACCTCTTATTTTAGTAGAGTTTTTAGAAATTTCTACGTAAACGTTTGTGATAAAAGTACCGTAACCAGTCCAATCAGCACCGCCGTCTGGATTTGTAGTTTTATTGTATAAGGATTGTACGGAAATTTTAGCAGTATCTTCTTCTTTAACAAAAGTACCGCCAACGTATGAATAAATTCCTTCTTTACCCGTGGCTTGTTTAATTGTTGCAACGTCAATTTCTTGTAAGAAAGCAGTTTGTTGTTTTGTATTAGTACCTACTTTTGCAAGAACGTTACCGTTATCGCAAACAACGTTTGTAAACGCAACGTTTTTAATAACAGCGTTATCTAATGCGCCGAATAAACCCGCGCCGTTTGATTGAGTTTCATCTAAACTTGTATCAAACGCAACTCTGTAAGTTCTAGCAACGCTGTAGGTAACGCCACCACTTTTAAAAGAAGCATAATACGTACTAGTAGTAGGTGCAGACGCATCAGTACCATAGTATACCCTACCACCTAAAGCATTGTTTCTTAATTCGTAAATGTAAGGAGTTTTTGTAGCAGTTCTAACAAGGTTAAGGTTAGAAATTGTGTAACCCCTACCATCAAAAGTGCCTTTAAAACCTATACCGCCGTAACGTTGCGTAGCAGAGTTAGCATCTGCTTGTGGAATAAGGTTGTGGTGCATATACAACGCGTCGCCATCTTTGGTTACGCTTGCGTCGATATCGCAACCTAAAACGTAGTAACCGTCTACTGAACGAATAATAGTTTCCCCAGCAGAACCGTTTGCATATCTTTTAACGTCTGGTTGGAAATCAGAAAGGTCGAAGATTTCTTCGATTTCGTCGGCAGTCGTAATAACTCTTGTACAAGCCTTAACAGTTACGTTAAGCGCGTTGTTTTTAGAGTCGAACGCTGTAAACGTATAGTCGTTTGCAGTTACAAGGTTGCCGTATTTTGCCGTAACGACTTTAAGCGCGTCTTCAGTAAATTGAACAAGTGAACCGCTTTTGTTAAGTTCAACAGGTTGTTGACCAACAGCAAAAGTGTTATATGCAGTAAAATCTACACCGTAAACTTTACCGTTAGACATATCTACAACACCCGTAGCGTCAGAAATTGCAGCGATATATTTTGTTGTTATCCATTCTACGTCTTCTTCTGGAATTACACCTTCTTGAAGTTTACCGTTTGTAACTTCCATCATAGAACGAGTAACGGTATTTTCAGTGTAAACTGTGTTTACAACTTCTTCTTCACCATTAAGAACTTGAACGTAACCACGAGCAGAAAGCCTTGTAGCGTTCATTTGAAGAACGTAAGATTCTAATTTTTCTTCAAGTGCGTCACCTTCTAAACCGCCAACGTAGCCTTCATCTTTCTTTAAATCTTCTTTAAGGGCGTTTACGTTGTACGTAATAGAAGCGTTCATTCTCGCTAAACCGTTTCCGTCAAACGTGATAGACGAATCTGTTAAGTAAGATACTGTAATTGCATTTTCGCCATTTACCGTTGGCGTTTTTTCCGTATCAATTACGATACCAAACCTAAACGTTTTGTCTGAGTTTGCTGATAGTGCTTTGAATTCTTCAAACCACGTTTTGCTTACTACTGATACAAAACGCATACCTGAAGTTTCTTCATTATCGCCACGAATAAGTACGTTTTCATCAACGTAGAAATCTTCTAACGCTGGTGTTGAAGCGTCTGCCTTAACGGTAGACGTTGGCATTGTGATAATACCAAACGCACAAGAAAGGGCAACAATTACCATAAGCACACGCATTAAGTTTGCTTTGATTGTTTTAGTCATATTCCCTCCTTAATTACCGAATTCGTCATCAATTGAAAGTGGCTCTAACCACTTGTGATTGAAGTTAACGTCGGAACCTGTTACTATGTCAATAAAGTTGATTTCAACAACTTCGATTGACGGACTAACATATAAATTTTTCATACTTCACCTCTTATACGGCATTTTATTCGTTAAAATTAAACGCTGTATACGTAGATTTTAAAATTTTTTGGCAAATTTTTATTTTTACTTGACAAGAATTGATTTTTCTTTTTATTAGTAGAATTTGTTAGCCCTATCAATTATCTTATTATTTTAAAAAATAAGTTGTTTTGTGAAATTTTGCTTGCTTTTTTTTGATTTTATAAAAATAAAGTTGCCTAAAAATGTAGACAATGCCACACTTTATGTAATTATAGCATACATACTATTTAATTTCAACACTTTTTTTGAATTTTTTTTATATTTTTTTAATTTTTTTATTTTATAGGAAAAATTAGTATAATTATGTTTTGTGGTTTTTGGTTGTGCGGTTGGTTTAAACTTTTGCGTTTGGGGTTGGGTTATAATTTGTAGGTTTTTGTCGATTTTCGTTATTTTGTGTTGGCTTTTGGGGTTTTGTGTTGGCTTTGGCGTTTCGTGTTAGTTGGGGCGTTTTAATAATCAGCCAAATGGCGTTATATATATAATATATGCAAATAAAATATTATTATATATAGAAAAGCGGTTGAATTATTGAAGATTTTTGCCGTTTGCTAAATGGAAAACCTTG
>JAZRSX010000026.1:0-50336 GCA_045651725.1 Christensenellaceae bacterium
CTATTTTTCGCACTTTTTAAACTTATTAACAGTATTGACGTTTATTACTATTACTACTATTTATAAAGGAGAATATAAAATATGAAAGTTATAGTTAACGGGGCTGACCTTTCTTCCGCAGTATTAAAAGTTGTAAAAGCTATTTCTTCTAAAACAACTAACCCTATTTTAGAAGGTATTAAATTAGTTGTAAAAGGTGATTTTTTAACTTTAATTGCAACGGATACTGAAATCTCTATTGAAAACACTATTAAAACAACTACTTTTGTTGAAGGTGAAACGGTTGTTCCCGGTAAACTTTTTGCAGAATTTATTAAAAGGCTTGAAAACGAAGATGAAATTGAATTATTTTTAGAAGATAATCAATTAAAAATTAACTATTCTTCTTCAGAAGGTTATATTCAAACTTTAAACGTAGAAGAATTCCCTATTATAAATAAAGAAATAAGAGAAAAATCTTTCACAATCAAGCAAAAAGATTTTAAAGAACTTATTTTAAAAACTATATTTTCTTGTTCTCAAGACGAAGCGCGCCCACTTTTAAAAGGTTGTTTACTTGAAATTGAAGATGATAAAATTTCTTCGGTTGCCCTTGACGGATTTAGGCTTGCTATTTGTAAAAAGAAAATAGAAAGTTGTACGCAAAACTTTAAAATAATAGTTTCTTCACGCACTTTAAACGAAGTTGTTAGAATTTTAGAAAAAGAAAACGATTTAGTTACTATTATAGTTCAAAATAACGTTTTAATGGTTGAAGTTGACGGAACTGTTTTAATTTCTAGGCTTTTAGAAGGCGAATATATTGATTATAAAAATATAATTAAAGACGATTTTATTTCAGTAGTAAGAGTAAATAAAAATCAACTTATTTCTGCAATCGATAGAGCATCCGTAGTTACGACGGATATTAAAAAGATTGTTAAATTTGATATTAAAGAAAATTACTTAACTGTTTCAGCATCAAGTGAAGTTGGAAAGATGAGTGAAAATATAGTAATAAGTTTAGAAGGTAAAGATTTATCTATTGCGTTTAATTCAAAATTCTTAACTGAATGTATAAAAGTAATTGACGATGAATTTATAAATTTATACTTTAACACAAAAATAAATCCTTGCGTAATTAAACCGTATTACGGCGACGATTATTTATATCTTATTTTACCTTTAAGAATAAACGCTTAAAAAGTTGACAAAAGGTAAAATAAAAAGTATAATACATTAGCGAAAATAATAAACAGGAGTTTTTAATATTATGAAAAGAACATACCAACCTAAAAAAAGACAAAGAAGTAAAGTTCATGGATTTAGAAAAAGAATGTCAACTAAAAACGGAAGAAACGTGCTTAAAAGAAGAAGACAAAAAGGTCGTCATAAACTTTCCGCATAAAATTATTTTGGATAATAGATTAAAAAAACAAAAAGATTTTAACCTTGTTTTTAGTAAAGGAAAGCGAATTTATACAAATTCGCTTACTTTAATTTATTTAAAAAATAATTCTTTAAAATTTGGTATAAGTTTAAGTAAAAAGCATGGTAAAGCCGTTGAAAGAAATAAAATAAAAAGACTTTTACGCGCTGTTATTAGGGAAGTTTTACCTAATATAAACGACACTTATTATATAGTAGTTTTACCAAAAGTTTTAGAAGAATATTCTTACAAGGTTTTTAAAAACGACGTAACTTTTGCTTTAAAAAAAGGAAGTATTATAAATGATAAGTAATATTTTTATAAAAGTTCTATTTTTTTACAAAAGATTTATAACCTATACGTTGCCGTCAAGTTGTATTTTTACACCAACTTGTTCGTCTTATGCAATAGAAGCATTAAAAAAACGCAATTTTTTTATAGCGATAGGTTTAATTATTTGGCGTTTATTAAGATGTAATTCAATAAATAAAGGCGGATTCGACCCCGTTCCTGATAGTCCATCTTTAAAAAAATGGCTTTTATAAAAATTAAAAGGTTAAAAATATGATATATAATTTATTATTGAACGCCACTTTATACGATTCAAACTTAAATAACGTAGAATTAAGTGGTGTAACGAGTTTAGTAAGTAAAGTAATAGACTTTTTTTCCTTCGGTGGATTTATTGCCGTAGGAATTTTGTTATTTACTTTAATTTTAAAAATTATTCCATTACCACTTGATATTTATTCAAGGGTTGCAACAAGAAAAAATGCGTTAAAAATGGAAAAAATGCGTCCTGAACTTGAAAAATTACAAAAACAATACGCAAACAATAAAGAATTATACAATCAAAAAATGATGGCTTTATATAAAAAGCAAGGATACTCTCAACTTGCCGCTTGCTTGCCAACTATTTTTACGCTTGTATTCTTTATTATAGTTATTTCAGCGTTTCAACAATACTCTACTTATTGTAAAATTGACACTTTTAACCAAATGGCTATTTCTTATAGTGATAGTATTAGATATAACGACAATGTTACTTTAAAATACTATAATGAAGATGGAGTTAATTTTGACCAAGTTTTAACTAATGCAGAAGAAAAAAGAGTATTTTTAGAAAGTTTAGAAAACCCATATTCTGATAAGATTATATACGTTTATGAAGGAACACAAGAAGAATATGATGAATTTGTTAAAAAGCCAGCGCAAAAAATGGCTGCTGAAACGTATAAAGAATTATCTAAAAAATCAACGTTTTTATGGGTTAAAAACATTTGGATAGAAGATTTACCTTGGAAAAAGGCTTTTATTGAAAAAGAAGATTTTATAAATAAAACGTTTGTTTACAGTCAAGGCTGTTCACAAAAGAAATTTGATTCTTCTATTTTAGACGAAAACGCTTATAACGACATTTTTGGTGACGAATATATTCAAAACGAAATGACTAAACCTAACGGATACTTAATTTTAGTTGTAATTTCTATTGCGGTTATGTTCCTTTCTCAACTTGTTATAAGCAAAACTCAAAAAGCACAAATGGAACTTCAATCGGTAGACGGCGCTAACGGACAAGCGGCTCAAACAGCAAAAATGATGAACTGGATGATGCCTATAATGTTCGGTGTGTTCTCGTTTATGTATACGGCGTCGTTCTCGCTTTACCTTATCGTAAGCACGGTGTTTACTATGTGCTCTACTTTACTTATCAATAAAATCGTAGAAAATAACTTTGAAAAAAATTTAAAGAAAGAAGCAGATGCCGAATATCAAAAAAGATACGGATATCTTATGAAAAATAAAGAGGACAAGAAATGAAATATTATGAAGGCAAAACGGTAGATAGTGCCGTTACACTTGCCGCAAACGACCTTAACGTTGCAAAAGAAGACCTTATTGTTACGGTTATTGAAGAAGGCGTTAAAGGCATTTTAAGAATAGGTAGTAAAAAAGCAAAAATAGGTGTTGAAATAAAAGGACAAGATGCAAAGCGTTCCGCTGAATTTTTAGACGGGTTGTTTGATTTATTAAAAATACCCGCTCAAACCGAATATTCGGAAAACGACGAAAAGATTAGCATTAACGTTATTACAACTTCTTCTTCATTTTTAATAGGTTATAGAGGCGAAATGCTTGACGCGTTACAAACTCTTGCAGGCGCGGTTGCAAACATAGGTAACGAAGAATACAAAAGAGTTGTTGTAGATTGCGAAAATTACCGCGAAAAGCGTGAAGAAACGCTTAAAAATTTAGCAACGCGTTTAGCAAACAAAGCAATTAAAACTTGTAGGGCTGTTACCCTTGAACCTATGAACCCGTTTGAAAGAAGAATTATCCACTCTGCCCTTGCAAATTTAGAAGGCGTTAAAACCGAATCGCAAGGCGTTGAACCAAATAGATACGTTGCAATTATCCCAGATAACTGTAAACCTTCTTCAAGCGACAAATACGGTAAGAAAAGAGGCGATTTTAAAGGGCGTGAAGATAAGCGCGGAAACCGCAATAGCGGCTTTAAAAGCGAAATGATAAAGTCTACGAAGAAGACTAGCGGTTTTGGAACTTATTTAGGAAACAGTTTAAAAAACGACTAATAAAAAAGTAAGGCAAATCTGCGTTTCCCATAGGGGTTTTAAAAAACACAAAAGAGTAGCAAAATTTTGCTACTCTTTATCTTTTTTTAAACCGCCGTTTTTAAAAAGCAAAATGTAATTTATTATTGAAATTTTAGTAAACGTATAGTATAATTTACTTATTAGAAAAGTAAAGGCATTTATTTTTATGAAAATTATTGACGTAAACACTTGGAATAGAAAATCACAATACGAAAATTTTATAAAATACTCTCAACCAACGTTTTCGCTTTCAACAAGGCTTGACGTTACAAATTTAGTAAACTACTCTAAAAAAACTAAAAGGTCGTTTTTTTCGTGCTTTTTATTTATTTTAACAAAGGCGGTAAACGAAGTTGAAGAAATGCGCACGCGCCTACTTGACGGAAAGCCCGTTTTATATGACGCCGTTCAACCAAGTTACATAGTTATTCGCGATGATGAAGTTATCGTTACTTGCCAAACGGAGTTTACCAGCAACTTTAACGACTTTTACGAAAACTCGCGTAAAGACGTTGCTAAAAAAAAGGCAACGAAAGGCGCGCCACCGTTTGAATCGCATTTAGGAAACGATGTTTTTTACGTTTCTTGTATTCCGTGGATGGACCTTGTTTCCGTTGTCAACCCGTACGATTACAAAAACGAAGAGCAAACGTCTATTCCGCGAATTACTTGGGGAAAGTACGTTAAAAACGCGCTTGGCAATTACGAAATGGGCTTTGATATATCAGTTCATCACGCGCTTATTGACGGCTTTCAAGTTTCAAAAGTCGTAAGCAAAATTACAAATGCACTTAACGATATAGAAAATTATTTAGGAGATTAACACTAATGAAAGATAGGGTTTTTATAGCGTGGAGCGGTTCAAATGACGTTGCTCACCTTGTAAAAAACATATTAGAAAACAATTACAATTACGTGTGCTCGGTTGGTGGCAATTACGACAACGACTCAAAACTTTCTTCCGTTGGCGACACGGTTATTCAACAAATTAAAACTTGCAACCAAGCAATAGTTATTTTTCAAAACCGTGACGACGGCGCGGTTAGCAACAACTTATTTTTTGAACTTGGTTACGTTTTGGCGTCTTACGGGCAAAAAAAGATTCACTGCGTTAAAAGGGTTAATGAAACCGTTTTATTGCCAACCGACTTTGACAGTTCTTTTGTAGAAGCCATTAAAAAAGAGAACAGCCAAACGCTTACCAAAGAAAAATTTGCAGAAGGAATCGTTAATTATTTTATTAGTAGGCAAAAAATGTCTATAAACGAAAATAAAATGTTCCTTATTAACAATAGATATATAATACACGACAAAATCGTTTCACACTACTCTGAAACGGGCTCAAAATGTAGCGACTATGAACTTGCACAGTATTTACTCTTTTATTTACAAGCGGCGCATATGTTTGGCGATGAAAGAAAGGTTTATAACGAAATTTTAGAGTTTAAAAACAAGCATCATTACGAGTTTTCTGAAGAACTTTCGCTTGCGGTAAATATTTGCTTAACGTTTTTAGAAATGGTTATGAACATTAAAGTTAGGCAAGACGGCGAAGTGTACATCGACCAAGAAACTTTTTGGAAATTTAGAAACGACTATATGCACTACGGCAAACTCGTTGCGGTTGACGATTTAGGCGTTTTTGACGAGTGGGTTAGCGTATTTTTAGCCGAACATTTTGCTTTTGCGTATATGCTTATTGCCAACAACGAAGATTTTGACGAAACTATGGTGTGCAAGTTTAACGAAAAGGCAAAACAACACGCCCTTGAAACTATTGACGCCATTGCAATTTTAGAAAAGCGCACTCCTTCAAAAGAAAATAACGACTCTATCGGGCTTATTTCCTTGTTTAAGTCGTACGTGTATAGAAATTTATATATTGCAATGCAAAACCTTAATGAAGACGGGGCTATTGAGTGGCTTGAAAAAACGCTTATGGAAAGAAAGTCGCTCCGCAAAAATTTTGGAAAAGGTACTATTGACACTCAACTTTATAATAACTTTTGTATGGAATACTACCTTGCGCTTGTAAACTATTTAGATTTTGTTGGCGAAGGCGAAGTTGACGAATTTGACCTTATGATGTACCGCAAAGAAATGACCGACTATTTAAATTCCGTTAAAAAAGACAGCCAAGAAAACCCTTATTTAAAACAAATTGCAAAATGGTGCTCAAAATAAAAAAAGCAGTTCGCTTACCGAGTGCCTACAAGGGATTTTTAGACAATATAAAAGACTAACGACAGGTGTTCGTTAGTCTTTCTTTTTGCTTTTCAAAAGCACACAACCTTGCTTGCAAAGTATAGTGTGCTACACTTATAAAGTTATTCTCTACGTAATACAACAACTCGACTTTTGAAATTTGTTGTTTTTAAAATATTCCTTTATTATATTT
The DNA here is from genome assembly GCA_045651725.1 of Christensenellaceae bacterium. Lineage (GTDB taxonomy): Bacteria > Bacillota > Clostridia > Christensenellales > Borkfalkiaceae > HGM11412. Next base: position 6,422 of record JAZRSX010000026.1, read on the forward strand.
AAACAACGCATAAAAAATGATAATAAAGCCTATTATAAGCCCGATAATTAGTATCACGTTGCTTATTATAGCGTAGTTAAAGAACGTAAAGAGTCCTGCTAATATTATCGTAATTCCAATTATAGCGTTTCCTATTCCTATTTTCTTTCCAAAAGGTTTTATATCTTCTTTCTTTATTCTTTTTCTGTGGTATGAATGCAGTAACGATATATTGCCTTTCATATTAAATATTCCTATTACTATTAAAACTAAACCAATAATGATTTGTGTTATAAATTCTCCCATAAAAGACGCTCCCACAAATTTTTATTTGCCGATGATATTATTATATCAAAAGACCTAATTTAATTCAAGTTATTCAGCGTGGAAAAAAGAAAACTCGACTTTTCATACGTCGAGTTTTGTAAGTTGTTCTTTTTAAATTTCTATTATAAAAGTGGCGTAGCCTTACTTTTTTTGTTGTAAAAATTTTACTTGATTTTATTTTATAGCCCGTTTCTTTTAGTTCGTCTTTTTTTAATTATATGTTGTAAAAAAATATTCGTTAGTGGCACAACCGCAATTACCCACATACACATTGATAAAACGAACAGCGGAACGTCTGTTGAACGAATCATAGTTTTAGATAAAAAAAGGCACAAATACGCCGAAATAACTTTTAATAGAAAATCTATAATTAAAGCGCAAAGATTGATTTTTTTGCTTTTTTTACTTGCTTTAAAATATTCGCATCCCATTATAATAGAAATTATTGAATTTATTAAGAATATTCCGCAAGACACAGGCCAACAAAATACAATAATAACTATATAAACTATTCCTGCAGACATCCCTTCTTCTTTTGGTAAAGCCTGCACGTCTGCTACTAGTTGGGGATACGAAACGAATATTAAAACAAAAATTGTTGCGATGCAAATAGCCGTACAAATAAACGTTAAAACGCCAAAAACTCTTTGTAATTTTTCAATTTTAGAACCGCTTAAACTCATATTTTATCTTTAACTACACGCCCGTTAAAAGCGATATCAAAATACTCCCTTATTTGTTTTTTTATATTCTTTTATAGCAAAAAAACCCGCACTTTTTGCGGGTTTTTTACTTAATTTTTATATTTTTAACGCTATTAAATCTTGAATAAATTTTTGAGAAGTAACCCACGATAAAACTTCGTTAAAATAGCATCTTGCAGAGTCTGGTTGTAAGAACGCGTTGATATCCGTAAATAAAGATATAATCATACAAATAAGTATCAAAACGATTAGCGTTAATAACATTGCAAATATTGCGCCAAGCAATTTATCTAAAAATCCAACAAGCGGAATTCTTGTTAAACACTTAAACACTTTTCTTAATATTGCAAACAATATAAGCGATAAAATTACGGTTAAAACAAAAACTATAACGAATATAAGCCATTTTGTAAATACGCTTAAAATTTGAAGTTCAAAACCTGAATTTGCGATGGCGTCAGCAATAACGTTGTGTAAAAACGCGGGAATTGACGAGCCTTGAAGCGCCGTAATAATTTGTTCTTTATCAGTGAATTGCCCCGCTAAACTTTTAAACATTTCGGTGCCGGAAAGCCAGCCTTCAACCGTCGTTGGAAAAGCAGGTATTTTTTCGCATATAAACCCCGAAATTTCGTCACAAAACAAAACGGCAAGTATAACGGCGGCAAAAATACCAAGGTATTCAAGCAATTGCTTAACAAAACCACGCGCTATGCCTACGATTAAGGCAACAACCAAACAAGCCAAAACTATAACGTCTACAAGCGCAACGTTAAACGTGCCAAGCGTAAAATAAGTGGGTATCGCAAGTAAATTTAACATAATTAACCTTCCTTTAATTTTACAAACTATTTAATATATACACTTAAAGTATAACATATATACGCAATTTCGTCAATATACAAAGACGCAATTTATTTTGCAAAAGTTTTATTACTACTATTATTCCGTTATCCGTATAAACTAAAACAAAAAAGACAATAATTTTTTTATGCAACAATTTGTTTTTAACAGCAACTCAACGTTTAACGGTTTTGGCATAAAAGATGCGCTTAAAAAATTGCTTGATAACGACTTTCCCGTGGTGGTGTGCATAGGCTCTGATTTAGCGCTAGGGGATAGTTTGGGGCCTTTAATAGGCACAAAAATATCAAGTGTGTTAAAGGGAAAGTGTTACGTTTACGGCACGCTTAATAGTACGGTTACGGCAAAGGAATGTAACACCGTGTGCAATAACGTAAAAAGTTTACACCCAAAGTCTAAAATTATAGCCATAGACGCCGCCGTTGGAAACGTTGAAGACGTAGGTGTTATAAAAGTTCAAAATATAGGAATTAAGCCAGGGTTTGGCGTAGGCAAAGACCTTAAAGAAATAGGCGACGTTTCTATTATTGCAATAATGGGCGACAAAAAAGACGGCTTAAAAAATATAACGAGTGGAATAAGGCTTTCGCAAGTAAATAGCATAAGCGATAAAATCGCAAGCGCAATTATAGACTTGTTTGAAAATAAATAAATGAACTGTTAGCGCAACGGTTAAAAACTGAAAAAAACGCCCCAAACTACTTAAAAACAACAACTGTAAAAACGTAGCGCAAAATGTTTCACGTGGAACGTGAATTTTGCTAAATTTATAGGTGTCAAAAATTGAGTGGACAAAGCAAAATAAAGACTAAATAACAACGCATACAATCGTCAAAAAGTTAGATAAAATCGTAAATTTTGGCGATTTTGTTTTGCAAATTGTTTCATATGAAACATTTTTTAAAAATTGTTTTTTATCTATAAATACGTTTTAATTAGCCAAATTTTACATAAAATAACTGTTTAAGCGCGTTGCTATCGTTTTAATTGTGAAAATTTAAAGAAAATTATTAAAATTAAGAAAAATGCATATAATTAGTATTGTGTTTTTTTATATATTATGATAAAATGTTTTTATAAAAATACAAATATATAATTTTGTAATTGTTTACGGTTTAAGGAGGCTTACTTATTATGAAAAAAGGTAACTCAAAAATTTGGGTTGCAATTATCGCGCTTGTTGTTGCGGGCGCGCTTGCTGTAATATATTTCTTACCGCGTATGTTGGTTAAGGACCTTTCTACTGACGAATTCTTTTTTAAAGCAGGCGTGGTTTGCGTTCAAGACGAAACGGGAAAAAATATCCCCGTTGTAGATGCTAATAACGGATATCAATTTAACGGCGAAAACTTTGAAGGCAAAATTAAGAAAATCGTCGTTGACGGATATAATCTTACGGGTTATACGCAAAACAAAAGTGGAAAATACGTTGAAGCGTATAAAACTAGTTACGCTAGGGGCGTTGACAGTGAACTTTTTGGCGACGGCGTTATCGACTTTTTAATTGCTAACGGCGTTAAGTATGACGTAACTGACCCTAATGCTGGCTCGTTTTTATCTTCACTTTTAATGCCGTTGCTTATCGTTGGTTTAGGCGCTATCGTTATGATGATAATGTTTCGTCAAGTTAACGGTTCAAACAAATCGGCTCTTGACTTTGGCAAAACAAAGGCACGCGTTAGCCAAAACGTTAAAGTTAGATTTTCTGACGTTGCTGGTGCGGAAGAAGAAAAGCAAGAACTTCAAGAAGTTGTTGAATTTTTAAAAAATCCTAAAAAATTCTCGTCTCTTGGCGCTAAAATTCCAAAGGGTGTATTGCTTGTTGGCCCTCCGGGTACGGGTAAAACTCTTTTTGCAAAAGCCGTTGCCGGCGAAGCAAACGTTCCGTTCTTCTCTATTTCGGGTTCGGATTTCGTTGAAATGTTCGTCGGTGTTGGTGCAAGTAGGGTTAGAGACCTTTTTGCTATGGCTAAAAAAAGTATGCCTTGTATTGTATTTATAGACGAAATTGATGCCGTTGGTCGTCACAGGGGTGCTGGTCTTGGCGGTGGTAACGACGAAAGAGAACAAACGTTAAACCAACTTTTAGTTCAAATGGACGGCTTTGATGCAAACGAAGGTATTATCATTATGGCTGCGACTAACCGCGCTGACATATTAGACCCAGCGCTTATGCGTCCAGGCAGGTTTGATAGGCAAATTTACGTTAATATTCCAGACGTTAGGGGAAGGGAAGCTATATTAAAGGTACACGCGCGCAATAAACCGCTTGCACCCGACGTAAACTTCAAGGTGCTTTCGCGTATGACTGCGGGTTTTAGCGGTGCGGACCTAGCAAACTTATTAAACGAAGCGGCGATTTTAGCGGCTCGCGCCGATAGAAACGCTATAACTAATATTGACTTATACGAAGCGATAAATAAAGTAATTATAGGTCCACAAAAGAAGAGTAGGGTTGTTACCGAAACGGATAAACGCATAACGGCTTATCACGAATCGGGGCACGCTATTTTAGCAAGGTTGCTTGAAAATTGCGACCCCGTACAAGAAGTTTCAATAATTCCACGCGGTATGGCGGCAGGTTATACTATGACGAGACCTGAAGACGACAGCAACCATATAGAAAAGAAAAAGTTGCTTGACGATATCGTAATGACGCTTGGCGGTAGGGTTGCCGAAGAATTAGTTATTAAAGATATTTCCGCAGGCGCGTCAAACGATATTAGCGTAGTTACTCAAAGGGCTAGAAAAATGGTTACCGAATGGGGTATGTCTGAAAAAATCGGCCCTGTAAACTACGGCGGTGGCGACCAAGTGTTTATCGGCAAAGATATGCAAACAAGAGCAACTTATTCCGAAGAACTTGCAAAAACTATTGACCTTGAAATTGAAGATATTATAAAAAAGGCGCACAAACGCGCTACCGAACTTTTATCTAAACATAGAAAAGAACTTGATAATATGGCAAGATTGCTTATTGAACGCGAAACTATTTATCAAGACGAAGTAGATATGATAATGGACGGCAAAGACGCTGTTGAAATTATAAAAATAATGGAAGAAAAAGACGGCGTTTCTAAAAACAATCCTTTTTTAAGAAGTGAAAGCACTTATAAAAAACAAGGCGAGTTTGTTAAGCAAGGCGAAGAAGTTAACGAAGATAAAACGGCAAACGTTTCTAGCGAAACCCAAAAAACTTCTGGGGAAAGTGCCGAAAAATCTCAAAAAAACTCAAATGAAGAAAGCGTTGAAACAGCCGAAATTCCAAGTCAAAACGAAGAAGACGGCAACAAAAACGATTAGTACAAAAGCGTAAACCTTAAAATAAAAAAGGGCGGTAATAATATGGGAAAAATAATTGCTTTTTCTAACCAAAAGGGCGGTGTCGGTAAAACGACAACTTGCGTCAATTTATCGGCAAGTCTTGCGGAACTTGGCAAAAAGGTTCTTATTATAGATATAGACCCACAAGGCAACGCAACTACGGGTTTAGGCATAAATAAAGGGGCGGTTAAAAACAGTTTGTATCAAGTTTTAACCGAAGACGTTGAAATTAAAGACGCTATCGTCAAAACGGAAATACCTAATTTAGATATCGTGCCGTCAACAATCGATTTGGCAGGCGCGGAAGTTGAACTCGTATATTTAAAAAATAGAGAAAAGCGCTTGTGTTCGGCGGTAAAAAAGGCGTCAAAAAATTACGATTACGTCGCAATAGACTGTCCGCCGTCACTCGGTCTTTTAACGATTAACGCGCTTACGTCGGCAGATTGCGTAATAATACCTATACAATGTGAGTATTTTGCATTAGAAGGTTTATCGCAACTAATGAACACTATAAAACTTGTTATTAAGCACTTAAACCCAAATCTTTATATAGAAGGAATATCCCTTACTATGTATGACGGCAGGGCGATAGTTTCGAGGCAAATTTCGGGGGAAATCCGCAAGTTTTTTGGCGAAAAGGTGTATGATACCGTTATTCCAAGAAACATAAGAGTTTCCGAAGCGCCAAGCCATGGCGTGCCCGTTTTAAAACACGATGCGAAATCGTCGGGCGCAAGGGCGTATATGGAATTTGCAAAAGAATTTTTAAGAAAAGAGGAAAACTATAATGGCGGTAAATAAAGGTTTAAAAAGGGGTCTTTCGGCATTATTTCAAACTACGGAAGACGATTACAATAAAAATTTAGGCGTTACGATAGAAGATATCAAAACGGGTGTTTTTGAACTTTCGCTTAACGACGTCTATGCAAACCCAAACCAACCAAGAAAGATTTTTGACGAAAAGGCGCTTAATGAACTTGCCGCGTCAATAAAGGTCAACGGCGTTATTATGCCTATTGTTGTTAATAAAGACGAAGACGGCAAATATATGATAATTGCGGGCGAAAGAAGGTATAGGGCGTCTAAAATTGCGGGCAAAAAAGTTATACCCGCAATAGTAAAAGAGTATGACGAAAGGCAAGTAAAAGAAATTTCTTTAATAGAAAACTTGCAACGCGAAGATTTAAACCCTATTGAAGCGGCAACGGCTATGAGGCAACTTATGGACGATTACGGTCTTACTCAAGAAGAACTTTCTGAAAGAATAGGCAAAAACCGTTCGACTATTGCAAACACTTTAAGGCTTTTAAGTTTAGATAGCGAAGTTATCAAACTCGTTGCAAACGGCAAACTTTCGTCGGGACATGCTAGGGCGCTTGTAACCTTGCCTGTTGATATGCAAAAAAAGATTGCAAACAACACCGTTAAAAACGGACTTTCCGTTAGAGACGTTGAAAAGGCAACGAAAGAATATTTTAATCCGCCAAAAGAAGAAAAAGAAGTTAAAAAAATCAAGCGCGCGCAAGAAATGAGCGTTGAATTAAAAGATTTAATTTACCGCATGCAACAAACTTTTGGTACTAAAATTTCCGCAATCGGCAACGACAAAAAGGGCAGAATTTACATTGACTACTACACGACTGACGACCTTGATAGAATAAACGATATAGTAGTTATGTTAGAAGAAAAGAACGAGCAAAAATAAAAGATAAAGGGAAGCGTTGCTTCCCTTTTAACCACAAAAATTTATGTTAAAATTTAAAATACTAGAAGATAAAGATTTTAAAATATTGCAAAAATACACGCAAAAAAGTAGGTATTTATTGTGTGACTTATCAGTAGGCGTGCTATTTATGTGGAAAGAATACTACAACCCTAGTTATGCAATATACAACGAAACTTTAATAGTAAAAAGCGTTAATAAAAAAGGTGAACAAAGATTTTTTTTGCCGATAGGTAAAGACGAAGACGGCGCGCTTTTACAAATTGAAAACTATTGTGTTAAAAACGGTATACAGTTAAAATTTTTGGCGGTTCAAGAAGAAGAAACCAAGCGTTTAACCGAAAGGTATGGCGAGGTTGAATTAAAATACAATCGTGATTTTAGCGACTATATTTATCGTTATACGGATATAGAAACTTTTGTGGGCAAAAAGTTTAGCGGTCAAAGAAACCACGTAAACGCCTTTAAAAAAACGTATCCAAACTACAAATTTAGTGTGTTAACAAATAAAAACGTGTCAAGAATAGAGGCGTTTTTAGAAAATTATAAAAAAGACCACAAAGATATGAAAAAAATAGAGTTAAAAGAATATCAAAACACCTTAAATCTCGTTAAAAATTTTTCTATTGCAAAGTTTGTGGGTGGGTTTATAACGGTTGGCAAAGAAATCGTGGCGTTTTCAATAGGCGAATACGTCGGCAAAACGCTTATTATTCATATAGAAAAGGCGCTTTTAATTTATAGGGGTGCATACCCCACGATGTTTAACGAATTTGTTAAGCACTTTAAAAAAGACGGCGTAGAATATATAAATAGAGAAGACGATTCGGGCGATTTAGGTTTAAGGACTTCTAAAACGCAATATCAACCTATTTTAATTGCTAACAAATATAGCGTTTGCGTTAAAAAGCCGTTTAATATTGAAAAACAAGAAACTTTAAAAGGCAATAAAATAACTCTTGGACCTTTAAAGAAAGATGACGCAAAGTTGTACTATAAACTCTATACTCAAAAATCGAACAATCGCTTTTGGGGATACGATTATAAAAAAGATATAAAAACGGTAACGACAAACTGTTTTTACGAAATGGCAAAAAAAGATTTTAAAAATAAAGATAACGCCGTTTACGCAATACGAAAAAAAGGTTTTAAAGACCTTATAGGCGAAGTTGTTTTGCATAATTTTTTATACGACGAAACTGTTGAAGTTGGCATAAGACTATTTAAATGCGAACAAAAAAAAGGCTACGCAAAAGAGGCTGTAACCTTAATTACCGCATACGCAACGACAAAATTGAACAAAAAACCCGTTGCAAAATGTATGAAGAAAAACGACGCGTCAAAAAACTTATTGCTCTCTTGCGGATACAAAATCGTTAAAGAAGACGGCAAGTTTTTCTATTTTAATTATGCGTAAAAATAAATAAAAAATTTTTTAAAAAAGCACGTCAAAACGCTTTACAAACAAAAAATAAAAGAGTATACTACAACCATTATTAAAAAGTTCATCATTTTCCCCCTTATCATATATTTTTCAGATGGCTGTTTACGAAGAATCGCAAACAGTCATTTGACTTTAATGGGGTTGAAGGTTTTCGGACAACACTTCAAATAAAAAAACCGAGGTATTTTATGAAATTTAATCAAGGCTCAATATCAAAAAGGCTTGCCGTGTCGGGGCTAATAGGCGCGCTTTATTTTATATTAACCGTTATGCTGTATCCCATTTCGTACGGGGGCGTACAAGCAAGGATTTCGGAAGCGCTTTCTATACTACCCATATTTTTTGGTTTTGATGCCGTAGTTGGTTTAACGGTGGGGTGCTTAATTGCAAACGCGGTTGGCACAAACGGGCTTATAGACGTGATTTTAGGCACTTTTGCCACTTTGTTATCGTCGATTTTAACGTATTTTTTAACGAAAAAAATCAAGGGCAATACGAAGTTTTTAATAGGCGCAATTCCGCCCGTTATAATAAACGCTTTAATCGTTCCACTAGCATTTTTAGCAATAACGGAACTAAAACAACTATATATGATAAGTGCTTTGCAAGTGCTTGTTGGTCAAACGATATCCGTTTTCGTTTTTGGCGCACCGCTTTATTTTGCACTTGTAAAAAGGCAAAATAAAAAAGGTCTATTATAGACCTTTTAATTTTTAATTGCTTTAAACGGTTTAAAGGCAAAGATAAAAAATATCATCCATAAACCCGCAAGCCCTACAAGTGAATACACCGTGCGTGAAACGAAACTCATTTGTCCAAAAATTAAAGCGACAATATCTAATCCGAACAAACCGATAAGTAACCAGTTTAACGCACCTACAATTACTAGTAAAAATGCAATAATGCTTGTTATCTTCATATTCCCCCCTTTTTAATAATGTGGGCAAAAAAACAAGCCGTTATGCGTTATCTATCAATATTTTCTAAAAGCAAATAGTCAAAATCAATTTTGTCTACAAAATCGCTTTTAGAAAACTTTACAAAGTTAAATTCTTCATAGCACTCTTTGGTGTGCGGAATAACTATCGGCGTTGCAACGTCAAGCCTGTGGCAAATTTCTACTAGGTAAGAGTAAAACTTTTGCGAGTCGTATTCGTTGACGTTAGAGTACACGATATTTTTAACGTTTCTATGATTTTTAATTAAAGTAGCGCTAATTTTTACCATACTTTAATTGTAGCATACAAATAAAATAAATTCAAATATATTAAGGGATAAAATGAACAAACAAATTTCTGCAAACGTAGTTGCAAGACTACCAAAGTATTATAGATACTTAAAAGAGTTGTGCGACGGCAACGTTTCACGCGTTTCGTCAAAGACGATATCGGAAGCGTTAAATCTTACTGCGTCACAAGTAAGGCAAGACCTTTCGCTTTTCGGCGGTTTTGGTCAACAGGGCTACGGCTACGATACGGAATATCTTAAAACTAGAATACGCGACATTTTAGGTCTTAACGAACAGCACAACGCAATTATTATAGGTGGCGGTCGTATAGGTCAAGCACTTGCAAACTATTCGGGTTTTTTTGAAGAGAACGTCTTTATAAAGGCTATTTTTGACGTTGAAACTTCGCACATAAAATCAACGGGTGGCGTTGAAGTTTACGAAATGAAAGACCTTCCAAACTATCTAAAAACCAAAAAGATAGATATTGCTATTATTTGCGTTCAAAAAGAAAATGCCGAAGAAGTTGTAAAAACGGCAATAGCAAACGGCATAAAGGCAATTTGGAATTTTGCCCCCATCGATTTAAACTTTCAAAAAGAAGCGGTATGCGAAAACATCAATATGTCTGAAAGTTTAATGAGACTTATTTTTAATAGTAAAGAGATTTTAAAATAGAAAAATGCACCCTAAAAAAGCAAAAAATTTTTAGCGGTGCATATGTTTTTTTGTTGGCAATTTTTTCAAAAACAAATCTTTAAAAATTGCGATAAAATACTAATTTTTCACAAAAACCAACAAAAATTTTAAATAAATAAAATAAAAAGCCAAAAAATTAAAAATCGATAAAACCGTTACTTGATTTTTTCGTCAAAATAAAATATAATATATATGATAAGGGAGAAAAATATTATGAAAGATAAGGTTTTAGACGATTTAGACAAAGAGATTCTAAAACTCTTGGTTGAAAACGCAAAAATGCCTTCAAGCAAAATTGCCGAAAAGGTTTTTGTTTCAACGCCTACGGTAAACGCGCGTATTTTAGAGTTGACTAAAACGGGCGTTATCAAAGGTTATCACGCAGAAGTTGATCCAGACGTTTTAGTTGATACTATTAAGTGTTATATAAATATTGAAGTAGAGCCAAGCGCTAGGGAAACGCTTTGCGCTATATTAAGAGCGTCAAGTAGCGTCATTTCTTGCGATAGGGTTACGGGTGAATATTCGCTTATGGTGCAAGCGGTGTTTAAAAATATTTGCGAGATGGACGTGTTTATTAACGAAATCCAAAACCATGGCAAAACTAAAACTCAAATAGTGTTTTCAACTATAATTCCAACGCGTAGTATAGTGTTATAACGCGTTAAAACTAATTGAATAAACAAGGCGTAAATAAACCAACGATGGGGTGGTTTATCTTTACGCTTTTTTAATTGTTAATAAAAAATTTTATAATTGCTTATAATTATTTGACATTGTCAAAAAAAAAGTCTAAAATTCGTTGTGGATAAAACCAAAGAAGGTGTATTATGAAAAATTTAAGTAACAAGTGGACGCGTGCCGCTATTCCTGCTTTACTTCTTCATTGTAGTATCGGCACGGTTTATTGTTGGAGTTATTTTAAGGGCGCTATCGCTACGTACGTCGGTAGTTCCGAAGCAAGCGTAGAATGGGCGTTTTCACTTGCCATATTCTTTTTAGGTATGTCGGCGGCTTTTATGGGCAACGTCGTTGAAAAAAATATTCACAAATCGTCTTTAATAGCAACTATTTGTTTTGGCGTTGGCCTTGCGGGTACGGCTTTGTTTATTTACCTTAAAAGTTTAGTGGGCATATTTGTTTGCTACGGCTGTATTATGGGTGTAGGTTTAGGTCTTGGCTACTTGTCGCCCGTTAAAACTTTAATGTTATGGTTTAAAGACAATAAGGGTTTAGCAACGGGTTTAGCGGTTGCGGGCTTTGGCGCGGCAAAGGCTATTGCAACGCCTATTATGGAAGCGATGATGGAAAGCGGTATGGCGCTTTACACTATGTTCTTTATTCTTGCGGGCGTATATTTCGTTATGATGTTTGTTGGGCACTTGCTTTTGAAAAAGCCGGAAGGTTGGCACGAAGTTCAAGAAGAAAAGAGCGCGCACCCTATAAAAGACTTTTTTGCAAAGTTTAGCGTGTTTAAAGATAAAACGTTTTTGGGCGTTTGGCTTGTATTCTATATAAACATTACTTGCGGTTTAGCAATAATTTCTAACGAAAAGTTATTGATTAAAAGCGTTGGTTTATATTCGTTAGTTGGTTTATTAGGCGCGCTTTGTGCGGTATTTAACGCGGGCGGTAGGCTTGGTTATTCCTCTATTGCCGACAAAATGAAAGACCGCAACACTATGTACAAAATCATTTTAGTAAGCGAAATTGCAATAACTTTAACAGCGGTTGTTTTGGCTTTCGTTTCGGGCTTTAATACTTCGGTTATCTCTGTAATCGTAGTTTTGGCGCTATTGTTTATTGTAAATGCCGGTTACGGTGGCGGTTTTTCTAACTTGCCAACGCTTTTATCAGACCACTTCGGTATGAAAAGCATATCAACTATTCACGGCGTTGCGCTTTCGGCTTGGGCATTTGCAGGTTTAACGGGTAACCAAATGGCATCGTTAATTATGAACGCAACTAACGGCGAAATTAAGTGGGTATTCGTTGCAACCCTTGTTCTTTACGCCATTGCAATAGCGGTTGACTTCTTGCTTATTAAACCTATTAAAGAAGAAGCAAAATAATTAAAAACACAAATTAACAAACTGTCGAAAAGTTTAAACTTCTCGGCAGTTTTTATTTTTTTGTATAAAAACTTTTTACTTGCTAATACTTTATTTACCTTGCTAATACATAGGAGGGCTTTATGGTAAGTAAAGTTGAAATTTGCGGATTAGACACGTCTTCTATTCCGCGCATAAGCAAGGAAGAAAGTGAACGATTGCTTTATAAAATTAAGCAAGGCGATACGCAAGCAAAAAATCAATTTGTAATTGCAAATATTAGGTTAGTTTTGTCCATTATAAAAAGGTTTCCAAACACAAAAGTTAGTTACGAAGATATGTTCCAAGCCGGCACAATCGGTTTAATAAAAGCAACCGACAACTTTGACCTAAAATTCGGCGTTATGTTTTCAACCTACGCCGTGCCCATGATAATGGGCGAAATAAAAAGGGTGTTAAGAACAAGCAACAGTTTGCGCGTTTCTAGGTCTATTCGCGATACGGCATATCAAATTTTAAAGGTGCGTAGTGAAATAGAAAAGACGGAAGACGTTGCCACAATGCCACAAATTTCTAGCAAATTAGGGCTTGCTGAAAGTGAAGTTGTATACGCGCTTGACGCTATATCCGACCCCGTTTCGCTTTATGAACCGGTATACAATAAAGAAGGCGAAGAACTTTATTTAATGGACCAAATTAAAGATGAAAAGCAAAACGACGAAAGTTGGGCGGAAAATATGTCGCTTAAAAATGCCGTAAAGCGTTTGGGCGAAAGAGAAAAAAGAATTTTATATATGCGCTATTACGAAGGCAAAACTCAAACGGAAATTTCTTCTTCGGTGGGGCTTTCGCAAGCGCAAGTTAGTAGGCTAGAAAAAAACGCTTTAAAAACACTTAAAAATAGAATAATCTAAAAAAAACACTTGCGCTTTGCAAGTGTTTTTAATTAGTCGTTTTGCGAAAAAATAAAATTATTCAAACTTCATTTCGGCGTAAAGCATAAGCATTGAAAGTGCGGTAACCGCCGCCGTTTCCGTTCTTAAAATGCGTTTGCCCAAAGAAATAGAAGTGCCAACCGTTTTTGCAAGGTCAATTTCGCTTTGTGAAAAACCACCTTCTGGGCCAATCAATATGCCTACCTTATCGCCTTTTTTGATTGAAGATAAAGCGTTTTTAGTTGAGGTTATGCCAAGTTCGTTTTCATAGGGGATAAAAAAGTGGTTTAAAGTTTTTGCCACTTCTAAAGCATCTTTTAATGAAAGGGGCTTTTTAACTTGGGGAATAAAATTGCGTTTGCATTGTTTTGCGGCGCTTTCCGATATGGCGTTATAGCGACTAATCTTGCCGTCCACTTTATTGTTTTCTATTTTGGCAATGCACCTTTCCATTTGAACGGGAATAATTTGGCTTGCGCCAAGTTCAACTGCCTTTTGAACGATAAATTCAAACTTATCACTTTTAGGCAAGCCTTGAAAAAGATAAATTTCTATTCCAAGCGAAGTGTCAAAGCCGTCTCTTTCTAAAATAGTTGCGGTTAAATAATCGTCAAAAAATTCTTTAAGGACGCAAAGATAACTTGCACCGTCCACGCTAATTAAAAATTCTTCGCCTTTTTTCATACGAAGCACGTTTTTAACGTGATTAAAGTCTTTGCCACTAATTTTAGCGGTGTTGTTTTCGACGTCGTTTGGATTGACAAAAAAATTATACATAACTCTCCTTATATATTAAAATTGTAACAAATTTTGCAAATAAAATCAATTAGTTTTTTAGCATAAATATTTGCCGTTATAGTCGTGGGTGTTAAAAATGAAAACGCTATGAAAAAACGCATTTGCAAATTTTTTGGCAAGTGTTTTTGGCTACTAATTTTCTAAAAAAACGCAAATCCTTTTAAAAATGTAGTAAAGTCGTCTACAAAATACAACAAAATTTTTAAAAGGTATTGAAAACGTGATAAAATCGTGATAAAATATAAAAGTAATTATAAATTGAAGTGGTAGATTATGGAAAAGGCAATCAAAGAATATCAAAGCAAAGTTGAAAACGTACTTATCTCAAAGCAAGAAATAGAGCAAGCAATTATTAAGGCAGGCAAGCAGATTGACGCTTGGTACGACGGCAGGCCTATTCTTTTAGTAAGCGTATTAAAAGGCGCGTTCGTATTTCTTGCCGATTTAGCGCGCGCCGTTTCCGTTCCTTGCGAAATTGACTTTATGTGCGCAAAAAGTTATTATCAAGGAACGACGTCTTCGGGCATGGTTAATATTAAAATGGATTTAGACCACGACGTTTCTAACTATCACGTTATTATCGTGGAAGACATTATCGATACGGGCAGAACTTTAAAAGACGTTTGCAATTTACTTAAAACAAGAAACCCTTTATCTTTACGCGTCATCACACTTTTAGATAAGCCGGATAGAAGAGTCGTTGATTTTACGGCGGACTATACGCTATTTACTATTCCCGACTTATTCGTCGTTGGCTATGGGTTAGATTGCGCAGAACTATACAGAAACTTGCCGTACATAGCAGAATATAAGCAAAACGATAAAAACTAAAAACTAAAGAATAAAACATATAAAAAAATTTTAAAAGGAGATTTAATTATGAAAAATTCTTTAAACAACACTAAGTTTGGAAAAGCCCTAGGCTTAAAACCAGACACAAGCGTTAAAACAGAGATTATTGCTGGTATTACCACGTTCTTTGCAATGTGCTACATACTCATCACTAATCCAAACCAAATTATAGGTTTCACGTTTGAAAATCCTATTCTTGCTGGACCTATTTGGAACGCAGTGTACGTTGGCACGATAGTTGCCGCAGTAATCGGTACGTTGCTTTATGCATTTCTTGCTAAAAAACCGTTCGCTCAAGCATCTGGTATGGGTTTAAACTCATTCTTCTTTGTATCGTTTATTCTTCCTGCAATTATTAAATCGGGCGACGTCGCTACAAATTACGGCGCAGGCTTGGTAATAATCCTTATTTCAGGGCTTATTTTCCTTATCCTTTCCGTAACGGGTTTAAGAAGTTACATTGCCAAATCTTTGCCAGAATGCTTAAAGAAGGCTATTCCAGCAGGTATCGGCTTGTTTATCGCTTTCTTGGGACTTAAAGGTTCGGGAATGGTTGTTGCAAATCAATATACGTTCGTTGCTTTTGCAGACCTTACTTCTTGGGAATTTGTTGGACCTGTTCTTGCAGCGTTTTTAGGGCTTATTTCAATAGTTGTTTTCAACAAGATTGGTTTTAAGTGGATGAGACAAACTTCTATCGTTTTGGGTATTTTAGTTTCCACAGTTTTATTTTACTTATTTACTTGGACTGCACCTAAATTTGACTTTAACCAAATTGGTCAATCATTCAAAGATTTTGGCACTTACGGTTTCTCTGTGTTTAAAGGTGCAAGTTGGGCTGCAACATTTGACGGCGTTACAATCGGCTCTATCTTCTCTGTTATCGTTTTAATTATCACTTTCTGTTTAGTTGATATGTTCGACACTATCGGCACGTTATACGGCGCGTCTGCGCAAGCAGGTATGATAGACGAAAACGGCGACCCAGAAGACATTGAAGCATGTATGCTTTGCGACTCAATCGCAACTTGCGCAGGCGCAATGGTTGGTACTTCTACGGTTACTACTTTCGTTGAATCTGCATCGGGTGTAGCAGAAGGCGGAAGAACGGGCTTAACGGCGTTAACGACGGCAGCGTTGTTTGCTGTATGCTTATTCTTATCTCCACTTGCAAGCATTGTTCCAGGCGCTGCAACTGCACCTGCGCTTATCTACGTTGGCGTATTAATGCTTAAAAACTTTAAGTTCATTGATATGGACGATTTGTCAAGCGCAGTTCCTGCTTTCTTAACTTTAATTATGATGCCTTTAACGTATTCAATTTCTAACGGTATCGCAATCGGCGCATTTGCATACATATTAATTAGATTATTTACGGGTAAATACAGCAAACAAGATATCGTTGTTACGGTTATCGCTGCTTTATTCATTTTAAGATACGCGTTCATTAACACGTTGTAATTTTATTAAACAACTATTATCCACTAGTCTTTGGCTAGTGGATAATTTTTTTAATAAAGCAAAACGCATTGAATTTTTTTAAAACTATGCTATAATGTAAAAGGGTGATATTATGAAGTTTAAAAAGGGTTGCGTCGTAGATAACGCGGAAAAAATCGTTGAGTCTTATGAAGTTAAAGACGGATATATTTTTGCTAACGTAGAAAATCAAAATGCCAAAACTTTAATTTTTGATTTTATTAGCAAGATACCCGAAGGTTTTTTGTTTTTAGAAATGCCGATTTTAGAAGGCGATTTGGCGCTTAAAAGTGACGACGGCGCGTACGATAGAGAAGTTTATTATCTTGACGGGCTTACTACTACCGAAATGCAAGAGTTGTTTAAAAGATATAACGATATTCTTTTAGAAGACGGCTTAATTGCCTTTGGCTTTGGCTCGCACAATTCATACGAACAAATCGGCTTTGATAAATATAATCTTTTAACCATAGTTAGCGAAAATTTAGAAAAGACACAAACGGACCTTTTAAAAATGGGCGTTAAAAAGGTTGATAAACTTATTACGGCTTGGGATATTTTTGATAAAGATAGTGGCGGAAAGTCTAGTTTAGTTACGATAAACAAAAAAACGATTTATCACGTCAAAAACGAACTTGAAGAAATAGGGTTATATAAAGGCGAACGTTAAGGTTACATAGCAAAAATTTTTATAAACCCTAAAAATTTCCGTAAAAACCCCGTCAAAATGAAAAAAAATTAGGCGTTGCCATTATATTTGGCAACGCCTTTATATATTTATTAAAGTTTAACGGTAGCGGTATCTTCGCCATACTCAATTCTATTACCCGAAGAAAAAATAGTGTCGATATAATCTAAATACTCTTTTGCGCTATTAAATGCAACCTTTTTGTTTTTGATAACTTCTTTTGCAAGTTTTGCATCGTTTTCTAAAAGTTTACAAAGCGTTAAAAGTTGCCAAATAGCGTTTTTAGTAAGGGCAAGGCTCGTGTCGTTAATATAGAAGTTGTTGCCGTGGAAAGTTCCTACTGCCCCAGGGGCATATGCGTGAACGGTAGGCATAATACACGATACGTCGCCTATATCCGAACTTCCCGTACCCGTGTAACTCCTTACGATTGTAGCGCCTTCGCCGTAGGCTTCATCGCCCGCTTGCGCCATAACGTCGGCAAGCGTTTGGTCAGTGTTAATAGGCGCGTAACCTGGAACGTCTAAAATTTCTATATTAGCGCCAAGTGAAAGCGCACCGCCGATAAGCGCGCGGTTTACCTTTTTGTTGGCTTCTAGCATTGCTTCAAACGTTGCGCCACGAACGTAACTTTCAACCGTTGCTGTTTCGGGTATTGCGTTTACCATAGCACCGCCGTTAGTTATAATAGGGTGAACTCTTATGTAATTGCTTTCGCTAAAAGTTTCGCGAATAGCGTTTACGGCGTTAATTCCGCAGTTTGCCGCGTATAGCGCGTTAACGCCTCTCCAAGGGCTTGCGCCTGCGTGCGCCGCAACGCCTTTATAAGTTATACTTTTAGTTATACAGCCAACGCTACTACAACCGTTAAGACCTTTGTTTACGCTTGGTCTAAGTCCTGAATCGGTGTGAACCATAAAGCAAAGGTCAGTCGTGTCAAAATAACCGCGATGTAAAAACTCTTGCTTACCGCCAAAGTATTTAATAACGCCGTTCTTTTTTAACTGTGCGCGATATTCAAGTTCTAAAAGTTCTTCGGCAGGTACTAAACAAAGTTTAATTTTACCGCAAAGTCCGTCAATAACACCAGGCTCTTTTAAAGCGCTTGCTATACCAAGCATCGTTGCGCTTTGCGCGCTGTGTCCACAAGAATGAACCGCGCCGGTAGTCTTATCGGCGTTTGGGTGCGTTGGGCATATAACCGAATCAAGTTCGCCAAAAATCAACACTTCCGGTCCTGGTTTATTCGTGTCTAAAACAGTGTAAAACCCAGTAATATTTTCGGCAAAAACAAGGTTATAGCCTAGTTTTTCAAATTCTTCCGCCATATATTTAGAGGTTTTTACTTCTTTAAAACCCGTTTCGGGATTTTCGTTAATATAGTTTAAGGCGTCAATCATTTTTTGCTCGTTTTTTAAAACGGCTTTTTTAATAAGTTCTTTCATAAGTATACTCCTTATTTGTTTACTACGTTAATAGGTTTGTTTTCTAAAAAGCGCTTTACGTTTTGCGCTACAAGTACTATTAAGCGTTGCCTTGCTTCTTGCGGTGCCCAAGCGATATGTGGCGTAAAAGTAACGTTTTTCGCGTTTTGTAAGGAGCAGTCTTTTTGCATAGGTTCAACGGTTAACACGTCAATATATGCGTGCGAAACGTCGCCGTTGTTTAACGCGTTAGTTAAAGCAACTTCGTCCACCACGCCACCGCGCGCTGTGTTAATTAGTACGGCGGACTTTTTCATTAAACCAAGCGTTTCTTTGTTAACTAGGCATTTAGTTTCGTCGTTAAGTGGACAATGAAGGGTTAAAAAGTCGCTTTCTTTAAAAACCGTTTCTTTATCAACTTGTAAAAACGGCGTTTCTTTTTTAGTCCTATTGTAAATTAAAACTCTCATACCAAAAGCATCGCCTATTTGGGCAACTTTTTTACCTATGTCGCCATAACCGATAACGCCAAGCGTTTTTTTATCTAATTCCATAAGCGGTTTGTCAAAATAACAAAACGTTTTGCTCTTTATCCAATCGCCGTCTTTAACGGACTCGTCGTATTCGCTAACTTTATTAGCATAATGCAAAATAAATGCAAAAACGTGTTGGGCAACGTCTACGGTTGAGTATCCAGGCACGTTAGTAACCACTATGCCCTTTTGTTTGGCGTAAGATAAGTCAACGTTGTTATAGCCCGTTGCGGTAAGCCCTATATATTTGAGTTTGGGGCAAGCGTCAATCATAGATTTGTCGAAAATAGTTTTGTTACAAATGACTATTTCCGCGCCATAGCACGCTTTTTTAGCGTCTTGTGGCGGTAAAACGTCGTAATAAGAAACGTTGCCTAAACTGTCTAAACAAGAAAGGTCAACGTCGTTATTGCTAAAAGAAATTTTGTCTAAAACAACTACGTTCATAAAAACCCTTTTTTAGCACCGTAAAATTTAGTGCTAGCGTTTATATTAAGTAAAGATATTTTAACATTTTTTATAATAAAAAACAATACTTTTTATAAATAAAAAACGTCGGCTTAAAATAGCCGACGCCTTTATTACATAGAGAAGTTTTTAAAGTAGTTTTGAATTAAAATGATAGGCGTACCTTTGTCGCCACTACCGCTTGTAAGGTCGGATAAACTGCCTAAAAGGTCGGTTAATTGGCGAGGCGTTGTGCCTTGACTTTTCATACTGTTAACAAGGTTGTCTTCTTTATTTTTAATAATTTCTTTTATTGCTTCAACGGCTTCATCGCCCGAAAGATTGGCAAGGTCGTTATCGGCAACGTATTTAAACTTAATTTCGTTAGGCGTACCATTTAAAAGTGAAGTGTATGCAGGCGAACAAACAGGGTCTGCAAGTTCCCAAATACCGCAAACGGGGTCTTTAAAAGCACCGTCGCCATAAATCATACATTCAATTTGTTTACCCGTGCGCTTAAAGAATTCTTTTTGCAAATCGTCAACGAATTGTTGGCAATCTCTTGGGAATAACTTAACGCTGTTTTCAGTTGAAAGGTTGCTACCTAAAACGCCGTATTGTTCGTTGTAACCACTGCCGTCAACAGATTTGTTTAAAATTTCGTGTAAACTAACAACCTTTTTAGCGCCACCCCTAATAAGAGTGTTTTTGGTTGAAAAACGGGTGTGGATATCAGCGTTTATAACGTATTTAGTGTGTTTTAAAATTTCGCAAGGATTATTTGCAAGTATAACTTCGCAGTTACCTGTTTTTTCATAGAACTCTACGTAGTCAACACCCGTAAACCTGTGGTTGATATTTCCAAAAGTTTCTTTAAACTCTTTTGCCGTAAAAACGTCTGTATAAGGGTTTACGTTCTTTTCGAAAAGTTGTTCTGCCGTTACGAAACTGTTGCCAACTTCGTCACTTGGATATGGAAGTTGAACGATAAGTTTTTTAACGCCTTTTGAAATGCCCTTTAAAATCATAGAAAAACGGTTTCTTGAAAAAATAGGGAAGATTAAACCAACGGTTTCATCGCCAAATTTTTCTTTAACGTCTTTTGCGATTTGTTCAGTTGTTGCAAAGTTACCTTGTGCGCGTGCTAAAACGGCTTCGGTAACGGCTACGACGTCTTTATCTTGAAGTGAAAAGCCGTGCGTAGTAGACGCGTTTATAACGCAATCTGCCGTAATTTTAACAAGGTCGTCACCTTGCCTTATGATAGGCGCTCTTATACCGCGTGATATTGTTCCTTGATAATCCATTCTAATATCTCCTTTAACTAAAATATTATAGCAAAAGTAAAAGGTGTTTGGCAATTATTTTTAATAATTTTATAAAAAAATGTACAATTTTTTTAACGCAAAAGTTTTGCTAAATCTTGGCAAATTGTTGTCAAATCCGTCTAGTATATAAATTTGGCAACTTTTTTATTGATTTGCTATTGACAATGCGTGTGCGTAATGTTAAAATTTAAGCACCAAAATAAAATTTAGGACGGTATTTATGAAAATATTATTCGGTGCGGACTTGGTTCCAACAGAAATGTCCGAACAAGCGTTTTTAAACAAAGATTTTAAAGCCTTATTCGGTGATATTAAAAATATAGTTGACGAATACGACAGGTTCGTTGTAAACGTTGAATTTGCGTTAACGGAAGAAGAAGGCAAAGTTAGAAAATTCGGCCCTTGCTTAAAAGCAAACCCTAAATGCGCCGACGCATTTAAAGAATTTGGCGTTACCGACGCTTTGCTTGCAAACAACCACACCCTTGACTTTGGCATTAAGGGGTTAAGGGATACTTGCGAAAACTTAACAAGAGTTGGCATTAACTATACGGGTGTTGGCGAAAACGATGAAGACAGTAGAAAACTTTTCTATATTGAAAAAGACGGGGTTAAAGTAGCCCTTGTTAACGTTTGCGAACACGAATATTCTTACGCTTTGAAAGACAGGTTTGGCACAAACCCTTACGTTCCTTTCAAAACGATGAAAGATATTAAAAAAGCAAAAGAAACAGCCGATTACGTCGTAGTTTTATATCACGGCGGTAAAGAGTTTTCAAAATATCCTTCGCCAAGGCTTTTAGAACACGCAAGAGAAATGGTTTTAAACGGGGCGGACGTTGTTTTAACTCAACATAGCCACTGCATAGGTTGTTACGAAGAATACGAAGGCGGACACATTTTGTACGGTCAAGGCAACTTCCACTTCTTGAAAAACGTTTCTCAACCAGGGTGGTATACAAGTTTACTTGTCGGCATTGACTTTACAAACGGCGTTAAAGTTAAATTCTATCCTATCTATCAAACTGAAACGGGTATGGATTTAGCAAAAGGCGAAAAAGCAGATGAAATTATGACTGCTTTTAAAGAGAGAAACGCACAACTTTTAGACGGCACTTGGGTTGACGGTTGGGACGCTTTTTGTCAACAAGTTGGCGGTTCGTATAAGTATTGTTTAAGTCCAGAATATAAGCAAGACTTTAACAATAAAGAGCCTGGAATGGGCGATTTGTACGCGCCACAAGTTTTAGCGCACTATTTAGATTGCGAGGCGCACGAAGACGTTATCAAGCACCTTTTCAAATCTTGGCACTTAACTGATAAATTAGACTAAACCGCGCCATAGACTAGTTTTGCGAAAAAATTTAATAAAACAAAACACGCAAACCGTTTGTATGGTATGCGTGTTTTTTGTTTAAGCAAAACACGGAACTATATTGTGGTTTTCTTAAACAAAAAACACTTGCAAAATGCAAGTGTTTAATAATTTGTATAAGATTTTATTCACCCTTAAATGGTAAAAGGTCAACAAGCCTTGCTCTTTTAATAGCGCTTGCAAGTGCGCGTTGGTGTTGCGCGCAAACACCCGTCATACGCCTTGGTAAAATTTTACCCTTTTCAGTAACGTATTTTTTGAGTTTAGCAATGTCTTTATAATCAATTTTTTCAGCCTTTTCAACACAGAAAGTGCAAACCTTTTTTCTTGGTGCTTTTCTTAAAGGCTTTTTAAAAGTTGTGCTTTTTTCTTCCATTATTCTATCTCCTTTTTAAAATGGCAAATCGTTGTCATTGTCAACTTCTTCTAAAGTTGGCTTTTCTCTTTTAATAGGATTAGACGTTTGTTCGCCATCTTCTAAACGATTGCCCGTAGATAAGAATTCAATTTCGCTTGCAACGATATCCGTTACCGTTCTTTTTAATCCTTCTTTGTCTTCATAAGAACGGTTTTGTAAACTGCCAACGATTGCAACCTTGCTACCTTTTTTAAGGAACCTGCTACAATTTTCGGCTTGGTTACGCCAAACTGTTATGTTGAAAAAATCGGCTTCTCTATTACCTTCCGCATTAGCAAATGTTCTGTTTACCGCTATTGAAAAACGGCAAAAAGCAATACCGCTAGTTGTTTCTGACAACTCTGGGTCACGCGTCAAATTACCTATTAAATATACTTTGTTCATAAAATTCCTCCGATTACGCTTTTGTAATCAATCTTCTCATAACGCCGTCTGTTATGCCTGCAATTCTTTTGATTTCTGCTACAAGCGTAGTGTCACTTTCAAAAGTCATAAGCACGTAATAGCCTTCTGTCTTGTAGTTGATAGGGTATACGAGTTTTTTAGCACCCCATTTGTCAACCTTCTCAACATTACCGCCATTTTCTGAAACTAACTTTTCGAATTTAGAGATAATAGCGTCTCTTTCTTCGTCAGAAATTTCAGTAGACAAAATGTAAAGCATTTCATACTTTCTCATATTTTTTAACCTCCTGGACTTATTTGGAATACGATTGACCTGTATTCAAGGTTAGTGCGCGTTTTAGCGCAAGGTACTTGGCAAAGCCAAATACATACTCGTATTTATTATATATAGAATTTTTTTAATTGTCAACAGTTTTTTTAATGGCTTTTAGTGGAAAAACGGGTAAAAATACGCAAATTTCGTTAAAAACGTGCGTTTTTTTGCTAATAAATTAAAATTGCGTTGTCGGGCACGGTTAAAATTTTTTCGTTTTCGCCCTTAATTAAAAAGAATTCGTGGTGAAACGTTTTGTGCGGAACAAGGTAAATTCGCTTGTCGCTCCAAAACTTTTTAATATCGTTATAAAGCACGCCTTGTGACAAAACAAAGTTGCAAACTTCAACGTTAAGGTCGATAATTGCCGAATTATAGCCTTCGCTAAATACGTCTAAAAGAGCAGTTCTAAGTTTCATTACGATATAGTCGTTTGAAAGAATTTTACCTTCGCCTTTACAGTAAGGACAGTCTCTATTAAAAAAGCTGGAAACTTCTTTTCTCTTTTTGCGTCTTGTAAACTCTACTATGCCAAGCCCCGTCATACCGATAACGTTGCATTTAAACCTATCGTCTTTTAAAGCATTTGTAAGTTCTAAAACTACGGCGTTTCTGTGTTCTTCGCTTTGCATATCAATAAAGTCTACGATAACGATGCCACCCACGTTGCGTAGTCTAACTTGACGTGCAATTTCTTTCGTGGCAAGAAGGTTAGTGTTAAAAACCGTGTCTTCTAAATGGTCGTCGCCAACGAAACTGCCGGTGTTAACGTCTATTACGGTAAGCGCTTCGGTCTTGTCTATAATTAGGTATGCCCCCGACTCTAAATTGACGCGGTTGTGTAGTAAACTTTCTATTTCGTTAGTTAATCCGTACTTTTTAAAAAGGTCGACTTTTTCGTTAAAAAACACCAACTTTTTACGCAACTTTTCGCGTGATTTCGGTAATTTTAAAAGCCTTTCGTATGTGGGTTTATCGGCAACTATTATGTTTTGAACGTCTATCGTCAACAAGTCGCGTATAAGCCTCATTACAAGGTCGCCGTCGCTATAAATAACGTCGCCAACGCTTGCCGTCTTGTAGTTTTGCAATATTTCTGCATATTGACTTAACAAAATAACGGCTTCTTTTTTAATTTCGCGTGGGTTTGCGTTTTCGGACGCCGTCCTAGCGATAAACCCACCTTTTTCGCACTTTATTGAGTTTAATAATTTTTCTAATTTTAACCTAGATTTTTCGTTAACGATTTTTCTAGAAACCGTGTTAGAACTAATCGTCGGCACGTAAACGACGTATTTGCCTGCAAGCGAAACGTGTTTAGTGAGCCTTACGCCTTTCGTACCCGATGGGTCTTTTACGGCTTGAACCATAATTTCGTCGCCTTCATTAAGGTTTAAAGACGTTTCTAGTCCGCCAACGGTTTCCATAGTAGCCTTGTCAACAAGCGTGTCGCCAACGAAAAGATAGCCGTTTTTGTCAAGTCCAACGTCTACAAATGCCGCTTGCATACCGCTTAAAAGGTTTTTAACTTGACCTTTATATATGCTACCAACAACTTGCTTTTCGCTAGATTTTTCTATGTGATATTCAAGAAGGCGAGTGCCGTCCGCAAGCGCGCCAACGATATTTCCGCCAACTTTATCAATAAAAACGTTTATAGACATTGTGTTTTCTCCAAATAGCTAGCAACGTCAAGGTCGTTTAAAAAAGACGCGCCCACTTTAATTATATCAACGTCGTTTCCGCCATAGGTGTTTACAAGTGCGTTTGCAAGATAATCAGGGCGAAGAGTGTTGTTTCCAAAAGCGAGTTTTGCAACTAAAACGTCGCCGTCAAAAGAAAGAGATAAAATTTTATCTTTAACTTCTTTTTGACCGCTGTGCTTGTCTTCAACTATAAAAGTATCTGCGTTTAAAACGCTAAAAACGTCAAACTTATTTATACCGCTTATGTGGTAAGTAGCGCTAGTTACGTCCGCCGCTATTTTTACTTTTTTAGTAACGTTAAAGGCTTGTTCGCACCTTATACCGTTAGGCGCATATTTATTAAAAAGTTCCTTGAAAAGTTCGGCGTTTTCGTCACTATGTATTAAACAAAATTCGCATTTGCTTTTTAAACCTAACGCAATAGGCGCACTCATAAATACAAGCATATGTGGATTAAAGCCTTGCGAATATTCAACGCTAACGCCCATGCGCCTTACGATTTTTGCAAAGTGCCTTAACGTATCAAGATGTGGAATATATTCGGCGCCGTTTAATTTTGAATATTGTAAAAGTATCATTTTATATCGCACCTACCTTGTAAACCACACGCCTTGCAACCGCTGTTGCAACCGCCCGTACATTCGCCGTTATACGCCTTGTTTTTTTCTTTTAACAAAAACGACTTTTTAACGCCAACGTCAATAAAATCCCAAGGAAGTAGGGCAAAATCGTCTTTTTTACTAACGTAGTCTTGCTTGTTTACGCCCGTTTCTTTAAAGGCGGTTTCGTAAATTTCGGGCTTGAAAAATTCAGACCAACTGTCAAACTTTGCGCCGTTTTTATAGGCGTTAAGCAATACTTTAGAAATTTTTCTGTCGCCCCTTGCTAAAATTGCTTCCATTTCGGAAAGTTCATAGTCGTTCCAACTAACCGAAACGCCTTTAACGTAAAGTTTAGATTTTAATATAGAAATTTTGTGTTCAACTTCTTGTTTCGTGGCAAACGCTTCCCATTGAAACGGTGTAAAAGGCTTTGGAATAAACGTCGAAACGCTAACGTTGATTTTTAAGGCGCGCAATCTTTTTGGGTTTTTAGAGTATATGCGCTTTATAGTGTCAACAACGTTATAAATGCCTTCAATATCTTCGTCGGTTTCGGTTGGCAAGCCCATCATAAAGTAAAGTTTTATTGTCGAATATCCTAAATCAAAAGCTTTGCTTGCGCCAAGTTCTATGTCGGTATCGCTAATATCTTTGTTTATAACGTCGCGTAAGCGTTGCGAACCCGCTTCGGGGGCAAACGTCAAACTGTTCTTTTTTGCTTGCGAGGCATAGTAACTTTCAAAACTGTCAATTCTTAAAGACGGCAACGATAAAGAAGTGTTTTTAGGCAACTTTTGCTGTAAATTTTCTAACAATTTAGGAAGTTCTTTATAGTCGCTTGTAGAAAGACTGTTTAAACTTAAACCTTCAAAGCCCGTATTTTTAACGATAGTGCAGGCAAGGTTTGTCAAATTGTCAACAGAGCGCTTTCTTACTGGGCGATAGATAAACCCCGCTTGACAAAACCTACAACCGCGATAGCAACCGCGCATAATTTCAATAACCGCCCTGTCGTGCACGACTTCTATGTTGCCAACGGGTTGAGTGGTTGGATAGTGCGCGTGTTCTAGGTCTAAACAAATGGCTCTATTTACCATATTGCCCGTAAACGACGTTATAACTTCGCCTTCATATACGGGTTTTGTAATGGTAGGCACGTATACGCCTTCTATTTGAGACGCCAACTTTAAAAATTCGCTTTTGCTTTTGGTTTTTACGCCGATTTTTGCAAGTTCTTGCATTGTTTCTTCGCCGTCACCAACAACGAAAAGGTCAAAGAAGTCGGCAAGTGGTTCGGGGTTTACCGCGCAAGGTCCACCGCCTTGAATAATAGGGAAATCTTTGCCCCTATCTTTTGCTAAAAGCGGTATGCCCGATAGTTCAAGCATATATAAAATGGTTGTGTAACTCATTTCATATTGAAGAGAAAACCCTAACATATCAAAGTCTTTTAGTGGCATTTTTAGGCCTAACGAATAAAGCAAAACGCCGTTTTCTTTTAGCGCACTGCCAAAATCGGGCCAAGGCGCATAGCACCTGTCCGCCGTAGCGCCGTCTACGTTATTGATAAC
Source organism: Christensenellaceae bacterium (assembly GCA_045651725.1). Taxonomy (GTDB): domain Bacteria; phylum Bacillota; class Clostridia; order Christensenellales; family Borkfalkiaceae; genus HGM11412. Next base: position 33,642 of record JAZRSX010000026.1, read on the forward strand.
GTCTTGCACTATGCGTATGCCTAGGTTACTCATTGCAACTTCGTATACGTCTGGAAAACACACGCAGTAATTAAACGACGATTTTTCTAGTTTTGGCGCACCGTATTCGCCACCCGTGTATCTAGATGGTTTTTCAACTTTGTTTAATATATTTTTTAAAAATTCCATTATTCACCGCAAAATTTTTAGATATTAAGCCTATTTTATGCTATCTTTATAATTTTAACATATAGATTAAATCATTTCAACATAAATTAAATTATTTTTACAAAGTAAAACAAAAAATAATGGCATTTTGTTTTTTTGTGCATAAAATAAATTGATATTTTGTTTCGTTTGTGCTAAAATGATTGTGTTAAAACGTGCCAAACGGCTTTTTAACGTTGTTAAGTTGCCTGTTTCTACTTAAACGAAAAGATACAAGGCGCTTGTAAAAACTAAAAAATAGTAGATGCTTTCTACTCATAAGGTTCCTTAGTTAAATGGATATAACAAGCCCCTCCTAAGGGTTAGTTATATCCCTAAATATAGTATGGTGTAGTCATGTATACCACAATATATTGTGTTTTGCGTTCAAAACGTGCAGTATTGTGGTATAAAATTGGTATATTTTGTATCTTAAAATAACTTTTAAAATGTAAAAATCTTTCCGTAGCGTAACGGGATAACGCAGTCGCCTCCTAAGCGACCGATTTGGGTTCGAGTCCCGACGGGAAGACCAAAAACCAGTCTTTTTCATCACGAAAAAGACTGGTTTTATAATTAGATATAGTTGGAATGGGGATTAAAACAAATTGATTTATTTCACTAAATTTGATATAATATCAATATACAAGGATAGAGGTTATGACTGTTAATTATTTTATCAAATGCCCAATTTGCGGAGCAATAACTAGAATGAGAACTCCCGCTGGTTACATATACAAGCAACCAGTTCATATACATTGTGGTAAATGTAATACGCTATTGACAGGTGAATTTATCTGCGACAATGATAATGTTAAGGCTTATTTTGTTCCAGTTAATTGTAGTACTATAGTCGAAACGCTTAACTATGAATACGAGGGGCAAACTTCTGGAGAATTATTGTCGCAAAAAATTACTTTTGTTGAGGAAAAAGACCGAGACAAAATGCCTCATACTCTTTCTCCAGCAATGGAAGTAATGGGGCAAATTAAGCCAGAATCATTAAGTAAATATATTTGGTATGCAAAAAAAATCGAAAAGCTTAAAGCAAATTGGGACAGGGAAAGAATACCGTTCGATTTGTTTTTTGATGGTAAATATGATTTAATTATTCAAAACTATGCTACGACAGCATTAAATAAAGGTTATTCATTAACTGATGAATATGACGTGGCTAGGTTTATTCATTATAGCTGGTTCAATTATGCAAATGGCATATTCCAACCCAATGTACTAAATAGGTGTTTAAGGGAAATAAATTACGAATTTTTTCACCTAAATAAAGAAGAAGTTAAAAAATTCTGTAATTATTATTTGAGGACAAATAGAGTATTCTGCATTGAGAAGAAATTATTTAAAATATATGATGATTTTCTTAAAATCTCACTCAACTTATTGCCTGTAATTAGCACCCAATATTATAATAATGCTTATGTGGAAGATGCAAAAAAGGGTTTAAGTACTTGTACGTTCGAGGATGTAAAAACTTTTTATTTGGACTCTTATGAATTATTGGCGGACTTGTCTGTTGTTATAAAAGCGCTGGATAATATAAAATACAGAGGCAATTATGATGCATTCCCAGGAGTTCTCGATTTTGAGAAATTAACTAAATTGTCAAATGCTAATAAGGTGAATGCTCTTGATAAAACTGAGTTTTTTGCTCACATATTTAATCTAGATGATTCAGCAAATAAACTGAGAAATGCCATAGGTCATAATGATTATGAATATAATGGATTAACTCAAATTATAAAGTATTGTCCAGACAAAACACGCCCAAATATTATTTATGAAGCATCATTATTTTCAGTAGCAAAAGCGTGCATTGAACAAATGGAAAGTACGGTGATTTTAGCTTTTTTGTTTTTTGAATTGTATAGAACAATGCAAATAGATATTTACTTGCCGTTGCATCCGTTATTTTATTCTAAAACGGGTTCAAATAATCATTGTCCGTGTGGAAGTGGTAAGAAATATAAAAAGTGTTGTCGTGAATATGTGGAAAAAAATAAACACAAGTTCAAAAGTGTTGATGAGATATGGTGTTAAACGGCATACAATTTTAGAAAAGTTAAATAGTAAGGTAGATAAAATATGAAAGAAGATATTTGGCAATTAAAAGACATTATTGGATATATAAGAGAGAAAATTTTAGAAAAAACTAAAATTGAAATAAAAGAAGTATACCTTTTTGGTTCTAGAGCTTATAAAACTGGAAGTCTTGTATCAGATATCGATTTGCTTGTTGTGGCAGATAGACCATTTCCTGCTAATATTAATGAAGAAATTCATGCAGTATATCCTTGTGTGGATTTGTTTTTGACGACTGATTATAAACTTGCACATTCTATAATGAATGGAAGTGTTATCTGTTTTAATGAAGGTAAATGGGCGTATAAGGATATAATAGATCAATTAGATGCTATATTGCTTTGGTCTAGTGGGAATGGATTTAGCACCTCTTTTGATGACTGGGAACAAAGGAGTGCTATAGGTGTCGATTTTTCAATGAGCATTATACCCTCAAATGTTACCGCTGTAGGGAATGTGGATGTAAATAAATATATTCAAAAACTTAAAAAAGAAGGGATAATTACCTATTATGCCGGTGGTTCAATAGGGGAAATAACCGAGTCTATTATAAAAATAGTTAGAAATACTTTTAATATTCCGAGTACATATCAAAAAAGAGCGGAAAATTTTTCGTTTAATAAAATAAAAATAGAAAATGAATATGATTTTCAAAATCTAATTCAATTCATGCTAAAACCAATTTTCTACGATATAGAATCAGAACCGTTTATGGTAAAATTTGATGGAAATGAAAAATACGCTGATTTTGCTTTGTGCAATAACAAAATTGTTATTGAGGCAAAGTGGATTAATTCTGAGAGTAAAGAGGCTGAGGTATTAAAGACTATAGAAGGACTAGGAGATTTTTACAAGAAAAATCCTCAAATAGAAAGCCTTGTTTTCTTATTGTTGTATGAAAAAAATATGGTTTTTGATAAAAATAAGATTGAAGAAAAATTTACTAAAAAATATGAACAATGTGAAGTAATAGTTGCATGCATAAAGAATACTTTTTCGGAATAGAAAATTTTAAAGTACGGTAGAAATTTTAGTGATTCAATTTTATGTTGTATATCGTTTAATTTAAGATTGTCCAATCGGGCAATCTTTTTTATTTTAACGCGCATTAATAGTCTGCTTTAAGGTTAAAAACTAAAAAATACTAAAATATCATAAAAATAGTTGACAAATAAAGTTTTAAGTGTTAATATGTTATCATCGGAGGATGGTTAGTATGAATTACGAAAAAATGATTTTAGAAATGTTTGATAGAATAGTTACTCTTGAAGAAAAGGTGGCTATGCTTGAAAATACTCAAAACAATAAACAAGCGAGCGTAGCTGCGCCGGAAGAATATAAGTCTAGTAAAAAATATAGATTCTTATCTGCATATCTAAAAGATAGTGAAGAATATTCAATTAAACTAACTTTTAGTGAAATTGAAAACATTTTACAATTTAAGTTGGCAGACTCGGCAAAAAAACATAAAGAGTTTTGGGCTAATTCAACGTCGCACTCCATAGCATTAAGTTGGCTATCTGTTAATTATAAAACGGTAGAAGTTAATCTTGATGAAGAGTATATAGTATTTGAGAAAAACATATCTAATCAAAACCCACATTCACATTTTTGGTCAGCTTTTAATGAATATGCAAAGAAAGACGGAAGGCTTCTTACTCACTTCAAGAAATTATATAACGTTACTTATGAGTCAAGATATGAATTGGCTCTTGCCCCAAATTTTACGCAAATTGCATTTTCTAGGAATGTTAAAGACAAGAATATAATCATTGAGTTTCACACTAGAAACAAAGAATTATTTGACATTATTAAAGTTGACAAGGTATCAATTGAAAATGAATTAGGTCTAGACTTTGAATGGAAGAGATTAGATGATAAATTAGCAACTCGTATTACTTATAAAAAAGAGTTTGCTTTGGATTGTGATAATGTTTCAATATACAATTGGCTTATCGAAACGGCAATAAAAATGAAAACAGTGTTTAGTAGATATTTATAATTGGAGGATTTTAATATGAGAAAAATTTTATTTTGTAACGTTGCTTATTTGCCTTATTATGATACAACCCGTGATAACATAAATCCCGTTAATGGTGGTTCTTATGTTGCTGATAATCAAGATGCTTTAGAAAAACATAATTTTGAAGAATGCTCAGATGGTTTATATCGTGGATTTGTTGAAACGAAACACTATCTTGGCTATAAAGTTGGTATTGAAACAAACACGTTTAATACTTTGCATATTGAAAGAATAGATGCAAGTGCTAAAAACAAAGGTTATGTACAAAACGTTTTAGTTGTATTTTGTGCAAAGCCTCAAAACGGCAAAACATTAATTGTAGGATGGTATGATAATGCTACCGTTTTTAGAGGAAGACCTGAATATAACGGTAGAGTTTATAATCTACGTACAGACGTTTGCAATGCTTGTTTACTACCTGAAAATGAAAGGACGTTTGAAATTCCAAGAGCGAATAATGAAGGTGTTGGTTTCGGACAATCAAACGTTTGGTATGCTGAAGGTGAAGAAAACAAGGTGTTTGTAGAGAAAGTTGTTGAATTTATAGAAAACTATCAAAGATAAAAGCATTATTTAAACTTAGGAGAAGAATATGGATTTATTAAATGTTAAGGTTAGACATAAAAAATGGGGAGAAGGAATCATAACCATAGATGATAATGGATATTTTACAGTTAAATTTGATATAGGAGATAAAAAATTTGTTTATCCGGAAGCTTTTACTCAAGGTTTTTTACAAGTTGAAGACATAGCCATTAATGAGCGTGCATTAGCTGATATGAAAATTAAATTAGAAGAAAAAGAAAAGGCTGAGCAGCAAGAAAGAATTGAGCGTGAACGCAGAGAGCAAGAGAAAAGAGAACAAGAGATAGTTAAACGTAAGAAAACCGTAAAAATTGGTCGTCAAAACGTTGCATTTAAGTGTAATTATTGTGATGGTGGAAGAAGCGCAAGTAGAGTGGGCTTCTTTGGGCCTTGTTCGGTTGAAAATATAAACCATAATATTTTGGTTGATAAACACGAGTGGTGTTCTAAAGGTTCAAAGTGCAAAGAGTTTTTAGAAGGAAAAATTGTTTATTCAGACATTCAAGAAGAGTTTAAAAATTGTAGTCTTTGCTATGAAAGTGTAATGTTGCAAAAATGGAGAGCTGAAGCGGGCATTATTGGAACGGGAATTAATAAAGGCAAACCAATGAGAATGGAAAAGGTTCAGGTTAATAGTTTGGCGGTACTTACTACTAGATTGCCTAATGCTTCTGAGGAAGATAGATTTGTTTTTGCAGCATTCCTTGTGGATGAAGCATATGAGGGCGATAATAGAGAAGCAGGATACGTTACCACTAATTCAAAATGGAAAATAGAATTAACACCGGAAGAGGCTTCTAAAATTTTATTTTGGAACTACTATCGTTGTCCTAATGCAACGGATGTTATAAGGTTCGGTTCGGGGCTTCATAGATATTTATCTGACGTACAAGCTGCGCAAATATTAAGAGATATTGCTGAAGTTAAAACTGATATTAAAGAAAAAGAGTTTGCAAAAGAATTTTTTGAGGAGTTCTGCGATAGAGTAGGTATTGATGCGGATAATCTTTCAAACAATGACGGTGCCTTGTGTAGCAAATAATAAAGAAACGGCGGAAATTTATCCGTCGTTTTTATTTATATGACAAAGGATGTCATGTTTATAGTGTGATAATAAAATTAATGACTGTTTTTATTGCTAACGTATTGACCTAAATGTAGATGAGAATCATAAAATACAATAAAAAGTATCGCTATACTGATATTTTTTAAGAAAAATGGTCATAATGATATTGACAATGTATCAGTAAAGTGATATAATATTGTTGCAAAAGGAGATATTGCTATGGAAAATAAGATTACTTTATATCACGGTTCTAAACAAATTATTGAAAAACCAACGCTTAAAGGCGGTAAAGAAACAAATGACTATGGCTTTGGTTTTTATTGTACGAAAGAAATAGAACTTGCTAACGAATGGGCTTGCCCTGATAATAATGACGGTTATGCTAATGAATATTTGTTAGATTTAAATGGTCTTAATGTTTTAGACTTATCAGACAAAAAGTATCACATATTGAATTGGATTGCACTTTTGTTAAAGTATAGAATTCCTGAAGGATTGAATCCAAATGATGAACAAACAAGAGAATATATTGTAAACAATTTCTTTGTAGATTTAACTGATGTAGATATTATTATTGGGTATCGCGCAGATGATTCGTATTTTTCTTTTGCAAGAGATTTTGTAAAGAATACTATTACTGTTGCACAGTTGTCTAAGGCAATGGAACTTGGGAAGCTTGGATTACAAGTTGTTTTACACTCGGAAAAAGCGTTCGAGCATTTAACCTACATTGGCAACACTATTGCTCAAAATGAAATTTATTATACAAAACGTGTAGCAAGAGATTTGCAAGCGAAGGAAGAATATTTTAATACGACTAGAAATGCAAAAGTTGATAAAGATGATTTATTTGTTATGGATATTATTAGGCAAGAGGTAAAAAATGAAGATTCACGCTTACAACGAAATATACGTAGATGATGCAATGCAAACGCTTGCAGAAACATTCAGTTATCTTTCTAATGAAAGTCAAGCGGATGAGTTTTTTTGGCGTTTTGTAAATAGTAGAATTGCATATCAGTTTGGTAGAGGAAATCCAAGATATTTAAACATGCCACCTCAAGCACTTTACTTTGAAGTTATGGGAGCAATGCCGTTATATAAGCCCTACGCTTATGGAAGGTCGCCTGAGTATTGGTGTGGATTTGTTCTTGCATATTATCAATGGTATACAGGTTTAAGTTTTGAACAGATTGGTAGAAAATTGCCACCATCAAGGATAATTTTAATGTACAATCCATTGCATGAAGCAGGTATGGATAAGTTTGTTGAAGTCGCAAACAGTATTGTATTTCAACGAGAAACTAATCTTGCAAGATATAGAAAAGCTTCGGGGTTATCTCAGCGAGAATTAGCTAAATTTAGTAAAGTTTCATTGAGGGCAATTCAGCTTTACGAACAAAGACAGTTAGATATAAATATGGCACCGGCAATAAAACTCTTTCAAATATCAAGAGCTTTAGGTTGTTACGTGGAAGAATTATTAGAAACAAGGGATAAAGATTCTTATGACTGAAGAACAAGTTAAATTTCTTTGCAAATGGATGGTTGATAATGGAAATCGTCCATTAACAGAATTTGAAAAAGAACTTATAAAGCAAGCAATAGACAATGCAAAAAATCCGCAAGAGATGGTTGTATCTGTTTTAGCGTTGCTAACAAAAATGTAAAAAGGAGAGTAAATGAGCACAAATAAATTTTTTGAATCAAAAAAAAGATGGTCAAATTATAAAGATATGTTATTAAAAAATTATTTACCCTTATATTTTGCTAAAATATTAAAAACAAGAAAAGACACGCTTTTTATTGATGGCTTTGCAGGACGAGGAACTTTTGACGATGGAACGATGGGCTCCCCACTTATTGTTAGGGACATTGTTGAAGAAGCTATGCAAAGAACAAAATATTCAAACATAATTATACCAATTTTTATAGAATATAAAAAGAAATATGCAAAAGCACTTAAAGAGTCCTTAAACAATAATAAGTGTTATGTGATTAATTCTAATTACAAAGATGAGGCATTAAAAATTATTCAACGAAATAATCATCGAAATATTTTCTTGTATGTTGACCCTTTTGGTATAAAGTATATTGACTATGCTATTTTTGAAGAACTTTCCAAAAATAAAAATAGTGTTGAATTGTTATTAAATCTAAATTCATTTGGTTTTATTAGAGAGGGAATTCGTTTATTGGGTTATGAAGTTGATAATGAATTAGAAGTTTATAAAGAAGAAGAGGATGATGGTTCTTTTATAAACAATATTGAAAATATGAATAAAATTGCAAATGGAGATTATTGGCAAGAGATAATAAAAACTTATAATGAAGGTTTAATTGATTCGAAACAAGCAGAAAGTATGTTTGTTAACCAATATATGCAGACTTTAGGAAAGGATTTTCAATACATCTTCCAAATACCAATTAAAACAGGTGACCATAAAATGCCTAAGTATAGGATGGTGTTTGCGACCAATCATATTCAAGGAGCGCTACATATGAGTGACACAATGATAAAGTGCGACTCTGCAATGTCCTTAGAAAACCACAATTTTCAAGGTTCTATGTTTGATTATGATTTTAATAAATATTCTTGTAAAAATGATATTGTAGAAATGCTTAAAAACTTAAAGGAAAATGGGGAGAAGAAAATTGATTGTAGAGACTTATGTCTTTTGTTATATAATAAAAATGGCGCAAAGTATATGACTAAAGACATAAAAAAAGCAATACAACAATTAGAAGAAGAAAAAATTATAAGAGTTGATAGACTCATAAAAACGACGGCATCAGGTAAATTGTCTAAAGCTTTGGATTTTATCAATTCGACTATATATTTGGAGTTATTATGAAAACAATAGAACGTAAGACGATGTTATATAAAACGGGGGTAGAATACGGCGATTATACAATTAACCATGTTCAAGGTTGTCATCATGGTTGTAAATTCCCTTGTTATGCGATGATGATGGCTAAACGTTTTGGAAAAGCTAAAACTTACGAAGAATGGTGCGAGCCGTTGCTTGTTAACAACGCCCTTGAAATACTTGATAAAGAAATACCTAAACTTAAAGATAAAATACAATCAGTTCAACTTTCCTTTTCTACAGACCCATTTATGTATGGTTATGATGAAGTAAAAGAGCTAAGCTTAAAAATTATAGAAAAGTTAAATAATGCTAATATAAAATGTACGGTTTTAACAAAAGGTGTTTTACCTATAGAGCTTACTAAATATTCTCACAAGAATGAATATGGAATAACTATTGTTTCTTTAGATGAAGAGTTTAGACAAAAATTTGAACCTAATACTGCAAAATATGAAGATAGAATTGCTTCCCTAAAAGCATTGCACGATGCAGGTTTTTATACCTGGGTAAGTATTGAGCCTTATCCAACGCCAAATATGATAGACCAAAGTTTGGAAGAAATCTTAAAGGCGGTAGGCTTTGCTGATAAAATAATTTTTGGTAGATTGCATTATAACAAAGAAGTGTCTGCTTATAAAAAACACAAAGAGTTTTTTAACGAACAAGCAAAACAAGTAATTAATTTTTGTAAAGAACATAAAAAGTCCTATCATATAAAGAAAGGAACAATAACTCAATAAAATAATGGGTGGGCGTACAAGTATTTAGAGCCTGCCTATTATTTATCAGATTTCAAAATCGGTATAAAATTGGTATAAATTTATTTTAAAAGTTGCTTCAAGATACGAAAGTTACGCAAGATATTTAACGTTTTTAATATAAAAACACGTGTATTTTTAACAAAAACGCACCGAACTTAACGAAACTTAACACTTTTTATAAAACTTTCACAAGGACTTTGAACTCCTAAGGGCTAGTTGTGGGTTCGATTCCCGCAGGGACTACCATAAAAGAGAGATTGTTTGTGACAGTCTCTTTTTTTTAGTATTTACTTAGTTAAGTAAGAGAACCCACGGGTTCGTGTGGGCTATGACGGGTTTACTTTGATGGGCACAACGTTCGTAGCAACGCGGAGAACATTCCCGGTGGGAGTACCAAAAAAACGACCGATAAATCGGTCGTTTTAATATTTAAGAACTTTTTATTTGCGTATAGTATCGTCTTGCAATATTTGTCAAAATATGGTAAAATATTAATATGCAACTAGGAGTGAATTAACGTGAATTTAAATAATTATCAAAGTGAAGAAAAAACAAAAATTGAAAGTGCAGAAAAGCTTTTAAAAATTGCAAAAGCAAATAGAGTTAATCCATACGTGGATGTGACTCCATTTGTGTTAGACTTTTGCGTTCCTTTTGTTGATTATGACGGATTTTTTTGTGGAAAAGGTGAAGTTGTTGTTTATGCTTGTCCTGCCAATGTTTTTAAGGATAAAGAACAAGTAGTTGGATATCGTGGACGTTCGATGGGCTCAAGCGTTCGCATTACAAAAGGATGGTATATGCGAAGAGGTCGTTCAGGAAGTAGCGCAATACGTGCAGAGATTAGAAAGTATTATAATGGCGACTTAATTGTCACAAACAAAAGAATAGTTTTTATAGGTAAAGATGAAAGTTTTGAGTGTAGCGTAGAAAAAATTGGCGCTATCAAGCTATTGAGTAAAGGTAGTTTTGTTTTACAGTTTGGTAGAACTTCCAAAAATATATGCGTTGACACCAATATAACTGAGTATGCTTACGGTTTAATCAATTATGTAGTAAATGCTCATAGGGATGGCGAAGATGTATGTCAGATGGTGGAAAAGTCTTATGCAGATATGACGGAAGAACAAAAAGCGTTATGTGGAAGAGTTAAGAAAGAAACAGACCAATTAAAAATTCCCAAAGAGAAAGGAGCAAATAGCAGTCTTTGGAATATTGTAAAAATATTATGGGTAATAGTTGGATTAGTGGCTGTTATAGGTATATCCATTGCAATAGGCAATTCGTGTACAAAAGATAACTCTTCAAGCAATAGCGACAACATTTACGTACAATCTTTTAATTGTACCGAAGAGCAAGCACTTGATATGGAAACTGTCTTTGAAGAAACAGGTATTGTTTTAACAAAGAAAAACAATGTATCAAGAGTGCAAGATTATGACAATTTATATCACAATAATACGATTTGTTATAGAATATATGATTGTGCAAAATATCAGCAATTAGGAGCAACGTATAATGCGACTGCTTACCTATTTATCAATAATGATTATGAAATAATTGATATTGAGATGGAAGATTGTTTTTTATATAACAATGGTGAATTTGTTCAAACGGCGCAATTTGTTTTAACGGTTGGACAATACAAAAAATACTTTACTACTCCTTGTCCTATATCAATTAACGACGGAACTATTGTTAAAAATGATGAAATATACAAAGTTCAATTAAATTTAAAAAATAATACAGAAAAAGCTTATGATAAATCAATACATTTTTTTATAAGATGTAAAGATTCTACAGGAGCGATTATAAAACATATAGAAGGATATACTTGGGTTAATGCAAGAATATTATATGATTTTTCTATAAGCGCTAATGGATATCAAAATATAGATGTTAATATTACGGGGTTTGAAAATGTGGCTTCGATAGAAGTTTGCATTTATAATGTTGGTATTGATAATTGGACAAGCTGGGGTATCTCTGAAGCATATCTAACAACTGAAATAGCAAATGAATTTTGCGTTTTCAAAACTATTTATTTAAAATAAACCTATATTCGTGGTTATATATGAGCAATAAAACCAACATAGAAACAAAGGAGAAAAAATGAAAAACACTCAACCAGAAACTAAAAATCAACAGGAAAAAATAGAATTGCTAAAAGAGTTATTTGATAAAGAAATAGAGTTGGAAAAAATGAAAAAAGATAAAACGCCTGCGTGGAAAATTATAACTTTTATATTTGTTGGTTTGGCATCGATTTCATTTTTAGCATTTTCGTGTTATATGATGTATATGCAAAGTTTTACTATGGAAACATTGCTTGCTGTTTTATTATCATTTTTCTCTATTGCGTTGTCAATAATGTTTTATATACAATCTGAAAAGTCTAGTTCATCTTATTATATTCACTCTTATGAAATAATGAAAGAAGTATCTGTAACTTTAGGCAAAATAGAAGCAAGTTTTGGAGAAAAACTTGCAAATATAAGCTCCAATCTGGAAAAATTTGATCGTAGCAAAAGGGAGGTCCAAGAAAAAATTGAGCAAGGCGAAAAAGAACAAGAAGAAATAAAAGAAAAAATTGCGAAAGCAAAATTAACTGAACAGCAAAGAACGGATTTGTTAAACGAATTGCAATCAAAAACAGAAGAGAATTATCGTTTAAGACGCGAATTAGATAGAATGGAAAATATGCATAAAAGAGATATGCAACGACATTCTGAAATTCGAGAAAGAATGGTTTCGCAAGAAAATTTAATTAATGAACTAATGAATAATAGAAAAATCAGAAATTATCTTATGCATGAGCATAACATTAGTGATTCAGAGATAGGTGAATAATATAAAAAAGATACATATTTAAAGTTGCATTTTATTTAGTAAGGTCAGGTTAAAAAACAAAAGTAAAATCGGTATAAAATCGGTATAAATTTAGTTTAAAAATTACTTCAAAATACAAAAGTTACGCAAGATATTTAACGTTTTTAATATAAAAACACGCACTTTTTAACAAAAATGCACCGAACTTAACGAAACTTAACACTTTTTATAAAACTTTCACAAGGACTTTGAACTCCTAAGGGCTAGTTGTGGGTTCGATTCCCGTAGGGGTCACCAAAATTGAGAAAAATCAGTCAAAAATGGCTGATTTTTTTCGTTTTTAACCACTTTATACCCTTAAAACAGGGGGTGTTTGACCACTTTTGCAATTTTTTAAAAGTTTTATTTTGCGTTTTGTCAAGTTGTTTGTCAAGTTCTTACCCTTAAAAAGCAAGAAAAAAACGAGAGTTTTTTAGGCTCTCGTTTTGCTGTTTCTAATATTTTAATTTTTTACCCTCTTTAAGCAGGTATTCATCGGATACGTCTGTATAAGCATTTCCAAGTTCTCCTAGTGAATGACCTACAAATAATTTTTGAGCAACATCTGCAACGCCACATTCGGTACATCGTGTGTAAAAAGTTGTTCGCAAATCATATAAAATATGGTCTGGGAGAATGGCGTTAAATTTTTCTCTTAAAGTGTAAGGCTTGTAAAAGCTGAATTCTTGTATATCCTTTATATAAGGTTTAAGCATAGGTGTTATAGGAATACGTTTAGATTCTACCTTGCCACCTTTTCTTTTGCTGTTGTTTGCAATAATAAAATCGCCATCACGTTTTGCTGTTTCAAATTCATTAGGTCGCATACCAGTATATAGAGCGATTGCAAACATAAGCTGATATTCGGTGCCCGCTGTTTCTGAAAGAAGTTTCATTTCTTCTTCCTTTGTTAAAGCCTTTCCGTGTTCACGTTGATGCTTTTTGTGGAATACTATATCCATAGGATTTTTTTGTAGAACACTATGCGCAATGGCGTTCTTAAAAATAACTGATAATAAAGAAAAAACTTCATCGGCAGTTTTGCCTTTGCCAGTGTTTACAATTTCATCAATTAGTTCTTGACATTCTAGTGATGTAATTTTCAAAAGAGGTTTTTCCTCAAAGTAGGGTAAAAGGTATTTTTTATATCTACCTAAATCGCCCTCATAAGTTTTTGGTGTAACAGTCCGTTTTCGGAACTTTTCAAAATAGAACATTGCAAACATATTAAATGTTTTAGGTGTTCCCTTTGTAGCTTGCACAATTTTTTCGGCTGTTTTAAGTTTTTCAATAAACTTTTCTTTTGCTTTTTCAAGATTAACGTCGGCAGCGTAAACATTGTATCCGTTTCTTCGGTATTTGATTACGTAACCATACGTGTTCTTGCTGAATTTAGATTTATAAACTCTGGCTGTGCAACCATCAGTTCTAAATTCTTTTCTAAATGTTTTAGGCATCTTTTCAATCTCCTTTTCGGTAAATGCTAAATTTTGTTCGTTTTGTTCTTTTTTCTTTTGTTTCAAAAGGTCAACAAAATCTTTGTTATCCATCATTTGGCTAACAGTTTCTAAAAAAGCGTTAAAATTGTTTACATTATTTTCCATATTTCTCCTTGTATAGAGAAAAGAGCGCACTACGACCAAAGTAGGTACGTATTACGCCCAGAAAATGCAACTATTTATACGCTTGTCATTTTTGCTATACGCTAAATTTCTCTGATTAAATTTTTTTCTTGATTCCATTGTTGCATAAATTTAACCAAAGGTGTTATTCAATAAATTTTAATAAAAAACAATAACTTGCAGTAGGTTATAAAGAGTTCTAAAAAACTATAAAAACTTATAATCACTTACAAATTCACCTCCTATAAAAATAAATTTTCTTTCCACCTAACGAACATCATAAGACAACCGACTGTCAAACCAAAGGAACAAAGATTAACCGTATATACATTGTTAAAATGGAGAAATCTTTGAGACGACGTTTGACAGAAAAAAGGGCAGGCTTATGATACGAACTACCCACCAAAAAAAGAAAGGAAATTTATTTGTTGGTAGAATTTTTAATAAAGGTGAAATTATTTTTTAAATATGACATACATTTGTCAACATAAATTTGGTATTATAATGCTGTAAAAGTGGCAGACGGAACAAAGCCTGATAAGATTTTGGTGTTTTTGTCTTATCAAGCATAGCTGACATTTTTCTAAAATTATTTTAACTCTGCTCCCTAATAAACATTGACTTTTAGTGTTGAAGGGAGTATAATTTTAGACACAAAGCGAACAAATGTTCGTGTTTGAGGTTAAAAGGGTTGCAGGAACGAAAAAATGAATTTTTATTTGCGAGGTGAGTTTTATGGAAAAATGGACTCCAGTTGCAAGGTTTTGTTCGAACTGTGGCAAGAAGATTGTAGGATACCGAAATAGTGAAGGTATTCTAAAAGTTCAATGTCAATATTGTGGCGTGGTTTATGTAAGCAAAAAAATTAGCAGGAGAAAGGAACGAGTAGAAATTACTGCTCCAGAAGGACAAGAATTTTGCGATAATTAAACATTATATAATTTAATAGGGGTAACGACGTTAAGGTTTGGCGTTAGCAATGTAGTAGCCATATAATTCCTTATCAGGTCTATCCGACTAATTAGAGAGTTAAACCGGAATAGCGAGAGGCTCGATAAATTGATTTCCTTAATTGGAAGTCTTTTTATCGGGCCTTTTTGTTTTTCTATAAAAATTTTCAAAAAAACTAAAAAAGTTTTTCAAACGTGCAATTAGGTTGCACCTTTGGATTTTAGAATACGCTCACAACAGAAGAACAAGCCCTTATTTGTTGTAAAAAAAATTCTCAAAGAAATTAAAAAAAGTTTTCAAACATGCAATTAGGTTGCACCTTTGACTTTTAGAATAGGGCTACAAAACAAAAAAAGGAGGTGAGAATATGAAAAGCACTGTAGAAAGACGTCAACAGATTATTGAAATCTTAAATATGCGTCGTTCAGAACAATTAAATAATTTGGCTTTTGAATTGAAAGTTTCAAAAAGAACAATTCAGTATGATATCGAAGTGCTTTCGTGTTCTTACCCGATAGACACAAAACAAGGAAACGGTGGTTGCGTTTACGTTCAAGACGGCTTTGATTTATATGAAAGGTATTTAACGGCAAAGCAGTTTGAAGTATTGGAAAGATTAAAGGAAACATCAACCGGCGAGGATGCAAAGGTGTTAGAAACGATAATGAAAAGTTTTGGTAGAAATGGCGGTGTAAGGAAATGAAGACGTTAGAACGTGTAAGAGAAGATTTAAGAGATATAAGGCATTATTACTCTAAGATTGAAGATTTTGAAAAGATATCGAAAGTAATTGGCAGTCCATTGGCTTTGGCTATGGTTGAATCGTATAACAAAAAGATATTGAATGCACCTATAAGACTTTATGACCTTTACGTATCGTTATATTTACGAAACAATTCACAGTTAGTAGTTGCAGAAGATTGGGGTGTGTCAATAAGTCAAATTGCTCTTTTAAGTAAGCAATTAAACGAATTTTTTGTTGAAGAATTTAGAAAGGAGGGTTAAGACAAATGTTTGGTAATATTCCAGAGTTTTGTGAAGATGCTGTAAACGTTTATCGCACTAAAAAATATATCGTTAAGCAAGATATTTCAATAGAACTTAACGATAGGGGTGAAACCATCACTTATAGTAGTGACGTTTTTTATGAAAGAACGAAAGCCCGTGATAAGCAATATGAAAACATTTTTGCAGAAAGAAAGTTTGTTAACGGTAAACGCTTGCCATCAACGAGCTATAGCCGAAGATACATTAAGTAAAAGCGCTTTTAAGCTTTTTATAAAAAGTTAATACCATTGGGGTTAAAGAAAATCGACATCGTAGATTGCGGACTGACGTTAGATAAAGGTGGCCACCTTCCAAAATAAAGGTCGCAGGAAACGTAGTGTTTTAGAAATAATTCCCTATTGGCATTAAGTAAAACAATTTAATATCAAAATTTACGCTTAGCTAACGGCAAAACGGGCATTGTGCTATCTGTATTACGGGCAAACATTATTAAAAATTTTATTATTAAAGGAGATTAAAAAACAAATGGCAAAATCAAATACTAATTACAACGAAAGGAAGTGGATAGCCCCTAATAAACGTGCAGCGGGTTATGCACAAGAAAGAAAAAAGATGGTGCAAAGTCGGAGGCCAAGCGGTCTTAGGAAGACAATTAATT
>JAZRSX010000027.1:0-22251 GCA_045651725.1 Christensenellaceae bacterium
CATACCGCTGATGACGATTATCTGTTGACCACCAAACTGTTTTGCGCAAAGTGTAATGCGATGATGGTAGCGCAAGCAGGAACAAGTCATACGGGCAAAGTTCACCGCTATTATGCTTGCGTTCGTCAAAAGAAACATAAATGCGATAAGAAAATGCTCCATAAGGACAAGTTGGAAGCGTTCATTGTTTACAAAACAATGGAGTTCTTACAAAAAGACGACGTAATCGAACAACTTTCCGAAGCACTTTACAATCTTCAATTCACGGAAAGCACGATGCTCCCGAAATTGGAAGAACAGTTAAAGGATAAAAACCAAGAGATAGAAAATATCGTAAACGCCGTTCAAAAAGGTTTTGCTACGCAAACGTTATTACAACGTTTAGGCGAACTTGAAAAAGAGCGTGACGAAATCGGCGAAGCTATTGCAAAAGAAAAGATAAGAACGCCTATCTTCTCGCAAGACCATTTTAGAATGGCACTACATAACTTCCGCAAGATAGACGTAAGCAAACAAGACGGAAAAAGAAAGATCATCGACACGTTTATCAATGCGATATACGTAAGCGATGACGACTTTAAAATTGTATATAACGTAAACGGAAAAGAGGAAACCATTAAACTTGAAGAGCTTGAAAGTTCAACCTTGTTTTCAAATGGTGCACCAGAAAAAGGCCGACTTTTCAGTCGGTCTTTTTTCGTGCGCAGGACTTGAACCTACGGTTCAGCCCCTAGCGTGGCGCAACCCCTTTGTCCTTGCGGACATTTCCCCTAACAGGGGAATTACCTGTCATCCGCACCAACAAACTAAAAGAGTACTCAAAGCCGAGTCCCTCCAAGGGATTCGGCAACCAAATAAATCCGTGAACGGATTTGTGATATTCGTCTAACGACGAGTGATATTGCCTTACAGCAGTTATATTCGCCTATCGGCGAGTTAAGGATTTATTTAATATAACTGCGACTAAAAGTCTCAATATAACGCAAAACTTGTTTTGCATATCACTTTTAGCCACAAGGCTAAAAATATAACTTATTTAACTTGATTATTTGTGGATAAGAAAAGCCCACCATATTTCGCATTTTGCGAAGTATAGTGGGCTACACTTTTGTGTTAAATTAAAATTCCCTTATAGGAACTCCAAAAAGGTACTCTTTTTTGTTTACGTTGCCAAACGTTAATTTCGTTTTTTTATTATTGTTTAATTTGCAATATAATATCGCCTGTCGTCGTGGTAATTTTACAGTTTCCGCCATCGCTTAAACTAGGCACTCTTATCCTTCCCGTACTTGTTTTAGTTGTAAACTTTTTATTTGTAAGCAAAGTGCCTTTAACGTTGCCCGTAGTCGTTTCAACGACAATTTCGTTTGCGTCGGCGCCGTCAAAAATAACGTTGCCAGTAGTAGTTTCAATAGAAATATTTTGAGACGCCAAAACGTCATTTAAACTAATATTACCAGTGGATGCCGTTAAAGTAAGGTTTTTAACCGTAACACTTTCTAAATCAACGTCACCCGAAGTAACGTTAGCCGTAATTGTTTCCGCAATCGCCACAGTTTCAATTTCAACGTCGCCCGTAGTTGCGGTTACGTCAAGGTTAGTTGCCGTTATATTTTCAACCGAAATATCACCCGTAGTTGTCGTTATTTTAACGTTTTCCGTTGCCGACGCTTTTAATTCAACGTCGCCCGTAGATACGTCAATATCAATATTTTTAAAAGTAAAATGGCTAGAAACGTCAATATCCCCCGTATCGTCTTTAATTACAAGCGAAGAATATTGTGTTTTAGTTAAATAAACAGTTATTTTTTGCTCGCCAAAATTAAACCCGATATAATCATACCACTTTCGCGTGTCTTCTACGCTAATCGTCAACGCGCCGTCTACAACTTTAACGTCGTGATTAACTTTATCTTGCTCATAGCAAACAACTTTGCTTTTTTCATCGTTTGTAAGCGTAAAATCAATATCCGCCGTATCAATATCTATTAAAATATCTTCAAATTTTTGAGTTATTTCGTAAGAGTTAATTTTTAAATTTCCGTTTACAAGTTTAGTAAAATCGCCTTTAACTCTTATTAAAGAAATAACGGCAACAATAGAACACAAAACAACTATTGTAATAACCGTTGAAATTAAAAATTTGATTATTTTACTCATTATTTGCTCCTTATAAATACTGTTTGTACTTAAACTATTTATCGTACTCAAACAACTTATAAATTTTTTGATGGTTTTGTTAATTTCGTTTATAATTTCTTCGTAATTTGTTTAGCAAAAAATTATAAAACAACGCACTTTTTACGGCATTTTTTAAGGTTTTTATATTTTTAGTTTACGATTTTTCCGTTGCTAATATTTATAACTTTTACGTCGCTATTTGGTAGCATATCACTTGTAACTTCCGTACACGTTATTATTGTTTGAACGCCGTTTACGTACTGTAAAAGCCTACTTCTTCGCCCTTTATCTAGTTCGCTAAAAGCATCGTCTAAAATTAAAACGGGGTATTCGTTAAACTTTTCTTTAAACACTTCAAGTTCCGCAAGTTTAAGCGATAATGCCGACGTTCTTTGTTGCCCTTGCGAACCGTAAAGCCTTACGTCTTCGCCGTTTAATCTAATTTTGATATCATCTCTATGTGGGCCGACGGTGGTGTAACCTAAAACCATATCTTTTTCGTATCTTTCGGCAAGTGAAATAAGAAGTGAATTTTTAATGTCTTCGTCTAACGCGTAAGAAGTTTCTAATATAAGTTCAATATCTTCTTTACCGTCCGTTATAAAACCGTGCGCTTTTTTAGTAAAAGGAGTTAAAGTGTTTATAAACTTTTGCCTTTCTTCAATTATAATTTCAGCGTGAATTACAAGTTGTTCGTCCCACAAAGGCAAGGTTTTGTAAATAATATCTTTATCCGTATTTTTTAAAAGGTTGTTTCTTTGTTCTAAAATTTTGCGGTATTTAGATAGCGCGTAAAAATATCGCTTACTCATTTGGCATAGCGAAATATCCATAAAACGCCTTCTATCTTCCGGACTTTCTTGTATAAGTTTTAGTTCGCCGGGATTAAAAAATACCGAATTTATATTGCCCATAAGTTCGCCTATTTTTTTGATAGGCACGTCGTTAATTTTTATTGACTTATTTGCGTTTGTAAAGAAGTTCATTTCAACTTCAACGTCGCCGTATAAAGAGTTTGCCGTTCCTATAATTTTAGCGTTAGTTTCGCCATACTTAACGACTTGTTTATCACGCGTGGCGCGTGGCGAATAACCCGTACAAAGATAAAAAATTGCTTCGGCACAGTTAGTTTTACCTTGCGCGTTGTTGCCCGTTAAAATATTTACGCCCTTACAAAATTCAAAACTAGCAAATTCGTAATTGCGATAATTTTTTAAAATTAAATTTTTTATAAACATTTTACACTCTTTATATGTTGATTTTTCCGCTAGATTATTATATAATAGAAGTTAATAAATAATATACGGCAATATTTTCATTTTACTATAATTATTTTAGCACACATTACGAAAATAAACAAAAGTTTAAACGCTTTTATGGAGAATTTTAATGGAAAGTTACGAAATTATATGGAAAAACGCCCTTCCAAACATACAAAACTCTGTTTCTAACATAAGTTTTAACACTTATATTAAGTATCTTGAACCCATTGACCTTGTAGGCACTACCCTTGTTTTGCTTGCAAAAACGGAAGTTTTTACAACGGTTATTAAAACGAGATTAAAAGGAAACATAGTTGAGGCGTTAAAAAAACTTAATACTGGTATAACCGACATTGAAATTTTTCAAGGCTCAAGCAAAAAAGAATACCTTGAAAGTAAATCTGAACTAGATTTAGAAGACAAGGTTCAAATAGAAAGTTGCCCTATAGACCCAAAATACACGTTTGAAAGTTTCGTTGTTGGCGAATCTAACCGCTATTTATACGCCGCTGCAAAAGCCGTTGCGGAAGACCCCGGCAACACCTATAACCCACTTTTTATATACGGCGCATCGGGTCTTGGCAAAACACACATAATGCACGCTATAGCGAACTATCTTAAAAAGCATAAGCCAAGAACAAAGGTTTTATACTCTACTTGCGAAAAGTTTACAACCGAACTTATCGGCAATATTAGGTCGGGTAAAGCCTACGCGCAAGAAGGCGTGCAGTTTAAAAATAGGTATAGAAACGTTGACGTTTTAATTATTGACGACGTTCAATTTTTAGCGCGCAAGGAAAAGACGCAAGAAGAATTTTTTAACACTTTTAACGCTTTATACAGCGAAAACAAGCAAATTATTTTATCGGCGGACTGCGAGCCAAAAGAAATTGAACTTTTAGACAATAGGTTAAGAACGCGTTTTGAAGGCGGTTTGCAAGCAAAAGTCGTTGCGCCAGACCTTGAAACGAAAGTTGCTATTTTGCAAAAAAAGGCGGAGTTTAAAAAACACATTTTACCTATTGACGTTGCTATGTTTATTGCCGAAAATTCCGACGATAACGTTAGAAGTTTAGAAGGTATGTTAAACAAAGTTATATTCGCTTCTATATTATACGAAAAGCCTATAACTCTTGAACTTACAACCGAAACGCTTAAAGATGCCGTTACAAGTGACGTTAAAGAAACGGTTACGACGACTAAAATTATAGACACCGTTTGTTCTTACTACAAAATATCAAAAAGCGATATAACTTCTAAAAAAAGAAACAAAGAACTCGTTGAACCACGCCAAATTTGCGCGTATTTAATGACGGAACTAATGTCTATTCCCCTTGTAACAATCGGTCAAGCCCTTGGCGGTAAAAATTACACCACGGTTATCCACTCACGCGATAAGGTTGCCGAACTTATAAAATATAGCGATAGAATTTCTACTGCGGTAAACGATATTAAGAATTTGATTTTGAAAAAATAATATGGATAATTACATTAGAAAAGAGTATTACGACGCAGTCGTTATAGGCGCGGGGCACGCAGGTTGCGAAGCGGCGCTTGCGCTTGCGCGCACAAACGTTAAAACTGCCCTTTTAACTATAAATTTAGATAGCATTGCCTTTATGGCTTGCAATCCATCTATCGGTGGTACGGCAAAGGGGCATTTAGTTCGTGAACTTGACGCGTTAGGTGGCGAAATGGGTAAAGTTATAGATAAAACTATGCTCCAAATTAAAATGCTTAACCGCGGTAAAGGTGTTGCCGTTCAATCTCTTCGCGCACAAGCGGACAAAAATCGCTATCATATAGAAATGAAAAAAACGCTTGAAAATACCGAAAATATTAGTATTATTCAATGCGAAGCAACCGAAATTTTAACCGAAAACGGAAAGGTTACGGGCGTTGTTACTAACTATAACACGCTTATTTGTTGTAACGCAGTCGTCGTTGCAACGGGCGTTTATTTAAACAGTGACGTCGTTTCGGGCGATTACAAAAAGTTTAGCGGTCCAAACGGCTTTCAAAACGCAACTTATTTGACGGATTCTTTAATAAAATTAGGCTTTAAAATTCGCCGTTTTAAAACGGGTACGCCCGCAAGAGTTGACGCAAGAACGATAGATTTTTCTAAATTCCAAATAAACCACGGCGAAGAAGACGTGTACCCTTTCTCTTACATGACGAAAGAAGTTAAAAAAGACCAAATTCCATGTTATTTAGGCTACACCAACCAAAAAACCAACGAAATTATACTAAAAAATTTAGATAGGTCGCCACTTTATAACGGCGCTATAACCACTACGGGGCCTAGATACTGCCCTTCTATTGAAACGAAAGTAGTAAGGTTTTCGGATAAAGAGCGTCACCAAATCTTTTTAGAACCCGAAGGGATAGACACTAACGAAATTTACGTTCAAGGTATGTCGTCGTCTATGCCGATTGACGTTCAAATTGAAATGTATAGGACTATGGCAGGCTTTGAAAACGCACACTTTATGCGCTTTGCCTACGCCATTGAATACGACTGTATTGACAGTTTAGATTTAAAACCAACCCTTGAATACAAGCGCGTTAACGGTTTGTTTACCGCAGGTCAAATTAACGGCACAAGCGGTTACGAAGAAGCGGCTGTTCAAGGCTTAATCGCGGGCATAAACGCAAGTATGTATCTTAAAGGCAAAGAACCTTTAATTTTGGGTAGAGACGAAGCGTATACGGGCGTTTTAATTGACGATTTAGTAACCAAAGGCACTAACGAACCTTATAGAATTATGACTTCACGCGCAGAATACCGCCTTATTTTAAGGCAAGACAATACCGACGTGCGCTTAACCGAAAAAGGCAGAAAAGTTGGGCTTGTTGACGACGAAAGGTGGCAAATTTATCAAAATAGGTTACAAATTAAGAAAAAAACCGAAGAAGAAATGCTAACTTCCGTCCCCTATAAAAAGGCAAAAGACTTTGTTGAAAGCAACTCTATGGGCGAAGTTTACGGCGCTTTAACCTATACGGATATGATTAAGCGCGGTATTTCAATAAAACTAATTAAACAGCAATACGACGCTTTTAAAGGCGTTCCAAACGACATTTTAGAAACCGTAGAAACGGATATTAGATACGAAGGCTACATTAAAAAAGAACTTGAAAGCATTAAAAGAGCCGAAAAGTTAAAAAACAAAACTCTTTCAACCGATATAGACTATATGAAAATTGAAGGTTTAAGAGTTGAGGCAAGAGAAAAACTAAACGAGGTAAAACCACTTAACGTAGACCAAGCGTCAAGAATTTCGGGCGTAAACCCCGCCGATATTGCGGTGCTTATGGTGTGGTTAAAAACTAAAAATGAACAAAAAAGTTGAAACGACAAAAACTAGTGAAACGAAAAAGTCTTTAGAACTAGAAAAAATTAAAAAGCAACGCGCAAAAAGTGAAACTTTAAAATTTAAGTCAAAATACTTTGAGTATTACGACGATATAAAAATTAGCGATAGGCAGGATTGGTAAAATGATTAAACACGTAGTATGTTTTAAATTAAAGGATAATTCCGTTGACGAAATGGAAAAGGCAACCAACGTTTTAATGAGTATGATAACGAAAGTTCCTACAATTTGGGGAATAGAAGTTGGGCAAAACGAAGTAAAATCTAACCGCAATTACGATATTATTTTGCAAGTAGTAGTTGAAAATTTAGATAAGTTAGAAGAATACCAAAACGACGAATATCACGTAAACGTAGTTAAAAAATATATGCACGAACACGTTGAAAAGTCCGTTGCAGTCGACTATGAAATAGATTAATTAAAACCATGCAATTTTTATAATTTTTAGTTAAAATATATAAAAAAATGTAAAACAAGTGAATATTTTGTAATATTTTTTTATTTTTTGTGTTGACACAGCCTAATTATAAATATATAATATAAATAATTGATATCGCATAGATATTAAACAAAGGAGGATTTAATGATGGAATCAAAATTTTCGGGCGGTTTGTTAGGTTATATTGGCATAAGCATACTACAATCACTTATAATTGCGTTTACTCTTGGAATTGGCGCGCCTTGGGCAGTTTGCCTTTACCAAAAATGGCTTGCAAAACATACGACTTACGACGGCAAAAAAGTTGTATTTGACGGTACGGGCGGACAATTATTTGGAACGTACATCAAATGGTTTCTTTTGGCTATCGTAACGATAGGCATTTACGGATTATGGATACCTATTAAAATGCAAGCATGGGTTGTTAAACACACTCATTTAGTAGACTAATAAAGAATAATTAAAAATTAAACACACCCACTTTTTATGGTGGGTGTGCTTTTTTTTAAACCATTTAATTGCTAAATCTTTCTATAATAAAATATCCACTAGCAAAAACTAGTGGATATTTTTTTCGTTTAATTTTCATCTGTTGGTTGTTCAGCCGTTTCGGTAGTTTCAACCGTTTCGGCAGTTTCGCCTTCAATTTCGTCGTCTTCGTGTGGAACGACTGCAACCGTAGCAACACAACCTTCGTTAAGCCTCATAATAATTACGCCTTGCGTATCTCTACCAAGCGTTGAAATTTCGCTTGATTTTACCCTTATTATAATGCCGTTGTCGGTTATAAGCATTACGTCTTCGTCAGGAGAAACGAACGTAAGGCAAACTAATTTACCCGTCTTTTCGTTGAGTTGACCTGCTTTAACGCCCTTGCCCGCTCTCTTTTGAAGTCTGTAATCGTCAATATTACTCTTTTTGCCGTAGCCGTTTGAAGAAATAGTCAACACTTGCATACCTTCTTTAACGACGGTCATACCGATAAGTTCGTCATCGTCTTCAAGGTCCATGGCTTTAACGCCTTGAGTGTCTCTACCTATTGCTTTTAAGCCGTAAATGCCTTTTTCTTCGTCTAAACCTTCATAGAACCTTATGCACTTGCCGTTTCTTGTGCCGATTAAGAGTTCGTCTTCACCCGAAGTAAATTGAATAGATACAAGTTCGTCGCCTTCGTTTAAACTAATTGCAATCTTGCCCGACTTTCTAATACTGTCAAATTCTTCAAGAGCCGTCTTTTTAATAAGACCTTTTCTCGTAGCCATTGCGATATAACCCGTAACGCCTTCTTTAACAGGGATAATAGCGGTAACTTTTTCGCCGTCGTCAAGTTGCAATAAATTTACAATCGCCCTTCCGCGCGCCGTTCTTTGCGCTTCTGGGATTTCGTAACCTTTTATGCGGTAAACCTTGCCGTTGTTTGTAAAGAATAAGATATCGTCGTGCGTTGAAGAAATAAACATTTTATTAACGAAGTCTTCTTCTTTTGGCTTATGCCCCGTAATACCCTTACCGCCACGCCTTTGCGCGCGATATTCCGATATAGGCAAGCGTTTAACGTAGCCTAAATTCGTCATAGATATTACAACGTCTTCAACAGGGATTAAAGCCGCGTCTTCTATATCGCCTTCTAAAACGGACATTTCCGTCTTTCTTGGTTTAGCGTATTTGTTCTTAATTGTAATTAAATCTTCTTTAATTATAGCGTCTATTCTGCTTGGAGTAGCCAAAATATCTTTATAGTCGGCAATAAGTTTTTCAAGTTCGTGAAGTTCGTTTTCAAGTTTAGAAACCGCAAGGTGAGTAAGAGTTTGCAACCTCATATCTAAAATTGCGTTTGCTTGCTTGCCTTCTATGTCTAAATCAAGTTCGCTAGTAAGCCTTGCCGATGCTTCTTGCCTATCCGAAGAAGTTTTTATTATTTCAACGACTTTGTCTATATCAACAAGCGCTTTAACTAAACCCTTAACGATTAAGCACCTTTCTTCCGCTTTATCAAGGTCGTATTTAGTTCTTCTTGTAATAACTTCGCGTTGATGAAGTAAATAGTAGTATAAAATGTCTCTAATATTTAAAACTTTTGGGTCTGTGCCTACAAGCGCAAGCAATATAATACCGTCCGAAACTTGCAAGTTAGTTTGCTTATATAAAGTGTTTAAAACTACTTGTGGGTTTGCGTCTTTTTTAATATCTATAACGATACGCATACCGTGTCTATCCGATTCGTCGTTAATATTAGAAATGCCGTCAATCTTCTTATCTTTAACGTATTCGGCAATAGTTTCTATAAGTTTTTGCTTGTTTACTTGATAAGGAAGTTCAGTAACGATTATGCGTGAACGCGCGCCACCGTTATATTCTTCAATTTCGCATTTAGAACGAAGAACGTAACCGCCCCTACCCGTTCTATAAGCGTTTCTTACGCCACTTCTACCCATTAAGATACCGCCCGTTGGGAAATCTGGCGCAGGTATATATTCCATAAGTTCGTCTACGGAAATTTCGGGGTTGTCTATAAGCGCAATCGTTCCGTCGATAACTTCGCCTAAATTGTGTGGGGGTATATTAGTTGCCATACCAACGGCAATACCGTCCGCGCCGTTAACTAAAAGGTTTGGATATCTTGCGGGAAGAACGACTGGTTCTTTACGCGTATCGTCGAAGTTAGACTTGCAATCAACGGTATTTTTATCAATATCCGCAAGCATTTCAAGTGATAACTTGCTCATACGCGCTTCGGTGTACCTATAAGCAGCGGCGGGGTCGCCGTCAACCGAACCGAAGTTACCGTGCCCGTCTACAAGCGGTAAATTTATAGAAAAGTCTTGCGCCATACGAACGAGCGCGTCGTAAACCGAACTGTCGCCGTGTGGGTGATATTTACCTAAAACGTCGCCGACGATTGCGGCGCATTTTTTATAAGGTTTGTCGGGCGTTAAACCCATTTCGTTCATAGAATATAAAATTCTTCTGTGAACGGGTTTTAAACCGTCCCTAACGTCAGGTATAGCGCGCGACCTATTAACAGCCATTGCGTAGTCTATAAAACTTTGTTTTAATTCCGAATTGACTTCAACGTCAACTAACTTCGTCATTCCAAGAGTTCGTTTAAATTCCGCCGTCAATTCTTCACTTATTTTTTGTTTTGCCATTTTAATTTCCCCCTACTTTACGTATCAAGTTCGGTATTTGCAAATTTAGCGTTTTCTTCAATAAACTTACGCCTTAATTCCGGTTGGTCGCCCATTAAAAGCGTAAAGTGTGCGTCCGCTTCAACGGCGTCTTGAATAGTTACCCTACGCAAAGTGCGTGTTTCGGGATTCATCGTAGTTTCCCAAAGTTGGTCGGTATCCATTTCGCCCAAACCTTTGTAGCGTTGAATATCGCATTTTTCGTTTTCTTTAATGAAAGCCTCTTTATCTTCTTCGGTATAGAAATAATGCTCTTGCTTGCCTTTGGTTATCTTATAAAGCGGTGGCTGTGCAATGTACACGTGCCCTTCTTCAATAAGTGGACGCATATAGCGGTAGAAGAAAGTTAATAAAAGTATTCTAATATGTGAACCGTCAACGTCCGCGTCGGTCATGCAAATAACTCTATCGTAACGAATTTTGCTAACGTCAAAATCGTCAAGCATGCCACCGCCGAACGCGGTTATCATAGCCTTGATTTCAGCGTTTTCTAAAACTCTGTTAATTCTTGTTTTTTCAACGTTTAAAATCTTACCGCGAAGTGGTAAAACGGCTTGGAAACGCCTATCTCTACCTTGCTTTGCCGTTCCGCCTGCCGAATCGCCCTCTACGATATAAATTTCGCAAAGTTCAGGGTCTTTACTTGAACAGTCCGCAAGTTTTCCTGGTAGAGCCGTTGATTCAAACACGCTTTTACGCGTAGCCTCACGAGCCTTTCTTGCCGCCTCACGAGCCTTTTTAGCCGTTAAGCACTTGTAGATTAACTCTTTTGCAAAAGCGGGGTTTTCTTCTAAATTTGACGCAAATTCGTCGTTCATAGCCTTGGTTACAAGCGTTCTTATGTCCGCATTGCCAAGTTTTGTTTTAGTTTGACCTTCGAATTGTGGGTTTACTAGTTTAACCGAAATAACTGCCGTTATGCCTTCTCTAACGTCTTCGCCCGAAAGTTTATCGTCGTCACTCTTTAAAAGGTTTAATTTTCTGCCCGCGTCGTTGATAATTTTTGTTAAAGAAGATTTAAACCCGTCTAAATGCGTACCGCCTTCAACGTTGTTAACGTTGTTTGCAAAGGCTAAAATTTGTTCGTTATAACCGTCGTTATATTGAAAGGCAATTTCTATCGTTTCTTTGCCGTATTTCTTTTTAAAATATACAGGCTCTTGCGTTAAAACTTCTTTGTTTTTGTTAAGCACTTCAACGTATTCTTTAATACCGCCTTCGCTGTACATTTCTTCCGTTCTTTCCGCGCCTTCGCGTTCGTCGGTTAAAACAAGCCTTACGCCCGTATTTAAAAAGGCAAAGTCGCGAAGCATACCCCTTATTGTTTCGTAACTAAAATCTACGGTAGAAAATATAGTTGGGTCGGGTTTAAACGTAACGCGCGTGCCCGTTTCGGCAGTATCTTCTAAAACTAAAAGTTCGGTTTGTGGAACGCCGATTTTATATTCTTGACGGTAGTGCTTGCCGTTTTGATAAACGTCAACGCTTGCCGTTTCAGAAAGCGCGTTTACCGCCTTTAAACCAACGCCGTGAAGACCTGACGAGATTTCATACCCGCCGTCGCCAAACTTACCGCCTGCGTTAGGGTGAGTCATAACAAGTTCAACGGTTGAAATGCCTTCTTCACGCATACCCGTTGGTATACCCCTACCATTGTCGCGAATAGAACAAGAGCCGTCTTTTAAAATAGTTACGGTAATCGTATCGCAATAGCCTGCCAAGGCTTCGTCGATAGAATTGTCAACCGTTTCTTTAACAAGGTGATGAAGACCGTAAGCGTCGGTATTTCTTATATACATACCGGGTCTTAACCTTATGTGTTCAAGCCCCTTGCACTCTCTTATTTGATTAGCGCCATATTCGTTAATAACTTTATTGTCGGTTTCCATATAAACCCCCTATAAAAATTGCTATAATATACTTAATATATATAATTAGTTATATTATAACACACGTTTAAACTTTTGCAAAGCCATTTTTAAAAATTTTTTATTTTTTTATAAAAAATAAAAGCACTTTTTTGCATATTGAGATATAACGCACTAAAAAAGGGTGTTTTTTAGCAATCGATTTACTAAAAACACCCTTTATTTAATTTGTTATAAACAGTTATTGTATTTGATTTTTTAATTCTTGCAAATATTTTATTTCAGACTTTTCGTAGCCGTTTTTAACGCCCGTATTTAAGGCGTTAATTCCACCGTCAATTATAATCTTTGCCCAGTCGGTTTCGCCCGTAAAAATGCGATATACGGCGTGTACCCTATAATTTTCTTCATAATCGTCTTGCCCTAAAAGGTCGATAACGTGTTCGCCGTTTGTTTTGGCGTATTTACTATCACCCTTTACGCAAGCGGAAAAAAGCAATTCTTTTTTAACGGCAAAATAGATATCGTCGTCGATAATATTTGACGAAGATAAAGAATTTAACTCCTTTTCCGCTCCGTCAAAATCGGTTGATAAAAGCGCCAAATATTTGTGATATTTTATTATTTGCGAATATCGGTTTTCCCCACTACAAGTAAACAATTGCAAGTCTATTTCGCTAGGCATAACTCCGCAGTAAATCTTTGCCAAAATCGTATAAGCGTTTTTAAAATCAACGTAATATTCTTTTGAAAAGATAAAGTCAAAAATCAACGCGCCGTCGTTATCGTAAGTAAACGGCAAAACGTTCACAATAAAGATATAAAAACCTATTAGATAATACGCGCCTATTAAAGTAAAAAAGTAGACGTTAGTTGCTAATTTAATAGTTAAAAATGCGTTTAATAAAGTAAAAACAAACGAAAAAATTAGTCCGCCAAAAGAAGAAAACACTAATTTTTCGCCGTAATTTTCGTGTTTTTTAGGCATCATTACGGTATAGCCAAAATTTATTGACGGCTTTTTAAAATTAAACTTAACTTTGCCGTCATACACTTCTAATTCAAAAACTAAAACGCATATTTTGTATAGTTTTAAACCCGCAATTAAGCCAAATATCAAATGCCCAAGTTCGTGAAGTAAAGAGTGTAAAAACAACGATAAAACCGCGCCTAAAACTAAAAGCGCCACAAGTAAAACTTTGTTAATAGTATAAAATTTAAAAGCGGTTACGCATAAAAAAACGTAAACGGCAACGATAAAAGCCGTTAAAATTATGCTTACAATCGTTTTAAAAATTTGGTTTTTATTCGCTTTCATATTAACCCCTTATACTATAAAAATAACCTTCTAAATTATCGCTTTCGCTAACTATAACGCCGTCTAAATTAAGCGTATTTAAAACTTCTATTAGCAAAGTGCAACCGCCCGCAATTATCTGCGCGCGACTTTTAGATATAGCATATTTTTTTAGTATTTCTTCTTGACTTTTTGCATATAAATCACTTTCAATTAACGTAAGATTTTTCTTTAAAAGATAGTGGTTATGAGTTTTCGTTGCGTCGTAAACCTTTAAGCCTAAATCAATACTTGCAAGCGCCGTTGCCGTTCCGCCTATCGCTTTATACGGCACCATATCCGCACCGCTAAACTCTTTTAACTTTAACGCGCAATACTCTTTTATTCTTTCTTTATCTTGACCGAATTTATCGTTTAAACTAACCGCGCCTATTTCAACGCTCTTTTTATAAACGACGCTTTCGCCCTTAACAACGGCTATTTCGGTACTTGCGCCACCTATGTCGACAATTCCACCACTCTCGCCCAAATTCGCGCCTAAAAGCCCGATTTCCGCTTCTTTATCACCACTTAATACGTCAACGTTAAGTTTGGTTTCGTCAAAAACGCGCTTTAAAAATTCGCTTTTGTTTTTTGCGCCCCTAACGGCTTGCGTAGCAAAAGCAACTATCGTTTTTGCGCCTTGTTGTTCGGCTTGAATATAAAACGTATTTATGGCGTTAACAGTTCTTGTTATAGCGTCGCTTGTAAGAATTTTTTCTTTGCCCGCGCCTTCGCCTAGCCTAGTCGTAATTAGATATTTTTTAAAAAAAACTCCGTCCGTTATAAGTAGACGAACAGAGTTACTTCCTATATCTATTATTCCTATTGGCAAAGTTATATTATTCGCCGTCGCCATAGTATAACCCCAACTCACGCGCGCGTTCAGCAATCTTCCATGCGTATCCCCAACTTTCAATTTCCGAACGAGTTGAGTCTATGTTTTGCTGTATTTCGTAAATTTCCGCGTCCAACCTTTTTATTTCGTTGTGCTTTTGAAAGATTGCCACCATTTGATACGTTATTATTGCCACTAATATGCACACTAGCATAATTGCGCCCGATATTGCCGCCGATAGCACCCTTTTCTTTTTTTGTTCCGACATTTTTCTTTTTAAAAACCTTTTTTAAGTTAGTTATTTTTTTACTATATTTATTATATAACGAATTTAATAAAATTGCAATAATTTTATGAAAACTATAATAATAAAATATTACGCCTATAATCAAAACAAGCAGTTTATATAGTCTAAAATTCCCCAAATTGAAATAAAAGTTAAAAATAACGAATAAAAACGCGCATAAAACACACCAAAAACAAGTTATTGCGTGCTTAATTATCTTGTTTTTAAAAAACAGTGAAACGGCAAAAAAAAGTTCACTTAAAACGCCACATATACCGCCAAAAGCAAAGCAAAAAAGCATAATTTTGGGTTGCTCTAAACTAATAAACATTATTTAAGCACCTTTTTTATTATATTAGTACTTTTGTCGCGATACCTTACCCCTACGAAAACGCCCGTTGCGGTAAAGTTGCCACTACTAGAGTCAAAGCATACTATTTTTAAGTTTTCGCCGTTTAAAAAAACGATTTCGCCGTCTTTAAGTTTTAGTTTTATTTCTTTTTCAGAAAACGCAAGAACTTCTAAAACCGCCGTTAAAAAAGCCTTTCTTTTACTTTCAATATTTAAAGTATGATTGATAACTTCCATAAAAAAATCCCCTCATAAATTTTATGAAGGGATTTCTATTTATATTCTAAAATTAGTCTTCAAGTTTCATATCGTTAAGTTTTATCCAACCTTTTTTACGCATAAATTCACTGCAACCAAAAGAAACTACGGCAGGAATAACGAACAAGCAAAGAATAATACCTAAAACCATATTTACAACGGGAATACCGCTTGACGCTTCAATAGCGCCAAAAACGCCTACTAGACCGCTTGTTCCCATACCGCCACCTGCGGCGTTACAACGAAGACCTAATAATACGGCAACAAGCCCGGCAATAGCCGACGTGATAATTTCAGGAAGCATAATAATAGGCTTTTTCATTATGTTGGGAATTTGAAGCATACTTGTTCCAAGACCTTGCGAAATCAAACCGCCAACGCCGTTTTCTCTAAACGAAGAAACTGCAAAGCCCACCATATGAGCCGCGCAACCAGCAACGGCGGCACCGCCTGCAATGGCGAATACTTCGGGGTTAGAAATAGCCGTTTGCGAACCCGCAATCGTTATCCAAATAGCGGCGGATGAAGTTGGCATCGTAAGTAAAATACCCATAACTATTGCAATTACTATGCCCGTTATAATCTTAATTGCCGAACCTGCGTTAATTAAAATTACTAAAAGTTGAGCAAATAAATCAATCAACTTGATAAACGGAAAAGCAAGATATACGCCAACGAAAGATAAAAACAATACGCCCATAGGTATTAAAATTATATCTAATTTAGTTTTACCCGCATAAAGTTCAACTATTTCAACTACAAGAATAGTAACGACGTAAGCGCCTATGGGATTACCAGGCGCGCCCAAAGTTAAAGTAGCAAGCCCCGTGCCGTTAAACGTAAGTTTATCTGCAAACGCACCAACGAAACCCGCAACCGCAGACGAAAATACAAGCAATTTGCTCTTTTTAAGTGCAAGCGCTATACCTACGCCTATGCCCGCGCCCATTAGTGATTTTGCAACGTTTGCAATAGTGTTTAAAGTTGCGCCAAAATAGTTTGAAACACCTACCCATTTTGCAATAAGAGCAAGAATTGTTCCCGCAATTAAAGTACAAAATAAGCCTTGCGCCATACCCGAAAACGCAGTTATAAACCACCTGTTGCTAAGGTTTTTAACAAGTTCTTTTACTTTGGTTAATTTGTTTTGTTTAACCTCATTTTCAATCGTCATTTGAATGCACCTCTACTAAATTATTTTCTATTAAATCACAGGAAGATAATATATATTCAATCCCGTTTTTATTAGTTTTATAATAGGCTTTTGCGTCTTTGCCATGCAAATGCCCGTAAACCACTTTATCGACGCCAAAATTTTCAAAAAGTTCGGTAAAAAGCGAGTTTTCTAGCCTAGCGTTAAACGGCGGATAATGTATTAAACATATTAACTTATCGCCGTCTTGCCTTATTTTTTGTGCTTCTTTTAAGGCAAGTTTAAACCTTTCAACTTCTCTATAATATATCTTTTTATCGTGTTCTTTAAAATCGGGGCTTCCTTCAACCGCCCAACCACGCGAACCGCAAAAAACGACGTTACCTATTTTAACCGCATCGTTTTGAAGCGCTATAATGCCCTTTGGCAATTTTTGACGAATTTTCGTTATGCCTTGCCACCAGTAGTCGTGATTTCCGCGAATTAAAATTTTAGTGCCTTTAAAGTTAGAAAAATAGCCGACGTCTAAAAGCGCATCGTCTAGTTGCATAGCCCAACTTATGTCGCCACAAATTAAAACCACGTCGTTTTCTTCAACTTTTTCTTGCCAACTTTGTTTAATTTTGTCAAGATAATCTTTCCAGTCACGCCCGAAAATATCCATAGGTTTTTCGCCGTTTAAAGAAAGGTGTAAATCGCTAATTGCAAAAACTTTCAAAATTCACCACTACTATTTTTAAAAATTTATTCTAAATTTTATTATAGCATTACAAAATTTTATTTGCAACAAAATTAAAGGCATAAAAAAAAGACCAGAACGGTCTTTTTTATTATATATTTACGTCTTCGCCAGGGAACAATGGCAGTTCGAAAAATCCCGAACATACTTCTTGCGTAAATTCTTGGCAAGACGGCATCGTAGCATATCCGTAAGACGGTACTAAAAGTTCAACCGTCATAACGATTTTAATTATTGCGGTTGCACAGCACGAAACCGTAAAAGTATTAAGCGAAGTATACACGCCTTCGAGCGCAACAATCGAAATTATCGCTTCTACTTCATACGGCATAATAGACGGTGCGGGAACGTACAAAATAACGTCTTGACTAGCGCTAAACGTACCCATACCCTTACCTTGCACGCCGTTTGCGTCTGTGTAGATTACTTCAACGGGAACCGTATACGAAATTTGAACTCTACTTAAATTTTGCCTATCTGGGAGAGGGTCAACTTGAAGTGAAGTTATAGTTGCCGTAGTTTGAATACTTCTTGCGCTTACAAACGTTAACGGATATGTAGGATTTGCGGGTGTAAGAGTAGTTAAAGTTATAACGTAGCCGTCTTCTTGCGACTGTTTCATACACGCGTCAAAAACTTTTTTTGCTTGAATACACACCTTTTCGCACAAGCCGTTTAACGGATTTCCGCTAATTCTACCTGGTGCTTTATCGGTTGTGCAGTTAGAGAAAAATGACATTTTAACCTCCTTTAAACTGTTCATTTTAATATATGCTAAACTCGCTAAAAGTGTTAACGGATAAATAAAAAGCACCGTGCATTATTTTGCACGGTGCTAAATTTTACGTTTTTTATGGCATGTAAACGTATTGTGGTAAAGTTACCGGTACGTTTAAACTAACGTTGTTTCTTGAAACTTTAAAAGTTATCTTGTCGCCTTTTTTAAAACTATAAGCGTTTAAAACGTTAAGTAGCGCGCTTGTAGATGAAACTTTTTGAAATTCGCCGTCGTTTATCTTAACTGACTCAATTATGTCGTTAACCTTAAATTCTGAATGGTAAATACTGTTAATTTTTACGCTATAAACAAGTACAGCGTAAGAAGAAGAAACAAAAGGAGTTGGCGAATAATCTATAACAGCCATTTCATAATTACCTGAAAGATTAGTTGCGCTTTGTATCATTACGCGAGCCCTACCATCAATATAACCGTAGCCGTTTAAACCACCCGTATAAGTTTCCATAAGTTTAGTTGCGATATCACAAGCAACGTCAGACGGTATAGCAAAGTTTAAACCTTCAACGTTACCCGAATAACCTGCGTTTACAATACCCACAAGATTGCCTTGCGCGTCAAACAATCCACCGCCAGAGTTACCGCTGTTTATAGCGCAGTCCGTTTGAATAAGCGACATCGTTTTGCCTTCAACTACAACCTCTCTATTAGTAGAAGAAATTATGCCTTGCGTTACCGTTCCGCCCAAAGTTCCCAAAGGATTACCTATTGCGTAGACGCTTTCGCCAACTTTCAAATAGTCGCCCGTTTCTTTGTTAGGCAATCTTAAATTAGCAACGGTTAACTTATCTTGGGTTATAGGCGTAGTTTCGTCTTGCAAGCAAAAGCGCATAACGGCAATATCCGATTCGGGGTCGCCACCGATTAAAGTGAGCGAAGTGTATTGAGTGCCGTAAATATCTTGCGCCCAAAATACGCGCATTTCGTCAATAACGTGGTGGCAAGTTAAAACGTAATAATAAGTTTTGTTGTTAACAACTTCTTTATCAACTATAACGCCACTACCCGCGCTATAAGACGTTGCAGTTTCTTGACCTGCGTAAATTTCTAGCACCGCAGGGCGCAAATCGTCAAGCATTTCGGTTAAAGAATTGTAAGTTTTACCGTCAGTTTCAACGATTTCAACTTCTATTTTACTGTTTTCGCCCGTGCCCGTCGTCGTTCTCGTTATAATACAGCCACTACAAAGCGCCATAACCAAACAAGATATTATTAAAACCGCACATAATTTTTTAAATAATTTCATATTTCACCTTAATATATTATGCCCAAAAATTATAGTTACTACTTTATTATAGTATATTTTAGCACAATTTATAGCAAATTTCAATGTTATGCGTGTGATAAATTAGTTAAAAATTATTTTTTAACAAAAAAAACGAAAAGACCGTTTTTAAATTAAACTAAAATCGGTCTTTCCCTAACCGCTTTTTGCGGTGGGAAACACCGACTAAAAAGCGCTTTATATTAACAACGGCTGTAAAAAAAGAATTTGCAATAATCAAAAAATTAAGTAATTCTTTTACCGTTGTAATATAATTTTGTTTCGCAAATATTTTTTTATGCAAAATATTAAAAAATAATCAATATTTTATTAAAAGTGTTTACTTTAATAGGCAAATCAATTATAATTAACGTATGAAAGTTCAAACGCAAAACAAACAAAGCGAAAAAACGCGCAATAGAATAAAAAAAGCCGTTGCAGTTTTATTAAAAACAAAGAAGTTAGAAGATATTAAAATAACCGAAATAACTTCTTTAAGCGGTGTTTCGCGAAATACTTTTTACACGCACTACAATCGTATAAGCGACGTTTTAAACGACATTAGTAAAGACCTTGTTTTAGATTTTGAAAGCGTTTTTAAAAAGTATAATTATTTAGAATTTTCAACCGACCCAGAGCCACTTGTTAAAGAGTTAATCGTTATGTGCAAAAAGTCGTCTACGTTTAGCGAATACGTTGTTTTTGCAAATAATCCAAACGGAATTCTTCAAACTGCAATTGACGAAATATCTAATAAATTTACGCAAATTTATTATAAAGAACGCAATAACGACGATTTTTTAGTGCCTTATTTAGTGCATTTCTTTATTGCGGGTATTGCCGAATACCTTTACAAATGGTTTCAAGACGGGCAAAAAATTAACAGCGAAGATATAGTGCGTCAACTTTCTTTTCTTATAAAAAATACTATTTCCGTTTTAAGAGAAACGAAAAACAACGCATAAAAGTATATAAAATGCAATCTACTTGTATAGAAATTATAATTGTAAAAATTAAGTATTATTGTTATAATAATTGTAAATAAATAAAAGGATAAATACTATGGTACAAAAAAAATTACGCGTAGGCATTATAGGTTGTGGCAGAATATCAGGAATGCATTTAGACCCCGCTAGTAGCCTTGAATACTCTAATTTAGTTGCTTGTTGCGACGTTATTGAAGAAAGAGCCGACCAAATGGCAAAAGAGTATAAAATAGTGCCCTATACCGACTATAAGCAAATGATAGAAAACGAAAATTTAGACGTTGTTCATATTTGCCTTCCACACGATTTGCACACCGTCGTTGCCGAATACGCACTTAAAAAAGGCGTTAACGTTTTAAGCGAAAAACCTATGTCAATAGACTATGAAAGTGCTGAACACGCAGTTAAAGTTGCAAAAGAAAGCAAGGCGCTTTACGGCGTTATTTTTCAATGTAGATACAATAATTCGGCGCAGTTTATTAAAAAGACGCTTTTAAGCGGTAAACTTGGCAAAATTATTTCGGCGCGTTCCGTTTTAACTTGGCTTCGTACTGACGAATATTATAAAGAAACCGACTGGAAAGGCACTTGGGAAAGAGAAGGTGGCGGTGTAATTATCAATCAATGTATACACACCATAGACCTTGTAAACTGGATGATAGATAGCCCGTTTACGAAAGTTTATTGCAATATGTCGAATAGAATTCACCCAACGATTAAAGTCGAAGATACCGCAGAAGGTCTTGTTTTATACGAAAACGGCGTAAAATATTCTTTCTTTGCTACGAATAACTACGGTTGCGACGAGCCTATTGAAGTTAAACTTCATTGTGAAAACGGCGACGTTACCTTTAATTACAACGACGCGTATATCGTTTATAAAGACGGCACAAAAGAAGAAGCGCACCAACAAACCGTTGCATCTTACACAAGAGCAAAAGACTATTGGGGTATTCAACACACAACGCAAGTTGAACAATTTTACAGGGCTTGTTTAGGGCTTGAAGAACTTGATATGAGTGGCGAAAAAGCACTTATAACACACAAGTTAATTTGCGAAATTTATAGACAAGGCAAGTTAAACTTCCACAACGAAAACAAATAAATAATAGCAAAATTAAAGGCTTAATTAAGGTAAACTTTACGTTTTTACTTTAATTTAAGCCTTTTTTATTATAAATTTATATAAAAAGTTTAATTTTTAATAACAAAACAAAAACCCAAACTCAACTAACGCCAAGTTTGGGTAAAATGAAATGCGGCAACTCCCTATCCTCCCAGGTCGTGTCCAACCAAGTACTTTTAGCGCAATTGAGCTTAACTTCTGTGTTCGGAATGAGAACAGGTGGATCCTCAACGCTATCGTCACCGCAATGGTTATATAACTGCTTTTCAGCAGATAATATACTAAATTTTAATCAATCATAGATTGACAACTGCATAGCAGAGAACTACTTTTAAGTTTTTCGGCTGTATTTTTGTATTCGTATCTTATCGTTTTTCTTATCAAAAAGCCTTTCTCAATTTTATTGAGAATAAGCCCTCGACCTATTAGTATCGGTTAGCTACACACATTACTGCGCTTACACACCCGACCTATCAACCTTGTTGTCTTCAAGGGGTCTTACTATCTTTCGATATGGGATATCTTATCTTGAGGCGAGTTTCACGCTTAGATGCTTTCAGCGTTTATCTCGTCCGCACTTCGCTACCCTGCTATGCTGTTGGCACAACAACAGGTGCACAATAGGTGCGTTCATCCCGGTCCTCTCGTACTAGGGACAAAGCCTCTCAAATATCCTACGCCCACGATGGATAGGGACCGAACTGTCTCACGACGTTCTGAACCCAGCTCGCGTGCCACTTTAATCGGCGAACAGCCGAACCCTTGGGACCTGCTTCAGCCCCAGGATGTGACGAGCCGACAT
>JAZRSX010000028.1:0-25432 GCA_045651725.1 Christensenellaceae bacterium
TCTTCCCCCCCCACCCGCCCCCCCTCCCGCTTGCCGCTGTCTTTCAGCCTCACCCGCCGCCTCACCCGCTTGCCGCTGTCTTTCCGCCTCAGCCGCCGCCTCAGCCGCTTGCCGCTGTCTTTCCGCCTCAGCCGCCGCCTCAGCCGCTTGCCGCTGTCTTTCAGCCTCAGCCGCCGCCTCAGCCGCTTGCCGCTGTCTTTCCGCCTCAGCCGCTTGCCGCTGTCTTTCCGCCTCAGCCGCTTGCCGCTGTCTTTCAGCCTCAGCCGCTGCCGCCGCTGCTGCTTGCCGCTGTCTCTCTGCCTCAGCCGCTGCCGCCGCTGCTGCTGCCTCGGCTTCTTGCCTTTTACGCTCTGCCTCTGCTGCTGCTTGTTCAGCCTTAACAGCCGCGTCGTAATTTTGCTTTGCAGAATAATAAGCACTTTTAGCGGCTTGAATAGCCGCAGACGCGCTTTGCGCCTCTGCCATAGCAGTATTATAAGTATTAACAGCAATGTCGTATGCCCGTTTAGCACTTTCAGCCCCCGCACTGTTATTTGCGATGTAACTGTTATTAGCAGCGATTTGCGACTTATAGACGTTAATTTGCTGTGTAATTTCGGTAACAGACACTAAGCAGTTATCATACTGCAACTGTACTTGCTTAATCTCGTTACTTTTTGCCTGAATCTTACTTTGTAATTCAGATTGCTTAGAAGTATTGCGACTTTGCACCGCTTGTCCCATTTGCGCTCCAAGCGAATTTAATTCGCTCTGTATACTGTTCATTTGCGCTTTATAATTGTCCGCTTTCGCTTCCATCTGAGCCGCTGTGGCTTGCAACTTCGTAATTTTCGTTTCAAAATCACGGTTAGCAGCATGATATTCAGCAATGTTCGCAAGATTATGCTGATACTCTTCATATAACACTGACAACTGAGATTGCGCATTATTAGCAGATTGAATCGCACTGTTATAAGCAGAAGTAGCGTTACTTTCAGCGTTTTGCGCTTTCGACATCTCAGAAGAATAACTTACAGAACTGCCCGTAGCACCTAAGCCGCTTACAATTAGCGACATATCGCGTATTATATTATTAATCCTCTCCATTAAGCAACAATAACACCCCCGCCGCGGCAATAGCGAGAAACAACATTTTTTTATTTTCGTTCGGACTTGCCGCAACCGACGAAGTTACAGATGTCTTAAAGTTTTGCGCCTCTTTAACGTAGCGGTTAAAGTTAGTTGTAGCAGACGAATTAAGCGCGTTATCTTCAAGACCTCTTATTTTGTCAAGCACCACCCCCCAAGCATAGACATAAACTTCCGCGTTTTGCATATTTTCCTGAGCCTCGTCTAAGTAGGGTTGAAGGTTGTTTCGCTTGATAATATACGAGGATTTTTCCTCTGCTTGCGCCAACGTATAACTCGGATTTGTTTTAATAAAATTGTCATACTCAGTGTATTCCTCGTAAATAGGTCTGTAAATATCCGATTTCTGTTTATACACTGAATATGCGTCACTTAACTTTACTAACGCCTCTGACACATTATTAACTGTGTACCGAGACGGGTAATTCGTAATATCCGCGTATGCTCTTTGCGCTATATCCTCAATACTATAAGTCATAACTATTTATCATCTTTAAACAACAAATAAGCACCGATAATGCCGACCGCTCCGAAAATCAATGCGCGTGTATTAGTAGAGTTAGACTCTGCTGCGTACTGATTATCGAGTGTTGCAAAAGCGTTAACTTTGTTTTGTTCCGCCGCTGCCGCCGCCGCTGCCGCCGCCGCTTTCTTCGCTTTTACACTGCCAACAATCCAAGACGCAACTGTTGTTGCTGCTGTAATTGCAGCAGCAACCCACCCAAGACCGTTATCGTTGTAAACGTTCTGCATACCTACTTTTTGCCGCTATTCGTTAATAAAAATATACCCATCAAAGCCAAACAGCCGAGTCCTATATAAGTAAGAGTCTTATCATTTTGCACTGTAACATTAACGTTTTGTTTTTCGGGTGTCGAGGTCTGCTGATTCTGCCCTTTACCAAAAAATGCAAGCAGCGTATCCAAAGCAGAATCTATTGCCTTATTCCAATTAACAACATTACCGCTTTTTTGGGGTTCGTCATCACCGCGCAAACCTTCATATTTTAAAATCTCATTCATATTCTTAACGTTTTGTTTTTTTGTTTTTCTTTCCCGAAGTTGCAGCCGCTATGCTGCCACCGACAACCGCACCGCCAAGCAACCAAAGCCACGCTTTATTTGTCGATTCGCTATCCGGCATTGTAGAAGCATAACGAATGTTACTTTCTCCGTCTGATGTTTTTGTAATCGAAATATTAACAGTATCGCCCGGCTCTATTTCTGCAACCCATTCAAGCAGCGTTTCAAAACCTACACCGAGCGTATCTAATTCGCTGTTAACAGTAGAAGTTTCTCCGAGTCCGTTTAAACCGCTGAGCGCGTTGTATTTGCAACCGTGTAACACCGAATCAAAAGCCGACGTTTCAATAATACTTGTATCGCCGTCAACTTCCACAACAGCCTCTTTTTCCGCGCCGCTTTCAATCACTTGAACCAGCGTTTCAACGTCGCCGCCGAGAAGCGTCCAAAGTTTTTTTAACTTGTTAGTTGCCTCAACAGCCTTTTGCCACGTTTCAGGCGTGTAACCTGCTTGAACGGCGTTTACTTCTGTCATTAATCCGACTGCAAAACGCGTTGCAAGGTCGTAATAATTAACCGCTATCAAGTTCTTTAAAGCGTTTCGCATAGTTAAAAAGTCCGGGTTAATTGCTAACATATCCTTTTTAACGTACTCGCCTTCAACGTTGTAAGTATCGTTTTGCGGATTCGTAAATGATATAGTAACAATAGTTTTACCGTTGCCGCGTTCAAGCCTTACAGAGATGTTTTTTAAATCGCCGACAATGCTATTAAAAAACTCATCAAATGCCGCCACATTTGCGCCGCTGATTTTCAACGAATAAAGTTTTTTATCTGCGTTTTCGGCGATTTCTGCAATTTTATCGTTCGCGAAGTAATAACTTCCGTTATCGTCAATAGCGACAACAAAAGGCATTAAAATCGCTGCAAGTTTGTATGCCTGCGGGTCAGATTTCTGCAACCCCAGCAAAACTTGTGTTTTGCGCAAATTCATACTATCCTGAGCGTTAGCAGTGCCGGAATTAACTTTCAGAAGCGTATCAGCATAAATGCCGTTTAACGTCGAAAATCCGCCGTCAGCCGTGCCGGATAATTCAAAAACAGGAATCTCCATAATCTTTGTTTTTGTTATATTTTCGGGACGTGCGAGAAAGACAGGTAAAACCCTGTCAATCGCCGCACCGTCGAGGTTTACGTAAATATGTGAATATTTCGGGCTGTTGTTAAATGCAACTATTTCAAATTTAGGCTTATAGCCCATAGCACCGAGAAGGCAAGCAGTAAAAACTGCAATACAATCGCAATCAACGCCGTTTTCCCGGTCAGCCCAAGACCGCGCCGGAGTCCTTATTTCTTCCTCTCCGGGAGTGTCGTAATTATATTTAATGTTAGTATGTAGCCAGTGCCAGACGTTAAAAGCACTTTGTAAAACGTTGTCCGCCTTTAAATGCGAGGCAAGGCGTGCAACGTCGTTATAATGATTACAAGCGTTTGCAAGTTCGTTAAGTGTCGCTACTTCAAAGCCGTATCCAACAAGTTTTTTCACGCCTTTTGCAGGTTCGATAAGGCTCGAATAATCCTCTAAGCGTATATATGAAGGCGTAAAGCCTTTACACTGCAAAAGACTTTCAGGGCAATTAAATAACGCAGCAGGTTTATCGTTAACGGTCAACCCGTTAATGCCTGCACCGAATGTTTTAAAAATTTCGTCGTTATCCTCAAACTCAAATTTAACAGTCGGTTTGCCTAAGCCGCTTAACTCTCCGCTTTTCATCATAGAATTGAACTTATTAACGACATAGCGAGAATCAACCGTAATTTGCCTTTGCCATGCTTTGTTACGAGGCGACCACCTAAAATTATGTTGCTTTAACCACGTTCTTATATTTTCGCTCGGTATACCGTTAAAGTATATCTTAACGCGGTCTTCGTTTTCGTCAAATTCTATTTTATAATCTGCATTTTCATCTGCGTTTTGCGCCTCAAATGCTTTTTCAGCTTGCTGATATTTAGCGCGTCGTCTTTGCGCTAAATCAGCAAGTTGCCATACGCTTGAACGGTTTGTAAAGACGTTAAGCGGGCGCATATATTCAAGTAACTTAGTTATTGTTTCGACATTACCTTTATAAGCCTCTGTTTCAAGTTTCGATTGTAAATTTTGGCGTGCGTTAGAGATTCGATAAGAAGGAACTTGCGCACGATTTTTAAGTAATGCAGAAAAATAATCAATATCTTTTTTTATTACATCAAAACGTTCATCGCGCCTCTCTTCAACGTTCATCGCTGCTTTGCGCTCTCTTTCTTCAATCTTAGCAGCGCGTTCTGCATAATTATTAAACCAATCTCCAAAATCCGCTCTCGCTTGCATATATCTATCGTTAGCAGCGTTATATTTTGCGGCTTTTTTCGCAGTAATACCGCCGCGCCCTGTTACCGCTGCGGACGGTGCTGCGGCGTTAAGCCGTGCAATTTCATAGACCTTAGAAATAAATTTTTGCGTAAAATCTGCCTTCCTGTTTTCAGGAAGTTCCGCAATAACGTTATAATAAGCGTTACGAAAAATTTTAACATCGTATTCGGCAGCCGATTCAGGGTCAAAACTATTCCAATGATGAGAATCGACAAAACGCTTATAAATTGCGTCCCAATCCGGAGTAGTATCTTTCGCTGTTGTAGGTTCTATTAAAGACTTCAATATTGCAGCGTCTTCCAAATCAGTCGAAGTTAGTTCCGGCGTTGTCGGTTCAGTTTTTTCCATTGAAGGCGGCAACGCCTTCGGGCTTGACGGTTGCGGAATGTCATTAATATCATCGACGATGTTACGATAAACAAGCACAACAGGAAACCCCTCACTTTCAAAAGCCTGAATGACTTTTTCAATATGCGGCAAGTCAAATAAAAAGTAATTAATACCGTTGTTTCGAAGATTTGGGATTTTTTTATATATAAAATCCTTATATTTAGGACGTTGAAAGTAAAATTTCCAAATGCCGTTACTATCCTGAAAACAAACAATAATAACTGCGTGAGGGAATATAAGCTCACACCATTTGAAGATATTATCATTAACCCCATATTTTTTGGCAATATAGAAGTTAATGTACTTCAAATTGTCATTAATATATCCGTAATCGCCTATTTTCCTATGATTAATATAAACGCCGTCCGGCTTTAAAACACTTGATAGCGGCGGAATATTTTGCGACGCAGGCGGCAAAGATTTAGGATTTGCCGAGCCGGGCAAAGCCTTTGCCCCTTCCGAATAAGGCAAATACAACGTTTCAGGCGTTGTTATTGCGCTCTGTGTACGACTTGCACCGCGTTTGCCGTTTGAAGACGTTGAAGTTGCAACATTTTCAAAGTCAACGTTTTGCGCGTTAGAATAATCTTTGCCGTCTGATTTAGCAAAGAAATTCATTAAATCCGCGTTATCTTTAAACTCAAATTTTATCGTAGGTTTACCGAGTCCGAAAAGACTTGTTTGCCTTCTATCCGCGTCAATATATTGCGCTCTTTTTTGTCTAAAAGCGTTATAATCCGCTTTCGATAAAACGGCACGCTGGCGGTAAGGCTCAACCGCTTTTAAAATTTGTTCGTCGGTAATTGTTGAATCAATTTTTTGACGGTTACGAAA
Organism: Christensenellaceae bacterium; assembly: GCA_045651725.1. Taxonomy (GTDB): domain Bacteria; phylum Bacillota; class Clostridia; order Christensenellales; family Borkfalkiaceae; genus HGM11412. Next base: position 5,785 of record JAZRSX010000028.1, read on the forward strand.
TTCCGCAAGTTTTTGATTATAAAGATTTTCATCATCAGCGGCAACACGTTTCAGTCGGTCAAGTTCTTGTAAAAAGGCTTTTTCGTTACCTTCTGCAACTATATTTTTTTTAAGATTCAAACTGCGTTCAGGCTGAAAGTTGCCTTTTTCGTCAACCATTTTTAAAAGTGCCGTGTCAATACGCTTTAATAAATCGGCGTAATTTGTAACAGTCTTATTGTAATTGCCCTGAGTGATAAGATAATCAAATAACTCTCTTTCGTGAAAGTCTGTGAGTTTTGAACGGTCTTTTCTTAAACGTCCAACCCATTCACCTACAACTTTTAGCCGCTCACGGTCTTGCGTCGGAGCGTTTTGAAGTTGTCTTAAAGCGTCGTAAAAAATGCCGTTTGGATTCAAAAAACTTATATAAAATATGCTGTTTGCGTTTTTACCTTCACGCTCTCGGATAAGAGGCATTATTACATTTGTAGCCTCTGCCTTAGAACGACCTTTCGCAATTTCTGAATTATATAAAGCACGGTAATAATTAGCACGTTCAAAATTAGTTTCTTTCGATGAAAGGGTGTTTGAATTGAGAGCCAAATCCCGCGCCTCGTCAAAAGTGCCTTTGAAAATTTTTGCAGGAATCTTTGTAAAGTTCTTGCCGTCTGCACTTTCGCCCATTTCGGCAAGACGTTTAAAAGCCTCACTCCTCGAATGTCCTGAAAGTACATAAAATTTGCCGTCATTAGGATTTTGCCAAATTGTTATTGCGTCAAAAACTGCCCAATTAAATTTGCCGTCCTTCACGGCTTTTATTATTTTCAATACACTTTCATCGGAGAAGTCAGTTTCTCTGTTTTGGAAATTTTTACGGTCAAAATGCAAATCTTTAACAGGAAAGAGAACCGTCCCGGATTCGGAAGCAAACGCGGTTTCAGGCGTATAAGGGGCTATATTATAACGCTGTAAACTGCGCATTTGGTCAAGTTCTTTGCGCGGATTTTTGCGCGTATCGGTTACAATGTAGACATCGCCGGGCGCACCAAGAGCAGCCCCGCCGCCTTGCTGCATTTGCAGCAAAGACAGGGACTTAAAAACAGATGTGGGGTTATTGGCGATACCTAACATAACAAAACTGAATCAATTAGTTAACATCGTTAGACAACTGAATTACCTGCGCAATCGGAATATTAACGCCTTCCGCTTTAATATTACCGAAAATCAAAACGGGTTGTCCGACTATTGCAGCAAGCAACTCTCTGACATTCAGATTACCCGAAATAATTTGTATAATATTATTAATGTTCGTTAAGAAGTACTGACCGACATCAGCCCAGCGAGCATTAATGAAAAAATCTTTTTCCGTGAATCCGTTGCCCTGAATGACAAATTCCTGATTATCCATAAGAGAGGCAATAAGATTTCCCCGGCTTAGAACTTCGATTTTGCCGTTAACTTCCTGATACTGACTATTTAAGAACGCACCTATATCAATCAAATTGAAGTGTATAGGCGTGGCTGTTGGATTTGTGAATTTGATACGGACACGGAAAACCAAATTACCGTCCGAGGCAAACTGATAGACTCCAAAACGGGTAATATAGTAATTCAACGCTCCGGCTGTTTTAATTGTCTTATAGACAGTTACACCGACGGCAACGCCGAACAATAGACCTATGACAAGTAAAGGATTCATATATATTATTTTTTAATACATTCATATTCAGCGAGTTTAAAAAGAAGTTTCCGCGTGTTTCGCAACAGGCGGAACGCAATACTTATAAACTCAATAATTCAAAAACAAAATTCAAGCAAGTGAAAATACAACATTTTATTTCATGATTTAAAAGAATGCGGCGGAAAGACAAACCACCGCACTCAGCAGTTTAAATTTTTACCAACTATAAACAATATCAATACTTATTTAAATCACAAAATAAAAAAAATCTTATGTTTCACTTCTGGTGCAAAGTAAAACATAAGATTAATACAAGACAATACGCGGAGAGATTGAACAATTAGACGTCTGCGAAGCCAAACCGCCAATTTAGAAATTTTAATAAATCTGACTCAGAAATAAGACAGCCTCGGTTTAATTTCTTGCCGTCAACGACTTGACACATAAGCAAGTAGCCCAACCGTTGAGCGGAATAAATTTTTCTGATTTTCGGGTGATTTTCAAGAATCTGAGACGGCGTTTGATAATCGAATTTAACGCGCTTTTTTTCGTTGTTTTGCATAATAAAAAAGTATTTGAGTATTAAAACGTTACAAAACTAATATTTTATATTTTAAACTCAAAATATAAAAGGAACTTTTTTTTTTACATAATTAGACAAAAAAAAGCGGTTTTTCGTAAAAAAAAACCGCTTAACATAAAAATAAACTATATCATTATAAAAACGTACTAAAAAGCATTTAAAAACCTTCAAAAAACCTATTTAAAACCTATAAAATACCTTTACAAAAAAAGAACGCCGTGCAAGGGTATTAAACACGGCGTGAATTTGAATTTCGCAAAGTTTTTTATCTGATTTGTACGACAAAGATACAAACTATTAGTGAATTAACAAAACTTTTAGCAACTTTTTTTACAAAAAAAAAACGTCAACATTATCTTAAATCGAAAAAACGACTTCCGATTTCGTGAAAGAGCATTGCCGCATTTATATTTTTGTCTCCTCGAATCGTACACATTTTTTTATCAAACTCAGACAAATCTGCGATTTTGAAAAACTTTTTTGTCCGTGAGTTTTGCAAATAATAACTTTTTCTATACTCATACAAAGTAAAGCAATCTGTTACAATGCAGTTATGAAACTGCGAACCGGGATAAATTTCTTTAAAAAATTTGAATTGCACCGGAACGCCGAATAAATATTCAAGAGTCATAATAAAAAATTATTTAAGGATTAAACATTTATTTTTTACAATTACCTTTTTTATCTCACAAAATCTCAGATTTACAAGGTAATAGCAATTTTTCACAAAATAGCATTGCCACATTTCATTATGAAATTGCGGCAATGCTCTGGCGGAGTCAACAGTTAAGAAGTCAACTTTTTTCATGATTCAGGAAAAGTATCCAACAAAAATTGCACACTTGCCGCCCTTTCAGACTTTGAATTTTTAACCTTCAAAATAACCTCGTCAACTTGTTTAACGAGTTCATTTCTTTTGTTAATCAATTTTTTTAGAGATTCCTCGTCAACGTCATATTTTAATTTTTTATCGACGAGTTTACAAAAGTGCCGCATTTCGGCAACTAAACAGAAGAACTCTTCGGAATGTGTCATTATCGAATATTTTATAAATAATTTTACGATGTGAAAAACTTTTACGCGCCGAGCGCGTTTTTTTGTGAAAACATTGCCCGAAATTCAGGCAGATTAATAGAGTGTATTCGGAGTTCGACTTTTTTACGAATGAAGGACTCAAAAGTTTCGTTTTCCTCTGAATCGAAAAAAAACCCCTCTTCAAACCAGCCTTCTGAATCAGTGGATTTGATTTTGTAACAAATTTTATACTTAGTATAAATTGCCTCTCTTTTACGGTCATACCCAGAAAAGAAAATCACCAACGCCGAAAAATTTAAAACCTTAATATTGAAGTAATCAAGCGGGATTTTAAAATCCGGCTTTTTCTTTTTCGGGAATTTAATTTTAAGGTATTCAAAAAGCGGTATCATAATCTTTTAATGTTTTAGTATCTGCCAGCCGCACCAACTTGCAACAGCAAGTAACACGATTAAAAGCAGAGAATTAGCGAATGTAAACATAATTATTAAAATTTTAGTTTAAGGAAAAAAGCGGGAGTTTAGAAAAATATTTGAAAACTCCCACCGCCGCTCAGGCTTTTTCCAGACACCAAGACTTAGGACTGTTAGTTATAAATTTATTTCTTTCATCTGTTGAGAGAGTTGTTTTTCTTTCTCTCTTACAGAATCAACGTAAGAAGTAGCAGAAGGATTAACAATGTGATTAATAATAAGAAAAATCTGTCTGTTAAACTCTTCGCAAGAGTCTGACAAATCATTAAGAGTATTAGCCGGGACGTTGTAGTCCAAAGCATTTTTATACACCATTAAAAAGCGATTAACATTGCACTCTGCAATGTCGAAAAGGAAATTAACGTCTTTTTCCTTTTTGTTTTCTGAAATAATAATTTTTTCCATTTTTGTATGAGTTTAAATTGTACATAAAAAAAATTAGCGGTGTTACCCTTTGTACACTTGTCCTCATACCTGACAAGCGCGGCGCGTTACCGCAACCGCAAGGGACACCGCGAAATATTTTTAGGTATCTTTTAAGTCTTGCTATGTATGAGAATTTTTTTGTGTACGCTGCAAACTTAGATTTTTTTTTACGTACAAAAAAATTTTATTTTATTTATTTACGAAAAAAGTTGCAAAACGTTGTTTATTAACGTTTTGCAACGGGGGAAATTAATGATTCTTATCGATTAATTTATCGATTAATTTATCGATATTTCGGCAAATCATATCATAACGCTTTTTGTTTTTTTTGCAAAATGCGCCTATCATAACGCATTTTAAAGCGTAAAGACAAAAGCGGTTTAGTTGATTTTCCCACTTTTTAATTTTTTTATAAGGACTGTTTTTCATATTATTTATCATATTTTGAAAAAAAATTAATTATCTGAGTTGGACTTCCGGAAACTCTGTAATATAATTTATTTTTCTTTAAAAATTTAACATTGTTCACTGTATCATCTTTTTGCGTTTTAGCAAAAATGTTTTCATTTTTAACACACAAAAAAAATGATTTTTCGATAGAAACGAGATTTGGAAAATCAATTATAAGATAATCGAAATCAAGCGTTTTAATGTCGTTTAATTTAATTATATCCATATTTTCTTAATTATTTTTTTTTATATGTTAAACAAATTAGATTCTGTATATAGACTTTTTTTAGATAATATATAATCATTGATAAAGCACTCGGCATAAATAGGAGAAATTTCTGAACGTTCTTTGTCGCAACCACTTCCACAATGCCCTGTTAGACTTCTTATTTTTTTTGCTTCATAAGCAATTACAGCACTATTATACATCAAATCAGGCGTGCAGTTAATAAAAAAATATTGAGTGCTTTTTTTGAAGTAATCACCTTTTAGATTTCGATTATAATCTATAACCGCAGGTCGATAAGGAAAATTATTATACAAATAATGATTTCTTGAATAAGGATTTTCAATAATCAAACGCAAATTTTTAGATTCAGCAATAGCGCATAATTTTATTAAAATATTATAATAATACGCTCTTTTTTCATTTCTATTTATAATAAAAGAAAAGATATAATCTTTACTTTTATTAGCGAAATTACGACTATCAGCACGAAAAAAAAACTGATTACATTCGCAAAAGAAAATACAAGGGAAAAAAGCAAAAATCAAATCTTTGGAAGAAATTGTGTCAAACATGCTATTTTCGATATTATATGCTTTTTCTATTTCTGCAAATAAATCAACAACAAAATCGGTCTCGCCGTATTCGTCTTTTAAGTCATAATCGAATGCGGTAATATTATTTTTGATAAATGCTTTTTTGAAAACTCCTGATTGTTCAAAAAAGCAATGAACTATATTAATATCTTTCATAATTATTTTTTTTTATATGTTAAACAATTATTTTTCGTATAAACCTTTTTTATAATTTTCAGAAATACAATTATTTATATACATACTCCACATTCGCGACAAGCGTGGAAACATTAATATTCCGTCCTTGTCCCGGAGAGTTTGTATTTCAAAGCAGGAGATTAAGAACGTCAGACAGATAATATTATTTTTATCGTCTTTGCCGTCATCTGTCTTGCCGTAAGTCGGAAGAACTAAGCGGCAAGAGGGGTGCAAATCTTTAACATTCTGCCAATTTGCTTTTTCGTTAGCAGAAAGGATTTGAGCGTTAAGAGCGTCGATTTTAGCATTGCGGCGTTTTTCCTCGTTTAAAAGATATTCATTTAACTTTCTAAGTTCGGCGTCTAAATCGGCGTAAATAAAATCTTTGCACGGTTCGTAAACGCTTTTAATTTTCTGTGTAACAGGGTCTTTAATTTTTTTTTGCAGACCTTTCAAAAAGACGGTTAAAGAATTAGATTTAAACCACAAACGCCCTTGAATCGGACAATTTTCTTTGCGAAACTTAGATAATACATCTTTTAAATATTCAATCTGTTGAAATTCGTAGTCGTAATTTTCTTCATTCTCTTTTTTTCTGCGAATATCCGCGTAAAAAGCGAAAATTGTAGTTTTAATATCATCAACACGGATGAAGTATTCATCTAATTGCGTATTGTTGTCAAGTGCTTTTGCGATGTATTTAGAGAGGTAAAACGAGACAAGTTTAGGACTTTTAACGGCTTCGATGTCGGTAGAGTTTGGATTGAAAAAACGTTCAGATTCAGGCTTTTGCATTTCTTTAACGTAGGCAGCGCGGTATTTTTCGACTTCTATAAAAATACGCTTATTTGCAAGGCGTTGAAATTCGGTGTAATCCATTTGCCGCATATTTTCATTTTCCCACGCCGTTACACTTTCATTAATTTCGTTCTGAATGTGCGGTAATTCTGCGATGTAATTATACACCTTTACGCGGTCGAAACCGTCTTTATAAAAATCGCTCCATTTCTTGTGATATTCAGAGACATAATTAAAAGGATTTTCAACACCTTCGACCGCTCCACGGTTGCAAAGTTTATTCCACTCTTTTCTGAGGCTTAGCGCGTCAACATAGCGGTCTAATATAAGATGAAAATGCAAATTGCCATTTTCTTGAAGTTCTTTTTTCCAGACATAATACCTGACTTTAAAGAACTTACGAGCGTAAGCGAGAAAAGGATTAATCAAATACGTTGTTAATTCTACGTCTGAATGTTTTTGTTTACTCGGCAAAGTCAGCGTTAAAAAAGTACACAAATGACAATTTTTCGCATACTTAACAGCCTTTTTCGAGAAAGTCTGATTTCTGAAAGAAGTGCAACCGACATTTTTGCGGAGTTCGGCAAAATGCCTTTTACGCGAAAGATAACAGATAAGGTTAACACACTTTTTAACGGTCTTCATAGCAGAAGCGGACATTTGACAATCGTGAAAATTGTCAAAGAAATTAGTTTCAGCCGTCGCCGTTGACGAGTCCGAAACGCCGTCTAAGCAAGTTTCATAAATGCTTAGATAATTAGAATCAATTTTTACAACAGGTGCGAAATTCATAAATTTTAGAGTATAAGTATTGGTTATTAAATAATTTTATATAACTTTGAAAATGAATAAGTTAAGAGATAAAATTTTTAAACCGAAAGACACTTACAAGAAAATAGAGGTTGAAAATTTTAAACCTTTGCTTTTCAAATTCGGTTGCAAACTTAAACTATTAGTGTTGAACTACCAAAATTTTTTTATAACTTTTTTTAAATCACAAAACGAAATGGCTGAAAATCAATTAAAAAGCAGGGTAAAAAAATTTCTCGAAACAGAGCGGATTTCAAACTCGGAGTTTGGAGAGTTAGCGGGCGTATCTCCTGCATACGTTACCTCTATAAAAAAAAATTTAAGTTTTGAAGTACTTGAAAAATTATATGCGATTAATCCGCGTATAAACCTCGGCTGGATACTTTGGGGAAAGGGCGAAATGTACACAAATTCGGCAGCAACTATCAAAATATTGGAGCGTGAAAACGCAGAATTAAAAGAAAAAGTTGCTATGTTACAGAAGATTGTAGACCTTCAAGACCGGGTACAAAACGCGAAAAAATAACGTAAATTTTCAAGTAAAAAACCAACTTACACACACTTAGAGAGGGGGAACGCTTAACGAGAGAGTTCCCCCTCTCTCCGCTTCGGTTTTACAAAACTCTTTAAATTAGACACTTACGAAGTTTTATAAAAATCACCGAAACAGAATCGAAATTCATATTTTTTTGTGTGTAAGTCAAAAAATCAAGGCTTATGGACACAAATTTTTTAGACTATCGCCCGGCTCGAATCATTAAGGGCAAAAACAGTTATTACGTTGCATACTCGGTTATTAATCCGGAGACTGATAAACTGACAGTAAAACGTATAAAACTAAATCACATACACAACGTAAAGCAGCGCAAAGAATACGCAGAAGAACTTGTAAAGCAGATTAACGCAAAACTTTCGCGCGGTTTTAATCCGTTTTTCACAGAAAGCACGGATAAGTTAATATTATTATCAAATGCCGTGATAGACTTCCTAAAAGCCCGAAAAAGGGACTTAGAAAGCAAAATAATAGTTACGGCAACTTTCGACGATTACAAACAGCAGTTAAAGACGTTTCAAAACTTCTTTGATTCTGATTTATTTATATTCAAAATAAAACGTGCTGACATAAATAACTTCTTAGATAACTTATACATTGATAAAGGGTTAACAGCAGTAACACGCAATCATTATTTACAAACAATTAGGACTTTTTTTAATTGGTGTGTAAACAAGGGGTATATATCCGAAAATCCGGCAAAAGACATTCAGAATATAAGACCGGGAATCAAACGCCGTGCCGCTATTCCTGAAAACGTTTTGCAAATGATATTCAATCATTTACGCGATAGCGGCGAAAATCATTACTTATTAGCGTGTTATTTACTTTACGGGTGTTTCATACGACCAGCGGAGATTTGCGGCTTAAAAATAGGAGATTTAAGCCTTAAAAATCAAACAATCTTTATAAATGCAAATATAAGCAAAAATCGTAAAAATCAGAGCGTTACAATACCTCGCAATATTATAGAGTTGATTTTGGACTTAAAAATATATAACTATCCATCAAATTACTACATTATAGGACACGATTTTAAACCGTCAGTTAATAAGTGCTGCACTCGGATTTTACGCGAAAAATGGCAGAAAATACGCAAAATATTAAAGTTTTCAGGCACGTATCAATTTTATAGTCTTAAAGACAGCGGAATAACAAAAATGATAAATATTCTTAATGTGTCGGAAGTTCGAGACCAAGCCCGGCATAGTTCAATCGCAATAACAGACGTATACACTGACAGAAGTAAATTAGACGGCAACGAGCATATTAAGAGTTTAGATTTTACACCAAGAATTTAAAGAAAATTGCAAAAGTTTGACTTGTCGGACTACTGATAAACCAAAAGGGGGCGAAGCCCCCCTTAGCCACGCGAACCAGCCACTGAAGAGAAAGATTCAGGAAAGAGACGTTTTGCTATTTTAATAAGTTGCTTAACTCTGTAACGTCTACGGCAAAAACGTGCGTATGTATACTTATGCAGCCAGTTGCAGCAGTCTCTTTTGTATGCGCGAATAAGAACACCTTTCGCGCTGCCTTTGATTATTTTCATAAAATTTATTATTTATTCAGGACATTGCCTAATAGGAGCAATACAAACAAACTCCTCGCCGGCTGTTAATATCTCATTACCTTCATTGTCAAAACCAGCGCAAAAGCCGTCTTCGATTATGATTTTTTTACAAAAATTGCATTTAACATTCCCGGCAAATTTGCAGAAAGTTAAATTGTTTTCGTTTAGCAAGTTAAAGGCGTTTAAAGCCTTTTCAACCTTTTTGACAGAAATACTATTAGCACCTTTAAGAAAGGCATTAAAATTAGCGTAATCTACGCCAATTTTAATCGCGAAGGCGCGGACAGAAAGTCCGCTCGCCTTGATTCTCTTAGTTAAAAATTCCCTTAACATGATTTATTTTGTTTTATTTTTTTGAAAATATTGACCATTTTTTCAAATACACCTTTTTTGCAAAAGGTGTAATGAGGCGTTTGAATGAAATCTTCATCAGCATAGAAATTCTCGTCTAAAACGACGAAAAACCAATCCGGCGAAACGTCGTCAAAAATTTCATTGTCTCGACACCATTTTACGCAAGAATCATCTGCGTAAAAAATAATTTCGTAATCATTATCACACTCATTGATATAAAAATCAACAGGAGCATTATAATTCTCAGCAAAAAAATATTTTAATTCATCTTTTTTCTGCATTAATTGTTCTTGTACGATTTGAGCAGCGTTAGCAATATCACATAAACTATCATTTGTATCAATGTATTCGATAAAATAATCAGCAACACTATCATATTTAATGATAGAATCATAATTATCTTTCATAACTTGATATACATACTGATTTAAAGTATTATAATTCATATCATACATTTTCTCTAAACTGATTTGTTCAGACCGCCTTAGAAAATCCCAAAAGTCCGGCGGTTTTGTGAAACATTCGATTTACTTTTGACATTGCAAATATATTGATATTTATGATACGAACAAAACAAAAAAGGTTAAAAAGTGTTACCGTAGATGTTAATATATAATAATATATAAGATACAAATAAAACAAAAAATAACCTTGTTAGCACTCTTAGAAGTATAGTACTAACAAGGTTATAGCAAATAATATAGTGTGCTTATTGTTTTTGATATTTATCTAATAAATAACGCACTGCATAGGTAGAAAATTTGAGGAACATAGAGATAAGTTTTTTATAACTCATTTTTCTTATATCCTTATTAGGGATAGAAGTACAACGACGCAAAAAACGTCGCAATGTGTGTCGGTCTTTTTTATAATACATCATAATATTTAATGTTTAAAATTATCAGTTTTCAAAATAATATCTTTTTTCTCAGGGTGCATTTTATTATAATTACGCACCCGGCACGACGGACAACAAAATTTTGCTTTACGCGCAATCTGGGAAGCGTTTAAAGCATTGCCGCACTCGGCGCAAACGGCAACGGGAACAACAGCGTCAGAAGGCGTTAATTTAACGGATTTAACAGCAGACACGCCACGCGTGCTGGCGTTTTTATCCGTTTCCGTTTCAAGCGTTTCTACGGCAAATCCGGCGCGTTTTTGAACGCTTTTTTCATGGATTTTTGCAGCCGTTGCGGCGTTAATTTCTTTCATGCGTAAGTCGTTAGCAAGTTGATTAAACGCGGTTGTAAGAGTCGAAAATTTTTGCTCAATACAAATATTTAAGCCGTTATCTATCAGCGTATTTGCTTGCTGATAGATGTCGTTCACACTCTCTTTATAATCGGTTTCGGGTGCGTCCTGACTGCTGATTTTGCACCAAAAGAACCATAAACCGCCGGAGCAGACAACCTGAATCAGCATTATAAAAGCAACGATATTATAATATTTATCTGATTTATCTGTTGTGTTTTTGTTATTTTCTGCGAGTTCGTTATTACGCAGATTTTCAACGCTTTGCAACTGTTTTTTTAAATCATTTTTATAAGTTGCAATAAGGTCGTATGTTTTAGCAATTTCTCTATTTTGATATTCAGACAGCACAGACCTTTTTCCTCCGCTCCAATTCTCAGGATTTTTCTTAATTGTTTCTATGTAGTTTTCTAACTGCTTGATATTAAGTAAATTTTCGTTTTTTAACTCTGAAATTTGAGAGTTGTATTTTGCATTAATTAACTTACTTAAATCTTCGCTCTGTGAAGCAAATAAAGCAATGCCGTTACAACTAACGATAAACGAAATTGCAAACATCATAACAGCGCACACGAGAGGCAAAGCAGCGGTCTTAAATTCGAGACGTAAAGCGAATTTAAAGAACTTCGCTAAAAAGAGAGTGCATAAACCTTCGATAATAAAGAGTGTTATGAAAGAGAAAATTTTACTTGCAGTTTCAGAATCGGTAAATGAAAAGAAAAAATTATCCAGATAAAAAAATCCGCTAAATATCGAAACCGCCGAGGTCGCAAGTTTTAATACTAAAAGCAAGCAAATAACGCACGCCCACTCTTTTTTGAAAGAGTACTTCTGCCAGTTTTTAATGGCAAAAGTTTTTAAAAAATTAGAAATTTTGTTCATTTTATTGAGAGTTTATAAGTTTATAATAATAGCACAAATATACAAATAATAGTTGAGATATAAAACTATAAGACAAAAAAAAGACGTGAAAATAAACATTCACGTCTTTTTAACGAATATTTTTGCAATTTATCCGCCGCTGGTGCAGTGAAGTAACCGGGCAAACCGTTTTCGCCGTCTACGCGCGCGTATTCGGCTGTAATATGTGCGCTGTTATATATTGTACCGTTGCCGCCGACTATTGCGAGACAATCATAAAACATATCAGAACTATCTCTTAATGCTGTTAATAGAAAAGTTTTACTTGTGATAGTTGTAAGACTGCTGCAATCACAAAACATGTAATACATATCCGTAACATTCGCAGTATCAAAACTGCTTAAATTAAGACTTGTAAGACGGCGACATCCCCAGAACATAGAACTCATATCCGTAACATTCGCAGTATTAAAATTGCTCAAATCAAGACTTGTAAGACTCTCGCATGCGTTGAACATAGTACTCATATCCGTAACATTCGCAGTATCAAAATTGCTCAAATCAAGACTTGTAAGGTTATAGCAATTTACGAACATATCACTCATATCCGTAACATACGCAGTATCAAAATTGCTCAAATCACAATATCTTAAAGTAGTATAGTCGGCAAAAAAATTATAACAACTAAGAGGTGCGTATATATAATTGTTAATTGGATTAATTAAGATATATTTTGTTCCATTATTCCAAACTTCAATACAGTTATTATCGTCGCAATACCCGATTTTTTGATAATCCGTAAAGTCTGGATTATCAGAGGCGAAAAGGAAGGAAATCTCAGTTGCGGTATTAGGGACAAGTGAATGAAACGTTGTAAGATTAATAAAATCAGGTGTTGTCTGCGGATAGACGACAGTATTATTTAAATAAATTTTGTTTACTTGTTTGTCGCCGACAAAAATTTGATTTTCCGCTAATTCTTTTAAATTAATCATATCTAAATCAGTTAGTTATAACATACATTGTGTTAACATCTTTCGTTGTAATTGCGTCGTATTCCGCTTGCGTTAATGCAATTATTGTTGCAATGCCGCCGCCGTTTTGGACGCCTGGGGGCTGAGTGTTTACACGCTGAAAACTAACAACATCTTCAAATTCAAATGTTTGCACTGTTAAATTTTCTGCGACATCGTGAGGAAAGCGATAAAAATTATTCTCTCGATAATTAGCAACAATAATAAATTCATCGACAGGTATCGGGTATGTAATAGGGCGTAAATAGTATAATTTATAAGCCGCATTAATAGATACAGTCGGATATATTTTATTATTATATTCAGAAAACTCTGTCGTAAATTGATTTTCGATGTTTTTACTCCAACCGACAGAAGTTGCTATAATACCATTAATTAAGACATTATTATTATCATCAATCGAGACTGCTAATCGTTGCCATTGTCGCGTTCCTGTCGTACACAACGCGAAATTTGACATATAATAAAAACCTGTGCCTTGCAAATCAAATGCAGTAACAGCGTCTGAATCTATAACAACATTTGACGTAAAATAATTGTCAGAAAATGGAAAAAGGAAGATGTCAAAAGTTTCACTCCTATCTCCATTAAGAATAAAAGTAACTTTCGTATAATTGCCAAACCGCTCTGATACAAAATCGTTATTATATACTTTTGCACTCTCAGACGCAGGAAATACCTTATTAATATTAGCATAATAATAAGGATTGTACGTAACTATTTCTTTTTCAACTTGTTGTTGTGTCTTACTTATTTTATAGAAGTAACCTGTTATAAGATTGTTGATATTATCTGTTACGCCTTGATATTCTGCAATTTCATTATTTTCTAAAAATGTATCATTCGCAGAAAAAAATTTTGAAACTTTTTTCTGCTGCAAATTTTCTGAACTTTCTTGAAGTTCTGAAATCTCTGCTTGAAGTTGCTGAATATCAGAAGGCGAAACCTCGCTTTTTTTCTGAAAGCAATCTTTTATGAGAGGGTTATAATAGTAAGGCATAGTAGATTAGATTAAGCGGTTACACATTCTATTTTTGTACAATTTCCGTTAGAGTCGTATGTAAAGTTACGAACAAAAGCAACCGTTTGACCTTCATAATATGTTATAGAGGTCAAATTTCCGTTTGCGTCGTATGCTTGTAGTGAACTGCGTCCCGGGACGAATGTCCACGAATCACGCTCACTAATCGAAAATATACTTCCTATCATTTTCTTAATATTTTAAAAGTTAACCAAGCCGCGCCGCCGATGGCGAGCCACATAAGCAGATTATTATTAAGATTTTTAAAATCATACTCGAAATCGTTAAATAAGAGATATTTAAGAAAATCAGTGCTATTAACATCTCTTTCAACAATACCGTAATCAAAGCCTAACGCCTCAATCGTACGACCGTCGCCCTGATAGATTCCAACGTGTCCGGGCTTCCACAAGACCGCACCGATGGGTATTTCTGACAAGTCCGCCGGAATATCCAGAGCCGAATCCGCTTTGTTAAAAAGCATTTGAGAAGTACGCCGAGAGCCGTCATGCGTATATCCAAAAATCAACCCGCTACAATCTGTAACAGTTTTTCCGATATAATTATTAAGTGCGTAATTATATCTATTTTCCGAAATTTGCGACGGACTTTGCGCCCGTAAAGCGTCTAACCTTTCAGGGGATAATATCTCGTAATTACCGCCGTAAAGGTATTTAACGCCCTCTTTTTTAGCGCGTTTTGCAAAGTGAACAAGGTCTGAACCGCTAAACATAATCAAAGAATTTTAGCACAATTTTTAGCAACTGTCCCGGTAACTTCGATAAAGTCTTTAAATATAAATCCTTCAACTTTGTAAGAACTTATAAAAGAGACGTACAAATTATTGCTTTCTGTTACCGCTCCGAGATACGCGCCTTTTTCAGTGCTTTTATCAAATCTTTCGCCGTCAACATCATATACTATTGTAGTACTGCAAGAAGTTTCGACTTTTGACGACGCTGCAAGATTCAGGGCTTTATTAAAGACATCAACATTGCAAGCCTCTTGTAAGCAGTCTGTTAATCTCTTTTCATTGTTGCACAACACCAAGAATTTGTCTTGAACTTGCGCCCAATTTGTTACAGATAAGCAGATATTGAATAACGCCGCAACACGCTCAGTCAGTGAAACTTTGTCAACAGTCCAAAATCCATAATTATTGTTAACGTTCAGAAGGTCTTTGAACGCTAACGCCTGACGGGTTGTGTCATTCGCCAAATCCCGCGTTTCGTTGTCTGCATTGCGATTGTTACGCCTTTCCGCGTTTTTATGCACGAAATAGCCGACACCCAAAAACGCTAAAACTCCGAAAAATAAACTGCTTTTTGAATCCATAATTATAATTGATTAACGGTGTGATGTAGTACTACGCAGCGAATTAAGTTGACGCTGTATAGCAACTTTTTCACGTTCATCAGTAGAATTTTCAAGCCTCTCAGTTAATTCAGCAATTTGTTGTTGTTTTTCCGCTGCGGCTTGCGCTTGATACTCTTCATATTCAGAGTCTGAAAGATACCCACGCCCGGAGACATAATTAGAAGAACTTCCGCGAGGCTGAGTTTCTGTGCCGCTTGAAGCACTTGCACCGCTATAAGTAATAACGTCCCCGGCGTTATCCTCTGCGAAAAACGCTTTATAAACGCCGTAACCGATTAAAGCAAACGCCGCTAACTTTAAGAATTTATTTCCTTTTTTACTCATAGAAAAAAAAAACAAATCATTGAGCGACTCTCAGCCGCTCAATGGATATGCAACAATTAAAATTTAGACGCGCGCGCCTTTTCTTTTAATCTTTCACGATTTTTCATCTCTGTTTCGTAAGCGCGAAGTTTTTTCTCGTATTCGCTTTTACGTTTCTGATTTTCAGCGTTAACCGCTTTTACTTTCGCCTCGTAGCGTTTCCACGCCTCAGCAGCCGCCGACATCTTCGGGGCTTTGGGAAGAGCCTTGAATTTAGGCTTCTTAGGTTTACTCAATGCCATTTTATTTAAGATTTTAAAAGTTAATATTATCACAACCAGCGAAGAGCGCCTTTTAAGTCGTCCGGGCTTGTTGCGAGGTCTTTAATTTTAAACAACTGTGTACTATCGATTAAGCCGCTTTCAACGTGCGAAGAAAGCAACCTTGAAATTTCTGCAATTATTTCCGCGTTACTCTGTTGCGGTTGCGGTTGCGTTGTCTGCGCTTGTACTCTGTTTTTCCAATTCAGCATTTTTTAACTCAATTAAATTAGACTTTAATTTTTTAATGCTCTCTGTATCAAATTCTTTATACAGAAATTCGGCAAATTCGTCAACAGTCTGCATTTTTTCATCAACCTGTTGCGGGTGTCCTAATTGCTGTTGGGGCTGTGAATTAATAACAACGTTACCGCCTGCGGGCTGTGTTTTACTCAGAAAGTAACTTCCAAGCCGTTTTCCAATCTCGATTAAAATATCCGCAGTTTTCGCCACGCTCGAATTATACTCTTTTGCGAGGTCTTTTAGTTCTTTTTCGCGCTCGTTGAGACTATCTTCACGCCTCTTAAAATCCGCCTCTCTTTCACGCCTTTCGCTTTCGGCTTTGTACTTTTCAATTTTTGCGTCAAATTCCGCGCTGAGTCGGTCTTCGACGCCTTTCAAGACGCTTTCAGGAACATATCCGGCAGGGATTTGACCGAGACCGGGAGCGGGTTGCTTTTCGCTTTCCTCGTCCTGAATAGAGTCTGAATTAGAGAATTGAAATGCGCCGATTATTCCTGAACCGTTTGCCTGCTTAGCATTTTTAATCTCTATTACGAAAATACTTTTCGCCGGAAAGGTCGAAATTGTGTGATTTAAACGCGCGATACTTTTTTCTATTTTAGTATCGTCCGTATCAGCGTCCTCGAAATCGTCTCCGTAGTACTGCATAACATTAGCAATATTCTTAAAGCCTTGCCAAAGTCCGAGCGACCAAAACGGATACTTAGAATCTTTAATTCTCTCGAAGATAAAATTTCTGTCAAAAATTGGTTGTTGCATATCATAAAATTTTAATCGTTAATATCTACTTGAAGTACGTTTTTTTTGTCGTTTTTTCCGCCTTTAAAAAAGGGTAACGGCGTTGCGTACAAATACATTAATTGAGCACTGTAAACATTTGCAAATAAAGCATTTGCGCCCGTTTGCAAATCGACATTTAACATATTATCAGCGACAAAAACGAAATCACTTTCAGCCGTCTGCATAGTGCCAAAATCCTTTACGGTTGCAATATCAGAAAAATTAAAAATCTCCGTCGGAGTCTGAATAATGCAAAAAGGATTCTGCAAGTTAGCAACGTTTTGAATTTCGCCGTTGACTTGCATTTTATAAAAAAATGCAATACCGGGCGCAAATGTTTGCGGATTGCCGAAATCTTTTAACGTCAAAACGCGGCTTTTTACATCGTAATTCTCAATATTACGATTTTTACAGTATTGTTTAATATAGTCGAATAAATTAAACATTTTCGTCAATTAATAAGAATGTTACGGTGTAATTAGTAGCGACATATGAAGTTGCTAACGTTCCCAACTCTGTTAAACGCACTTTTATTTGTTTTGATTTGCTTTCAAAATCAACCGGGTAAAATCCGTTGTCGTAAGGCGTATTAATAGAAGGAGAAAGAACTGACATCGGCAACGGGTCAACTATTTGCCCGCCTGCGTCGTATATCTCAAACCCTAACACGTTTGCATTAGCAGTTTGACCGCCTGACAACATAACGCCTTTAACGCGCGTATAATCAGACGGCAAAGTAATTTCAAAGCCTTGACCGAGGAGCGGCGAGGCAATATCAAAACTTTGTTCGTCGTATCTGATAACTTCAACCGGGTTAATCGTCTGTTTCAATAGAACTGTAAACGAGAACGCGGAGCAATTTGTAACAGTAACGTCAAAATAAAAATTTCGTCCTCTTGCGTCTACTTTCAAAGGTTTCCAAACATCTTGCAAATTAAAAGCCGCCGAAGTCGGATTCTTTAACCAGTTTGTTGCGGGAGAAAACGACAATATACTTTCAAAGTCAGAGCGCAATGAAAATTTAACATCGTCCGCCGTCGGTGCTGAATTAATAAAAGCCGCTATCCCTGAAAGGTACTGATAACAATCATCAGCCTTAAAGAGAAAACTTTGCGTTGTAGTTCCCGTCGTTGCAGGAATAGCAATTACTTTATGTTGTACAAACGTATCTTTCATAATGTCAATATTTTAATTAGTAAGGCGGCGGGATTCGGTCTACCGCTTACGACTTAGCAATGTTCCGCTAAATCCGCCTTAACACTCATGCTTTTGTTTTGAATGCGCCCTTCTGAGAGGGGGTAGGATTAACGTGAAATTCTGCACTCAGCACCGTACATAACCACTTCAACACAAATTGCCCATTTCGACGCAATAGACAAGCCCTGCGGAAGTTTTAGTCTGAATTGCAGTAATTGTTCGTCGTTTACGAAGCAGGGGGCTGAAACGTTAATACCGTCTCTGTCGCTGTTAGCGAAAAGGGTTTCGTGGTTAAAACTGTTAACAGGCGCAGTCCACTGCGTTACGCCGTTGACGGTAAATTCTAACTCAGCAGCAGCGAGTTCCGGAATGCTCTGAGCAATAGTAGAGATATTTTTGTACTCGATTGCGCCTTCTGACACCTGCGCGTAAGTAGGTGCGCCGCTTGCGGTCGTGTCAACGAAACCAACTTTAAAAGTAAAACGGTCTGCCATAAAAGCGCACCCCTGGTCTATTTTCTGTTTGCTGATTGAACAAAAACCGTCTGTTTGCGAATCGTCGTTCAAAAGTAAGTTTTGAAGTCCAGACGCCGAAACAGGGAGTTTAAAACGTTTGAAAAAGTAACCGTCAGAGAACTTCAACTGACCTTTTGCAAAAGCCTCCTGCATGCTTGCAGACATTTTCGAAGTGTAGCCCGCAAGGAGTAACTGCGAGCGTGTATTCAATTCGTTATTCATAATTTTATCCTTTTTTATTAATTAACAAATAATTTTTACAACATAGATTGGGCAACAGTCTGCGCTTTAACAGTGTCGTTAACACCGTTGATTAACGCCGCTGTCTGATAGTCGGTTTTTGCTGTTTTAGCCGCGTAATCAGCGACTTTCGCAAACTTCGTTGCCGGAGTCGTAGAAGGTGCAGGCAAAGACGGAGAGTAAGAGGGGGTTCCGTTCATTATGCCGATAGTACGCGGGACTACGCCGTTAAGTATTTTAGGGAAGTCCGTATCAGGAATACCCGACAAACCCATGTAAGAGCCTGAACCGCGGATTATAACAGCCGCGGTTTTCAAGAAACCGAAACTGTAACCACCCTGACAAACCGCTTTCAAATAAGGGTTGTCGAGGAGCAAATCTCCTGCGACCAACGCGCCAGAAATAAGCGGAGCAGAGATGTTTTTTACCGTTTGTTTGATATTGTCGGACGTAAACAAGTCCGGAATTTTTTGCAAAGCGACCGCCGTAATACCTGCACCGAGTACGCGCATTGCTGCCTGCGTTGCAGTATTACTTGCGTCTTTTCGCCAATTTTTCTTAATCAAAGCCATATTTTAAACATATTAAAATTAAACATTATCACTATTTTAACAAATAACAAAGGACACCAACCGCAGCCGCTACAAGAGCGACTTTTTTGAAGGTTGTATTATGCGAATTAATAACAGGCGTTTCCTCAGCCGCTTGCCGCTGTCTTTCAGCCTCAGCCGCCGCCTCAGCCGCTTGCCGCTGTCTTTCAGCCTCAGCCGCCGCCTCAGCCGCTTGCCG
>JAZRSX010000029.1:0-26904 GCA_045651725.1 Christensenellaceae bacterium
TAATATAACTGCGACTAAAAGTCGCAATATAACGCAAAACTCGTTTTGCTTATAACTTTTAGCCACACGGCTAAAAATATCACTTGTTCAACTTAATTATTTGTGGATAAGAAAAGCCCACCATATTTCGCCTTATGCGAAGTATAGTGGGCTACACTTTTGTGTGAAATTAAATTTCCCTTATAGGAACTCCATAAAAGCAAGCCTATTTTGTATATAAATTAACTTTTTAAACAAACTTATAATGCAAGTAGGGGGCAATATGGGTATTGTTAGAAGAGTTGACGATTTAGGGCGAATAGTTTTGCCAAAAGAAATGCGCAAAATATTAAAAGTGAATACGGGCGATGCGTTAGAAATAACGAGTCAAAAAAACGAAATAACTATAAAAAGGTATTCGCCCGTATGCCTTGCGGATAAAAACGCCGATGCAATTTGCAACGCAATAAGCAAAATAACTAATAAAAGCGTAGTTTTATGCGACACCGAAAAAGTCGTTTTAGCCACTTTAAACGCAAGTTTTTTAAAGGGTGTAAGTTTAAGTAAAGACGCGTATAACGTTATAAAAAACAAGCAAAGTTTTTCTATCTCTAAAAAAGACGGAATAGAACTTATTAAACTAACCGAACAAAACGAAACGGATTTTAACGCCGAAATAATTATGCCTATTTTAGATAACAAGCAAAACGCAATAGGCTTAATTGCTATGTTTTGCGTTAATAAAGACGAAGTTTTTGACGGTGGGGATATAAAAATCGTTAAACTTGTGGCGCAAATTTTAAGTGAGTTTTACGGCGATATTTAACGGATATTAGCCTAAAACCTACATAATGTTTAAGTTTAAAAACAAATTATTAAAAGGCGCGCTAATTTTATCGATAGGCGGTTTTATAACCAAGGTAATAGGCGCAATTTATAGAATACCTTTAACGAATATTTTAGGGGCGGAAGGCATAGGGCTTTATCAAATGGTTTTTCCGCTATATTCTTTGCTTTTAACTATTTCTTCAACGGGTGTGCCAAACGGCATTTCTAAACTAATTGCGGAAGGTAAAAATGCAAATGCCGTTTTAAAATCAGCCCTTTGTTTTTTCGTGCCTATAAGTTTTGTTGCAAGTTTACTTATGGCGCTTTTTTCTTATCAAATTGCTAGCGTGCAAGGAAATATTTTAGCCAAAAACTGTTATATTAGCATTGCCCCGTCAGTTTTAGCGGTAAGCGTAATTTGTTGTTTTAGGGGATATTTTCAAGGCGGTTGCGATATGAAGCCAACGGCAATTTCGCAAATACTTGAACAAATAGTTAAACTTTCGGTTGGGCTTTCTTTGTGCTATTTTGTAAGGGGTGGCGTAGTTAGGCTTGCAACTTTTGCAACTATTGCGGTAACGGTTTCGGAAATTGTAACTTGCGTTTATTTTATAATATTAAAAAAAGTTAAAGGCGGGGGTTTTAGCGCACTTTTTAGTCAAAAATGCCAAATACCTATGGTTTTAAAAACGGTTATTCCCATTATGCTTTGCACCTTAATTTTACCTACGACGCGAACGATAGAAAGTTTTTATATCGTAAACATTTTAAACAAGTATACCGAAAGCGCAACTTCGCTGTTTGGGTTATATTCGGGCGCGGTTGAATCTATCGTGGGCGTACCTATTGCGCTATGTTATGGGGTTGCGGTTACCGCCGTCCCCGAAATAGCGTCTAAAAAAAACAAGGGGCAAAACTATAAATCTAAAATAGTTGAAGCAATAGTGTTAACCGCCTTTTCTTCTTTAATTTTTGCCATAATTTTCTTTTTCGGCGCTAAACTTGTAGTTTCGGTGCTATATAAAAATTTTTCTGTAAATGAAACGCTGACGACGGTAAATTTATTAAAATTATCGGCTTTATCCGTTCTATTGCTACCGATTATGCAAACTACGGCATCAATTTTAATTTCGCTAGGAAGATGCAATTTATCTATCGTTTCGTGCTTAATTGCAACTATAATTAAAATTCCACTTTCAATTATTTTGCTAAATATCCCTAGTATAAATATTTTTGGCGTTATAATAAGCGATATAGTTTGCTATTTGGTTGCTTGTTTTATAAATTTAGTATATATTATAAGTAGCGAGGCAAGATTAAAAAAACTACAAACGTAAATCTTGTAATTTATTATGAACAAAATAACTTTGGTTGGTCTAGGCGTTTCAAAAGGCGACGTAACGATGCTTGCGCTTGACGTTTTAAAAAACTCAAAAACTATAATATGCAGAACGCAAAACGCACTTTCTTGCACTAATTTGATTAGCGACTTTAACGTTATCTATTTAGACGAAGTGTATAAAAAAAGTAGGAATTTTGACACTTTAAACAAAAACCTTGCCGACAAGGTTATATCTTATGCAAAAGAAAGTGACGTGTGCTACGCCGTTGACGGTAGCGTGTATGAAGATAATTCTTGCTTGCAGATTTTAAAAAGATATAAAAACGTAGAAGTTATTTCGGGCGTTTCGGCAGGCGCAAAGTGTTTAGAAAGGGCAAAAGCCGTTACCACAAATTGCACTTTTTGTTCGGCGTATGATATTAAAAACGGCTTTATACCAACCTTGCCACTCGTAGTTTACGCCATTGACTCTAAATCGCTTGCAAGCGAAATAAAGTTAATTTTATCCGACTATTTTGGCGAAGAAAGTGACGTTATTTTTACTTCAAACGAAGCAACAAGCAAAATTAAACTTTACGAACTTGATAGGCAAATTACGTATTCTTACGATTGCGCCGTTTACTTTAAAGACCTTAACTTGACGCAAAAAACACGCTTTAACTACGACGATTTGCTTAACGTAGTAGATATTTTAAGAAGTCCAAACGGTTGCCCTTGGGACAAGGTGCAAACGCCTTTTACCATACAAAAAAATCTTATAGAAGAGTGCTATGAACTAATTGACGCAATAAACTCAAACGACCAAGACGCAATAATAGAAGAAGTTGGCGACGTGTTATTACAAACCGCCTTTTATATTCAATTTGCAAAAGAAAGTTCGTCGTTTACAAAAAGCGACGTGCTTTCAAACGTTTGCGAAAAGTTAATATCAAGGCACACTCACGTTTTTGGTAAAGACTGTGCAACCGACGAAAACAGCGCGCTTGCAACTTGGAATAAAAACAAGGCGATAGAAAAGGGCTATGAAAGCGCGTATAGTTATCTTGACAGCGTGCCACACAATTTACCCGCCGTTATGCGCGCGCAAAAAGTTGGGTCTAGGGCAAGTAAATACAATTTTGATTTTGAAAGTTATAAAGACGCTTTGTCTAAACTTTTAGAAGAAGTAAACGAAGTGGAAACCGCCGTAAAGAACAACGATATAGCCGAAATAGAAAAAGAGTGTGGCGACTTGTTGTTTAGCGCAATAAACACGGTAAGAAAGTTGGGCGTTGACGGCGAAACGGCGCTATACGGCGCAATAGAAAAGTTTTTAAACAGGTTTAACAAATTAGAACAAGCGCTTAAAAAAGACGGCAAAAAACTTGAAGAAACGCCAGCAAGCGAAATTGACAAGTATTATATAAAGATAAAGGAAGAAGTTTAATTTGGAAATAAAAAGCATTAAAATAGGAAACGTTAAAACTTCAAACAACGTCTTTTTAGCACCGCTTGCGGGGTTTTCAAGCCCCGAAATGCGAATTATTTGCAGTGATTTCGGCGCAGGGCTAACATTTACTGAAATGATAAGTTGCAAGGGGCTTAAATATAATCCAAAGGCAACGCAAGAACTTTTATTTACATACCCCGAAGAAACTTTAAAGGCTGTGCAAGTTTTTGGGGAAGATAGCGAAGTTATGGGTTGGGCAAGTCAAAGCGAATACCTAAAAGACTTTGATATTATAGACGTAAATATGGGTTGCCCCGTACCTAAAATATATAATAACGGTGAAGGTAGCGCGCTTTTAAAGGACTTAAATAAAGCGTCAAAAATAATAGAAAGCGTTGCAAAAAGCGGTAAACCCGTAACCGTAAAATTTAGAATAGGTTTAGAAGAAGGCAAATACGTAACGCGTGATTTTGCAAAAATGTGTGAAGATAGCGGTGCAAAACTCATAACTATTCACGGTCGCGTTAGAACGGCAATTTACTCTGGCGAAGTCAACTATAACGAAATTTACAAGGCAAAATGCGCGGTTAAAATCCCCGTTATAGCAAACGGTGGAATATTTTGTAAACAAGATGCCGAAACCTTAATAGAAAATACGGGCGCGGATGGCGTAATGGTTGCGCGCGGAGCAATAAACAACCCTATGATTTTTAGCGAAATAACGGGCATACCGCCTAAAATTTCGTTTAAAGATGCCGTTTTAAAGCATATAACGATGCTAGAAAGTAGGATAGGTAGCGAGCGTACCGCCGTTGTTTTTAGAAAGCAAATGGCATACTACTTAAAGGGAATAAGAGATAGCAAAAAGTTAAAAGACGCCGTTTTTAAAGCAACCGACAGTAGCGAGATTAAAAGCGTAATAATAAACAATATGTAATAGCACCACTTTAATAAATTTTAACTATAATATATATAGGGTATTTTATGATTAAAGTTTATTGCAATTTAAAAGATGAGTGTTTTAACGTAAATAGCGACGCAATTTCTTCGTGTGATATAGCCGTTTTTGGCTTTAACGGTTTAAAAAGCGTCCATTATAAAGACGAATTAAGCGGTAAAACAAGCGTTTTGCCGTCGTTTGCTAGTTTGTCTAAAAATCATAAAAAGGTGCTTATATCGGGTGCGTGCACGGATAATTACGGCATAATAAGAAAGTCTTGTATAGTAGCCGATAGCGGAAAACTTCTTGGAATATCCGATACTTCAACTTGCTATGAAGATAGCGAAGTTTCTTGCGGTTGCGGATATAAAGTGTATTACACAAGCGTTGGCAAAATAGGCGTTTCGGTTGGTAACGACATAGTTGATGCCGACGGAATTAAGGCAATGGCTCTTTGTAATGCCGACCTTATAATTAGCGTTACCGATGCTTTTGCAAAAAGTCAAGAAAGATTTTTACTACCCGCATATTCATACGTTTACGGCGTGCCTATTATATCCGTAACTAAAAATATGGTTACGGCAAGCGATATAAACGGCGAAATTTGCGGAAAAAGTCCACAAAAAGAAATAACGATTATAGTACCTTCAAAAAAATCGTTTAGGCTAGTAACGGTCAAGCGAAAAGGAGTTAAAATTTTATGAAATTCAACATAGTTTTAGTAGAACCGGAAATACCACAAAACACAGGCAACGTTTCAAGGACTTGCGCGGCGACTAATTCTTCACTTTTTTTAGTGCGTCCGCTTGGCTTTGAAATTACGGACAAGCACTTAAAAAGGGCGGGGCTTGACTACTGGCAATATCTAGACCTACGTTATCTTGACAGTTTAGACGAACTTTTTGAAAAATACTACAACGGCAATAACTTTCATTTTATGTCTACAAAAGGCGATAAAGTTTATAGTGACGCTAAATTTAAAGACGGCGACTTTTTAATTTTTGGCAAAGAGTCGCACGGGCTACCCGAACCGCTTTTAAAAAAGTATTATAAAAACACTTTAAGAATACCTATGTGGGGTGAACTTCGCAGTTTAAACCTTTCAAATTCGGTTGCGATAACACTTTACGAAGCATTAAGGCAAAACGGCTTTGACAATCTTAACAGCGTAGGGCATTTGACGGGCAGAAAAGATTAAATGTGTTGACAATACCTTAAATATAATGTAAAATTCAAGCATCAAGTGTGGGGGTAATATGTTTAAAATTTATATCAACGGAATATTAGCATCGTTAGGCATAGCAATAGGCGGTTGCGCTTATTTGTCAATAGAAAACAAATACGTAGGCGCTTTGCTATTTTCAATAGCGTTAATTGCGGTTTGCGTGTTTGAGTTTTCGCTATTTACAAGTAAAATAGGCGGTGTGCTTGAAGATTTTACGAAGAAAAAGTTTTTAAGGGTTTTAAGTTGTTTGCTTGGCAATATTACGGGCTGTGTAGTATTCGGCATAATTGCAAGGCTTGGCGAAAGTGAACTTATAAACAAATGCGTTGCAGTGTGTGACGCAAAGTTAACTCAACCCTTTTACTCAACTATGATACGCGGATTTTTTTGTGGTTCGCTTATTTACATAGCCGTTCGCTTTTACAAGCAAAAAGACAATTTTTTGGGAATTTTAATATCTATTCCAACCTTTATTTTAAGCGGTTTTGAACACTCTATTGCAGATATGTTTTACTTTACCGTTGCAGGCACTTTATCTTGGCAAGTAATTTTGTTTATAGCGCTTGTAATAATCGGCAATTCTATCGGCGCGCTAATTATACCGCTTTTAGAAAGGCTGTCTAAAATCTTTGAAAAAAAAGTACATAACAACTAAAAATTTTTTAAACGTTAGCGTTGCATTTTTGCAACGCTTTTTTCATACCTAAAAAACCTTTTGCATATGATATATAAGAGTTTAAGTAATGAAAAAAGCAACTTCAATTTTAATGGGAACTTTATTAGTTATAGCCGTAGCGGTGTTGCCGTTTATAAAACTAGAAAATTTCGTTACGGCAGAGCAAAAAAACTACAAGGCAATTTTAACTATTTGGCAAATAGACACTTTTGAAGGCGGTGTTGGAAGTAGAACTTCGTTTTTAAAAAAAGTGGCAAACAAGTTTACAAAATCGCATAGTGGAATATTGTTTTTAGTAACATCGCATACCGTTGAAAGCGCTAGATTATCCATTAAAAACAACGAGTATCCCGACGTTATTTCTTTTGGCGGTTGCGGTTTAGAACTTGCAGATAATTTGTATGCGCTATCTTCAAAAACGGACTATACCGTTGGGCAAGTAAACGGCAAACAGTATATAACGCCTTGGTGTAAGGGCGGATATTTTTTAATCAAAAAAGGCTCTAAAACCGCAAGCAAAATAATAGTTGGCGAAGGCGAATACAACTTGTCGCAAGTGGCGTTATGTTTAGAAGATATCAACGCAAAAACAATAGTCGTAAAATCGCCAAAAGAAGCGTATAGCCTGTTTTTAGATAGTAAAGACTGTTATTTTTTAGGCACTCAAAGGGATATAGTTAGGCTAGAAAATAGAAACGAAGAATTCGTTGCAACGGCGCTTAATAACTTTAACGACTTATACCAACATATAGCCGTAACTTCTAATGACGAACAAAAACGGCAATACGCAAAAACTTTTATAGAATACCTGTTAAGTAAAGAAGTGCAAAAAACCTTAACGGATATAAAAATGCTGTCCGTAATAGATTGTAACCTATACGGCGATAGCCAAAATTACGGAAGTTTAGAAAAGTCAAAAATAACGCACACAACTTCGCCGTTTTTAACAGAAGAAGAATTTTTGACGATAAAACGAACGGCGCAAGCCGTTTTAAACGGTAAAATTGATAGAAGTGAGTTATTAAAATTTATTAAACAGTTGTAAAAAACGCATAAATGTTTTATAATAAGGGGGAAAGATATTGTTAAACAATTATCAAAATTTAACTTTACAGTTAAAAGACGTGCCACACCAACTAAACTACAACCTAAAATCGTTTAATAGTTACGGTACGGGCGGTAACGCTAAAATAGCCGTTTTTCCACGTTCTTCACAAGAACTTATTGAAGTTTTAAAACTTGTAAAAGGCAGTTACGATTATTTTGTTTTAGGTGGCGGAAGTAACGTTTTAGTTTCGGATAGCGGTTTTGACGGCGTAGTAATTTGCACTAAAAACGTTTGCGAAATGGCAGTTAAGGGCAATTTGTTGACGGCTGATTGTGGCGTTAAAATTTCTAGCGTAATAAAAGAAATGGCAGACAACTGTTTTTCGGGACTAGAATTTTTAGTTGGCGTGCCCGCTAGCGTTGGCGGTGCTATCGCTATGAACGCAGGTTGCTATAATAAAAGCATATCCGACGCTGTAAAATACGTCGTAACCGAAGAAAAAACTTACACTAATAAAGAGTGCGAATTTGGATATAGAACAAGCAGGTTTTTAAACGGCGAAACGGTAATTAAAGTTTGCTTTAAAATGGAATTTAACGAAGAAGACGTTATTTTAGAGCGCCTAAAAACTTATAGGGGTTTTAGAAAAAATCCAAAGGGCAAAAGTTGTGGTTCGGTTTTTAGAAACGACGGGTTTTTTGCGGGCAAAGTAATAGACGAAGTGGGGTTAAAGGGCTTTAAGCACAACGGCGCAAGAGTTTCGCAAGAACACGCAAACTTCATTATTGCCGAAAAAGACTGTACTTCGCAAGACGTTTACGACCTAATTAAAATTGTAAAAGAAAAGGTATATCAAAAAAGGCAAATAGTTTTAAACGAAGAACTTATTTACCTTGGGAATTTCAAATGATACTTACGGCAGATTATCACACACACACTACTTTTAGCCACGGCAAAAGTAGTATATTACAAAACGCGATGCAAGCAAAGGCGGTTAATCTTAAAGAAATTGCTATAACCGACCATGGCTACGGGCACCGCTGTTTTGCCGTTAAAAAAAATCAAATTGAAGAAATAAAACGGTTGTGTCAACAAGCAACTAAACAAACGGGCGTAAAAGTTTTGTTTGGGCTAGAAACGAATATTTTAGGTATAAGCGGTAAAACTGATATGTACGTAGACTATATAAGCAGTTTTGACTTATACCTTGCGGGCATTCACAAGTTTATAAAATACGACGCTTTAAAAGAGTGGTTTAAACTTTTAGGCGAAAATACGGCTGTTAAAACTTTGGGGTTAAAACCGTCGAAAGAACTTATTAAACGCAACACGCAAGTGTATATAAACGCAATAAAATCTAACCCGATAGATATTTTAACTCATCCGCTTTACGGCGTTTATGCCGATGCCCAAGAAGTTGCAAAATGTTGCTACGACTACGGCACGTATTTTGAAATAAGCGCAAGAAAAGTTCATTTGACGGACGAAGAGTGGTTAAAGGTTGCAAGCACGGGCGTAGAGTTCGTAGTTAGTAGCGACGCGCATATTTCTACAAGCGTAGGCAACGTCGACCTTGCTAAAAGTTTAATAGAAAGAACGAGTTTACCTAAAAATAAAATCAAAAACCTAAACGGAAACACCGTTGAATTTAAAAGGTTTAACGAATACAAAAATAAGTTGTAAGGACAAGTTGTTATGTCTAATTTATCGTTTTCTGAACAAGTAAAAAAACAAATACTATCAGCAAAGTTTGAGCAAACTTGTTGCAGTATTTCCGCGCTGTCCGCATTTGTTCGCGGTGCGGGAACTTTGTTTGCAAGTGGCGGATTGTTGGGTTTTGAAATAATTACGGAAAACAAGCAAGCGTGCGATTTTTTTGCAAACGTTTTAAAAATCGTTTATGGTGAAAGCGTAGAAACGATTAAATTAGCGGACAAGTTAAAGGGAAGAAACAAAT
Organism: Christensenellaceae bacterium; assembly: GCA_045651725.1. Classification (GTDB taxonomy): domain Bacteria; phylum Bacillota; class Clostridia; order Christensenellales; family Borkfalkiaceae; genus HGM11412. Next base: position 9,425 of record JAZRSX010000029.1, read on the forward strand.
ACCTAATGCGTTATTTAAACGCTAATTCTACAAGGGTTTTGATAGATTTGGGTATAATTTCAAACGATAAAGACGGCACTACTATAAACTTAAAAATCGACAAGTATTTAGTAGAAAATCAATGTTGCAAAAAGGCGTATATAATAGGCGCGTTCATAGGTGGCGGAAGTTTAACCGTGCCTAAAAACGACTTAAAAACTCAAACGGGCTATCATTTAGAGTTTGTTTTTTCTAACTATCAAACGGCGCAAGACTTTGCATTTATTATGTCCGAAGAAGGCTTTATTCCAAGGCTTGTTCAAAGAAAAGATAGTTGGATTATTTACTTTAAAAACCGCCAAGACATTTGCGACCTTTTGTTTTATATGGGCGCAAAAAAAAGTTATTTTGAATTAAGCGAACTAATGATTGAAAAAGACATTAGAAACGAAACTAACAGGCGAATAAATTGCGAAATTGCAAACATAGAAAAGCAAGTAAACGCTTCTATAAGTAGCATAGCAAGTATAGAAACGATAGAGCAAAGCGTTGGGCTTGACGTTTTGCCTTTACCCCTTAAAACTGTGGCTATAATGAGAAAAGAGAACAGCGAAAGTTCTTTAAGCGAACTAGCAAGTTTAATGGGAATAAGCAAAAGTTGCTTAAACCACAGGTTAAGAAAAATTACGGAAATAGCAAAAAATTTAGATAGTTAAAATTATTATGTTTATATCAAAAGACGCGCAAAACTTAATACAAAAACTTCAATCTTGCGGATACCAAGCGTATGCCGTAGGTGGTGTTGTGCGCGATTTTTTAATGGGCAAAAAATGTAGCGATACCGATATTACTACTTCGGCAACCCCCGATAAAGTAATAGAGTGTTTTAAAGACTACAAAGTATTTTTAACGGGTTTAAAGCACGGCACGGTAACCGTAGTTTTAAACGGCAAAAACTATGAAATAACTACTTTTAGAAAAGAAAGGGGATACACCGACAATCGTCACCCCGACGGCGTTGACTTTACTTCAAGTTTAAAAGAAGACCTAGTAAGGCGAGACTTTACGATTAACGCTATGGCATATAACGAAGATGATGGCGTAATAGACCTTTACGGCGGGCAACAAGATATAAACGATAAAATTATAAGGGCGGTTGGAAATCCCGACGAGCGCTTTAAAGAAGACGCTTTAAGAATTTTGCGCGCGTTAAGGTTTGCTTCGCGCTTAAACTTTAAAATAGAAAAAGAAACTAAAATTGCTATACTTAAAAACGCGCATTTACTAAAAAATATTTCGGTTGAAAGAATTTACAGCGAGTTAACGGGAATTTTGCTTGGAAACGGCGTTGAAGAAGTGCTTTTAGAATACAAAGAAATAATCTTTACCGTAGTGCCAAAACTCAAAGATTGCGACGGGTTTTTACAAAAAAGCAAATATCATAAATACGACGTTTATACCCACATAGTAAAAAGCGTTTCGGCTTCTAAAAAAGATAAAATAATTAGATGGGCGCTATTACTTCACGATATAGAAAAGCCAAATTGTTTTTCAATAGACGAAAACGGCGCAGGGCATTTTTACGGTCATCAAGTAAAAAGCGCAAAGACTGCCGAAGAAATTTTAAGGTATTTTAAGGCGGACAACTTTACCGTTTCAACGGTATCAAGTTTAATATATTTGCACGACACTAAAACTGAACTTACAAGGGCGGAAATTAAGTGGCAAATGTCAAAACACTCTTACGAATTTTTAAAACTTTTAACGGGCGTAAGAATAGGCGACGCGCTAGCGCACGCAAGCCCTTACGCGCAAAATAGAGTTAAAAATGCAAAGGCGTACTTAACCGTCGTTAAAGACGTTTTAAATAGTAAAGAGTGCTATACCTTAAAGCAATTAGCCGTAAACGGCAAAGATATTAAAAATCTAGACTTTAAGGGCGAAAAAATTAAGGAAAAGTTGCTTTTTTTGTTAAAGGCGGTTATAGACGGTAAGGTGAAAAACGAAAAAGACGAACTTTTAAGGTACGCGTATGAGAAGTAGTGAATTAAACCAAAAAATTGCACTACTTCCAAAAGAGCCGGGCGTTTACGTTATGCAAGACGAATTTGCTAAGGTAATTTACGTCGGCAAGGCTAAAAACCTAAAAAATAGGGTGACGCAATACTTTACAAACGGCTTTAAAACTAACAAAGTTATGGCTATGGTAAACAGCATTAAAGACTTTTACTATATCCTTACAAGCACGGAAGCGGACGCATTGTCGCTTGAAAATAACTTGATAAAAAAGTATAAGCCAAAATACAATATACTTTTAAAAGACGACAAGACGTATCCATATATAAGAGTTAGTTTAAAAGACGATTATCCCAACTTTACCATAGTAAGAAAGGTTAAAAAAGACGGGGCAAAATACTTTGGACCGTATATGTTAAGCGTTAGCGCAAGCGAAGTTTTAAAAATTATAACGGACGCATATAAGTTGCGTTTATGTAAGTCAAGTTTAAATGCAAACAAACAAAAAAAAGAGTGTTTAAACTACCATTTAGGCTTGTGTTTAGCGCCTTGTGCAAAAAAATGCAGTAAAAAAGAGTATCTTGATAACGTAAAGGGCGCAATTTCGTTTTTAAACGGAAACACTGAAGAAACGGAAAGAATTTTGCAACAAAAAATGCTTGCAAGCGCCGAAAGTGAAGGTTTTGAAAAGGCAACCGAATACCGCGATAGGTTAAAGACCGTTCAAAAAATCAAAGAAAAGAAAATAACTTCTTTAAACAGGCTTTTATCGGCAGACGTAATTGCCGTTTCAAGCGACGGAATTTACGCTTCGGTTAGTATGTTGTTTATAAGAAACGGCAGGACTTTGGGCGCAAAACTATTTGCGGTTGAAACTTTATCGCAAGGCGATAGCGATAAACTTGAAGAATTTATAAACAGATATTATAGCGAAAGCGAAGATATACCAGACGAAATAATAATTTCATCTTGCGGTATAGACGACCAGTTTTTAAGCACCTATCTATCCACTTTAAAAGGCAAAAAAGTTACCTTTATATCCCCCGAAAAAGGCGTTAAAAGAAAACTTTTAGATATGGCGCAAAAAAACGCGCAAGATTATTTGGAAAGGCAAATAGACAAAGTTAAGCATAAAGACGATATGACGCATATTGCTTGTGCCAAGTTAAAAGAAATATTAAATCTTAAAAATTATCCAAAACGCATAGAGTGTTTTGATATTTCGCACATAAGCGGTGTAGACAAAGTTGGCTCTATGGTCGTGTTTATAGACGGCAACGCGTCAAAGGACGATTACAGGCGCTTTAAAATAAAAACCGTTAGCGGAAACGACGACTACGCTTGTATGCGCGAAGTTTTAGAGCGTAGGCTTTTAAAGTTAAATAGCGAAGAAAGTTATAAATTTCCTATGCCCGACCTAATCGTAATTGACGGCGGAAAAGGGCAACTTTTTGCCGTAAAAGAATTGATAGATAAATATGCGCCAAGCGTAGACTTGATATCTCTTGCCGAAAGACAAGAAGAAATTTTTACGCCTTATAATCAACAGTCGATAATGCTACCCAAAACCGACTATTGCTTAAAAATGTTACAGCGTTTAAGAGACGAGGCGCATCGCTTTGCGGTAACCTTTAATAGAAACTTGCATACGGCAAACTCTTTAAAATCGGTTTTGAGTAAAATTGACGGCATAGGCAAACAAAAAAGAGATGCTTTAATGAACGAGTTTAAAGATATACAGTCTATAAAAAACGCAACGATTACGATGCTATGTAGCGTTGACGGAATAGGCGAAAAATTAGCGTTAAAGATAAAGGAGTATTTTTCAAATGGAAGTTTTTAACACCGAAAAAACAGACCTTAACGTGCATACGGAAACGGTTAGCGTAAATAGTTTTGCAAAGGCTTTGAATTTAGAAGTAATTTACGAAGGAAGGGGCACGGTAACTCTTTCTTCAATTTGCGTAGCGCGTCCGGGGTTACAACTAACGGGGTATTTTAATAAATTTGACCATAAAAGAGTGCAACTTATAGGCAATGCCGAACACGATTATTTATCTAAAATGGACGAAAACGAGCGCCATAAGAATTTAGACGAACTCTTTAAAAGAGACATACCTTGTTTAGTAGTTGCAAATAATTTAGAAGTTACAAGCGACTTATTATTTTACGCTAAAAAATACGCTTGCCCTATATTTTTATCTAAACAAATAAGCGCTGTAATCGTTCACGAACTCATAATATATCAAAGCGAACTTTTAGCGCCAACTTCAACTTTACACGCAGTTTTTGTGGAAGTATTCGGTATAGGCATACTTATAACGGGTAAAGCGGGCATAGGTAAAAGTGAAACGGCGCTTGAACTTATAACGCGCGGACACAGACTTATTGCCGACGACTCTGTCGTAATAAAAAATATGGGCGAAAGTTTAATAGGAAAACCCCCCGTAAATATTCAATTTTATATGGAAGTTAGGGGGCTTGGAATTATCAACGTCCAAAAAACTTACGGTCCAGGTTCGGTAAGGCAAGCCAAAACTGTCGATATGGTCGTTGAACTTGTAAAATGGGACGATAACGGTGAATACGATAGGCTAGGCACAAAACAACAAGAAGACATTTTAGGCATAAACTTGCCAAAAATAACTTTGCCTGTAAAACCGGGCAGAAACATACCCGTAATTATAGAAACGGCGGCAAGAAAATTCCGTTTAGACCAATCGGGTTACGACGCTACCGAAGAATTGATTTCAAGAATATTTCCTACTCAAAAAAACAAATGACGGCCGTATCGTAAACAAAGCCGAAATTATTCGTAAAGCCAACTATTAAAAGGTAAAAGTTTAAAACTATAAGAAGTGGCATAAACACCATTAAAAATAGATTTTGCAAGCGATACGAATATATAAACATAGCAACGTATATTCCAAGCGCACCGCCTAAAAGACCGGTAACGAATAACTTTGCGTCTTTAATGGTCGATTTTGTTCTTTCGTCTACTTGCTTTTTTTGTAGCGATATAAGAATAAAAGAGTAAACGTTAATTGCAAGCACGTATGTTACAACGGCAATTCTTAGAAAAGTTAGCATACGAAAAGTATGTATAAAAATTTTAATATTATGTTTTTACCTATATCAAAAAAAGAAACGGGGAACAAGCAGTTAGACTTCGTAATGATTTCTTGCGATGCCTACGTTGACCACCCTACATATGGACACGCCGTAATATCCCGCCTTATAGAAAGCGAAGGGTTTAGTATCGGCATTATTCCGCAACCTTTAAAAGACGAAGATTATTTTGCTTTTCCCACTCCAAAATACGCTTATTTAGTTAGTGGCGGTGTTGTAGACAGTATGGTTAACAACTATACCGTTGCAAAAAAGAAAAGGCAAGAAGACGTGTATTCGCCAAAAAGCAAAAGCGGAAAGCGACCCGATAGACAGGTTAGTGTGTACGCTAAAACCTTAAAACGCCTATTTCCAAACAATTTCGTTATAATAGGTGGAATAGAAGCGTCGCTACGCCGTTTTTCGCACTACGATTATTGGGCGGATAAAATTATGCCGTCAATACTAACCGACAGCGATGCGGACTTACTTATTTACGGCATGGGCGAAAATCCTATTTGGGATATTTTAAAACTTCTTAAAAAGGGCATACCGCTAGAAAAAATAAAAGACGTAAACGGCACTATGGTAAGGTGCGATAAAAGTAAAGAAAGCGAATTTTTATCAAAGGGCTATATAAAACTACCAAGTTATTTTGATATTGTAAGCGACAAGTTAAACTACGCAAAATCGTTTAAAGAAGAAAGTAGAAATACAGACGCGCGAAACGCAAGCGTATTATTTCAACTTCAAAGTAATGGCGAAATTGTGCTTCAAAACAAACCGTCTTATCCGCTTACGATAGAGCAAATGGATAAAATTTATTCTTTACCATATATGCGCACTTATCATCCTAGTTACGAAAGCGAAGGCGGTATAAAGTCTATTGAAGAAGTAAAGTTTTCGGTAACAAGCCACAGGGGTTGTTTTGGCAGTTGTTCTTTTTGCGCCATAAACTATCACCAAGGGCGCGCAATACAAAAGCGTAGTGACGATTCAATTATAGAAGAAATAAAACTTTTAACAAAAGATAAAGATTTTAAAGGTTATATCCACGACCTTTCTGGGCCATCGGCTAATTTTAGAGAGCCGTCTTGCAAAAACCAACTAAAATGCGGTGTTTGTAAAGACCGCTATTGCATAGGAAACAAGCCTTGCAAAAACCTAGAAGTTGACCACAGCGGATTTTTAAACTTATTAAGAAAATGTAGGCAAATAGACGGCGTTAAAAAAGTATTTATACGAAGTGGCATAAGATACGACTACGTTATGTACGACGCAAACAAAAACGTCTTAAAAGAACTTGTAAAGCACCACGTTAGCGGACAACTTAAAGTTGCCCCCGAACACACGTCGGACGACGTCTTAAAGGCGATGAACAAGCCGTCTTTTAGCGTGTATAAAGATTTTGCCAAAAGGTATAAAGAAATTAACGAAAGCGAAGGCAAAAAGCAGTTTTTAGTGCCTTACTTAATTTCTTCGCACCCAGGGTGTAAACTTAGCGACGCAATTAAACTTACGGATTACTTAAAAAGCATTAACTATATGCCAGAGCAAGTGCAAGATTTTTACCCAACGCCGTCAACAAGGGCAACTTGTATGTACTATACGGGCGTTGACCCCGACACTTTAAAACCTATATACGTGCCGTCGTCAAAAGAAGAAAAACGCATGCAAAGAGCATTGTTGCAGTATAGATTGCCAAAAAATAAAGATACTATTAAAAAAGCGTACGTTTTAGCGGGGTTAGAAACTCAAAACAATCAAAATTTCAAAAAAGGGCAAAAAAACCATAAAAAGGTTGTTTTAGGCGAATTTGACAAAAAAGGCGTATATCACAACAAATTGTCGTCAAATAAGCCAAAAAACACAAAATAACGTGGTAATTTTTAAAAAATGCTACGAAACCACTTGCAAAAAAATATAAATATGTTAAAATTATAAAAAAGGATAAGAGGTTTAATTATGAAATGTATGTATTGCGGTTGCGTAGAGAGTAAAGTTATAGATTCTCGTTCAACAGACGAAAATACTATGATACGCCGTCGTAGAGAGTGTATAAAATGCGGTAGGCGATTTACTACTTACGAAACTGTTGAAACAACCCCCGTTCTAGTTATTAAAAACGGCGGAAATAGAGAAGTCTTTGACCCAAGCAAAATTAAAAGTGGCATAATTAAGGCTTGTGAAAAACGCCCTGTGCCTATGTTTAAAATTGACAAACTTGTTGAAGACGTGCAAAAACAAGTTTATAATACGCTTGACCAAGAAGTTACTTCAAAAGAAATAGGTGAAATGGTTATGAACGGACTTAAAGAAATCGACGAAGTTGCATACGTAAGGTTTGCGTCCGTTTACCGTTCGTTTAAAGACATTTCTACGTTTATGCGCGAATTAGAAAAACTCGCAAAAGGATAATATGAAAAAATTTTTTACACTAAAAACATTGAAGATAAGCGCAATTTGCGCGTTCGTTTTGCTACTAGTAATTACGGCAGGTTTCTTTATCGATTCATTTGCGCCTGCAAACCCAAAGTGCTATCACAAATGGGTGCTTTCAACGTTTAACGGCTCATACGATAAAAAGGGTTGCCCAAAAACATTTTGGAAACCAGAACAATTAGTTGATGAAGAAAAAGGCGTACGCGCCATTTCGTATATCGTTGCTGAAACGACGGTAACAAACAACGAAGGCATCAACGAAATTTGGCTAAACCTTTCGGATTTTAAAGAAGCCACTACTACTATATTTATAAGACAAGGCGAAGGCGGTTCGGGTAAAGAAATAAAGCAATTTACTTTAAACGCCAAAGATTTAAAAGCAAGTAGCGACGGTTGGATTAAGATTTACGACGTTGACGACGGCGACAAAAAGTATGAAGGCACGTCTTACAATAAAAAGTTTAGCATAGGCTTTGTAACGAATATAAAAGTTCGTGAAATGGGTTTTGTTGGAAACTTAGATATGGGCGTAAAGTTTAGCGACGTTTATATGATGCTTGGCACGGATAAGTTTGACGATAAAAAAACTTGCGAAAACTTAACCGACGAGCAAAGCACCTTTCCATATCTTGTAAATGAAGAAGAATAATTTGTTTAATAGACAAAAAAGAGTACGTTATTACAAAATGTACTCTTTTTTTATTGCGCTTTTATTGTAAAATTGTTTCTAATGCAAGTGTATATAGAATACGTTATATTAGACAATTTAATTATAGACTTTATTTTACTAAAACTGTCAACGGCAACTATACGGGTTAAAAGCAGTTTTTTTAGAATTTTTATATCTTCTTTAATAGGCGTTGTTTTTGCCGTTATAATGCCACTTTTAAACTTAAAAACGGCTTATAACTTTATTGTAAAAATTTTGTTGGGCGCTATTTTGGCAAGAACTTCTATATCGTATTTTTCTTTAAAAAAGTTTGCGCTTAACTACTTGTTTTTTATGCTTTATACCTTTTTAATGGGCGGAATTATCATTGCAATTTTCTTTTTTGCAGGCGTAAATTACGAAGTCTATTTTTCACTTAACTACAACTCTTTTATGCCCATAGGAATTTCAATTTTAATAGTTTATTCGTGCTATTTACTCTTTACAAAACTAATACGGGTAATTTTAACAAACAAAGATATTTCAACGTTTAAACGAAAGTGCGTAATGGTTATAAACGGCAAAAGATACTCTGTTACGGGCTTTATAGATAGCGGAAATCACTTATACGAAAACGCTAGCGGACTACCTATTATTATAGCGTCGAAAAAACTGTCAAAAAAATTAAGCCAACAAAAGTTAAAGTTTAGCGGAAGTATAAATTACTCTACGATAAGCGGAAACGGAAGCGTAAATTTATATATAGTAGACAAATTGATTATTTATAACGGCGAAAATATAAACACCATAAAAAACGTAATAATAGGGTTATCTAGCCAAGAATTTTACGCTAACGAATACGACCTTTTATTGCACCCAGCGTTGTTTTAAGGAGAGTTATGAAGTTATTATTAAAAATAAAAAACTTTTTTAAAAGAATTTTTAAACGGCACGAAAACGCCATTTTTTATTTAAGTGGTAGCGAAATTTTGCCAAAAGCGTATACGAGCGAAGAAGAACAAGAAAAAATTAACGAACTTTTATGCGGTAAACAGGGCGTAAAAGCCGAACTTATAGAGCATAATTTAAGGCTCGTAGTGTATATTGCAAGAAAGTTTGACAACACGGGCGTTGATTTAGACGACTTAATATCAGTTGGCACGATAGGTTTAATTAAATCCGTAAACACGTTTAATAGCGATAAAAACATTAAACTTGCAACTTATGCGTCAAGGTGCATAGAAAACGAAATTTTAATGCACTTGCGCAAGGTTTCTAAACTAAAAGGCGAAGTTTCACTTGACGAACCGCTTAACGTCGACTATGAAGGCAACAAACTTTTGCTATCCGATATTTTAGGCACAGACCCTGAAATAGTTTATAAAAATAGCGAAGATAGTGCCGAAAAAAAAGTTTTACGCGGTGCGCTAGAAAAACTTAACGTTCGCGAAAGGCAAATTATGAACTTGCGGTTTGGTTTAGACGGCGAAGAAGAACTTACGCAAAAAGAAGTTGCCGATATGCTTGGAATATCGCAATCGTACATATCGCGCCTAGAAAAAAAGATAGTTGAACGCCTTAAAAAAGAACTAAAAAAATTTAGCAGTTAAAATAAAAGCCGTTATGCAAATAACGGCTTGTTTGTTATTCAATATGCGTATCGTCAAACGTAAATAAAGGCAAAGATAAATTGTAATATAGTTTATCAAAACCCCTTGGTATCATAAAATTTAGTTTAATTTTAATTAAAATACTTAATTTTTTGCTTAAAAACGATAAAAGTTGGCATACTTAAAATATGAACTTTAAAGGCTTTAATCTAAACGAATATTTTAGGTTTTCAAGAACTAAAAAAAGCGCGACGTTGTCGGGTTCAATCGTGTATTTTACGCTATTTGGCATTGTGCCTATGGCGTATTTATGCAGTTTAATTTTGTCTTTTATAGGCAAAGAGTTGATAGACGTTATTAAGCCGTTTGTATATCCGCAGTTAACTGACGTTGCGCTTTACGTTACGGAAACGGCAACAAAACTAGGTAAAACGGGTAATATTATAGTCGCTTTTATTGCTTTATATTCTTCTGCAAACATTATGTTTCACTTAAAATCAAGTGGCGAATTTATATATAATTACACGTCAAAAAACTCATTTTTTAAAAGGGCAACTTCAATAATTGTTACCTTTTTAATCATTTGCGCATTTTGTATGCTTTCAACGATTTACGTCTTTTTAACGCCACTGTTAAAGGCAAAAATAAGTGGGGCGGTGTATCCGTTTGTAAACGTTTTCGTAATAATTATTGCAACTTTTTTGTTTTCGATAGTAGTAAATTTTTACGTATGTCCATATAGAATTTCATTAAGAGAAATTATAATAGGAAGTGCTTATACTTCGGCAGTTTCGCTTATATCAAGCGTGGTGTTTTTTATTTATATAAAATATTTTGCTATGTATAGCGAAATATACGGGGCAATAGCAACTATTTTAGTCTTTTTAAGTTGGTTATATTTAATAGTAAAATCGCTTATTGACGGAATAACTTTAAACGTCTATTTGCTAGGAAAAACGGCGTATAGAAACAAAAAGGCGCTAAAACCCGTCAAAATGCTAAAAGCAAATTAACATATATTATTTTTATAAAGCATATATTTTACTAGTTGGTGAAGTTATGTTTATTGAAAATAAAAATCAAAGAATTTTAGACGAAGCAAAATATATTTTACAGCACAACGCAACGGTAAGAAAAACGGCAAAAGCGTTTTTAATAGGTAAGTCAACCGTACATAAAGATATGACGATTAAACTCTATTATCTAGACGCAAATTTATATCGTCAAGTAAAAGCCGTTTTAAAAAAGAATTTAGAAGAAAGGCATATTCGCGGTGGTTTGGCAACTAAAAAGCGTTACCAAAAACTAAACGAAATTAAAAAAGAAATCGCCGTAACTAAATAGAATTAAAAAAATCCAAAATAGCGTAGGCTACTTTGGATTTTTTATCGTTTATCAACTATTAAATAAATTTCTTTATTAAGTGGGCAAATGCCTTTGTTTAACGCATAACAAGCACCGCACAAAATATCTAAAAAGCGTTGCTTATCCTTTTGTTTTAAAAGGGAAATGCCAACTAAAATTTCGCTTGTTTTTATTTGGGTTATAACGTCTTGCAAGTCAGTTAAAGTTTTAGGATACACAGTTTCTATATCTTTCGCGCCTTGTAAACCGCCGTTTACTTTGCCTAGACTTTTCAATACCTTTCACCAAAAATTTTAGTGCCTATTCTAACCATATTACTGCCGTATTTTATCGCAAGCAAATAGTCGTTAGACATACCTACCGACAAATATTTTAACCCGAAAGTTTCTTTAAAATTATCGTAAAAAGCGCGTAGTTTTTTAAGCAAAGGTATTAAAATTTCTTCATCGTTACTGTTGGGTAACATTGCCATAAAACCAAGTATTTTAACGCCTAAATACTCTTTGCTATTTTTTAGCGTTTCTTCGGCTTTTTCAAAAGAAAAACCGCCTTTTTGCTCTTCGCCCAAATTGATTTCTAACAAAATATTAGTAACGGTATTTTTTGCTATGCTTTGGCGGTTAATTTCTTCAATCAACTCTACGCTGTCAACGCTATGGATAAGATAAACTTTGCCGACCAAATATTTAATTTTATTTTTTTGAAGTCTGCCAAAAAAGTGATAGTTGACGGGCAAAACGCCGTCAAACTTATCCCTAAATTCTTGCGCTTTATTTTCACCGATATCTTTTAAACCGCAAGATATGGCTTCGTTGATTTTTTCAAGCGGTTGAAATTTAGTTGCGCCAACAACGGTTACGGGTTCGCCGTAGTTATTGCCGTTACTAACTTCGTTAAAAATGGTTTGCAAATTAGATTTTATCATACCTATTAAAAAAGGTTTTAACAGCAGTTGCTAAAACCTACCTTTATAAAATTACTACGAGCCCTTTTTGATGAAACTTACCGAACTGCTTTCAAAATAGTTAACTCCTATAAAGCTACCTTATGGCACATCGTTTTATCTGTTTAGTGCTGCTATATTCCTATCCTGACACGGTTCACAGGAAACAATTGCATAAGACCTTATAATCAACGCCACTTGTTTTGGGCTACGTTCCATAAATCAAACCTAGAAGGGTGTTCAGTCTTGCTATAGCGGATTGCAAGTTACAGGGCACCGCTAACTCCCCACCTATCGTAGCAATATAATTTTATAATAAATTTGGCGAATAATCAAGCATTTGATTGCAAAAATATCGTGTTTTTGCTTTACTTAATATAATTTATTTGTTAAAATATATAAAACGACAATAAAATACACTTTAAAGGCTTTGATTAAAGACGGTTTAACAAACCCTTTGCCATAATAGAGAGTACGGGATGCGGTGAAACCCGACGGCAACTTGTTAAACTTATCACTTTATAGCCGATGCGCTGAACTTACAGTAAGCGCGTCCGTAAACAATGCGTTAAATGTTTAAAGATAAGCAAAATAGTTTTTTGCTTAATTAGAGTGGTACCGCGGTTTATTCGTCTCTTTACGAATAGGCTTTTTTTATTTTATTGAAACAAAGTGCTCAATGTTTTAAAGGAGATAGAAATGTATAAAAAAGTAGACACAAACCTCAACTTTTTAGACAGAGAAAAAGAAATCATCAAATTTTGGAACGAAAACCGTATATTTGAAGAGAGTATTAAGAAGAACGAAGGCAACGAAGAATTTTGCTTTTACGACGGTCCGCCAACTGCAAACGGCAAGCCACACATAGGTCACGTTTTAACGCGTGTTATGAAAGATATTATACCAAGATATCAAACTATGAAAGGCAAACACGTTTTAAGAAAAGCGGGTTGGGATACTCACGGTCTTCCCGTTGAACTTGAAGTTGAAAAGAAATTAGGGCTTGACGGCAAGCAAGACATTGAAAATTACGGCATAGAAGAATTTATTAAAGAGTGCAAAAATTCGGTGTTTAAATATACGAGTGAATGGAAAGAAATGTCGGACCGTTTAGGTTTTTGGTGCGATATGGACAATCCTTACGTAACTTATCACGACGATTACATTGAATCGGAATGGTGGGCGCTTAAAAAGATTTGGGAAAAGGGGCTTTTATACAAAGGCTATAAAATCGTGCCTTATTGCCCACGCTGTGGAACGGCTCTTTCTTCGCACGAAGTTGCGCAAGGGTATAAAGACGTAACCGAAAAGTCCGTATACGTTAAGTTTAAAGTTAAAGGGGAAGATAACCTTTACTTCTTGGCGTGGACGACTACGCCTTGGACTCTTCCATCAAACGTAGCGCTTTGCTTTAACGCAAAAGAAAACTACGCAACCATTAAGGCAAAAGACGGAACTAAATATATCCTTGCCGAAAAATTAGTGCCTGCACTTTTTGAAGAATACGAGGTTTTAGGCGTTAAGACGGGTAAAGAATACGAGAATTGCGAATACGAACCACTTTATAGTTACGCAAAAATACCTTCATACGAAAAAGCATACCTTTGCGTTGAAGACGATTACGTTACTATGGAAGACGGTACGGGTATTGTTCACAATGCGCCCGCTTTCGGTGAAGACGACTCACGCGTGTGCAAAAAATACGGCATAGCGTTTGTAAATCTTGTTGATAGTCGCGGTAAAATGACGGAAGAATGTGGCGAAATTGCAGGCGTATTCGTTAAAGATGCCGACAAGTTAATTATCGCCGACCTTGAAAAGCGCGGTTTATTGTTTAAGGCTATGGACTTTACGCACAGTTATCCTTTCTGTTGGCGTTGTAACACACCGCTTATCTACTATGCGCGTGCAAGTTGGTTTATAAAAACAACGGCTATTAAAGACGAACTTATTGAGTCAAACAACTCTGTAAACTGGATGCCCGAAACTATTAAATCGGGGCGTATGGGTAATTTCCTTGAAAACGTTATCGACTGGGGTCTTTCAAGAGAAAGATACTGGGGTACGCCACTTCCCGTTTGGACTTGTGACAAGTGTGGCAAAGTTCACGTTATAGGTTCAAAGCAAGAACTTAAAGACCTTTGCTCTCTTAAAGGCGATATTGAACTTCATAGACCTTATATTGACGAGCCTACTTTTGCTTGCGAGTGCGGTGGCACTATGTCTAGGGTTAAAGACGTTATCGACTGTTGGTTTGACTCTGGCTCAATGCCTTTTGCACAACTTCACTATCCGTTTGAAAATCAAGAACTTTTTGAAAAACAATTCCCAGCGGACTTTATAAGCGAAGCTATCGACCAAACAAGAGGTTGGTTCTATACTCTTTTAGTAATTTCTACGCTTTTATTTGGCAAGTCTTCTTTCAAAAACTGTATAGTTTTAGGGCACGTTAACGATAAAAACGGCATTAAAATGTCTAAACACATAGGTAACGTAGTTGACCCTTGGACTGTTTTAGACAAGCAAGGCGCTGACGCTGTAAGGTGGTATTTCTATACGAGTTCTTCGCCATGGTTACCATCAAGATTTTATGAAGAAGCCGTATCAGAAGCGCAACGCAAGTTTATGGGTACGTTGTGGAACGCTTACGCTTTCTTCGTTTTATATGCCGATATCGACGGCTACAACCCTGCAAATTACAGTTTAGAAAATTGCAAATTATCGCTTATGGACAAGTGGGCGCTTTCTAAACTTAACACCTTAATTAAAACCGTAGACGAAGGTTTAGATAAATACCAAATTTTTGAAACTTCAAGAACGTTACAAGAATACGTTGACGAACTTTCAAACTGGTATATCCGTCGCGGTAGGGAAAGATATTGGGGCAAGGAAATGACCGAAGATAAAATTTCGGCTTACACAACTCTTTACACTATTTTAGTAACGCTTGCTAAATTATCCGCGCCATACGTTCCTTTTATGGCGGAAAGTATGTATCAAAACCTTGTGCCTAATTTCTATAAAGACGCGCCAAAATCGGTTCACCTTTGCGACTTCCCTAAATACGACGCGTCCGCCGTTGATAAAAAATTAGAAGACGGTATGGCAGTAGTTTTAGATATCGTCGTTGCAGGTCGCGCTTGTCGTAATACGGCAAACGTTAAAAACCGCCAACCATTAAGAACGGTTTACGTTTCAACTCAAAGGGCAGTTGACTTAAACGAAGACCTTTTAACTATTTCGCGTGACGAATTAAACGTTAAAAATATAGAAATTTTAGACGCTACCGACAATTTAGTATCATATAAAATTAAGCCACAATTAAAGACGCTTGGACCAAAATACGGCGCAAAACTCGGCGCAATTAAAAACTTCCTTGAAACTTGCGACGCATCTTTGGTAGTAAACACGGTAAAATCGGGCGAAACCTTTAAAGTTGAACTTTTAGGTGGCGAAGTTGAATTTTCGCTTTCCGACCTTTTAATTTCTTCTGAAAGTAAAGCGGGTTATATTTCGGCAGAAGAAAACGGCGTAACCGTCGTTTTAGACACGAATATTGACGAAGAACTTTTACTTGAAGGTATTGAAAGGGAAATCGTTTCTAAAATTCAAACTATGCGTAAAGAGGCGGGCTTTGAAGTCGTTGATAGAATTAACTTGTATTGCGACGCGTCTGGTAACGCTTTAAAAGTGTTAACGAATAATAAAGATAGCATTTGCGAAGACGTTTTAGCCCAAAACTTAACTATAACTAGCGAAGTTAAGGGTTATAAAAAAGAGTGGAATATCTCTAACGAAAAATTAGTTATAGGCGTAGAAAAAATATAGGCGGTAAAAAATGGAACTTGCCACTAAATGGAAAGATTATAAAGTTATAGCGACGGGTAACGGCTATAAACTTGAAAGTTGGAAAGGCGTCGTACTTCTTCGCCCCGACCCACAAGTTATATGGCCAAATTCCGTTGATATGGACGGGTATAAAGGGCTTAACGCCAAATACGTTCGCAGTGAAACGGGTGGCGGAAAGTGGGATATTAAAAAATCAATGCCACAAGAGTGGACCGTTTGCTATAACGAACTTAAATTTTTAATAAAACCTATGGGTTTTAAACATACGGGTTTATTCCCCGAACAAGCCGTTAATTGGGACAAGATGTCAAATCTTATCAAAAACGCAAATAGACCTATAAGCGTTTTAAACTTATTCGCATATACGGGTGGCGCAACCGTTGCTTGCTTAAAGGCGGGCGCGTCGGTTTGCCACGTAGACGCAGCCAAAGGTATGGTTGAAAGGGCGGGCGAAAATTGTAGGCTTTCAAACGTCGATAACACGAAGGTTAGGTTTATCGTTGACGACTGTTTAAAATTCGTAAAGCGCGAAATTAGGCGCGGTAAAAAATACGACGCTATAATTATGGACCCCCCAAGTTACGGCAGAGGTCCAAACGGCGAAACTTGGAAGATAGAAAACGAACTTTTTAACCTTGTAAAAACTTGTATAGAAGTGTTAAGCGACAATCCGCTATTTTTCTTAATAAACAGTTACACAACGGGTTTGCAACCGCAAGTTATTAAAAACATTTTAGCGCTTAATATGAAAGATTACGGCGGTAAAATAGACGCGTACGAAGTCGGCTTGCCAACGGACGAAGGAATTGCGCTTCCTTGTGGCTGTTCGGGAATGTGGACTAACGGCGAAACTATATAACAAAGGAGATTTTATGGAAAACCCCCTTATTATTTATGAAGACAACCACGTTATAGTTGTCGTTAAAGAACAAAATATGCCGTCTTGTGCAGACGAAAGCAAAGATATAGATATGCTTACGCGCATTAAAGAATATATAAAGGTGCGCGATAATAAACCGGGCAACGTCTATATCGGGCTTGTTCACCGCTTGGATAGACCAACGGGTGGCGTTATGGTTTTTGCAAAGACGTCAAAAGCGGCGGCAAGACTTTCAGAACAAATGAAAAACGGCGATTTTGAAAAAACTTATTACGCGGTTTTAGTGGGTAGTTTACAAGTTAAAAGGCAAACTTTAAAAAACTATCTTAAAAAGAACGCAATAACAAATACCGTATACGTTTGCGGTCAAACTGTTGAAGGCGCAAAATACGCCGAACTTGAATATAGTATAGTTGAAGAGGCAAACGGATTATCGCTAGCGCAAATTAAACTACATACGGGAAGAAGCCATCAAATAAGAGTGCAAATGTCAAACATTAGCACGCCAGTATACGGAGATATGCGTTATGGCGGTGAAAATGCTAAAAAGGGAAAACTTGCGCTTTGGGCAACTTCTCTTGCTTTTACTCATCCCGTATCAAAGGAAAGATTGTGCTTCAAGGTTGAACCGCCAAAGGA